>JAGOLX010000002.1 GCA_017993835.1 Phycisphaerae bacterium
GAGAGCAACGGCGGACGATCTGTCGCACGGTCCCAAGGCCGCCTCCTCCCCGGAGTCGCACGACGTAAACGATCCGCCGGAAAGACAATCCCCACCCTCTACAAACCGGAGTTCTTCAGCGGAATCCGTTTAAGCTTTAACTGTCTTCGTATCGGGGACGAGTTGCAGAACGCGGCGAGCGGGTCCGACGGACCGCGGCGGGAGGCGGAACCCTGTGAGTCGTCATGCCTTGCGGCCGGCGAGCTGGCGGAGGACGTCGATGAGGGCGTGAGTGCCGTCGCGGCCGCGGCCCTGAGCCTGGAGGACCGCGAAGAGCTGCTTGACCAGGGCGGTTCCCGGCAGGGGCTGGCCGATCTGCTCGGCGTATTCGAGAACCAGGCGCAGGTCCTTCTGCTGAAGATCCACCATGAAGGCGGGCTTCAGATCGCCGGCCACGACTTTGGGACCCAGAACCTTTAGCGAGTGACTGCCCGCGGCGCCCGCGGTCGTGACTTTCAGCGTGGTCTCGAGATCCAGGCCGGCCTTCTCTGCGAAGGCGAGTCCCTCCGCGACGCTCATGATGGTGTGGATCACCATGACCTGGTTGGCGAGCTTGGTGGTCTGCCCGAAGCCGAGCGGGCCGCAGTGTGTCACGGTGCGGCCGAGCGTCTCCAGGATCGGGCGGACTCTCTCGACCGCCTCGGCCGGACCGCCTGCCATGATGGACAGCTTGGCCTCGATAGCGCCGATCTGGCCGCCGCTGACGGGGGCATCGATGAGTGTGACGCCTCGTTCCGCAAGGATCGCTCCCATCCTGCGGGTTTCCGTGGGCGAGATCGTGCTCATGTCGATGCAGGTCAGGCCTTCCCTCGCGGCTTCGATGACCCCGCCGGGACCGAGCAGAACCGCCCGCACGTCGGGCGTATCGGTCACGCACGTGATCACGATGTCGCTGGCGTGCGCCACGTCTCTCGGGTTGTCGGCCCATCGGGCGCCCTCATTCAGGAGTGCCTCGGCTTTGGACCGGGTCCGCGTGTGTATGGTGAGCGAGTAGCCTGCGCGAAGCAGATTTCGCGCCATCGGCTCGCCCATGATGCCGATCCCGATGAAGCCGATCCTTGGCATGGTCATAAGACGGCGCCGGGGCTCAGATGATCTCGAGTCTGCGGATGATCGACTTGGACCACCGACTGCTGCGGATCTGGGTCATGATCAGCAACAGCAGGGCGACGAGCCACAGGCCGCAGAAGCGGAGGTAGTAGAAGACCAGATTCGCCATGCCTTCGGCCTTGTACACGAGCCCGTCCTCGATCGCGCCGGGTCCGTAGACGACCCCGACCACGTAGGATTCGAAGAGCTCCTGCCAGGGGATGATCAAAGCCACCATGATCAGGGACAGGATGAACGCGCGGGAGATATGATTGATGCCGCCGAGTCTGCCCACGAGGGAGACCATCAGGCAGAAGAAGACCGTCATGGCGAACAGGATGGCGGAGACGATGAGGATGCCGTTAGCGACGCCGGTGATGCGGGCGACCCGCTCATAATCGAGTTTGCCGAGCAGGCCGCCGGGGGATGCCTCGTCCGCGGTCGTGCTCTCGGCTGCGGGTGTCGTTGCGTCCGGCGTCGTGGCTTCCGCCGTCGGTGCGGCAGGCGTTCCGGTGGCCTTGACGAGACGCAGATCGACCGCCCAGAAGGCCGCCTGGACGAGGACCAGGCAGATCAGCACGATGGCGAAAAAGATGCTCTTCCAGGTGCGGAACACCGCGACGGCTTCGAGGCTGTCGCTCGTCTCGATCATGTTGTTCGGATTGACCGGCATGTCACTCATAGATCGTACTCCCCATTCTCTCTCGACTTTGCCGAGCCATGATCTGATCCCGCCCGAAACGGTGTCCGCCACAGGACCGGACCGACGCGGACCGACAAGGTTCCATGATCTGCATAAAAAAGGACGCTTTCACGATTATCCGCAATTGCGACAACCGACACAAGGGAATTCTTCCCGGCGTCCCAGGCTGGTCATCCGCCCGAGGCCAGGGGCACCCGGACGGCACGAATCGCCTGCGACAGGCCGCACATCACCGACTCGATCTTGTGGGTCTCCTCTGCCGTCACGATCAGCGGCGCCGGACGCCACAGGAGCGTGAATCCCAGAGATCGGCCCAGATCGCTCAGCGGGAGCGTCACGATCGAGAACCTGGCCAACTGCTTGAGGTCCTCGCCCAGATCCAAACTGGACAGCTCGGCGAGCGTGCAGGTCTTGTTGGACTTGCAGATTCCATCGACCAGTTCCGAGGTGAGGTGCTCCTGAGGTCCTTGTTGTTGGCACGCGAACATCTCATCGCCCGCGAAGGAATAGAGCTCGCAGCCGTCCGCCTGCCGGAGGTAGAAAGCCACGCCGGTTCCGGGCAGTTCCTGGCGGATTTGTCGGTCGGCCCGGGCCAGCAGTTGGTTGAGGTCCAGACTGCCCAACAGGGACTTGTAGAACTGGGCCGCGAAGCTGATCGTGTAGAGTCTCTGAATGAAGGCCCGCTGGGCGGAAATCAAGTCGTTGCACAGGATATCGATCTTGCTGGCCTGCTGTTTGCGTTGCCTGTTGACCCGGTTCAGCAGCAGGCGCAGTCGTCTATGTCGTTCGGTCTGACTCATAGGTCTCCACGTCTAAGGACGCCTATTGGGCCTCCTCCGTATGGGAATATGGCGCACGGCTCTTCTCTTGGGGCCGAAACCCAATGCATAAGTTCGGCCCTGCACTGGAGATGCTTTAGTCGCGTCGGGCGTAGATTGTCCGTCGGGCCGGTCGCCCCATAAACAGCGATGTATCATCGGTGGGGTCCGCCCGACGCTGAGCCGACGCGGCACGACAGGACGCGAGAATCCGGGTCGCGAAGCCTTACGGGCGATGTTCTCGGACTCACCGCAGACGGGTCGCCCGCGCGTTGGGACCCGGGACACGAATCGCAAGCGGCCGACCGTCAGCCCGCAGGATGCAGGGACCCAGCGGCCTCTTGACCTGGGACTCGAAGCCGACTCGTCATCGAGACATGGGCGGCTCGTGACAAGCCAGGAATGGAATCGCTCGGCGGGTGGGTGCTCCGCGAGTGACCATGAGCCGCCGTGCAGGCACAAGCAAGGTGTGAGGTGCAAGCGTCGTCCTGCGACCCCACACCCTGCCTGCCACAGAGCTTTAGTTTTACACCAGAACTCTGCCTGGGGCTGTCCGCCACCTTCCCTCCCGGGACAGGTTCACATGCCAGTATACGGATTGTCGGAACGCGAAATCAATTGTTACAACTACGTATTTTTCGGGGAATTTTGCCAAGAAACCAGGCGATATGCCTGGATTGTCGCCCGGTGGGCCAAGGGCGCCGGGCCGGATGGATGGTCTGCCGGCTCGTCACGCGGTGGGCAGAGTCACCGTCACTGTGGTGCCGTGGTCGGGCTGGCTTTCGAGCTCGATCGTGCCGCCGTTGAGCTGAACGAGACGGCTGGCGAACGCCAGACCCATGCCGCGTTTGCGCCCGGCGGGTTTGGCCGAGAAGAACGGGCTGGCCGCTTTCTTGATGGTGGCCTCGTCCATCCCGCTGCCGAGGTCGCTGACCTTGAGGGTCAGGCCCGCATCCCCCGCTTCGACCGCGATCTTGACCGGTCCCGTCGCATCCGCGTAGGACTCGACCGCGTTGGCGATGATATTGGCCAGGGCCGAGGCAATCTGCGCCGAGTCCACCGTGGCGTTTGTAACATCCTGTGCGACCTGGACTTGCGCGTTGATATGCTCGGCGCCGGTCTTCTGTCGGGCCAGATCGATCGCCTCGTCGATGATCTGTCGGATATCCGACGGACCGACGCGAGGCGCCGGCGGCTGGGCGTAGGCCATCAGGTCGTCCACCAGGCTGGATGCCTCGCGGGCGTTCTCGACGATTTTCTCCAGGGCATTGCGCTTCTGGCCGTCGGATTCCGCTTGGGCGATCAGTTGCGCCCGGCCGGTGATGACCGACAGCGGATTGTTCAGCTCGTGGGCGACGCCCGCGGCCATCTCCGCCAAAGCCTCGACGGCGCTTCCCATCGGGCTGGCCCGAGATGTCGTTGACTTGGGCCGGCCGTTCTCGTGGGACAGTCGTTCCGCGAGGCGTTCTCGTCGCTCGTTGGCAAGTGCCAGGCCAAGGACCGTGCCCGCCAGCGAGGCGGCTGTCTCGAATCGCTCCGCGAACAGACCCGCGTCGGCAGGGTAGCTCAGCTCGAAAACCACCAGGCCAATCGCCTGGCCGTCCGAGAGCAGGGGAAGGACCTTCGTCTGGCCGCGGTTGAAATCGACTTCGAGTTGCTCCAGGAGCCATTCCACGCGGTCCTGTGCGTCGAGCACGGCGAACTGGTTTGCCAGAGACTTGGGGACAGGCGAGTCCTCCGCGGGGGCCTCCAAAACGGTCTTGTGGCTATGGCCGAGGGCTTCGACGATCGCGGCGTCGATGGCTCCCTCTCGCGGGCCGGCGGTCAGGCAGATGCAAACCGTGCCGGTCTGGAAGAACCGCTGCCACCGCTTGGCGAATTCCTCAGCCAGGTCGATGGCCGCGACGCTCGAACTGACCTCGTTCAGGAACTCCTGGGCAAAGCCCAGATATCCGGAGGCGGCCGCGAGGGAGCGTCCTTCCGCAGACAGCTTCGTGTGTTTCCTCGCGAGGTCAGCGGCCGTTGCCTGGATCAGGTCGCAGTACCTGGCGGTGGCCCGCGGGATCTCCAGACCGAGAGCCTCGGACCGACGTTTGACCTCCGCCGGGAGATCGTCGATGATCTGCTGGAGCGTCTTGACCGCGATTCCGACCGATTCGCCGATCTCGACGAGGGGATCGGGAGCATCGAAACTACCGGACTGGCCGATGCCCGCGCGACGCGCCATGTTGTCGGCGGCCTTCACCAACAGGGCGATTCTCGCCTCCGCCACTGACTCGAGCGCGGCGGCGTCCCGATGGTGCAGCCAGATCGCCAGCATAATTGGCTCGGGCAGGCGCCAGCGTTGGGCGAGCTGCCTGCCGAGCAGCGTGTGGTTGGTGCCGAGGTGCTCGTGCTCAACTCGGTACAGGGCGAGGTTTGTCGCCTCCGCCTCGCGGGCCATGGCGGCCAGGCTCTTGGGCATGACGTCCTGCAAGGCGAACTTGCCGATGTCGTGCAGCAAGCCGGCGGACCAGGCGAGCTGCGGATCGACGCCGGGGGCCGCCTCCGCGAGCCGACGGGCGCAATGGGCGACCGCGACGCTGTGCAGGATCAGGTCCTTGCGGTCCGGCGAGCCAAGCTGCTGATCGGCGAAGTCGATCTCGAAACCCGCGGTGACCTTGGTTTGCAGGAGGGCGTCTCGAACGTCGTCCGCGTCCAGGCGGTCGAGAACGAGGCGCACCGAGTGACGCTGCAGAACCGGGCCCGCGGCCCGGCGCTGCGCGAGCGAGAGAATGGCCGCCGCACAGGCGGGCTCGCATTCGAGCGTTTCCACGACGGATGCCGGCGAGAAGCGGCTCTGCGCCAGCTTCGTGAGATACTGCACAGCGACGCACGGCGGGACCGACAGCGAGTCCAGCTCGTTGACGGCCAGCTCCACCTTGCGGGACGCCGTCGCATCGATGTACCTTTTCGCCATGCGGCTACCCTGCGTTCTCTCCGTCTGGGGGTCTCCACTCGCCACCGATGGCGCGGTTCACCCTCACTCCGACTCCTGTCCGGTCCCCTTGTCGCCTTGCGGCGCTCTCAGGCGACCAACTGCAAGGCCGCATTGACCTTCTCGGTGAGTTCCGAGATGTCGAACGGCTTGCGGATGAACGACTCCGCGCCGGACTTGAAGAGCTGGTCGATCTCTTCCTGCTTGATGACGCCGCTGACGATGATGATCCGCGTGTTCTCGAACTCCGGGTTACTGCGGATCGTCTGGCACACGACGTTGCCGTTGACATCCGGCAGCATGTAGTCGAGCAGGATCAGGTCCGGGCGGAACAGTTGCGTCACCATCCCGGCCTCGTATCCGCTCGACGCCGTGCGGATCTCATAGCGCCCGTCGCGCGTCAGGATGTCCGTGATCAGCTCCACGATCTCCGCATCATCGTCCACGACCAGCACCTTCTTGCGCCCCGAGTCCAGGTTGTCCAGCGGGATGCTGTTGTCCCGCATGAACTTGATCAGATTCGCACGGGGGATGCGTCGGAACTTCGAGCCCGGCACCCGGAAGCCCCGGAGCCGGCCCGAGTCGAAACAACGGATGATCGTTTGCTGACTGACCCGACAAATGTCTGCGGCCTCGCCGGTGGTAAATAGATCCTTCATCCTTGCCCTTCCTTTTTCGCCAAATCCATTTGACAGAAGGCCCACTCAGTTTGCCTTACTGTCCCACCTTAACCTGTCACCCACAGCATGTCAAGGTGAAAAAACTGTAAAAACCCCGTTCTTTGCCATAGTACCCAGTTTCTTATCGGCAACTCGCGGTCTTTCTCTTTGATGATTTTTTCCGGACGCTTCGCCGGAGGATGGGCAATTTGGAGCCCCGTGCCCGGCGACCCCGCGAAGGCGGCGCCTACCGCAGGCCGGCCCTCCCGCCGAAATCGGGTTCGTTTCGCACGATCGATGGCGAAGCGTGAAGCGTTTCGCCTGGCGGTCGCGTCGCTCTACTGTCGTCGTTCGCAGTGACCGCAGCGTTGCCAGGAGGAGCCTGCGCGGGATTTGGCCCGGGACCGCAAGGCGCCTCCGTAGCACGGGCATCTTGCCCGTGAGTAGCATGGGCGTCCCGCCCATGATTTCCGGCCGGCAGGTTTGTAGTGACGCCGTAAGGCGTTATCTTCTCTGCGAGTGTGAAGTGCGATGTTTGAAGTGTGAAGTTGGAAGAGCCACCGCCCAAGGCCTGACAGGTCGCACTTTCCGTTCCCTCCGGCGATGGTGTTGTGTCAAACGAAGCCAATTCCGCCGATGCTCTGGACTCCTGGCTCGCCGGAAGGCCGCTTTCCCAACGGGGAACTTCCCCAGGCCGGGCCGTCGCCCGTGCCTGCCGCTCCTGGCGTAGTTGGGCCATCGTCCGGTACAGGCTGCTCTCGATCCGCCGCTCGTACATCAGCAGCCGGTCCAGGACCCGCGCCTCCGCGAAGTCCGCGACGACCACCTTGCCCAAAGTAGCGTTCTCCTCGACCACGCCGGCGATGCCCCGATCCCACTCGCTGCCCTTGAGTTGCTTCCACTCTTCGAGCCGGGCTTCCAGCAGGTCCGTCGGCTCGCCATCGTCGAGTGCCGCAAAGGCCGCGGTCTGGAGCCGCTCGGCGCGCTGCAACCGCCAGGAGAGCCCAACGACCCGCTCCGCGAGCATCGCCTCCACCGCTCCGGCCGGCGTCAGCTCCTGGAGCATCCCCTCCCGGTAGATCTCGAATTCCTCCGGGTCCTCCCCCTGGATGACCGCCTCCCGAGCCAAGAGCCCATGCTTGATCGGATTCTGCGAGGCCCGTTCCTTGCCTTCCGGCGTCCGCGGACCCGTGGATTTCTGGGCATTCAACCGATTCGCCTGGATCTGTGCCATCGTCGCCATGACAATCCTTCCAAATGTGTGATGTACGCTTCACGCTTCACCGCCGCCACACAGCGGCGAATATGAACAGTATACCATAGCCACGATCAGGGTTCAACAAAAATACAACAAACCAGGAAAATATTCCTGTCCTGCAAACCCTTGTCCCGCCGGGACTAACGAAGCCCCCGCAGAGAATCTTCACCACAGAGGCACAGAGACTCCAGAGTGAGGAGAAAGGTGAAAAGGTCGGAGGACCACGCACAACGCGCGACGCTTGGCATACCGGGAACGCCAATTGAGAACTGATGACTGCTCTTCAACCACGGATGAACGCTGATAAACGCGGATCACAGCGGGGTAACTGACGCTCGGCTCCGTTGCCTGGGGTCATCTTCTGTGTGACCTCTTTACTCCACGTGGCTTTTCGAATAGGCTATATGCATGAACTGGACGGATTACATCGCAGTGGACCCACAGGTATGCCACGGCAAAGCGTGCATCAAGGGCACGCGGATCATGGTCTCGGTCGTCTTGGACAACCTGGCGGATGGCCAGAGCGTCGAGCAGATCGTCGCCAGCTATCCGGCCCTGACGCCGGAGGCTGTGCGAGCCGCCATCGCCTATGCGGCCGAACTGTCCCACGAGCGAATCGTCCGCTTACCCGCGTAGGAACCGAGCCCTCATTACGCTCGATACTGACTTCGCCGACATCCGCACGTATCCGCCTGCGGAGTACCCCGGCCTACTTGTCCTGCGACTGGTGAAGCAGAGCACCCCTGAAGTCCTCCGCGTCATTCGCCGCCTGCTGGAGGTGCTCAAGACCGCCGATTGTCGCGGCCAGCTATGGATCGTGGAGCCCGAGCGAATCCGCGTCCGAGCCTGAGAGTTGCCGGCACGCGCGGATGTCGAGGATAGTAGCATGTGTGTGTCGGGAACACGGAAGTGGACGATTGCGTGCATCGTGATATGCGTTAAAGATCAAAACAGGGGCCGACCCTGGAAGTCCCCTCGCTGCATCTGGCTCGTGAACGGCCACTTCGCTCGGCGGGTATTCACTACAGGATATCATATCAGTTCCGCCTGTCGGCGGTGGATTCAATCCGAGCTTTACCTTTTGTACCCCCTCGTGTACACTCTCTGTGTGAGTATGTCGGTCGTGGTTATGGCATGGTGAAGCTCGATGATCGAGTTCGAATGGAACCCTGAGAAGGCGGAAAGGAACCTCCACAAGCACGGCGTTGCCTTCGGAGAAGCGGCTACCGTCTTGCGAGACCCTCTGGGCATAACCGTCTTCGACCCCGACCATTCCACGAGCGAGGACCGCTACATCACAGTCGGTATGTCGAGTCGCGGTCGGGCTGTGCTGGTTGCCCATACAGACCGTGGGAACACAATCAGAATCATCAGCGCACGCGAGTTAACACGTGCAGAGCGAAAAGCCTATGAAGAAGAAGTCCAACGGCGGACAGAGTGACGACCTTCGGGCCGGATATGACTTGAGCAGGCTCCTGCGAACGGGCGTGCAGGGCAAGTACGCCGAGCGGTTCCGCGAGGGAACCAATCTCGTTCTCCTGGCTCCGGATGTGGCCAATGCCTTCCCAACCGCCGAGTCAGTCAACGAGGCCCTCCGCCTGGTCCTCCAATTGACCGAACTCCGCTCCAGGAAGCAGAAGTCCTCCCGCCAACGCTGAGACTCGCCAGAACGGGCAGATGCCGGAAATCGTAAACCTGCGCGTATCGGGACCACGGAAGTGGATGCTGTCGTGCGTCGTGATATGTGTTGGAGATTAGGATAGGGACCGACCCTGGGGAGTGCGCAAGTGATGATCAGAAGGCAAGATCTGTGGCTGAAACAGTATCACTCACGGCGCTACATGGAACATTTGACAGATACGGAACTTGAGGATCGGTTCAGGGATATCTTCGTCAACTTCCTATCTCTGACGACTGATGCGAAAATAGGTCTGGTTGGACTATCTGAAGGAGGTGCACGTTGGGGCGAGCTCTTCTCGCATGTAATGGAAGAATATGCTCTTCGGTGTCAATCCATTCCCCGGCTTGACATGCGAGAAGGATTCGCGAGCAGAATAGGCGTTCCCGATCCGAGGTCGCCATTGGCTGAGAAAGCTGCTGCCGCGGTGAGGGAGAAGAACCTTCACGCTGGATCTTATCTTGTGAAATACGGCAAGCGTTCATTTCTTCAGTCTGCAGTAGAATCTGGGAGAATCCGCATATCACCTGCGTCATCCTACACAGATGCTTCTCTCAACCACGCTGTGCGAGACAATGAGCTCGAGTTCACGATCACTCCCAATCCGCGAGAGGCCACGTTGCATATATTCAGCGGTAAGGATGGACACTATAAGGGTTCAGGGAAGCCTCGCCGGCTTAGCATGACCACGCGGTCAAAGACCGATTATTACGTCTATTGCCTATCCTCGTCGCTGTCGCCGCGTCTCTTTCTGGACTTTGAGGCAGATGCGTGCCTTGTCATTGCAGATCCGGATGATTTCGTTGAAAGAGTCCTGTGTGGACTGGAGGCTCAGTGTCCTGACTGGTCAGGAGTGGGCATGGCGGTCTCATACATTGATCCGCTTCTATGTGAACGCCGAGATATCGATGTGTTTAACAGCAAGCATTTTCGCTATTCCTATCAGAAGGAGTTTCGATTGACGTGGGTGCCTGAGACCCCGGCGACGAGTATCGACCATGTCTCTCTTGAGATCGGTTCCTTGAAGGATTCATGTCTCTTGATCTCCCTTGGGTAGCATTCGGGCTGGCATATACAGGGGGAATACACTCTCTGCACGCAGCGATGCTCCTCAGCACATCAGCATTCGCATGGGCTGGAGGGTTCGGTCGAAGGGGTTGAAGACCAGTCCGAGGATCTCGAGGGTGACTACGCCGAGCAGGGCGTGATCGCCATTTTCGCCCAGCACGACCGGCGTGTGGGCTTCCCCCTGGGGGAGTTTCAGGTAGGCTTCGGAGATGGATCTTTCAATCCGTGTCCCGTCGGCCAGTGTGAAAGTCATCTTGCGTTTGGGCTTCAGGCCTACCGCCTGCCAGACCTCCTTGGGCAGTACGGAATACGTTGCGCCGCTATCGACGAGGAACTTGACCTCGGCCCGCTTGCCCTTCGGCCCTTTCACCTGCCCCTGGATGTACGTAATGCCCATAGTCGCCACCCTGCCTTTCGCTGCTGCGTCCTTATCATAGCGAATCTGTGCAGCCAACACAAGCCCGCTGAGCGGCATCGGCTTGTGGTTCTCGGCAAGTGCGCAGCAGATTTCGCCGCAGACAGCGGTTGGCGGAGAGGCCGCGAAATGGTATACTGCACAATGGTAAAGACGTAGTGGAGCACGAAACCGATGACGGCAAAAGAGAGAATCAGGGAACTGTTGGACGCGCAGCCGGACGATGCATCCTACGACGAGATCCTGCGGGAACTGGCATTTGAACGCATGGTTGACCGGGGAATGGCGGATGTTCGCCAAGGCCGTGTGATCTCCAACGAGGAAATGGGCAAGCGAATCCGCCGATGGCAGAGCTGAGATGGACCGAAGAAGCCGCGTCCTGGATGGAGGACATCTACCTGTACATCGCGCAAGATGATCCCCAGGCGGCCTCTCGCGTTGTCAATTCCATCTACGAGAAGGCCCAAATGCTGGGCCGGTTTCCCCGGATGGGTCACGTATATCGGTGCGAAGTGGAGGGCGAGATACGAATCCTCACGTATGGGCATTATCGCATCGCCTATCTCATCCGTAACGAGGACCTGATCGAGATCCTCGGCATCTTCCATACTGCGTTGGACATCGACCGCTACCTGTGACCACCGTGGCGCAGTCGGTTTTGATTTGACCGGACGGGGACCATTGGCTTAGACTCTGGGCGTTCGAACTTCTGTTCAAGCAGCCAGTTGATGGAGTCTGTGAGGAGAAACGTCATGGTCCCACACAGGAACGCTACACGCCGCAACTTCCTCAAGTCCTCTGTCGGCGCCGCCCTGGGCGTCGTCGGGTTCCCCTATGTCGTTCGCTCGACCGCGTTGGGCGGGTCGGGGGCCGTCGCGCCGAGCGAGCGGATCACCCTGGGCTGCGTCGGGACCGGGCCGCAGGGCACCTACGTGATGCGGAACTTCATGGCACAGAACGACTGCAGGGTAGTGGCGATCTGCGACCTCAAGGCCCCCGTTCGCGAGGCGACGAAGAAGCTCATCGACGAGCACTACAAGAGCAACGACTGCGCGACGTACACGGACTTCCGCGAGCTGATCGCCCGCAAGGACATCGACGTGGTCTCCGTTGCGACGTGCGATCATTGGCACGTGTTGGTGGCGCTGGAGGCGGCGCGGGCGGGCAAGGCGGTCTACGTCGAGAAGCCGCTGGGCCTGAGCCTGGCGGAGGACCAGGCGCTTCGTGCGACCTGCCACCGGTACGGCACGATCTTCCAGTTCGGGACGCAGCAGCGGTCCAGCCGGGACTTTCGCTTCGCGTGCGAGCTGGTTCGCAACGGGCGGATCGGCAAGCTCCAGACGATCAATGTCTGGAGTCCCGGCAGCTCTGCCGGCGGGCCCAGGAACGTGGTCACGCCGCCCGACTGGATCGACTACGACATGTGGCTCGGGCCCGCTCCCCACCACGCCTACACGCCCAGCCGTGAGTCGAATCAATGGTGGTGGTTCATCTCGGACTACGCGCTGGGCTTCATCGCCGGCTGGGGCGTCCACCCGCTCGATATCGCCCTCTGGGGCGGCGGGGACAAGGTCCTGTGCCCGTTGACTATCGAGGGCAAGGGCGTCTGGCCGACCCCCGACGGGGTCTGTGACACCGCGATGAACTGGGACCTCGCGCTCCAGTACGACAGCGGCGTGACGATGCGCTACACCGGCGATCCTTATCCCGAGGAGTGGAAGCAGCGCTACGGCCGGACCACCAGTCACGGCACCGCTTTCGAAGGCAGCGACGGCTGGGTCCACGTGGACCGCGAGGGCATCAACGCGCATCCGAAGGAGCTGCTGGCGACCGAGTGGGGCCCGAACGACCTGCGTCTCTATGAGAGCACCAACCACGCCCGCAACCTGCTGGACTGTGTCCGCAGCCGCAAGGAGACGATCTGCCCGATCGATGCCGCAGTGCAGGCGGATACGCTCTGCCACATCAGCGACATCGGGATCCGCCTGGAGCAGAAGCTCCGCTGGGACTGGGCGAAGGAACGATTTGTGAACAACGACGCCGCCAGCCGCCGGCTCGCGCGGTCGATGCGGAGTCCCTGGCATCTGTAGGGTGCGTATCACGCACCGTTTTGGATTGAGAAGGAGAAGACAGTATGTTGAAGAAGATCGCGATTGGGCTTCTTGCCTGTGTGACGTTCGGCGTGTGCAGCGCCGCAGAGAGCCCCGCTCCGGACGGATGGATCTCCCTGTTCAACGGCCAGAACCTCGACGGCTGGAAGGCCAGCGAGCGCGAGGGGACATTCACCGTCAAGGACGGCGAACTGGTCGTGAACGGCGCCCGCAGCCACCTGTTCTACGCCGGCCCCGTGAACCGGGCCAACTTCCGGAACTTCGAGTTTACCGCCGATGTCAAGACGACCAAGGGGTCCAACTCGGGCCTTTACTTCCACACGGTCTATCAGCAGGACGGCTGGCCGACCAAGGGCTTCGAATGCCAGGTGAACTCGACGCACAGCGACCGGAAGAAGACCGGCGGGCTCTACAACGTCCAGGACGTAATGGACAACGCCCCCTCGAAGGACGACCAGTGGTTCAACTACCACGTCAAGGTCGAGGGCAAGCACGTCGTCGTCAAGATCGACGGCAAGGTCACGGCCGATTGGACGCAGAAAGACGACTGGGTGCCGCCGCGAGATGCGCCGGGCCGCAAGATCGACCAGGGCACGTTCGCCATCCAGGGCCACGATCCCAAGAGCCTCGTGTGCTTCAAGAACATCAAGGTCCGCCCGCTGGACCCGATCAAGGTCGTCGTTGTCACCGGCGGGCACGACTTCGAGCACGATCCCTTCCTGGCGGTCTTCCAGGGCCATCCCGACATCCAGTTCGTCGAGGCCGCCCAGAAGGACCATAGCGAGATCTTCGAGGACATCAGCCACTGGGATTACGACGTGGTCGTTCTGTACAACATGACGCAGAACATCTCCGAGAAGCGCCAGGCGAATTTCAAGGCCCTGCTCGCCCAGGGCGTGGGTCTGGTGGGTATGCACCATGCCGAGGGCGCGTTTCCGGACTGGGAGGAATATCGCAAGATCACCGGGGTCAAGTATCCGCTCAAGCCGCAGGAGATCGACGGCGTCCACTTCGAGACCGCCACGTACCAGCACGACATGGACATGAACATCAAGGTCGTCGACCGCGAGCACCCGATCACGAAGGGTCTGAGCGATTTCACAATCCACGATGAGACCTACAAGGGCGCCTGGTTCGCCAAGGACAACCACGTCCTGCTGACGACCAACCACCCGAAGAACGATCTGACCGTTTGCTGGGTGCGCCCGACCGGCGCCAATCGCGTCGTGTTCCTCCAACTCGGTCACGACGGCAAGGCCTACGCCAATCCGAACTTCCGCCAACTCGTCGCCCGCTCGATCCGCTGGTCCATCGGTCGGCTGTAATCTGAAATCTGATATCCGAGAAGGCTCGAATAGCAAGGAGAATCGCATGTCGTCACAGGTGAATCGTCGCAGTTTCATGAAGCAGTCGCTGGTTGCCTCGGCAGGCAGCGTGCTCGCGGTCAGCGCGGGCCGGGGCGCGCAGGTCGGCAAGCTCGATATCAAGGTCGAGCCGGGCTCGAAGGGGACCATGCCCGTCGGCAAGATCGGCGATATGGAGGTCAGCCGGATGCTGCTGGGCGGCAATCTCCTGACCCACTATACGCACAGCCGCGACCTCAAGTACGTCTACAACCTCTGTGCCCACTACAACACCGAGGAGAAGATCCACGAGACGATGGCCCTGGCGGAAGCGTATGGCATCAACACGCTGTCCATCCACAACCCGCCGGGGATCGTGTCGATGCTCAAGCGATACCGCCAGCGCTACAAGGGCAAGATGCAGTGGATCATCTGCCCCATTGCGGAACTCACGGACGACATGAAGGCCTATCGTGACATGGCGAAGGAACTGGTCGATGAGGGCACCGAAGCCCTCTACCTCTGGGGCGTCCGCTCCGACCCGCTCTGTGCCCAGGGGAAGATGGACCTGGTCCGCAAGGCGGTCGAGATCGGCAAGGACCTGGGCGTCCCCTCCGGCGTCGGCTGCCACGACCTGAACGCGGTCGTCCAGTGCGAGAAGCACAACATCCCGGCCGACTTCTACATCAAGACGTTCCACCACCACAACTACCCGAGCGCCCCGAAGCCCAATGAGCTCAAGGGCGCGTACAACGAGGTCCCGGGGTACTGGTGCCGCGACCCGCAGGAGACCATCGAGGTGATGAAGAAGGTGACGAAGCCCTGGATCGCGTTCAAGGTGATGGCGGCCGGGGCGATCCCGCCGAATGATGCGTTCAAATACGTCTTCGAGAACGGCGCGGACCACACGCTGGCCGGCATGTTCGACTTCGAGATCGCCGAGGACGCCAAGATCCTCAGCGACACGCTGAGCAACCTGAAGAACCGAGCCCGCCCCTGGCGAAGCTGATCGCCGCCGGTGGAAGACAAGAAGCCGCAGAGGGCACAGAGAACACAGAGGCAGAACTCCGATTGCCCTCTTCTCTGTGCCCTCGATTTCTTACGTGCTCCCGCGCGTTCCCCCGGAAGATCGAATGAGGACTGTCGCGTTTGTCGCCCTGCGGGGTACCAGCGGAGGGGGTTCGGCGCCCTGGCGGCGTTTCGCTCGTTAAAAGAGCCTGCGCTGGTTGTCCGATTCCTTGATGGAGACACCCTGCCACAGCTTCGCCGCCAGCTTGTTTCGGGAGCAGAAGATAAGGATGTATAGCGGATGACCTTTCATGCTTATCCTCTGGTACTCGAACTCGCAGTAGCCAAGCGAGCGAATCTGATCGACGTACAAGTTTCGCAGGACTTCCGCACGACGGTCTGTCGGCGCAGCGTCGAGCAGTGATCTCCAATCTGCTCCCGGCCCCAGACAACGGTCGAGGTTGGAATCTGGATCGCGTAGGTAGTATTCGTCCCAATTCCTCAACGCGTCGATTCGATCTGGGAAGAAGATGACCAAGTCTGCTCGGATATCCGAGAGCGTCCGTAGAGTCTCGAACTCCAGGTGGAGGCCATACGGATCCAGGAACGCCAGCGACAGAGAGCCTTTGGGTATCTCTTGCACGATTTGGTCTATGCATTTGTTCGCGTCCTCGTGAAGTATTTGAGAGTTCGCTCGCACCCCGGAGACGCGCGACACGAGCGCTTCGTACTTGCGATTCTCCTTTTCGCAGAGGTGGAGTCTGGAGAACGGGAAACGGGTTTGCGCGGCAAGCATCGGCGAGCCCCACTCCAGTTCGTGCGAGTCCTTCAACCGTTCAATGCCGGCGCCTGCGAACAGATCGATATAGTGGAGGGCGCCCCACTTCTCACGCATCGATGTGGTGAACGCGTCCATGTAGCGTTTGAGATAATAGTGCTTGTCGCTCGACCATTGACCGACGGTAGGGATACATAAGCCATCATCGACAGGCTGCGGCAACTCCGTCATAGTCCGATTCCCTCCGCACAACAGGTTGCGGTCTCTCGTCCCACGTTCTGTCATCCAGAATGCGGCCCGCAGCCTTCTTGTTAATGCCGCCCCACTGTTTGAAGAAGAACGGGATGCTCTCTGCAACACACTGATCGCGTATATCAGCAGCCCACTCCGGGCGCATAGGACGTGCACCAGGGCCCGACTCACCACCGACGATTACCCAGTTGATGCCGTCCAGATCGATGTTGGGGATGGGCTCCAGAAGCGGCTCAATGGACATGAATTTCACGTTTGCGTTCGTCTGTCGGAGGTGCTCGATTCGGAAGGTATAGTTGCTGTTCTCGATGGTCACCCCCATCCAGACATTATCCGGCCACGGAAGCTTGGGGCTCAGCCGAGCGAGTCTCTCGGAGCGTTTTGTCAGAACTTGGAAGTGGTGCTGTGGCGCCTGCTCCATCACGGCAAAGACCTTCCGGATGAACTCGAAAGGGACATCCTCGTGGAACAGATCGCTCATCGAATTCACGAAGATCATTCGTGGCTGCCGCCAGTGGAGAGGTACTTCGAGCATGTGCGCGTGTGTCGTGAGTTTGAAACCGTTGCGATAGTTCAACTGGCCCATGGCCTGAAGTCGCCGGGCCATGCGCTCCGCGTAGCAGTGTCGGCATCCCTCACTGATCTTCGTGCAGCCGGTCACCGGGTTCCACGTGCATTCGGTCCACTCGATTTTCGAATTCGCTGCCATCGGCCTGCCTTTCTTCGTCTGGCCGCATTATAGGGGACCGCTGGCTGCGGGGTCAATCACCGCCTGCCTGCTTTGCTCGGTGCAGGCTGTCAGAAGCTATACCGCACGCCGCAATAGACGTTCGTGTTGTTGTGGAACTGATTGAAGAAGGTGTGGTCCTCGTCGCCGAAGAAGACGTTCGCACCGACCTCGTACATCAGGTGGTCGCTGGCTTTGTAGTTGACGAGCGGTCGCATGTACACGTCCTCGTCGGAGGGGGAGTAATACGTGAACAGCGAGAGCATCAGGTTCTGGTTCATGAGCATCTTCGTCAGGCGGAGCGTTGTGACGTGGCGGAACTCGTCCCGTGCGTGACTGCCCGCGGAGAGACTGTCCTCGTAGTCGCTGTAGTCGAGCAACTGCTCGACGTAGTACTGCACGCCGGCGGTGAAGTCCCGGGCGATCTCCTGCGTGTAGCCGACGAGGTAGCGCATCTCCGAGTTGTTGACGAGCGGGTCGTCGCCGGCGCGGTCATCCACGGAATCGTAGTAGCCGAGCTCCGCGTTGGCGATGCCCTTGCCGAGCGTTCCGCGAATGCTGGCGCCGTAGACGTACAGCTCCGGGAAGGTCGCGCGGGTCAGCGTCTCATTGAAGCCCGCGGGGCTCTTCCAGTAACCCCAGTAGCCGTAGAGGGCCAGCTCGTAGTTGCTGATGTTGCGATAGAGTCGCAGCGCGGTCTCATCCTCCTCGAAGAACTCCCGCCGTCGCGAGATCATCATCTCGTCGTCCTCGCCGGCGTAGCGACCGAGGATCGGATTGTAGTAGGAGAGTCGATCGCCGGTGATATAGCGGTCGGAGTCGAATTCCGGCGTGTAGGCCACGTCCAGGTTGGCCGCGTCGGAGAACAGGCTCACTTTCACCGCGTCGGAAGGGGCCTTCAAGTACTCGGTGTCCCTGCCGATGAAGAAGCTGACCCAATCCTTTGGGAATACGTCGTTGATGAAGATCAGGTCGCCGGTGCCCCAGGTGAGGACCTGGCGTCCGAACTTGAGGTCCACCGAGTCGCTCGGACGCGTGAAGAAGTTCGCCTCGCGGAGATCGAAGACCGCCTGCTCCTCGACGAGGTCTCCGTAGGCATCGCCCTTGACCTTGACGTCGCCCCAGTCGCGCAGGGCGAGGAGATCGAACTGGTATCGGGCCTCGCCGATACTCAGGTCCTTTCCCTCATAGGGGTCGTCCAGGAGCCGCGAGCCGACGCGGGCCTCGTAGAAGCCGTGGTACTCGATATCGTGCTTCTCCAGGAACTCGCGAACGGCGTTCCTCTTCTCCTGCGGCTCATTCGGCTCCTGCTGGGCAACAGCGGTCAGGGCGCAGGCCAGGGTGACCAGGACCGCCAGGGTCGTGCTGCGGGTCATCTCGCCACCTCCTGCGGCGGTTTACGCAGATAGCGTTCCTCGAAGATCTCGCCGATGCCGATGTCGTATTTGACGTTGCTGAAGGTCATCTCGGTTTTGCTGCCGCTCTTGAGGTCCTGGACGAGGGACACGGTGACCGTCGGGAAGCCCTGGATCTCCTCGACCTTCTTCGACTCGATCGTGCGATAGAGCTTGCCTTCCTTGTCGTAGAATTCCATCTTCATCGGGACGAAGGTCTTCCTGTCGATGGAGACGTTGTAGTAGCTGAACTCGACCGTCTCGGGCTTCTTCGGGACGTTCTTGACGACGTAGAACGCGTCGGTGGTCTCCACCAGCTCGTGCGTGTCCTCGTCGAGATTCCGGCCCGAGACGTCTTCATAGAGGAAATCGGAGCCGACGAAGCTGGTGCGTTTGTCCCCTGCGGCAATCCGTTTGACCAGATCGAGCGAAGGCATATAGAGCCAGCGGTCGTCGTCTTTGGCGACGTTCTTGTGCACCATGTAGCTCATCCGGCGTACGTCCGCGGGGCGCTGGAAGTAGACGAAGTACTTCTGGTCGCCGCCGTCCTGGACGTCTTTTCGCACGATGTTGAACAGACGCTCGCGGGTCTGGCCCTGCTTGCTCGTGATGACCATTTGAACGGTCGATTTGCCGTCGTTGCCCTGGTAGTAGGCGACGATATTCGCCTTGTTCACGATGGTCTGGACGTCCGGCGTGTCTCCGGCGATGCCGACGCCGGCCACCCAACCCAAGGAAATCAAGAGTGTCGATAAGGTCATTTTGTGGAACATGCTGCACCTCCATGGTTCTGGCACTGGCTTGGGACTCCGAGCTTCTTGAGGAACGTCATCATCGGGCACCAGTCGGTGAACGCCGACTGGAGGAGATTCAGTCCCACGAAGGCGGTGAACAGCAGCCAGTAGGGGGAATGATAATGGGCGAGTAGAACGCTGAGCAGGATGAAGAACCCTGCAATGGCTCGTAAGGATCGTTCGACGGTCATGATCGTATTCTCCGAATTCAAACGGTTGGTCCCTTCTCCTGTTGTGTTTGCAGGGTCCGGCAGGCCTGCCGACGGGACATCAGGCCGCAGATCACGGCCAGGATCGGCACCGCGATGATGCTGAACCACATGAAGCTGTTGAAGCCCATCTTGCCGAACTGATAGATATTCAGCAGCACGACGACCACACTGGCCACCGAGATCACGAAGCAGAACGCACAGTTGCACTTCGCCGATTCCGGCGTGGCTGCGACCTTGAACAATCGCTTCTCCGCCACGGTCAGGATCGCAGGCAGGACGATCAGCGTCACGACGCCCGACAGCGCCATGATCGCACAGAGGAAGATGCCGACCGTCTTGTAGGGCACCAGCGGCGCCGCCAGCAGCGGAAGGAAGCCGATCGCGATGACCAGGACGTTTCTCGCGATGGCCCGTGCGGGCTCGCCGAACATCTCCGCGGCGCTGGCCTGCCAGGAACCCTTCTGTGCGTGACTGCCGCGGGCCCGCTCCAGGAAGTGGATCGCGAAATCGACCGCCATGCCGAGCGTCAGGGCGCTGAGCACCGCGACGGGCATGTCGTAATCCTTGCCGACCAATCCGATGACGCCGTAGATGACCGCAATCGTGATCGACAGCGGCACCATGCACACCAATCCCCAGAGCGCCGAGCGGAACATGATCGCCATCATGATGAACACGATGATGAAGCTGCCCAGGAGCGACTGCAACATGCCCCAGACCATCTTCTGCTGCCAGACGATGTTGATGTAGGTCAGGCCCGCCCAGTCGTGCTTCATCGGCATTGGCGGGGGCGTCGTTTTGAAATACTCCTCAACCGCCGCGACGACTTTCTCCATATCTTTGTTGTCGCCGCTCTTGAGCTGGAGCCAGATGTTGGCCTTGTCCAGGTCGTTCGTCACGAAGTGCCAGAGGTCGTCCGGCGTGTGGCTGCTCTGGAACTGGAGCAGGCTCTGGGCGACCGCGGCGCTGCTGTCGGGAATCCGGTAGTTTTCCGGCTTGCCGTCGATCAGCTCCATGTAGACCTTCTTGACGATGTCCGCGATGGAATTGCTCTTGCCGACCAGGCCGGTGCCTTCGAGGTGGTCCTCCAGGCCTGCGATATAGCGCAGCGCCTCGGGCTGCTTGAAGAGCTTCAGGGCCTCCTTCTCCAACTCGAAGAAATCCGCCAGTTCGTACCAGAGGTCCGCGGTGTCCTGGGGCGCCGATGCCTGCTGCTGCTCGGCGTACTCGGACAGCTTGCCGAGAAACGCCATCTTGGCAACCTTGTTCGAGGCCTCCTTTACCACCGCGGTGTCCGCCTGCACCAGGAGGTCCGCTGCCTTCGGGTTGTCGGCGGACAACTCCTGGACCTTGGCGCGGAGGCGATCCCGCAGGCTCGTGACATACTCGAGAGAGACGTTTGGGTCGGCGCCGTCCCGCAGGACCAGGTACGCCATGTAGGTGCCCGCGAAGTGCTGATTCAACTCGGTATCCGCCAGGCGGATCGGGTGGCTCTTCGCGAACCACTTGATCGGGTTGTCGTTGATGTTGACCTGCGTGATGCCGTAGACCGCGATGGCCGCCAGAATCACCATCGCGACGAGGATCGCTTTGGCCGCAGTGAATGTGAGCCGGCCGGCGCCGTGCAGCAGGCGGGTCATCCAGTTCTGTTTTTGCTCGTGCACGACCGCGGCGCCGAAGTTCTCCAGTCCCTTCTCGTTGAGGAACATGATGTAGGCGGGCACGAATGTGACCGTGAAGAGCCACGCGATCATGATGCCGACGGCGACGAGCACGCCGAACACCTGCACCGGCGGGATCGGCGTCAACGCCAGCGAGGCGAAACCCGCGGCGGAGGTCAGCGACGTGTACAGCATCGGGACGAACAACGTGCTCATCACCTCGATCGTCGTCTGTCGGCGGCCTTTTTCCTTCGTGTACTTCTCGAAGAACTCCGACAGGATGTGCACCGAGTCCACCACCGCGATCGGCATCAGGAAGATCGGGATCATCGAGCTCATGATGTGTACGGGAAACCCGAACCCGATGAGCAGGCCCATCGTGGACAGGACCGTCACCATCGCGACAATCATGGGCGAGACAATCAACACCAGCTTGCGGAAAAAGACCAGCATCAGGATGAAGATGGTCAGCATGGCCAGCGGCGCGGAGATCGCCATCTGGATGAACATCTCGTAGCCGAAGGTGTCCTCCGCGACGGGCAGGCCGGTGATGTGGTACTGCTCGTCCCCGGTGAACGTCACGATGTGATTTCGCAGCTTCGTGTACACGTCGTGGCTGAGGTCCTTGCTCGTCAGCGGCAGGTACAGGCAGATCGCCTGCCCATCGCCCGAGACGAGGGTGTCCTTCAGCAGGGGGTTGGAGAGGGCCTTGTCGCGGACCGCGAGGGCCTCGGCCGCGGTCTTGGGCGGCTCGGGCATGAGCCACTCGAAGCGGATCTCGCCCGGTCCGCCCTGGCTGATGTGATCCACCAGGGAGGGGGCCAGCAGGTCCACCTCGACGACGCCGAGGGTCTCGTTCGGGTCCTTCGGATTCGGCCATTGCAGTGTCTTGGCATACTGCGTCAGGTCGTAGATCCGCTGAAGCGACTGGACGTTGAATACGCCGTTGGGGTCCTTGTTGTTGACTATGCCGACGACCACGATGTCGTTGAGAACGAAGTCCTTCTTGGTCTGCTCGTGGAAGACCCGGACGGCTTCGTGCTCCGAGAGCATGTTCTCCGGGTCCGTGTCCACCCTGATCCGCGGGATGAACGCGGCACAAACCAGGGTGAAGGCCACCATCACCACGGTGACCAGCTTGTGGTGGTCCACTGAGAATTCGACGATCTTGCGTTTGAAGTCCATGTCTGTAATCCCCGAAACCCGAAATCCAGTACGGATCACCCGTCGGCGTCGTCTTGAAACACCCAGAGAACAGGGGGTGATTTCTATGCCTCTACGCCCTCAGGGGCTCCCTGTTCATCGCTCTACCTTCTTCGAGGGGCTGCAATGATCGTAAACACAGCCTAATACTCGAATTACGTTTGGATTCTGGATGCGATAGAACACCTTGGTTCCCTCTCGTCGGGAGGCAAGCACGCCCTTGTCCTTCATGAGGTTGAGCTGTTGGCTCGTGAGTGCTTGTTTCTCCCCGAGCATCTCCACGATCTGGCCGACGGTGTGCTCCTTGTCCTGGAGGAGCTCGACAATCATCAGCCTAAGCGGGTGCGCCACCGCTTTGAGCACTTCCGCGGCGTGGATTGCCAGTTCTTTGTCCATGAGCCCAACCCTTCATTCCACAATATTATAATATATAGATATTACGATATGTCGTCGGGGAGGTTCGCTGGGGATGAAGAATTTCCTAACGAATCGCGAAGTTGCGGACGGGTGCGTCAGTGTCGTGCGGCTAGTCGGGCGACGGCCCGCTGGATTTCATCGGGATGCTGACAGATGTCGTCCGGCCCCGCGGCGGCGATCTCCGCTTCGCTGCCGAAGCCGTAGGTCACGCCGATCGTGCGGGTCCCGTGGTCCTTGCCCGATTCGATATCGCGGGCCCGGTCTCCGATCATGACGGTCCGGCCCGGGTCGAGCGACAGCTCACACAGGAGGTGTCCGATGAGTTCGCTCTTCTCATCGAAGCGTCCGTCGAGCTGCGGGCCGAAGACCTTGAGGAAGAAGCGGTCGAATCCGAACCGCTCGATGATCCGGTCCGAGTAGACCGTCGGTTTGGAGGTGACCACGTAGAGCCGGTGGCCGTCCGTGTGCAGTCGCTCGAGCAGCTCGGGCACGCCGGGATAGACGACGTTCTCGAAGAGCCCGATGTCGCCATACCGCACCCGGTAGAAACCCACGGCCCTGTCGATCAGGTCCTTGTCCTCGCTGCCCAGCAGGCGGGGGAACGTCCATCGCAGTGGCGGACCGATGAACTGCACGAGCTCAGCCTTGGGAGGTTGCGCCCGGCCCAGGTTCTTGAGCGCGTACTGGATGCACCGCGTGATCCCGTCGCTGGGATCGCTCAATGTCCCGTCGAGGTCAAAGAACAAAATGAGAGGTTCACGAATCGTTTCGGTCATCCTATACAAGGCTCCATGCCACAATCAGAGCGGGTCATTATCCGGATTCCGCGCGGATGGTCAACAGCGATCTGAAGAAAGGCCGGCGTTCGGATGCATGACCGTTGTTGCGGCCTCCCACGGCGTAACGAGACATGGGCCGGACCCTGTCATTCCTGCACTGCAGTGGCGCAATATCTTGTTTTCTTAGCAAGCATTTTGGTCTGATCCGGTCGTCGCCTGCCTGGCATCGGGACCGCACCGTATGACCGGGGGCGCTGCCCCCGGGCCCCCGGCATTTTTCGCCTTCCGCCAGCAGCATGATGGGCAGACGTGTCGAGGGGCGAGTCCGGCGCTCCCGTTGCCCATGCCATTGGCCCAATGCGTCAAATGCCGGGGGTATGGGGGCGGCGCCCCCAAGAGACACGAGCGGACCCAAGACCCGATGGTCCTGCGCTTTGGTTGCGGCCGAAGGCCGCTCCAAGAACGCAGGAATCCAGGAACCGCGGGATTGGGCGCAACCTGATGAATGGATTCCCGCGTTCGCGGGAATGACAATCCAGGGTCTTCGTGAGCCCCGATGACACATGCGCAAGCACACTCATACGCGCCCGGCGTTCACGCGCGTTCGAGGGCGTCGAGGAGCGTGTGGCCGGCGGCGTGCAGTCTCTCAGTCTGCTCCGCGAGGTGGTCCAAGTCCTTCGCCGATTCGACGGCTCGGAGGATCTCCGTCACTTCCCCGGCGCCGTCGAGGGTGTCCAGGCTGTTGTTCTTCATCGTGGTCACGAGATGCTTGAGCCGATTCGCCAGCCGCCGGCGGAAGAAATCGAGCCGACTCGGATCGAGGGCGCCGGCCTTGAAGGCGGGCTCGAACTCGTGGAAGGCGGTGCAGGCCTTCTGGAGATACAACAGGACCATTCCCTTGGCCGGATGGCCCTCGGCCAGCACCCTGGCCCACTGGAATTCCTCGTTTCGCCAGTGCTCGTCTTGAACGGTTGTCCGGTACTCGATGTCGCGCATGGTCGGTCTCAGGGTTTGGCCTTCGGGGGGGCGCACAGTTCCAGCGTGTGTTGAATCAGTTCGGGACCGCCCCAGTCGCCGTGGCCGGGCACGACGATCTTGGCATGACGGTAGGTGGCCTGCACCTTGCGGAGCGTGGCCGGATAGGCCGCCAGGTCGCCGTCGGTGGTGTTGCCGAGCGACTGGGAATCCATGGACTTGATGAGGCAGCCCCCGAACAGGACCTGCTTCTGGGGCAGCCAGACTACGACGTTGTCGGTCGTGTGTCCGGACCCGAAGTACGTCGCGAGGGCGACCGTGCCGGCACAATGGACCATCGTGCGGAACCGGTAGGGAATCTGTGGGACCGGCAGGTGCTTCTGCCTGGCAATCTCGACAGTCTGGTCCAGGCCGTAGGAGACCGCCCCTCGCCGATGGGCCTCCTCCAGGCCGCCCATGCAGTCCTGGTGCCAGTGCGTCGGGACTACCGTCTTCACAGTCGCACCCTGGTTCCGCGCGAGCCAATCGCACAGCGTCGCGGTCAGTTCGTCCGTCCAGGGCAGGTCGATCAGCAGGGCATCATTGCTGTCGACGACGACGAGCCCGTTCGCTGGGCAGCGCCCGTAGTTGGGCAGATCGTAGTAGGTGGTGTGTACCCAGACGCCGGGGGCGATGGGCTGCACGAAGACATCGTCCGAGATGCGGATGCTCTCGGCTCGGGGCGCCGGCTGCGAAGACTGGCAGCCGCCCGCCAGGACACACGCACAAGTGATGATGACACACAGTCCTCGCTGAGCGCTCGGTGAGTGACCAGTCATATCCGTTCTCCGGTAGAAGTCCGTTTCTTCGGCGCGACCCTGAACGTCCGGGTCCGCGCCGAGTCCATCACAGCATAACCTCTATCCCAGGACGACCGCGGAGTCAAGATGCCGGACACGATGAGGACTGGAGAGGACGCATGACCGTACCTGCGCATGTGCAACAGGGTTCACGAAGACCCTGGATTGTCATTCCCGCCTCCCGTCGTGTCATTCCCGCGAAGCGCAAGAACGATCACGCACCCGGCTCGAGAGGCGATTGCGTTCTCCGACCGATGGCCTACAATGGCGGTCGCTGTCGCCCTGTGGGGGCGGCTCGTCGTTTGGCCGGGAATCCGTTAGGGGAAACTCATGAACGCAAGCACGATCGTCCTGTGTCTCGCTTTGTCCTCCATTGTGTTTGGAGGCACAGGCGCACAACCCGAGATGTACTACACAGACACGTCCCACGGGCGGTCGCTGGCCAAGGACCCCGATGTGGAGTGGTTCAAGGGGCGGTATCTGATGTACTACTCGGTGAACCGAGGCACGGATGGATGGGCGGTCGGCGTCGCGGAGAGCACCGACCTGACGCACTGGACGAAGGTGGGCGAGGTCCTGCCGGCGGGCGGTTGTGAGAGCAAGGGGCTCGCCGCACCCGCTGCGATGGTTCGCAACGACAGACTCCACCTGTTCTACCAGACCTATGGCAATGGACGGAACGACGCGATCTGCCACGCGGTCTCCGAGGACGGAATCCACTTCACCCGCAACGCGACGAATCCCATCTTCAAGCCTACAGGCGACTGGAATTGCGGGCGGGCCATCGATGCTGATGTGATCGAGCACGAGGGCCGCCTGCTGCTATACTGCGCCACGCGCGACCCGGAGATGAAGGTTCAGAAGCTCGTCGTCGCCTGGGCGCCGGCGGACTCGGACTATGGGCGGGACAAGTGGACCCAGTTGTGCAACGCGTCGATCCTCGAACCACAACTGCCGTGGGAGAGGAAGTGCATCGAGGCTCCCTCGGTCTGCAAGCACGAGGGCCGGCTGTTCATGTTCTATGCCGGCGGGTACAACAACGAGCCGCAGCAGATCGGCTGTGCCGTCAGTGCCGACGGCGTCTCCTGGACGCGGCTCTCCCAGGAACCACTGCTGCCCAACGGCGACGCGGGCGAATGGAACGCCAGCGAGTCCGGCCATCCCGGCGTCTTCACCGATCGCGACGGACAGATGCACCTGTTCTTCCAGGGCAACAGCGACAAGGGCGCGAGCTGGCATCTGTCCAGGATGAAGATCGCCTGGGACGGGACAGGCAACCCTTGTCTGCTCCGCCCGGGCGATGCGAGGGTCTTCAGGCTCCGGTGATCTCGACCGGCGTGCATGACCGTTGTTGCGACCTCCCGTAGAGTGACGAGGCGTTGCCCCGCAGTTGTCATTCCTGCGTCAAGCAGGAATCCAGGAACCGCAGCGTGCGACGTGTCCCAGGAAGTGGATTCCCGCTCCGCGGGAATGACATTCCGGGGTTTCCATGAATCCTCGTTGCACGCGTGCAGATACAGTCGTGCACCTTTTGGACCGGCGCGTGGGCAGAGCGGTTTGCTTTTGTCGATTGGCCCTGCTACACTGAAACTCCGTTGAACGGTTTCGGTGACTCAAGCGACGATGGCGATGCCTGCAATACTGCGATTCAGTCGGTTCGAGGAGGCCAGCGGCTATTGCGGCAAATGCCTCAAGCAGACGCCGGTGGGCCGGCAGGCGATCAACCACGTCCCGCACCTGATCCTGACGCTGCTGACCGGCCTGTGGGCGATCTTCTGGATTCGCGATGCCCGCCGGACTCGCGAGTGGCGATGCCTGGAGTGCGGGGCGACCGTCTACAAGATCATGGGCAACCCGTTCGAGAAGGCGAAACGCAAGTGGAGATGAGGACCCTATGGAATGCCGGAAAACCAGGAACATGGAGAACTGCAACTGCTCGTATCCCGGTTGCAGCAACAAGGGCATCTGCTGCGAGTGCCTGAGCTACCACCTTTCCTCAAAGCAACTGCCTGCCTGCTGCTTCCCGGACGACGTCGAGAAGACCTACGACCGCAGCTTCAAGGCCTTCGCCAAGGCATGGAAACTGTGATCATCCGCGAACGAACTCGGCCAGGGATACGGCCGCATCAGGGAATTGACGCAGGATCTGTCTGTCGACCGTGACCAGCGGGATGTCCAGGTCCTTGGCCAGTGCAACGAACTCGCAATCGTAAGCCGAGCAGGTGCTTGCGGCGGCCAGTGCAAGAATTTGATGGGACGCCGTCTCATACTCACGACCCCGCATCATGTGCAGGGCTTCTCCCATCACCTGTTGGGCATCTGCCAGGCCAAGCAGCTTCTTTCGAATGTAAAGGGTTAGTACGCTGCGCAGTTCACTTCGCCAGAGCAAGGGGGCTGCCCACAACGGGTCTCTCGAGAACGCTTGCTCTGCCTGCGTGGAATGGTCGCTGGCCAGATACAGGTACCCAATGACGTTTGTATCGACGACAATCATGGGCGACCCGCCGCCTTCGCTCGGGTAAATTCGCGATCGGTGATCGGATGGGCCGTCGTCCTCTCTCGCAGTCTGCGGGCGTTGGCCAGCACCAACTCCGGGTCGATCTCCTGCGAGCTGACGGCCCGCTCGATACACGCGATGATCTCGCTGTTGATGCTGCGATGACTGATCTCGGCAGCCCTCTTGAGCTTCTCATAGACCTCGGCTGGGATGTTCTTCACAGTAATCGTCGCCATCGGGCTACTCCATAATGGTTCCAATATGAAACCATTATGACGACAGGAACAAAGACTGTCAAGCGGAATTCGGCCCCTGAAAGCAGTCCCGAGGGCGCAACTACAGGATCTTCTTCACGAACGCCGGGGTTCGAATGGCGGCGCTGAGCAGGAACGTCAGCGGAACGCTCAGGGTCGTCACGAGGGCGAACTTCGTGAATGGCGACATTGCTGCGCTCGCGACCGCGACCTGGATCGCGACCACCACGGGCACATGAAATAGATACGCGGCGTACTGGTTCTCGGCCATGAGTCTGCCCAAACACCCTTGGAAGTTCAGCTTCTCGCGGAACAGGACGAGCAGGCCAATGCACATTCCGCAGCACAGGAACGACTCCCAGACGGGATAGATGTACCCCCGGACCTCGCGACTGATGTGCAGGGCGCTCCACAGGTGCCCCAGCGAGAAGATGTACCACAGCGCCGCGAGCGTCAGGCCAACCGACAGCCAGATCGCTCCCATCCTCGTCGATAGCCCGAGGAACCACTGCCTGCGATAGGCGATGGCCCCGAGAACGAAGCAGCTCAAGTCGCGAGGGACATCGGCAAAGGCCACCTGGATGAAACCCAGGAAGCCCACCCACCTGTCGATGGGATACCATTTCCGCACGACCGCCGAGGTGAAGGCCAGCGCCAGGGCAAAGACGACAATGGCTGTGTGTGCCGGCGGGTTCGTGGAAACCTGGCCTTCCCTGCGCCGCCTCCACACCGTCCGACGCAGAACGTGGTAGCACAGAGCGAAGACCAGCAGGTGCTCCACATACCACAGATGTGCGAAGTTCGCTTCCGCGTTGACCGGTGCGAAGTAATGTGTGCTGTAGTATTGCTGGAAGCTGAGTGGTCCGAGATCGCCCTTGTACAGGTGGCACAGATACTGCTGGAGCGGGATAATCAGGAAGAAGAAAGCCAGCAGGGGGATGCCCAATCTCAGGAGCCGGCCCTTGAGAAAAGGTCCCGGACCGTGGTGGTCGTAGGACGCGACCATGAAGTAGCCGGAGATCAGGAAGAACAGGCTCATGAAGAACGAGCGGTTCACCGTGAAGAAGGGACCCAGGATCGCGGCACGGGTCGCTTCCTGGATCGGCCACGCGCCGCCCGTCGGGCCGTAGGCCTGGCCCACGTGATGGGCGATCACCAGGATCGTGAGGGCGATCTTCAGGTTGTCGAGGAAATACAGCCGTCGTGTATCCGGCATCGTCGCACTCCGTCCATAGGTTTGTGACAGACGCACTCCGTTATCAAAACCCTATTATCGCATGGGACCGGACGATTGGGTAGGTAGGTGCAAATTGGATGTACCACGCACCATCTCTGCTTACGTCTCGCTGTCGTAGTAGACGATGTAGTCGCCTTCATGATTGCCGGGGGTTAGGTCCGCCCACTTGACGAACCGCGCGGCGCCGTCGAGATAGCCGACGACGAGGCCGTCGGGCGTCGGCTTCATCGGCCGATCTGTGGCGTACTGGAACGTGGCTCCGACGTGCGAAGCGTACCAGGCGGGCCATTGGCCGCCCGCGCCGACCGCGTCGTAGCGGTTGTAACAGAAGCACGTAACGAGCGTCCTCGACGTGGGTTTGTCCGTCACCTTCCTGGCGGTGATGTACTTGCGGCCGGTGGTTGCGTCGGTCCAGTTGCCGCGATTGCCCCAGTAGATCCAGCCGATATGGGCGGTCGAGACGAGGGGCCGCGTGGCTGGCAGCGGGCTGAGCCAGTCGGGCTTCGACTCGAAGTACTTGCGAGCGGTCTCGCAGGTGGCATGCTCTTCCGTCAGGCCGTAGTTGCCGAAGGCCAGCATCGTCTTGTAGCTGACCAAGGTCAACAGGTCGGCCTTGTCCCACTCCTTGTTATAGCCGGAGGCCGACTTGTCGATGATGTTGCCCTCCGGCAGGAACCCGTCGAAGTCGCTCGCGTAGAGGTTGCCGACGATAAGACCCTGGTGCAGGTTGTTCTGGCAGGCCACCCGCCGGGCGTGCTCCTTCGCCTTCCGCAGGCCCGGCACCAGGACCGACATCAGCACCGTGATGATTGAGATCACGACCAGCAACTCAATCAACGTGAATCCGTTTCTATCTGGTTGGGGTGTCTCCGCTCTTGGCATTTTGCCTTCTCCTGGAATTCATGAATCCGTAGTGTGTGTTGGCTGAATGGTCCGCTACCGGGACAGATCTCCCGGCGTGACATCCTGGCCGCCGGGGTCCTTGAGGAACAGATAGGCCAGAGCGATGCCGGTGTAGCCCGGCTCCGCCAGTTTGGCCTCGAACGCGTTCGGGTCGAAGAAGATCGCAGGCTGATCCTTGGCATACGTGATGAGGGCATCCACCGAGAACCCTTCAACCGGGTCCCAGATGCGAAGCCCGACCGGCAGCTTGCTCTCGCGAAGCGCGTAGATCCGGACCCAGCCCGGACTGACCGCGGACTGGGCGTCGAAGATGGCCAGGTCCTCGCCGATGGCGGCCTCCGTGTTGACCGCGGGCGTGATGTCCACCAGCTTGCCGCCGGAAAGGCAGCGAATCACCGTCTCCAGCGAGACCTCGTCGGGCGTCTGGAGCATTCGCAGGATATCTGCGGCGGCCGGATCGGCCTCGACCGTACGCCGCTGCCAGACGTCGAAGGCCCGGCTCACCTGCCCGTCCCGGCCGAAGATGACCTGCGAGCCGACGCGCATCCGGGTATAGCCGCCTTTGCCCATCCACAGTTCGTATTGCTTGGGCTCAGCCATTGCGTAGTTCCTCACGTAGATGGAGGCATAGGCGAACGACACGGATTGGAACCGCTGCGCCACCTGGGCCCAGGCGACGTTGCCGCCGAAGGGGCCAGCCAGACGGTCGATGAGCACGCCGGCGCCGACGAGCACCACTGCCGCGACGGCCAGACGGGCGACCCTGCCGCCCACGTACCCTGTCATAGGACCGTGTGCGGAATCGTCATAGGCCGCGTGCATCTTCTCCAGCACGCGTGCGTTCGCGCTATTCTCCGTGTCGATCCGCGCATTCCGGATGAATCGGACTATGTTCTTCAGAGGCTTCATTCTTCCACCTCGCTGTTCAAAAGCGACCGCAGTTTTTCCAGGCCGTAGCGATAGCGGCTCTGGACGGTCTTGATCGATGTCTTCTGCCATGCCGCGATCTCGCGGAAGGGGAGATCACCGTACAGGTGCAGCGTCACGACTTCCCGCTGCTCGACAGGCAACTCCGTCATCGCCCGGCCGACCTGCGTGAACTGCTCACTGTAGATCGCCCAGGCTTCGGGCGGAGCGTTGTCCGACGCGAGCCCGAGGGCCTCGTCCAGAACCGCTGTCTCCCGGCGCCGGGAGGCGACGATCTGGTTGCGAGCCGCGTTGGCGACACACGTCGCCAGATACGCTTTCAGGCTTCCGGTCAGTCGGAACGTCCGGGCCAGACCCGCGAAGCGGATGAAGACGTCCTGCACAATGTCCTCAGCCGCCGTCCGGTCGCTCAGCATCGAGGCCGCCAGACGCAGCAGGTCTTCGCGGTACTTCTCGTACACGCGAGACAGCGCCGTCGCGTCGCCGCGGTTGAGCCGCCAGACCAGAACCCTGTCTTCCACCATCACCGAAAAGGCCCTTTCGTCGAGAACATCGGTTCTCACCAATATAACAGGCGAGTGGCGGACTATGCTTCAGGAGGCAGGAGTTTTTTGAGCAATCGAGTGAGAAATCGCTGTGCCCCGGGAGGGCTTCCCGAGGCACAGATTCGATGCATCTTGGAGGGCAGAAGGGATCAGGGGATGCGTTCCCGGTCGAGGACGGAAAGGCCCTGCTCCGTGAATTCCACGCGGTAGCGACAGCCGGGCTCGACCGTCATCATCGCGTCGTCTCTGTGGGAGACGTCATCAGAGCCGATCACGCTGTACATCAATCGGATGGTCCCGGCTGGCACACCGCGGAGCAGGAACTCACCCTGATCGTCCATCCGAGTTCGCACGATGGACATGCCTCGTAAGTCTCCCCGCTGGCCCGTCACGTAGACGAAGACGCAATCACCTCGGATCGCAGAATCCAGGCGGACGCGGCCCTCGATTGTGATGGGACGATCATCGAATACCACGGGAACCAGCGGATTGCCCCTGTCCCACGCGGCGGTTGCAGGCACGAGCGAGCAGACCAACGGATTCCACGGGTCGGGCGCAGAGGGATCGAGCCTTCGCAAGGCGATGAGGACGTTTTCGCCCGGCTGCATTTGCGAGACCTCGGCCCGGCCATCGGCGTCGCTCGGCATTGTCCGGGGCCACAAGGGGAAGACAGGCGAGGCATACTCGCGTTCGAGCACGGAGACGGAGACTCCTTCGAGGGGCCGGCCGTTGGGATCGACCACGCAGACGGTCATCTGACGCTTGTACGGCAGGACCACGTCGAAGTGATAGCTCTTCCGCGACTCGATCATGAAAGGCTCGGTGTCGGTGCCGCGGAGGACGTAAGGGCTGTTCGGATCTCCCGGTCCTACGTTCAGCTCCACCGGGGTAATCGTCGGGCGGATTTCGCGGTCCTCGAATCGCCCGTCCCGTCCTGATCTCTGATGTCCCCTTGGCGTCGCTCGCACGTGCTGGTGAAAGTCACCCGTCTCGACGTCCTGCAGATAGGCGTACACTCCTCGGACCGCCTGGCCCTCCTCGTCGGTGACGTTCACGGTGATTCTCGCATAGTGTTCGTCGGGTTTGTAGACCTTGAAGTTCAGGCCGGTGTATTCGCCTCGTCCGTCGACCGTCACGCAGGGATTGCCGGGCGACCCGGTGTTGTTGGTGAACGTGGGCACCATGGGCCAGTCGCCCTGCCAACTCCGCACGCGGATGCGGATCGGACCGGCAGGGGCTCCTGCGACCTGCCAATGGCCATTGGCATCAGTCTCAGTCTCGGCGGAGAACGTGGGCTGGACCTCGCCGTCGGCGGTCGTCTCATACTCGCCTCCGTAGACCAACAGGCGCGCCCCAGCGACCGGCTTGTCGTTGGCGGCCCACGTGACGACACCGGACAGGGTCGCACCTCCTGCCGGTGACGTATCCTGCACGGGCTCTTTCGGTTCCTCGACGACCACTCGCATCCCGGCCGGCGGCTCGTAGCGGAACATCTCGTCCGAAATCAGCACGCCATACTCGATATCGGAGATCTCGATCATCTGCACGATCTCCTCGCCGTCGTCGATGTGGACGCTGAGCCGGTCGAGCAGATGCGTCCGGCTGTCCACCAGAGCCTCAAAACGGGCCGTGCCCCCGCGCTCGGCGACTTCCATTCGATAGACATCGAGGTCTTTGTCCTCGCGAGTGATCCGCCCGCCCGGTTCCTCCGAGAAGAAGCCGCTGAAGCTCTCGCTGCACTGCATCTGAATGAAGTAGTCCAGGACATCCAGGCCGCGACGCTGGGCGCGGTCGAAATAGTACGAGGGCCTTCGCGTCGCCTTGTTGAAGGGAATGTTCACGGACCACATCGTGGGCCCGTTGGAGATCTCGACAGTCTCATCTCGCTGCCAGCGGAGCATGTTGGGTCGCTTGGCCCAGATCTCGCTCTCTTGGCCGTTCTCGTTGAACTTGGCGTGAAAGGTCTGGACGGTGGCCATGTTCTCCAGGACTTGGCCGAAAGCCAGGCCGTCCCTCGGGTTCGAGAGCCAGCCGTGAATGAGGATCCCGACGACAAGGACCGCTGCCACGGCGGCGAACTTCGTGTTGGGTCTTGCCATCAATCGGACAAACCACGTGGATTCAGAGCGGCGCTGGGACTCGAACTGTGCGACTGAAGTCGCGTGTTCATGCTTCCACCGCTGGAAGTCGAACGCCAGTTGTTTTCTGCCGATGGCGGTATGGATCAAATCATCGAGTCTCTTGTCGTGATGCTCGGCCTTCATAACGTATCCTCCATCACGCCTGTGCGGCGGAGGGATTTCGCGAGTTTTCGTTTGGCCCGGGTCAGCAGGCCGTTGACTGCGCTCTTGGAAAGGCCCAGCACCTCGGAGATCTGCTCGTACGAGCGGTCTTCATAGTACCGCAGAACCAGCACCTCGCGCATCGGATCGGGCAGATCGTCCATCGCCCTGCGGATGGCCTCGACATGCGAATCTCGTTCGACTCGCTCCTGGACCGCTGGAGGGTCTTCGACCTCGATCGTCTGCCTTCGAGTTCGACTCATGTCCCTCGCGACATTGCGGCAGATCTGCGCCAGCCAGGGGGCGAACTTCTCCGGCGTTTTGAGCTTCCTGAGATTCACGAGGGCCCTCGCAAAGGCCTCCTGGGCGGTGTCCTCGGCAAGCTGATGATCTCTGGTCACACAATAGGCGACCGCCGTCATCGCGGCGTAGTACCGCTCACACAGCGTGCCGAAGCTGTCCAGGTCGCCCGCCTGTGCTGCTCGTACGAGTTCCGTGTCCGATGCGATGGCCCGATCTCCAAAAGCCCTTGCCGTTGCCTTTCTATCCTACTTGTCTGGTCGAAGGGCGGAAAGTAGGCGCGAAAAATGTCCGTGATCCCGGAATTCCGCGGAGATCGCCGGACGGGGTGGAAGTCCTTCGATGAACTGGTATAATGCAGTCAAGGAGAATTGGACATGGTCGCCACATCACAGCAGAAAGAGAAGATCAAGAAGGACGTAGCCGCTCTCTTGAGTCGGGCAGCGGAAGTGCGGAAGGTGGTTATCTTTGGGTCGTTTCTCACAAGTGTGGCTCCGAACGATCTGGATGTGGCGGTGTTCCAGGATAGCGGCGAGTCGTATCTGCCGCTCGCCACGAAGTACCGTCGCCTGCTTCGTGCGGTAGCCGACCAGATCCCTATCGATGTGATCCCGGTGCGCTCAACGGGCGCCTCCGGCCAGTTCCTCGCCGAGATCCAAAAGGGAGAGGTCGTTTATGAGCGATGAAGCCTCGATCTGGCTTCAGTATGCCCGGGAGAATCTCCAGGTTGCCGAGATGGCCTTGGCTGGGGGACTTCTGAACCCATGCCTGCAAAACGCTCAACAGGCTGTCGAGAAAGCACTGAAAGCGGTTCGCATCCGCCGAACAATGGCCATGAAACGGACACACAGCATTCGCGATCTCAATCGTGACTTGGCACGCGACGGTTTTGAGACCGGCTTGCCCGAAGACGATTGTGAGTTATTCGATTCGATCTATGTTGTCTCGAAGTACCCGCTGGATTCGGTACTGCCTGACTCGCCGCCGGACTTGTCCGTTTGCCATCGGTGTGTCGAGCTGGCGAAGCAGATCGTGTTGACAGCAGAGAACGCCGCGAGGAAGTAAAGACAGAGATGTGTGTCTTGACCAGATTCAGCGTGAGCCATACCTCTCAGCGATCTCGACGACGATTTGCTCGTGGGTCTTGTTCGCGCAGTCGATGGTGATCTGGGCGTACTGGCGGTAGAGGGGCTGGCGCTGGTCGTAGAGGGATCGGATGGTCTGGGCTTTTTCCATGACCACGCCGCGAGTGGGCAGGTTCGCGAGGCGCTGCTCGATCCGCTCGACCGGCAGGTCGAGATGGACGATGACGCCGTGCTCGGCCAAAGACCGCATGGCCTTCTCGCTGTAGACGACGCTGCCGCCGGTGGCGATCACCGCGTTCTTCAAGTCGATGCAGGTCGCGTAGTCCTCTTCGATCCTGCAGAAGGCGGCCAGGCCGTCGGTGTCGATGATCTCCTGCAACGACCGACCTATCGCCGCCTGGATGAAGACGTCGGTATCGAGAAAGTACCGTCCGAGGGCTTTGGCCAGCAGCACCCCCACGGTGCTCTTGCCCACCCCCGGCATCCCGATCAACACGATGTTCCTGCCCCTGACGTTCATGGTATCGGCACAGGGTAGCGGCCAAGGCGGCGGACGGCAAGAACAGAAAGCAGAGGATTCCCGACGGGCTATGGAACAGGCGCTGCTTGGCGACCTGCTTTCGGCAGACTGTTCGGATCGAAGATTCCTTCGGGAAACTCGGGGTTCGTCTCCAGGTAGACCGTATACTTGAGAGCACTGTTGTCGACCCTCTTGGGATACCAGCGGCCCGTGTCCGTCCGACCAAATTCCAGGACGGCGCTGCTCCGGCCCTCCAACGGCATCTGTTGCTGGCAGATGTAGTCTCGCTCGGGGTTGAGGTAGAACACCCCCTTCTCGGCGTCGACACGGATCAGGCCGTTCTCCCTCGCATGGTCGTCCTGGATGATGTCCGCGTATCCGAGGATCTCGGGCCAGGCGAGTCGGGCGACACGGGACAGTTGCCAGAAATCCTCTGCGGCCCGCTCTCCGCCTGGGACAATCGCCTGCGTGGCGCTCCAAGCGCCATCCTGATCGCGTCGAGCGATGTAACCGCGGTCTCCGTTAGTGACGGAGATGGATATCGCACCATACGCTCTGTGAGCACGCGACCATGTCAGTATTGAGTCGAGAGTGTTCCCCAATTCGCCCTTCTGCCTCTGCCATTGCGGACCGAGGGAACCTCCGCGGTACAGGAAGTGCTGCTCCTCTCTGAAGCGTGCTCCGTCAGCATAGTAGATCTCCACAGACTCCACGAGACCGATCATCTCCCGGGTGACAACGGCGACGTATTTCTCCGCCGGCGGCGTGAGACGATAGGATTGACAGGTTTGCCTGATGTCCGACCACGGCGGCAGCGGCAGACTGCTGATCGTGGGAATATCCCTCGACAACCCCAATCCGTAGATGTCCGCGGGGCCTCGATCAGGATAGTCGAACGTGCCGGTCTCCACCAACACCGGCTTCCCGGTCTTCGTATTGACATAGGCTTTCTCTTCGGCAATCGGCAAAGAGGTCGCGCGATCCACGAAGATCCTGCTGCGAACCGCCCCGCCTCCAGGTCTCACTGCCGACTTGATCTCGAAGATCTCAACTTCGCAACCCTTGTATTGCCCTCGTTCGCGGGCGACACTGCCTCCGCCTGCGGTTATCTGTTCGACGCTCTTTTCCACCCAGCCTCCGGGCGAATCCAGCCGGAACGGTCGCTTGCCGGTGGGCAATGCCGAGACGACGATTCGCTTGGCAACAGGGTTGTATTCACGAATCTCCTGCCTGGCGTAGTCATAGTAGTCAATCGCGCCGTGGGCGTACTTGTAGATCACCACCTGGGCATTGAAGGAATACCATATTTCTGTGTCGCGTTCCCCCTCGGCCGAGGTTCTGTTTCCCGCGTCATTCAGGCTGTATTCCGAGTAGTACATGTGCATCCAGGGCACGTTCCTGACCGCCTCAGTGATCTTCGCATACGCCGCCGTCGTTCCATCCCAACGCCCGGTGAGCAGAGAAGCGAGAAGAAGCGCAACCAGGATGACCGCCGCGACGGCCGCCAGTCCCGCCATCTTGAAGCTCGTCCGGCGCCGACTCGGCAGCAAGGTTGGCTCGTTCAACATCTGGCGGGCCCGATCCAGGGCCCGGGCGGTGGCCTGGGCCGAGGGTTCGATCTCAGAGAGCAGGCCGAGACGCCGTCGAAGCTCCGTCTCATTCATCTTCGACATGCTGCACCTCCTTTCCATCTTCCACGACACAATTACGCAACATACTCATCGCTCTGGAGCACAAGGCCCGTACATGATGCGGCGTCTTGCCGAGCTGTTCGGCGATTCGTTCGTAAGACTCCTGCTCGATATATCGCAGGACAAAGGCCTCACGCGAGGGGCCGCGAAGCCGGTCGATGGCTGCAAGGACCTGCTCCAGTTCCTCCGCTTCGATCAATGTGCCCAGGGGCGAGCCGGCTTCAGAAACACGGTCCAGCGATTCGTCGAGCGAACAGGTCCGCCGGATCTTCTGCCGCCGTCGCCAGTCGAAGGCCAGATTGATGGCCGTCCGGCGGGCGTACGCGTACCAGCAGTCGATGTCCCCCTGGTCTTTGGCTGCGCTGAGCTTGAGGAACAGATCCTGCATCAGTTCTTCAGCCACGTCCTGGCGCAGGGTGAGCCTCGTCAGCAGGGCGAAGAGACTCGCCCCGGATCGATCCAGCAATTTGAGCAGCTCTGTCCGCCGGTCACCCACTGAAGGCTCCTGTTCGATTCGTGCCTCGGAACTCACCATTATAGACGGACAGGGCCCGGCCTGCGCAACGTCCAACCGGCACAAAGCAAAGGCCGAGTTGCGGAACTCGGCCTTCATACGACAATTGGCATGTGGTCACGGTTTGGAAGCGCCGGCGGAGGGCAAGACTTGCGAGGGACCACCCTTCGTGCCCAGGGGATGCACGCCGATGAAGCTCAGGTACTCGAAGCCATACCGACGACACAACTCGCCCAAGCGGCCGACGGTGTCGTCCCGATTCTCCATGCCCTGCGATGTCACGGCGAATTGCAGGACCGTCTGCGGACGCTCCGGCACCTTGTCGAGCAGCGCGGGCAACTGCTCCCAGGTCGCCTCCTGTCCCTGGAACGTCATCTTGCCCTCGCCTACCACGACGGTCGCGAAATGCCGCGGGCGAGTGGGCCCGGCCTGCTGGGGGGTGGAGGATTTCTGTGCCTGGCGTCCCTCAATCACGTGGGAGGCTTTGTTGTTCGACTCATCCGTCTCCTGGACTCTGCTCTGGGGATCGAGGATCACGACGATGGTGTCTTCGTCCGGCGTCAGACGAAGCTGAGGATTGTACTCTCTCCAGGTGCTGCCAGGCATGATCGGGCCGGCATGATGTGAAGCCAGAAGCCGTCCCTGCTCCTGCGGATCGCCTGCGCAGAAGTAGACTCCGAACTGCGGACTCGGCGCGACGCCCTTGTTGCGAATAGTGATCATCGCGGTGAAGCTCCCGTCGGCGTTGGCCTTCACGTCCAGACTCGCATCGTCCACCGCCATGTCGATAGCCGTCGCGGCAGTGGACGGGTACTTGGGGTATGCGTCGGACACTTCGAGCGTTCGGAAATCGCGGTTCTCGTTCCAGCCCTCTTCCTGTGGCCTGGGGTTGTGCCAGTCGGCACGGTCGTTCCAGCTCGCCAACGAGTAGACCCGGACGAACAGCTTGTCGCCCACGAAGGGGCCGGGATTGATCACGTTGTCCACGCGTATCCAGCGGTTGTTCAGAAAGACCTCGTTGTAGTAGTGGTTGGCGCCGCCGCCACCCTGTCCCCAGTCGTAGCCCTTGGCCATGACCCTCATGCGCAACGATTCCTGGAGAGGCTCAGGGTCTCCTTCGTACCGGCTGATCAAGGGCAAGTTCTGAATCAGACGCGTCGGGATGCCGGCGGCGCGGAGCATGGTCGCCCGCAGGGTGGCCGTCGAGCTGCACGTCCCGTGCAGACGGCTTTTGAACATCGAATCGCCGAAGAAGTTCGTCTGCAGGAACTGTTCATCCTTCTGCGAGCTGCCCAGCGATTGCCGCCAGACGATCTGGTTGTCCACCACATTGAAAAAGGCAAACTCGGGAAGACGGTTCGCCAGTGTGGTTTCACGGGCAATCCAGGCGAGGATCTTCTCGATGGCTTCGACATCCGTGGTCGCCCCTCGGACGATCTGTTCCTTGATCTCCTTCCGCATTTCGTCCGAGTAGTTCATGCTGAAGTCGCGCTCGACATATCGTTGCGTGGAGTCGGGAATTGTCGTGCGAGGGTACGGCTGCGCGAACACGTGCGGCTGGGAAAAGGGAAAGAGCAGGACTTCCACGGCCGTGCCGTCCTGGAGCCGGGTCTTCCTGTCCGCCGGACGAGCATCCTGGTAAAGGTCGTTCATCCCCTCGATCGTATTCGGCGGCCTGATCTCGCAGATAGCTCGTACAGTGTACGCGTACTCCCTGCGTTCGGTCCAATCCCCGTCCGGCGTGCCGTCGCCGTCGGTGTCCTTCTCCGTTGGGTCCGTCCGATACTTGCAGTGCTCCTCATAGTCGCCCAGTCCGTCGCCATCGGAGTCAGCTTGTGTGGGGTCCGTCCCCAACTCCACTTCAAGGGAATCCTCCAGCCCATCCGCGTCGGAATCGACGCAGGCCGGCTGAGGACTCGTATTGGAGATCGCGTCGCCTGCATAGCCGGCATAGCACAATCCACACGTGATGATGAGAACGCTCGTCAAGTAGCGATACATGAGATCACTCCTTCTCTTCTAAGGTGAAACCTGTCGGGACTTGGGGCGTGAAGAGGCCCTCGGGCAATTCGGGGTCCCAATCGAACTGCTCCTGGACGGTGACAGTCTCGCCGGTCCCGTCGCTTTTCGGCCAGTGGCATTCTATTCGCACGGGGAGATTCGTCACCGCATCGAACCAGATACGGTGGATCGCGCCGTCGGGATTGTCGCCGTACTTCTTCGCGCTGACATCGAACTCGAAGCACTCGACGCCGTCGATCTGCGACGATTCGCAGAATCGGTCGGCTTTGTCAATGAGACCGGCGATGAAGAGGATACTGGCCATCGGATGGCGGGGCAGCGTCTGCCCGCTGTGCTCGGTCACACGGTAGGTCTGTGCCGTGAAGTCCACGACGGTCTCTGTCAGGCCGAGGCTGTCGTTCACCTCGAATGGACCCTCGGGCAGTTGTCCTCGCACAACCCACCAGTGGGTCAGCGAAGGCTGCTCGCTTCCATACGGGTAATCCACACGCCACGCTCCCTTGGAGAAGCAGATACGGCGGTCGCCTTCCCGGTAGGAGCCGGTGCCGATGCCTCTCAACGCGCCGACCACCCGCTTTCGGAGGTCGCCAGGCACCTGGGCATAGACCATCTCGCCCTTGACTTGGTTGTCTCGGGCCACACGGACGTCATCCGGATGAGCCTTGATGTAATCCTGTGGAATCACGGGCGTGAATAAGTCGACGGGGACCTGGGCATAATACTCGAACTGGTCGTGAATGATGACCATGGGTTGTCCCGCATTGAAGCCGAAATCCAGGCCGTGACTCTCGATGCGGGCCGGGAGCTTCGTTTCCACATCGAACCAGATGCGGTCGAACCGGCCCTTGGGATTGTTGCCATACCTGGCAGTGCCGACCTGGAAACCGACGCATTCGCGACCGTCGAAGACTTCCGTGTCCAGACGGCGATCAGCTTCCTCCAGAAGGCGGACATAGGATCGCATCCACTCGACGAAATCCTCGACGAATCCATAGGCTTCGTTCTTTCTCTCGAAGTAACATCCGTATTCGTGCGAGACTTCGATCATCCGCAGGTCGTTTCCGTCGCGGAAGACCCATTGCGTGTTCATGATGTTCACGCCGTCGTCGTATCGATCCCGCCGGTAGCAATCCTTTGCGTTGTAGCGTCTTTCCCAGCCCACGTTCATTTCCGGAGGCCCGAAGTCACTTGTCTGGCCGACCCGCTGGCGATAGGTCACAGCTTCGATCTGGTCCAGCGAATGGAGCAGTTCCTGTCCCCAGGCGGCCGGCGGTTCAAGCCACCATTTTCCATTGCCCGAGGGCCAGAAGGTGACGCCGCCGAGCACAATCAGTATTACAGCCGCCGCAAGGGCGAGCTTCCCTGTTCGAGTGTACATGGTGATTCTCCCTATTCTCGACCGGCCTGAAGCCGGAGCGTGTGCGTGTGCTTCATTCATTGCGCGCGAGATGCTCCGAAGCGTTTCCCGCCGCCCGTCGGCAGTCGATTGATAACGCAGATTCCGAAGCATGTTCTCCAGTGAATCGTTCGATTTCATTGTGACACCTCGCCGTTCAACATCGAACGCAGCTTGTCCAATCCGTACTGGTGACGACTGATAACCGTCTTGAGCGAGACGCCCTGGTGCTCTGCGATCTCGCGGAACCTGAGCCCCGCGTGGACGCGGAGCATGAGGACCTCGCGCTGCTCGTAGGGCAGCTCGTCGACCGCGGCGCGGAGCCGCCGCATCTCGTCGCTGCGGATCACCATCTGTACGGGCCCATCGGAGCCGGCGGGGATAAGGTCCGCATCGTCGAGAGGCACGAATCGTTCCCGTGCCTGCCTGCGGTAGTGGTCCCTGGCGCGGTTGGCGACCGCGGTCGCCAGGTAGGCCCGCAACGTCCGGCGGAGCTCCAGACGCGGCGCCGAGCGGACCAGACCCAGGAAGACATCCTGGACCACGTCCTGGGCGGTAGCCGGATCGCGGAGGAGGTTGGCCGCCAGGGTCAGCAGGTCGCTTTCGTACTTCTCATAGATCAGGCGCAGGGCTTCCTTGTCGCCGTGTTTCAACCGCTTCAGCAGTCTTCTGTCTTCGAGCATCGCGTACTCGCCTGCACGTCGTCTGACAATCGATCGTCACCTGTATGACGTCGGCGGAGGCGATTTTACCTTACGCCCGACCTGAAAGAGATAGACATTGAAGGATTCCTCCCGTAGTATCCGGAATGTGTCGTCCAAGCGAAGGGCGGGCCCCGGTGGGGTCGAATCGCGGAGCTGTTGTTCGAGAGCAGCAGTGGACGATATCGGGAGCTGTGATTCTGTGAACAAGACGATAGCGGTAGTTGTGTTCATATTCCTGGTCTGTGGCACGGCGCCTTGCCTACGGGTCAAGGCGGACGCCCATACCGTTGCCTTGATGCCGCACTGGAAAAAGGGCGAGAGCCGCACCTATACGATGGTCCAGGGCCGCCGCACCAGCCAGGGGACCGTCCCAGTGAGCGTCAAAGGCACGACCTCGGTCCGCATCGAGGTTCTGGACGTCCATGAAGGCGGCTATCTCATTGGCTGGATGGCCGGACAGACCCGTGTTGACGATCCCAACCGGGCGATGGACCTCTTCACGCGGGCTGTGACGGATCTCACCTGCGGCGTCACCATCGTGCTTCAGTTCGATTCCCGCACGAAGCTCCGCGGCGTGCAGAACTGGCGGCAACTCCAGGCGACGGCCCGAGAGAGCGTCGATGCGACCCTGGAGGAGGCCCGCAAGGCCGGCATCGACGACACGACGATCCAAAGGACTCGCCGGCAACTTCTGTCCATGCTCGCCACGAGGCAGCAGGTCGAGATCTTGTTCACCCGGGTGCCCCAGGTGTTCTTCATGCCTCTCGGCCTGGAGCACGCGGTGGGTTGCCCCAGGGAATACGAGGATAAGCTGGCCAATCCGTTCGGCGGCGATCCGTTCCCCACACGCGCTTCGTTCACACTGGAAAAAGCCGATTCCTCGTCGGACACCGCGGTCGTGACGTGGCGCCAGGAGATCGATCCGGTCGCCGGGGCGCAGGTGCTGGAAAGGACCATGAAGGACCTGGCAGCCCGCATGGGCAAGTCGCTTCCGACCGGCACAACCGGGGGCTTGCTCAATGTCAAGGACGAGGCCCGCTTTGCATTGCACCTGTCCTCCGGATGGCCTCGACACGTGAGCCACACGCGGATCACCACCGTCGCAGGAGCATCCCAGGAGGAGTCGCTCACCTTCACGGAATAGATCGTCAAGCGTCGTGCGTGAAGCGCGGAGCGGCAATTGACGTCTCGGACGCGTCACGCACGACCCGCTGACTCCTATTCTTCCGATTTGACGCTGAACAAGGCGGTCTCCCGTGCAAGGACCTGGCCGGCGGTGTCCACGATCTTCGTTTCCGCGTAGTAGAAGCCCGGGGTTGCACCGGTGCTGTCCCAGGTGGCGGCGTAGGAGGCCGTCCCGACCAGACCGGCGAGATTGTCCAGCAGCAGGCCGGCAACCAGCTCGTCCGAACCGTACTGGCGGATCACAGTGTCCGCGAAGGCGTCCTGGGCCTCGCCCTCGGCGTTGAGCCAGACCTTGACCGTGACGAGGCTGCCCGGCGAATAGATCTTGCTGTCCGTGAACAGGGCACTGATGCGGACCGGCGAATCGAGCGTTTCGATCTCGAGCGTATACTGTTTGTAGAAGCGGCTCTCCGTCGTCTGCGCGTTGTACTCGAAGGGGTAGAGGGTCACGGCCAGCGTCGCTGTGCCATCCGCTCCAGGGATGACTCGCCAGTCGAGCTGCCTGTCTGGGCACCAGCCCGGCTCGGGTTCGATCAGGATGCCGTTGGGTTCCGGGAAGGCAGCGATCGTCATCACGGCCAGCGGTAGGTTCAGGCCGATAGCCGTCTGGAGTCCGTCTCGCTGCTGCACCTGAACGTCCTGTACGATCACGCCCGCCGGAACCTCGTATTCGAGATGATAGACCGGGACCATCGGTGTGTTCGGCTCGATGAGCACGTCGCCGCCCGGGAGGGTGACATGGTCATACCCGTCGAGGGTCCTGATTTGATAATCGGGCAGCTCGATCTGGGGATTGGAGTCGAGGGGCTCGGCGGCCGCGATCGATACCCTAGGCTCGGCGGCTGGAGCAACCGCGCCTCCGCCATCCAGGGCTCCGAACTTCGGGTCGCCGTAGTAGTTGTACTCCATGGCCCAGAACCTCCAGCGATCGTTTCCTCCCATCCGGCTGCGCCGATAGTCGCGGAAGGCCTTGCCGGCTGTTTCATCCCGGTCCCATTGTGACAGGAAGCCGGGACCAGCTGCGCTGTTGGCGGTGGTGCTGGATACCTCGGTCGATCCGATATAGGCGGCCGCGCCCTGTGCGAAGAAGGTCTCGGCGAACCCACCATCACCATCACTGTGAGCGTCGACCGCGCCGCCATCATACCACCACCATTCGCCTTCGTAATTGCCGGTCAGGCAGGACAGCGCAAAGACCAGGGGCCCGGCTGTCAGAGACAGCGTGCCGATGTCCACGCGGTTGAAGGGGGAGCAGGAGCCGGGGTTGCCGTGCCCGGCGAGCACGAACAGGTCGATCCGATCCTCGATGTCCTGAAGGACCGGCAAATAGCGCTGCTTCCACCCGTCGGCGTAGTGGCCGTCGAGGGCGTACAGACGGTCATCGCTCTCACGGGCCAGGCAGACTTCCTCTTTCCCGTCTCCGTCGAGGTCGTCGCAGGTCACTCCGTCGTAGCGGGTGGATCCGCCGGTCGTCCGAGCGCCGTCGCAGTGGAGGAATCGCGAGTAGATCAGGCTGCTTCGACCTCGGACGAGTTGCCAGCCTGAAGCCGCGTCATAGGAGGCGCAGTCAGCCTGGAAGATGTGGAGGCGACGCTTGCTGTCGATCACATCGTCGATCAAGACGGCCAGTTCGTCGCCACCGTCGCCGTCCATGTCCCCGGCCACCAGACTGTCGTAGGCTGTGTACGGCTCGCATGGGATTTCCATGAGCAGAGTGCCTCTGCGGTCGTAGACGTAGATCCGGTCATCGCTGTCGTTGCCGATGACAATCTCGTCGCCGGGGTTGGAGGTGTCGATGTCCGCGATGGCCAATCCGTCGTAGGAGGAGAACGGGATGTCCAGCCGGTAGGTCCGATAGAGGCCGGGAGGCGAACTGACGTATTCGTAAATGTCAACGGTGCCCCCGTCGATGGGCCGGGCTACGACGACCACGTCCTGTGCCAGGACGTCCAAGACATGACCGCAGGCGATCACGTCCCACGACTCGAGTTCGGCGTCGAACCCGAGATACGTATGGGACGTCGTGTTCGGCGGGTCGCAAACGACGATGAGCCTGTCGAAGGAGATGTCGCCGACGATGATCTCATCCTCGCCGTCGGCGTCGATGTCGCCGGCGGCCAGGGCGTCGCCGGAATTGAAGGGAACCATGAACGACGCGGCACCGCTGAACGGCGTGCTGATCAGATCCAGGTTCCCGGCGGTGACGAGATAGCCTCTGTCCTCGCCCGGATCGATGCGGATTGCCGACATGCCATAGCCGTCGAGGACGGCTGTCACGAAACCGTCCCCCGCGTCCATCGGGAAATCGTAGCCGCTGACGGGTTCCGCTTTGTGCACGTAGGCGCTCCAATGGTGTGCCTTGGCCTCCTCGGTCATGATCTCGCCGCCGGCTGCCTGGTCGTCCCAGGTGTCGACTACGTCGCGGGCGTTGCCGACGAAGTTCTCCCAATCGCTCTCCGCGCCGCTGGTGGCGACGCCGTAGGAACGGTCGAAGCCGGCATTCAGGCTGGACTCCATCGCCTGCGTCAGCGCGCCGTCGGAGTCGCCGATGAGCCGTCCCACGCACAATTCCGGGACGTTGTCGGACGACGCGACGTCGCCATAAGGCAGATCGGAATAGCCGACCTCAACGGATTGTGTCCCGCCGGTCCAGCTCATGTCCGGCGAATTGACGGTCCACGAGGGCAGGATCTCCGTTTCGCCGACGAGCAGGAGATAGCCGTTGGATAGGTAATGGCCGGCCACGCCGTCGCTGCCGGTCATCTCACGTCCCCACGACTTGACGCAGTCCCGGATCCAGGAGGGGTCGTCGGAACCGACGCCGAAGAGGTACCCGAGGATGCCGTTGCGATGGTAGGCGAGTCGGGCCATCTCGGACAACACGTCGTCGGCGCCGCCGAATTCGCTGTCGCACAGATCCGGATTCGTCACGATCAGGTAATCCGAGCCCTCGATGGCTGAGTCGATCTCGTCGTCGAGCAGGATATCGTCCTCCGTGCGGACGCACGGACAACTGATGGTCCACTCGTCGGAGCCCGTGGAATCGACGACTTCCACGGGGTCTTCCCCGATCTCGTACTTGACCGCGCCGAGGATGAAGTACTGTACGGGAACGGCGTAGTACTCCAGACGAACCGTGTGGTGCGCCCGGATCTCGTACACGCTCGACCCGTCACTGAACAGATCCAGGATCACGTCGTTGTGCTGGCCATGCGAGGAGGGCGTGGTCCAGACGAGGTAGTCGTCGAAGCTGTCCTGGATCGGCTGGAGTCCGTCGACGTTGTCACGGACACATTCGCACAGGTAGCTGACGGTTCCCCGGTTGTGGATGTTCAGTCGGATGCGAAAGGCGTTGCCCTCCCGCCAGACCTGGCGGGTCGTTTCGATCTCCGGCTCGCCTTCTTCGATCTCGATGTCCCGAGTGATCGTCTGAATGCACTGGTCGTTGGCGACCGCGTCGACGCGGATCGCGCAACTTCCCACGCGCATCCCCCCGGCGTCCCAGATGAACTCGTAGCGGTGGTCCGGCTGGGAGGAGACGGTCCCGACGTGGGCCATATTGACATAGAAACGGACTTCTTCGAGAGGCCAGTCCACGAATTCCAGGTCAACGCCCGATTCGCCCGGCGGCAACTCGACCCCGCTGACATCGTGAAGGATCGTGTCCCACATGTAGGCATGAACGCGAATAGGGATCTCGGTGCCCTCCGGCGCGGTCTCGCCGGGGATGTAGAACGTCTCATTCCGGAACGGATACTCGAACTCCGCCATGATCTTATCGCATTCATAGGCAGGCTCGAACAGGTCGGACAGACGGTCCAGCATTCCGGCGGCCGAAACGACCGCTTCGATGTTCCAAGGTCGGAAGATCTCGCCACGGCTGATTCCCATCAGTCCCGGCGTGAGTACCGCCTGGAACGGAGGGGTGTAGTCCGTCTGAAGCCGCGTGCCGTCCGCGAAGAACTCGACCTTGTCCACATCGTTCTCGTCCCGGATCACGGCTGTGATCCGGTAGCAGGGGAAGTCGGTCGCCTCTCGCTCGAAAACGAGGTCCCGGATCTTTGCGGCTGTCCCGCCCTCGGTCTTCGTGCGGAAATAGCCCGGCTTGCTCTCGACCGATTGCCCGTCCTGGGTGGCAGAGCGGACCTTGAACTGGTAGACGGTCCCCGGCGTGAGGCCCTTGATGTGGATCAGGTGCTCGGTCGTCCGCTGGGAGGAACTCTGACTGAAGCCGAAGACCCCCGCGTAGCGGTCGTAGAGGGCATTGCTGTCCGCGGGCTTGTTCGTCTTCCAGACGATATCGACTGTCTTGGGCATGATCGAACGGGCGAAGGGGCCCTCAGTGATCCGCAGCGGCGTGACATCGCATTCGGTGGTCCAGTCGAGACTGTTGTTCGTCTCGTCCTGCTCGACGATTTCCTCGTCGATGTCCGCCGTGACGCGGAAGGTGTGCCGGGCGTCGTGGCACTCGAAGAAGAACTTCATGAACGCGATATCGGCCGTTTCGCCTGGGTTCAGCGGGACCGTAACAACCGCCCAATCGATCAAGCGGTCGCTCGTGAAAAGGCCGGCGCGGTGGCCGGCGGGTGCGGTGCCGCCGCCGGTGTTCTTGATCCTCGCATGAAGCTGGTGGTCGTCCTCCCAGACTCTGTCCACGATCAGGTCCGGCGGTTGGGCCTGCCCGGCCTGGGTCTGGAACGTCTGTTCGTCGCTGACCGCCTCGTCGGACTGGGTCTTCGATCGCACGATGAAGTAATACAGCGTGCCGGGCGCCAGACCCTCCAGACGCACGCTGTGACTGGTTGTCTCGGTAGTGTTGTAGGAGTCCGCCGCGTACATGCCTGACGCGACGCCGTATCGGACGTCGCTGTCGCTTGCGTGGTTGGTCGTCCAGAGGACGGTCGCCCCGGTCTGCGTGATGTCCTGGACCGTCGGGCCCGACAGGATCACCAGCGGCTCCGCCAGCGTGCGGAACGTCCGCTCCTTGCTCTGCACGGTGTTCCCGTGGGCGTCGGTGGATTCAACCACGTAGTAGTACCTCGTATCCGCCTTCAGTCCGTCGAGCGGGATCTTGTGGGCAGTCGTCATCTTCTGGCTGGATTCGCTGAACTTGTAGATCTGGGAGGACGTTCCATACCGGACGAGGCTGTCGGAGTCCTCGTTCGTCGTCCACACGATCCATGCGGATGTCTGCGTGACGTTCGTTGCCTCCGGCCCGTCGGTGATCTTGGGCGCGGTCACGTCGCAGATCCAGGTCTCCTGGCGCGTGTTGTTCTTCTCGTTCGACTCGGGAACGATGTCGTACGCGTCGGTGCGGACCAAGACGGTGTGCGACCCGTCGGCGGTGCACTGCCAGGAGTACTGCAGGAATGCGCCGCTGTACGTGTCCCCGGGCAACATCGGGTTGGGAACGAAGGCTGCGTCGACGAGGGTTCCGTCCACCGCAAGCGTGGCGCTGTGGCCGCTCTTGGCGGTGGTTGTCCCACTGTTCTTGACGGTGAAATGGACCGTCCCGCTCGCTTCCCATTGATCGACGACGACCAGGTCCGGCGCCGCCTGCGCAAGCACGGTTGCAGCGGGAAACAGACAGACCGCGGCCACGAGGACGAGGTGCAGACGGGTTCTGATGACGTGCTTCGGATTGGTGCGCATGACTCTCAGCCTCCTTTGGGGTGGCTCCGCGTGAATGGCCATCCCGAATCAACGTCTCGATTGATCCGCAGAGCCACGGTCGCAGGGAAGAAAGCAAGCCCGCCCGCAGGGTGAGCCGGGCGGCAGTCCCGGGTGCGCCGGAAGCTCACATTCCACCATTATCCGCAGCCAGGCGGGCTGTGTCAAGGCCCAACTCGGGTTTGCCCTGGGGTTTGGCCGGGGTTGACGGGCGGCGGGCGGGCCAGTAGCATAACCACCTGCCCGACGGGCTATCGAAAGGAGCTGTCATGCAGATCATTCAACAGACGAACATCCCCGGCCGCAAGCCGATGCGCGGCAAGGTCCGCGATATCTACGACCTCGGCGACAAGCTGCTGATCGTCGCCACTGACCGAATCAGCGCCTTCGATGTCGTCATGGCCAACGGGATTCCCTACAAAGGTGTCGTCCTGACGCAGATTTCGAAGTTCTGGTTCGAGTTCCTTACCGGCAAGGTCGAGCATCACCTGCTTTCGGACAACGTCAAAGACTACCCGAAGCCGTTTTCCGCCCAGGGAACGCAGCTCCAGGGTCGGAGCATGTTGGTTAAGAAGGTCGAGGTGTTGCCGATCGAGTGCGTGGTCCGCGGGTATCTGGCGGGCTCCGGCTGGAAGGAGTACCAGAAGACCGCGACGGTCTGCGGCGTGAAACTGCCTTCCGGCCTGAAGCAGTGCCAGAAGCTCCCCGAGCCGGTTTTCACTCCGTCCACGAAGGCCGAGCGGGGCACACACGACGAGAACATCAGTTTCGACGAGGCCGCCAGGATCGTCGGCGCCGATCGGGCGGCCTACGTCCGCGACAAGAGCATCGAAGTCTTCCAGAAGGCCGGACAGTACGCCGAGACCCGCGGCCTGATCCTGGCCGATACGAAATTCGAGTGGGGCCTGACCCCCGACGGCAAGATCATCCTGATCGACGAGGTCCTCACGCCGGACTCCTCGCGGTTCTGGCCCGCCGACAAGTACGCTCCCGGCCGGGACCAGGAGAGTTTCGACAAGCAGTTCGTCCGCAACTGGCTCGAGGAGATCCACTTCGACAAGTCCGGTCCCGGCGTCGAGCTCCCGCCGGACATCGTCGAGAAAACCAGCGCCAAGTACATTGAAGCCTACGAACGCCTGACCGGCAAGCCCTTTACCTGGAAGACGTGACAGCAGGCGTAGAGATGGTTGATTTGTGATTGTTGATGTGTGATTTGAAGAAGTAGATCCCCAGCGAACAACCAAAGGATCTCTTTGCAGGAATTGAGTGGTTTTGACATGGAAAAGGACACAGAACGGACGGGCAACGGGCCGAACGGGACGGAAGGTCCCGGCGGCGAACGCGGACTGGACTTCATTCGCCAGATGGTCGCAGACGACCTCCAGTCGGGCAAGTGGGCCGGGCGGGTCGCGACGCGATTCCCGCCGGAACCCAACGGCTACCTGCACATCGGGCACGCCAAGAGCATCAACCTGAACTATGGCATCGCCTCCGAGTTCGGCGGGCAGTTCAACCTTCGCTTCGACGACACGAACCCCGAGAAGGAAGAGCAGGAGTACGTCGATTCCATCATCGAGGACGTCCGCTGGCTCGGCGCCCAGTGGGACGACCGGCTCTTCTACGGCTCCGACTACTTCCAGCAGATGCACGACTGGGCGGTCGAGCTGATCCGCAAGGGCAAGGCCTATGTCTGCGATCTGTCGGGCGACGAGGTCCGCGACTACCGCGGGACGCTCACCCAGCCGGGAAAGCCCAGTCCCTACCGCGACCGCTCGATCCAGGAGAACCTGGACCTCTTCGACCGGATGCGCAAAGGCGAGTTCCCCGACGGCTCCAAGACCCTCCGCGCCAAGATCGACATGGCCCACCCGAACCTCAACCTCCGCGACCCGATCATGTACCGGATCGTGCACGAGCATCATCATCGCCAGGGCGACGCCTGGTGCATCTACCCGATGTACGACTGGGCCCACGGGTTCGAGGACTCCATCGAGGGCATTACGCACTCGATCTGCACGCTGGAGTTCGAGAACCACCGCCCGCTCTACGACTGGTTCATCGACGCGGTGAACGAGGGCCGGACCGACGACGGTTCGGGCCCGTGGGGCAAGAGGATCCACCACCCGCAGCAGATCGAGTTCGCCCGTCTGAACCTGACGTACACGGTCATGAGCAAGCGAAAGCTGCTCAAGCTCGTCAAGGAGAAGCACGTTCGCGGCTGGGACGATCCTCGCATGCCCACGATCTCCGGCATGCGCCGTCGCGGCTACTCCCCCTCCGGCGTCCGCCAGTTCTGCAAGGTCATCGGCGTCAACAAATTCAATAGCACCGTCGACGTCGCCCTCCTGGAGCACTGCCTCCGCGAGGACCTGAACAAGACCTCCGCCCGCGTCATGGCGGTTCTGCACCCGCTGAAGGTCGTCATCGACAACTATCCCGAGGGCCAGGTCGAGGAGCTGGACGCGATCAACAACCCCGAGGCCCCGTCGGCCGGGACGCGGAAGGTCCCGTTCTCTCGCGAGCTGTATATCGAGCGGGAGGACTTCATGGAGGAGCCGCCGAAGAAGTTCTTCCGCCTGGCTCCGGGCCGGGAGGTCCGACTGCGGTATGCGTACTTCATCACGTGCACCCGCGTCGTGAAGGACGCCTCGGGCAACGTGACTGAGCTCCACTGCACCTACGACCCTGCCACTCGCGGCGGGGACGCCCCCGACGGGCGCAAGGTCAAGGCCACCCTGCACTGGGTCAGCGCCGCGCGGGCCCTGAAGGCCGAGGTCCGACTGTACGACAGCCTGTTCACAGTCCCCGATCCGGACGAGGCGCCTGAGGGCAAGGACTTCACGGCCAATCTGAACCCGAACTCGCTGCAGACGTTGACCGACTGCTACGTCGAGCCGGCGCTGGCGAACGCGCCCGCACTGACTCGCTACCAGTTCGAACGACTCGGCTATTTCTGCGTCGATCCGGACACCTCGCCCGGCGAGCTCGTCTTCAATCGCACGGTGACCCTCAAGGACACCTGGGCCAAGATCCAGGGGAAGGATGGTTGATTATTGATGTTTGATTGTTGATTTCAGACATCGAACGTCAAACGTCTTGGAGATTCGAGTCGTGCGTATTGCCTTGGGACAATTCAACGCGACGGTCGGCGACCTGGCCGGCAACGTGGCGAAGATGAAGAAGATCTGGTCCGACGCCATGGCGTCGGGGGCGGACCTGGTGGCGTTTCCGGAGATGGCGATCTGCGGGTATCCGCCGGAAGACCTGGTGTATAAAAAGCAGTTCGTTCGGGACAACCGTACGGCCCTGGAGGAACTGGCAGAAGCCTGCAATCGCGGGACGGTCGTCGTGGGCTTCGTCGAGGAAAAAGGCCCAGGCGACGTATCGGAAAAAGGCAGATCGGGCCTATATTCTTCAACGAAATCTCTTGGTTCGATTTCGTTGAAGAATGGAAACGACGAGACTCTCGACGCACGACCGGGGTTTGAAGGGGAAAAATCGAAGAGGGAGATTTTTCCCCCTCAAAGTAGGCCCGATCTGCCTTTTTCCGATCCGGGAGATGCCTCCGGCCTGTACAACGCCGCCGCGGTGATCCAGAAGGGTCGGATCGTGCACACGTATCACAAGTGCAGCCTGCCCAACTACAGCGTCTTCGACGAGCAGCGGTACTTCCAGGCGGGTGACCGGCCGGTCGTCGTGACCGTCCAGGGCCTGCGCGTCGCGGTCACCATCTGCGAGGATCTCTGGCATCCCCAGCGACTGACCGATCTGCTCCTGGGCGTCGGGCGGATCCACCTGCTGTTGAACATCTCGGCTTCGCCCTTCGACGTGGACAAGCTGGCCCTGAGGAACGAAGTCATCGCGAAGTGCTCGGACGCCTTCGACTGCGCGGTCGCATACTGCAACCTGATCGGCGGCCAGGACGAGCTGGTCTTCGATGGTCGGAGCACCGTGGTGGACTCGACCGGGCGAATCGCGGGCCGGGCCAGGGCATTCGACGAGGATCTACTGATCGCGGACGTCCGCGAGGATGCGGATGGGATTCAGGTGGAAGAACAGAAGGTGAGAAGGTCAGAGGGTGAGAAGGTCGGAGAGTCGGCTGTAAGCAACCGACGTTCGGGAGCCGACCTGACTGTCCGACCTTCTGACCTTCCAAACTTCTCACCTTCTTCTTCCGAGCCCGCGGACACGGTCAAGGAAGTCTACCAGGCCCTCGTGCTCGGACTGCGCGACTACGTCCTGAAGAACGGCTTCCGCCAGGTGATCCTCGGGATCAGCGGGGGGATCGATTCCGCGGTGACCGCGGCCATCGCCGCCGAGGCGCTGGGACCGCAGAACGTCCAGTGCGTGACCATGCCGTCGCGGTTCAACAGTCCCGAGACGATCGCGGACTCCAAGCTCGTCGCGGACAACCTGGGCTGCCCCCTGCTGGCGATCCCGATCGAGCCGATCCTGGCGCCGTTCCACGCGTCGCTGAAGGCCGATCCCCGCTGGACGGACCGGGGCATCGCGTACGAGAACCTCCAGGCTCGCATTCGCGGCATGATCCTGATGTCCCTGAGCAACCAGGTGGGCTCGCTGGTTCTGACCACGGGCAACAAGAGCGAGGTTTCCGTCGGGTACAGCACGCTCTACGGGGATTCCGCGGGCGGTTTCGGCGTCATCAAGGACGTGCTCAAGACGATGGTCTACCAACTGGCCGAGTACATCAACAAGCGGGCGGGGCGGGAGGTAATCCCGGTCGCAGTCATCAAGCGGATTCCCAGCGCGGAGCTTCGTCCGAACCAGAAAGACACGGACTCGCTGCCCGACTATGATCTGTTGGACCGGATCATCACAGGCTATGTGGAAGAGGACAAGTCCGCCCGCGAGCTGGTGGAATCGGGCCTGCCCGCCGCGACGGTCGAGCGGGTGATCCGAATGATCGACCGCAACGAGTACAAGAGGAGGCAGTCGGCGCCGGGGGTGCGGATCACGCCGAAGGCCTTCGGCAAAGACCGCCGCCTGCCCATCACCAACCGTTACGGAAGCACGGGCGTCCGATGAACCGACTGGCTGTGAGAAAGGCGTGGGAGGCGATCCGCAAGCCGGACGTATGCGCCAGGCCGTACTACGTGCAGTTCGAGGTGACCACGCACTGCAATCTGGCCTGCTATATGTGCGTCCGCAATGAGGTGATCAAACACCCCAGGCACCTGGCGTTCGAGGACTTCCGTCGGGTGTTCGACCAGATCAGGCCGCCCACCCTGACGCTGAGCGGCGCGGGCGAACCGCTGCTGAATCCCGCGCTGGCGCAGATGATCGCCCACGCAAGCCGGCAGGGAACGCGGACGATGATCCCGAGCAACGGCACGCTGCTGTTGAAGGGGGACACGGAAAACGGCAGGTCGGGCGACGCGGTGGATGCGTGGATGCGTAGAAGCGTAGATGCGGATGCCGCTTCCACGCTTTCGCGCTCCCACGCTTGCACTTCTTCCGTGCTGGCGGCGTCGCTCGTGGAGGCGGGCTTGAACGTGTTGAAGATCTCGATTGACGCCGCGACTGCGGGGACCTATGTGGCCATCCGCCGGCAGGATTGCTTCGACAAGATCGTCGAGGGCGTCCGTCGGCTCGGCGAGCTGAAGAAAGCCAGGGGGACCCGCTCCCCGGAAATCCGCTTCGACGTGGTGATCCTGAAGGAGAACTACGCAGAGATTCCGGACATCGTCCGTCTGGCCTGCGACCTGGATGTCGGAACGGTCTTCTTTCGGGCGCTCCAGACCAAGGGCATCGGCAGCCAGCGGGAAGAGGAGATCGGCAAGGACATGGATTTCGACGGCCTGGCCCGGGCGGTCCGCACCGGCATCGGCGAGGCCGCCCGCCTGAAAGTGCGGACGAACCTCAAGGATGTCGCCCGCGACTTCGAAGCCTATCGGTCCATCTATCTTGCGCAGGACGCGAACATGGCGGGACAGATCTGCCTGCTGCCCTGGCTCCAGTGCTTCATCTCGGTCAAAGGAGAGCTGTCGCCGTGCTGTGCGACGTACACGAACGAGAGCTTCTCGGGCGGCAACGTCTTCGAGCAGCCGTTTGAAGCGGTCTGGAACGGCGAGAAGATGCAGGCCCTTCGACGTCAGTTCAAGAGCCGGCGAAATCCGTTTGCGGTCTGTCGCGACTGCCTGCCGCGCAGTATCCCGGTGCTGTTGAAGATGAACTCGCTGTTGCCCGGCTTCGTCTGGGGCCGCCGGTCGCGAAAAGGAGCCTGCGGCAACTGCGTGCAGCCGCAGGGAGAGTAGGGGTTCGGCGGGGGCTATTTCTTCTCGCAGAACCAGCCTATCCCATTGCACAACCACGTCAGCGGCCAGATCCGTCGAAAGGGGACGTCGATCATCAGGTTGACCGCCTGGAGAACGACGGGATACCGAACGTGTGAAATGGAAAGCCCCACGGAACGCACTCGGGTGAATCCCGCCTGCCTGAGGCACCGCGTGATTGCGGCCGGATTCACCGGCCTCTCGTCGGGAACCAGCTCCGTGACATTTCCCAGGAAGGCGCGAAGACAGCGGGTCGCGACGTTGGGAAGGAAGAACCGGTTGGGCTCCTGTACCGCCAGGACGCCGCCGGGCCTGAGAATGCGGAAGAACTCTTTCACGAACGGGTCGAAACCCACCTTGTGCACATGATGGAGAAAAAGGGGACAGACCACGATGTCGAATGTGGCCGAGGGGTAGCCGGATGCTCGGATGTCCCCCTCGCGCGTGACCACGTGACGCGGGCACTGGGACAGAGCCAGGGGCGATATGTCGATTCCGTGAATCGAGTCGCAGAGTCCCTTCAGGTAGCCCGTTTCCCATCCTGAGCCGATGGGAGCGAGGAGCGCCTTGGCCTTGCCCCGATAGGGGGCCGACCGAATGAAGCGGGCCAAATAGCCGTAGAAGCGGATCTTCTCCGCATCGACGGAGAGCCAATGTCGCTCTCGAGAAGCGAACGGAAAACGGGACGTCCAATGGTCGAAGTCAACGTAGAACCCCTTTTCATGCCAGTCTCGCTCGCACTGCAGCGCTTGCTCCGTCCGTCTCGAAAGGTCCTCATTGTCGGCCACGGCAGTCTCCTTCAAGAACGTGGACGCAGCTTTTCCGGTGGCCGCTGCCCCTTGCGGGGTTCTTCCCGGCGAACCGTTCTATGCATGACGCCGATGGGTTCCCCAAGCCACTGGATCTCCCGCGACGGTCTTTCCAGGCCCGCCGGACATCCTCTCGATGACTCGGATATTGTAGTACCTGTAGTCGTCATAGTCGCCGTAGGATTCCTGATGGTTGTAGAGGTCTTCCACGATGTCGGCCACGGTCTGTTGCGGCTGATATCCGAGCAGCGTCTTGGCCTTGTCGATGCTCACTTTGTAGTTGCGGCAATCGTTCTTGTTCTTGATGTCGATCTTCACCTTCAGGCCGGTCAGCTTCTCCACCGCGGACTTGACCATGTCGCTGACTTGGCCCACGGTGTGATTCTGGGAGGCGATATTGAAGACTCCGTTTACGGCCGAGTCGGCCTGAATGGCCCGCAGATAGGCCGACGTCGCATCGCGCATCGCCAGGATGGGACGCCAAATCGACGGATTGTCGACCGTGATCTTCCGCTCGGTCATGGCGGACTTGAACATGGTGTTCACAATCAGGTCCATTCTCATGCGGGGGCTGTGCCCGCTCACCGTACCTTTGCGGAGAGCAATGACCGAGAAACTCTTGTCCTGGAGCTGGAGCACGCCTCGTTCGCCCTGCAGCTTCGAGATGCCGTAGGGATAATCGCAGGTGGCGGGGCTTTCTTCGTTGTACAATTCGTCCACCGCGTAGCCGTAGACCGAACAGGAAGAGGCGTAAATGAACCGTCGGACGCCGGCCTTTTTGGCGGTGAACGCCAGATACGAGGGCAGGGCGCCGTTGAACACGAAGTTCCTCGGGGGATCGTATTCCGCCATGGGGTCGTTGGACATGCCAGCCAGGAAGATGACTTGGTCATAACCCCGCAGATCTTCCTGCGTGCAATCGAAGAGGTCCTGAGCTCGGACCGGAACGCCGGCCGGCAGGTTGTTCCCGAACCATAACAAGTCCACCACATCCACGGCATAGCCGTGTTCCACAAGAACCGGCACCAGGGCGGAACCGACATATCCCGCGCCGCCTGCGACGAGAAGCTTCATCCTCGTACTCCTATTGTCCTACGAGCGCATCATATTTGCTGCAATCGAGGGATGTGTCCTCGGGAACACGGAACGCGACATCATGAATGGACATGGGGCCGATCGGACGGGTCTCGTCCAGGCTCCGAGCGTATTCCAGCACGGTCCTGCGTCGGCTTCCGATGTGAATCACCCCCGTGATATCGGTATCCAGCAGCCGGACGATCTTCCTGGCGACGACGGAGACCTTCTCTCGGCTGGTCCACTGATCTGCGAAGGCACTCGGATAGGGAAACACGTCCGGCCCGAAGGTCGTCCGTACGATGAGGCCTTTGGGGTACATCCGCACGGCGCACTCGCCTCCCAGCTTGGACCATGCATACCCGTTCACCGGATGCAGCGCATCCTCTTCGCGGTAGTTGCCCCGATCGCCCTGGAAGACATAATCCGTGGAGATGTAGATGAGCCGGCAGTCGAACTCCATACAGAGGCGAACCACGTGAGCCGTCCCGATGATATTGACTTCGACGGCGTGCCCGGGGTCTCGATCCACCCTGGGCGGAGACGTGAACGCCGCGGCATGGATCAGCGTGCGGCACGGCCTGTCACGCAAATAGCTTCTCATCTGCGGATAGTTCGTGACGTTGAACTCGGCGGACGAGGGGTACTGGGCATCCGGCAGGATGGCCCGAAAGGCCGACCCAAGCAGTCCGCTGCCCCCGGTGAAGAGACATCCCGATCCAGTCGTCATCCTGTGCCCCCGTCAATCCCGCGGTTAGCATGGTCCATACACGAAATGATCCGATCGCGCATCCGCGGCCCAGGCCGCCACCGTGAGCGCGTTTCTATCTTTGTCCGTCATCAGGGGCTCCGATCTGGCCGCGGCGTCGAAGGCGTCCTTGAGCCCTGGATCGCACAACGACCAGTCGATATCCGTCGCCAGAGGGGAGATTCCCGCTTCACAGGTCGGACTGTATGAGCCGGAACAGAAGTACTCGATGGCGCTGTCTTGAGGAAAGAAGTTCCCGTGTGCGAATCCGGGAGGCACCCAAATCCATTCACCCCAATCCTGGTCGAACGCGGATCGCATGTCGTAGCCAATGGCCCGGCCGAATGTGGGAGATCCCTTGCGAATGTCGAGCACGATATCCACCATGTGGCCGACCAGGGTGCGCACGAGCTTGCCCATGCAGGGGTTCCACTGGAAATGCAGACCCCGGATGACGCCGTGTTTCGAGTAGCTCTCATTGGCCTGAACGAATCGGATCTGCTTCATGAAACTCATATCGGGATGGGTGTCGAAGTCCGTCAGCCGATAGGGTTCCGTGAAGTACCCTCTGTGATCCGGGAAACGAGCGAAACGAATCACCTTGACCGCCGGGATCGAGAGTGGCCGCACCGTCAGTATCTTCATCTTCAGCCTCTATCCATTCCGTGTTTGCTCTGCCGGTTCGGGGCGCCATGGCTGCGGCTCTCGGGAGAGCGAGCGACCCACTACGCTTTCCTGGAACCCACGATTTTCTCTCTGCGCACGAGGTTCAGGGCGATGTTCACCCCCGCCATGGCCCATATTCCGGAATACACAAGGAAGTTTGTCAGGAAAGAGTAGCTCTCCGAGTAGTGCTTCTCGTGGAAGACCGCCATCGACCTGTAGAACTCCCACGTATTCTTGTAGGGCAGGACCCTGCTGCCTCCCAAGCCGCCGTGGTGCATGATCACCGCCTGGGGCACGTAGTGAACCTTCCACCCGGCTTTCTTGATTCGATAGCACCAGTCCAGATCGTCCCCATACATCGTGTACGATTCGTCCATCAGGCCCACGCGGTCCATCACTTCCCTTCGGACCATCATGCACGCGCCCGACAGGGAGTCGATTTCCCCCATCTCGTCGGGGTGCAGATGCGACATCACATAGTGCCCGAACCTCTTGTTCCGTGGGAACAGCTTGTGCAGCCGGAGGAAGTAGTAAATGGCGGACATGGGCGTCGGGAAGCCTCTTCGGCACTGTTTCTGCAGAGAGCCGTTCGGATTCAGGACTTTGGGTCCGCAGGCCCCGGAGTCGGGATGGCTGTCCAGGAAATCGACCAGGGCGTCCAGGGCCCCGGGCCGCACAACGGTGTCATTGTTGAGGGACAATACGTACTCGCCCCGGCTGGCTTTGAGCCCTCGGTTGTTGGCCTTGATGAAACCTTCGTTGCTGTCGCTCTGAATCAGTGTGACCGTGGGGAACTGCTCTTTCACCAGTTGGCCGCTCCCGTCCTGGGAGTGGTTGTCCACCACGATGACCTCCATCGGGAACCTGCAACCGGCTGCGAAGAGGGACCGCAAGCACTGTTCCAGGTACTCTTTCGCGTTATAATTGACTATGGAGATCGATACGCGTGCGCCCACCATGCACCTCACAAAGGCAATGAGCCAAGGATCTCTCCCGGCAGTCGGACCGGTTCCGGGAGACGGCCGGGCGGCACGACCGGGAGAAGCCGACGTTCGCTTGGTTCTCGATGACCTGCACCTTCGGGAAATGCGACTTGACCATCGGCACGCTGTCGTCGTGAGAGTTGTTGTCCACCACCCAGATGCTCGTGGGCGTGCCGTCGGCACCGCGATAGACCGATCCCTGGCAACCTTTCAGCAACTTCTCCGTGCTGTAACTTACCATGACAATCGACAAAGCTCGTACACTTCTTTCTGCTGCCGGGCTATTGTATCAATCGCGAATTTCTGCTCAACTGTTTTTCTGGCCTGCTCGACCATTTTTTCGACCTGGTCGCGGGGCTTTGCCAGGATCGTCAGGACGGCTTCGGCCATCGCGCTGCCGTCGCCCGCGGGCACGACGAACCCCGTCCGGCCCGACTCCACCATCTCGCGGACTGCCCCGACGTCCGTCGCCACGACGGGCACCTTCATCGCCATCGCCTCCAGCAGCGCCACCGGGCACGACTCCAGGATCGAGGGCAGGACGAACACGTCCAGCGCGGAAAGGACCAGCGGGATGTCGTCCCGGAAGCCGGCAAAGAGCATGCTGTCCTCCAATCCCAGCTCGGTCCTCAATTGCTGCACCTGCTCCCAGCAGGCGGCATCCGTATCGAGCTTGCGCCCGACGATGACGAATCGGGCGCCGCTCACCCGCTCGCGGATCTTCGCGGCGGCCTGGAGGAAATACGTGTAGCCCTTGAATCGGTTCAGATTACCGATCGCGCCGATGAGGACGCAGTCCGCCGGCACGCCCAGCTCGGCGCGGACGCGGGCCCGCTCCGCTGCGTCGTAGACCTCGGGGACGAGAGAGTCGGCGTCAATACCGGAGTACACGACCGAGGTCTTGTCCCGCAGTTGGGGATTGCGAGCGGTGCGCGATTGTCTGAGCCCTTCGCCCTGCACGATGACCCGGGACGCCAGACGCGTGACCATGGGCAGCAGGAGCCGCAGGAGAGGTCCCGGCAGGTGGTCGTTGTAGAGCCATACGATAGGGACGCCCGCCCACCGGGCCGCCAGGGCCGGAACGAAGTTCGTCACGCCGTCAACGTGCACCAGGGTGATGCTCTTCGACCGGATCAGCCTGCGGATCTTCGCCAGATTGTATGGCAACATGCAGCAGAATCGGGCGAAATTGAGCAGGGGGTGGTGCCGGGCGAAACACTGAATGGATCGACACCAGAAGGCATCGAACCCCTCGGGCCGCCAGAGCTCGGGGCTCTTTTGCCCGAACAGGAAGAGCGTTTCCACGCCGAGCGTCCTCAGGCGCCGCGCGGTAGTCTCCGCCAGCCGGTGCGGCCCGCCGAACCGGTTGTCCATGATGCAGTACAGCACTCGTATCGGCTGCGTGTCGCCCGGAGTGTCGTTCATGCCGACATGGTAACGTCTGTTCTCGCCCGTTGCTCTGAAAAAGGCAGGTCGGGCCTACTGTGAGGGGGAAAAATCTCCTGGCTCGGTTCTTCCCTGTGGCACCCCCGCCCTCGGGGGTGTTCCGTCCCCAGCCGGGGGCGGCTGGGCTACATGGGCCTTCCCCAGCCGGGGGCGGCTGGGCTACATGGGCCTTCCCCAGCCGAGGGCGGCTGGGCTACGAGCCAAGAGATTTCGTTGAAGAATATAGGCCCGACCTGCCTTTTCCGACGATCCGCAAGGAACGTGGATCTGAGAAAGGGCCGGAATCTGCCGAAGAGCGTTTCCCCGCGTCTGCCGATTCGGCTATGATGGGCTGCGTCGAACGACAGGCGGTGATTGAGGAACAGGAGAATGGCTCAGAGGGGTGCATTCGTATGCCCATATTCGCTCGAATCGCAACGGTCGTGCTGGCAATGCAGGTTGTCTCAGGTGTGCTGGTCGCACAGCAGACGCAGCAGCTCGTCACTGTGCTGGAGGCGAAGATCCCCCAACTGATGGAGGCCGAGCACGTGCCGGGCCTGTCTATGGTTCTCATTCGCGACGGTCGCATCGCCTGGAAAGGCGTTTTTGGCGTTCGCACTGCGGGCAAGCCCGAGAAGGTGGATGACGAGACGGTCTTCGAGGCCGCGTCGATGAGCAAGCCTGTCTTCTCCTACGCGGTCCTCAAGCTGGTCGAGGAGGGTCGATTCGACCTCGACCGCCCGCTGGACAGTTATCTCCCCGAGCCCTACCTGCCCGACCAGCCCCTGGCCAAGCAGATCACCGGCCGGATGGTCTTGCTTCACCGGACCGGATTGCCCAACTGGCGCGAGGGCGGCTGGCGAAAGGGCGGACCCCTGAAGGTGCTGCACGAGCCGGGGACGCGGTTCACCTACTCGGGCGAAGGCTACACGTATCTGCAAACCGTGATCGCGCATCTGACGGGACAATCCGTCGATGTCTGGATGGACCAGGCGTTGCTCGGGCCCTTGAACATGATGCGAAGCAGCTACGTCTGGCGTCCATCTCTGGAGAACAACTACGCCGGCGGGCACGACAAGGATGGGAACCTCAAGCCGTCGCGTCGATTTTACGACCTGGGCAATGCCGCCTTCTCTCTCTACACCACGCCCACGGACTACGCGCTGTTCCTGATCGAGATGATGAAGCCGGACCGCTCCGCGCCTCATTCGCTCAAGGCTGAGACGCTCGAAGGGATGACGACCTTGCAGGTCCAGCCCGAGGAGGGGGATGACCAGTCGCGTCGCTCGCTCGGATGGGTGATCGCCCGTGGCCCAGTCGCCCCCGGCTGGGGGAAGAACACCCCCGCGGGCGGGGGTGCCACATGGGTCTGTCACAGCGGCAGCAACGGGACCGGCTTTCGATGCACTTGCCGTTTCGATCCGAAGCGCCAGTCGGGCTGCGTCATCATGACCAACTCCGACAGCGGCGTCAAAGTCTGGGAGTCCATCCTGGCAATGATCGACTCGATGGCCCCTGAGAACAAGCCGCAGATCGCGGCGGGCAGGGAAACCACTTGGGGACCCATTCAGCGGACGATCAAGTATGAGTACCGCGTCATGAACACCACGTCGAAGGCCGCCGGCAAGATCGACGTCTTCGTGCCCTTGCCGCTGGAGTCCCCCCGCCAGGAGATCCGCTACCTGCACCTCTCGGAGCGGGGCCAGCAACGCGTCTTCACCGACGTACACGGCCAGAAGCTGGCCCACTACTCGTTCGACAGTCTCGAACCAGGCGGCTGGATCGACCTCGGCTTCGTTGTCGGCATCACCCTGCGGAACATGCGATGGAACGCGGGACTGCCGGCAGACGCCAACGCCCCAGTCCTCACGCCCGAGCAGAGACAGCGGTATCTGAAGCCCGAGACGAACTACTCGATGGATGACGAGTCGATGCGCAGGATCGCCGCCGACCTGACGCGCGATGCGACGAGCGACCTCGACAAGCTGACGAGGATCCACGACTACATCATCGGCAAGATCCGCTACGTCCGCGACAATACGTGGGACCCCGCGGCGGCAGTGCTCGCCCGCGGGACGGGGTCGTGCAGCGAGTACAACTACGTGCTCTGTGGATTGTGTCGCCTGGCGGGCCTGCCGACGCGGAGCGTGGGGGGCACCAGCAGCGGGTTCCGCGACCTTCCCACGACGGATTGCGTCTTCCATCGCTGGACCGAGGTCTTCCTGACCGGCTATGGCTGGTTCCCTGCCGACTGTTCCCGAGACGCCAACCCGATCCGTGGCAAGAGGAGCCACTTCGGGCGCGTCTACCACGATGCGATGATCTGGTGCCGCCAGGCAGGCGGCGAGGACGACTCGCTCGGCTGGGAATACCGCGCCAAGCTCCGCGTCGAAGGGGACGACCCCGGCCTCCAGGAGGACCATCGCACCCGCTGGTTCGAGTTCCAGCCCGACGAACAGGTCGAGGCGGCGTATGCCTGGTTTCTGGACGGGGGCCAGACTGCACCGCCAGCGGACCTCCTGGAATGCGCCCTGCTCCGCTGGGAGAAGGCCGGCGCAGACAACCGCCTGAAGATGATCCGCGCGTTGGCCGCGTCGGGACGCAACGAGTGCCTCCGTCGGGCCGCGACTCTGCCCGAGGCGGATGGACTGCGAGAAACCTGCATGCGAGAGCTGTGCGACAGTGCGGAACTGGCGACAGTGGCTCTGGAGAACAGCCGCCAGCTCTTCCGCTTCCGCTCGTGGTTCAGGAGCAACGAAGCTGATCTGCTCGCGACGGGCGACGGCCGGTTCAAGCTGGCGAAGAAGACCCAGAAGTCCCAGACGCCCGTTACCACCGCTCGCTCCTCGCAGATCTGGACGGACCTCGCGGCGGAGGTGGTGGACCGGCTGGCCGATTCAGTCCCCGTTGGCGAGGGCAAGACTGTCGTCGTGATGCCTCTGGAAGACCAGACCCTCGCCGGCCTAGGCGACACGCGCGTGTCCCTGCACGAAACCTTGGAGGATCTGATCTCTCGGAAGATGGCGGTCACGCTCCTCGACGAGGTCCGCTTCGACCAACTGATGCAGGAGCAGGGCCCCGGGAGCAGGGAGTACTGGGCGCTGGCAAACGGAGATTGCGGGAACATGGCTGCGGAGATGGTGCCCGAAGTCATCCTGGTCCCCCTGTGCATCACGGAGCGGCCCGACAAGGAGAAGCAGACCGTCCTGTACCATCTCGAACTCAAGGGCCTCGAACTGTCCAGCCGGCGGTACACCCAGGTGATCGCCCGCAGGAACCGCCGGGCCGAGGGCGACGAGGCGGCGTCGGATCGGGGCGTTCTCGTCGCCGGCGGCGACACGGTTCTCGCCCGATGGGAGCACGATCTCGTCGCACGCAACGGCTACGACTGGCCCCTCGCGGGCGTTGCATCCGTTCTCTCGGCAGCCGATGCGGCGCTGTGCAATCTCGAATGTTGCGTCTCCCTCCGCGGCTCGCCCGCCGACAAGGGGGAACGCTGTCCCTTCTACTACCGCGCGAGACCCGAGATGCTCCGCTGTCTGACCGGCGCAGGCATCGACATCGTGACCGCCGCCAACAATCACGCCGGCGACTACGGCCCGCTGAGCGTGGCCGACACCGCCATGTGGTGTGACAAGGCCGGCTTGGTCTGCGTGGGCATCGGCACCTGTGGCACCCCTGTGGCACCCCCGCCCTCGGGGGTGTCCTTTCCCCAGCCGGGGGCGGCTGGGCTACTGTGGTACCCCCGCCCTCGGGGGTGTTCCTTCGTTGGTCCGGTTTCCGTCGCCCTCGTGGGCATGGACACCACGATGCCCCACTCTCGCGTGAGACAAGACCGTCCCGGCACTAACTACGTTGACGAAGACGACCTTAGAGCATTCGAAGACCAGATGCAGAGCCTCGGGCAATGGGCTCAGGGACGCTGCGATCTCCTGGTCCTCACCATCCATTGGGGTGACAACTGGGTCCGCGACACGCCGCCCGTCCATCGGGAAATGGCTCGCATCGCGTTCGAGCACGGCGTGGACCTCATCCTGGGCCATTCCGCCCACCGCCTGCAGGGCATTGAGCTGATGGATGGCAAGCCGGTCGTCTACGACATGGGCAATCTGCTCTTCGACTGCGAGCTCCAGCCGGAAGGCCGGCGAAGTGCCCTCTTCCGCCTGCACCTTTCCCCCAAGGGCGTCCACAGGATCGAGGTCATTCCTGCGCTGGCCCTGGAGGGCCACACTGTCCTCGCCCGGTCGCCAGAGGCGAACGGAATCCTCGTGGAAATGCGCGATCTGTGCTCTGCCTTGGGGACGAACCTTGTCGTCGAGGAAGACATCGAGGGCCGGCCTGTGGGCGTGATCGACCTTCCAGAGCCCAGAGCAACGTGGCCCAGCCGCCCCCGGCTGGGGAAAGACCATGTGGCCCAGCCGCCCTCGGCTGGGGAAACACCATGTAGCCCAGCCGCCCCCGGCTGGGGAAAGAACACCCCCGAGGGCGGGGGTGCCACTGACCTTCTGACCTTCTCACCCTCCATATCCGATGCAGTCCTCGTGTCGGAGGTGCCCGAAGACGCTCGTAGAGTCACTCCGCCGGCAGAGCTGGCTCCGAAAGTGGAGTTGCTGGCGTCGCGCCTGCCGCAGTCAGCAGTGGAAGGCGGAATTCTTCGGGTGTCCACGTGGTGGCGCGTGGCCGGCGAGATCCCGCCGAACGTGATGCTCGCGCTGCAACTCAGTGTTGAAGGCCAAACGCCGCGAAGGGGGACGCCCTGGTACACTCGTCACGACCCAGGCGACTGGACCGCGCCGCTATCGCGACTCAAGCCGGGGCAGATCGTCGAGGACAACTACCCTGCTCGCCTGGCGGGTCTGCCCGCCGGGACATGCAAGGTGTACGCCGTCGTCATCGACACCTGTGGCACCCCCGTGGCACCCCCGCCCTCGGGGGTGTCCTTTCCCCAGCCGGGGGCGGCTGGGCTACATGTTCCTTCCCCGGCCGGAGGCGGTTGGGCCACGATCCTGGGAGAGCCGTGCCTCCTTGGGGAGGTCCAGATCACGCCGCGAACGGACAAATAGCGTTTGTGACATGCCTGTGGCTGTTCGTCGTGTGCCCGTGAGGGCATATCTTCCCATGCCGAGGAAGACAACGCCTCACGGCGTCACTACAAACGATCCCGCTGCCAGCGCAGCGATCTGGGCGTCCGTCATCGCCTCCCGGCTGAACAGGACGTCGGCGATGCAGCCTTGGAAGCTCTCGGTGTCTCCGAAATTCGGATTACAGCCGATACCCACGTTTTTCGGGCCCGACGCCAGTGTGTTGGGCGCGGATGTGGTCGCGACGCGTCGACCGTCCACGTAGAGGGTCAGGTCGTGGTATTTCTTGACGACCGCCACGTGCAACCACTTGCCGTTCTGTACGGGACCGGCGTCCAGGTGGCAGCCGCCGCCGGGCTGTTCGATATTGACCACCAGCTTGCCGTCCTGGACGGAGACACGAAGCGGATCGTTGACGGAGACGCACCAGGCGGAGAAGACATGATGCCATCTGTTCCCGTCCGAACCCAAGTCTTCCGGTCTCATCCAGGCCGCCATCGTGTATGTCCGCAGGGGAAACCACGGGGCCGTGTACACCAGCTTCGAGTCCCTGCCGTTGAATCGCAGAGCGGTGTCCGACTCTCCGCGTGGGCCGGGAGCGGGCTCGACCTTCTGCGCCAGCAGCAGGGCGCCATCCTGTGGTTCTGCGTTGCCCGCCAGCGTGGCGCGTAGCACCACGCCGTGCTGCGTGCTCGGCACAGTGGGATCGACGACGAAGGACAGGGGACCGTTTGTGCTCGGCGCGGTCACTTGCCCCAGCTTGGCCGTGACCTGCCAACGGTAGGTTCTGGCCGGCGCGAGCTGCCACGTCGGCTCGAATTCAGTCGTGGTCAGGCCGGTCTGGCGTCGAGCCGAGTCCTGTCCCGCTTGTTCATCCCAGACCCAAACCTCGTACTGCGAGCCCGGTTCGCCGCGGGTCCAGATGAATCGCAGGTCCTCGGGAGGAAGACGCGCGTCGTCTTCCGGCTGCACGAGCGTGAACGGCGCCGGCGGGGAATTCCGAACGGGCAGCCAGGAGCGGTAGTACGTGCCATAGGCGCCTGCGGAGCCGAAGTCGCAGAGCACCACGCGCCTTCCGTCGATTCCCTTCGCCGCGAAGGCCACGATGGGACCGAGCGTCTTGTCCCTCATGATCGCGTCGTCAGCCGGGAGCGGTTCGAGTGCGAGCGAGTCCAGGTCCAACTCCGGCATGTCGGCGGGGTCCATCGCGTTGTGCTTCTGGTCGAACGCCAGCAGGATCGGACCGCGGAACAGCGACGTGTTGAACTGCACGTGCTCGTCGCCGCGAAGCGCACGCACGCGGAGGTCAAGGTCGATCTCGATTCTGTCGCCGGGACTCCAGGTCCGCTCGATCCTGACGTAGGAACCAGGCGTTACCTGTTCGACCGGCGCGCCGTTGATCGCCACCTTCGTATCCTGCGACCACTCGGGAATCCGCAGCAAGAGCGGCAGGGCCGTCGCCTTCGCGGGACGGACCTCGATATCGATCCTACCGCCAGCGGGATAGGTGGTCGTCTGCGTGAACGACCACTTTGAGCCGTCGTCGAGTGTTACGTTGATGGTTCCGGGGCCGCAGTAGTTCAGGTAGAGTCCCTTTGTCCCGCCGAGGGTGGCCCACTCGCTGAGCAGGCCCAGGCCGTTGGCGCCGTTGACGCTGCAGCAGTTGAGTTCCGGCGTGCCCGGCCGGGATTGGAATACGATGCTGTGCGCGGAGGCGAGCCGTTTGCCGTTCATCGGTGTGTCGTAGGTACACCAGCGTCCGCTCGGATGCTCGTACCCGAGCACCGCGTTCCACGTCGCATGTTCGAGGGCGTCCGCAATCCGGCTGTCCGCAGTCAGTCGCAGCGTCTCCACGCTTAGGGCCAGCCAGGCGACCGTGCAGCAGGTCTCGATGGCGCCGCTCTGGAAGGGATTGCCCACCGCCTGCTCGTTCGTGCTGAAGCTGCCGGAGTTGTGGACATCCGTGCGATAGATGCTCCCCCACCAGTGGACGAGGGCCTGTCGATAGGAGTCGTCGCCCGTGATACGGAACAACTCCGCGAGTCCCGCCATGAGGTGCAGGCTCTCCCAGCGAGGCTTGGGCGTCTGGTAGAACTCGATGCCCTGCAGAGCCAGGCGATGGTAATCGCCCGCGCCGGGCTTGTGCCAATCCTGCTCGATTTCCCGCACCAGACGCAGATAGTCGTCGTTCTTCGTCTGGCGATGGAGCATGCCCAGGACGTGGATCACGGCCATGTTCATCTCGTACGAGCCCGCGTCGTACACCCGCTTGCCTGTATCGAGGAACGTCGCGCACATCAGATCCGCCGCCCGCGTGGCCGCCTGCAGCGCATCGGCATCCCCTGTGTCACGCCACCACAAGAACATGGCCAGCATGCAATGATAATGTCCCCACAGGTCCCAGCGGCCCAGGAGGTGGTGGTCGGGGAACGGGCCGAGGTAGCCGTCCTGTGCCTGGGTCCGGATGAGTTCTCGCATCACGCGGCTCGTCACCTCGCGAAGGGCCGGATCATCCGACATGCGACAGGCGCGGACGCACGACGTGAGGTACTTGCCTGCGAACTCGCCTGCCCAGGGGACTGGGTCCTCATAGGGCGGCTTGCGATCCCGCAGTCGCATCATTTCGAGCATGCCGGGATTCGCGTCCGGCGCGGGGATCAGCCAGTTGCGGATGATGCCGTCAAGGCGGGCGGCCATCGGGCCTTCCAACTTCATGTGCGTCGCCGGCACGGCCAAGTCCGGCGAGGCGGCAATGACATTCGTCCCGCCGGAACCGACCAGGGCGAGAAGTCCCGTTATCGCCTCGACGGCCATCCGCATCATGGACGCGCCTCCGCAGCGAATCGAAGCACGGCCAGGACCGGGAAGTGGTCCGATGGATAACGTCCGTCCTTGTTGTCGCGGAGGATCTGGGTCTGCAACACCGTCGTGTTCGGCTGGACGAGAATGTAGTCGATCTTCCCGCCGCCGGCGCCGCCTTTGAATCCGTGGAAGGTCCCGACTTCCTGCTCGGTCGGGTGCGCCACACGGAACGAGTCCACGAGCGGGACGGGGTTCTTCGACATCGCGCCGTCCGGCGTGGCCAACTCCGATTGCCCCTTGAGGTACCGGATGGCAGGGTTGTTCTCGTCCGCGTTGAAGTCGCCGGTCAGGATCACCGGGTCGGCGTGTCTTCGCTCCACGATCCGGCGGGACAGGAGAATCGCGCCGTACTCGCGGGCCGGCTGCGACTTGTGATCCAGGTGCGTGTTGAACAGATAGAAGGCGGGCCCTTCAGCGGAATCTCCGGGTTCGTCGCTCGTCGCTGGTCGCTCGTCTGTGGCACCCCCGCCCTCGGGGGTGGTCTTTCCCCAGCCGGGGGCGGCTGGGCTACCTGTGGCACCCCCGCCCTCGGGGGTGTTCCTTCCCCAGCCGAGGGCGGCTGGGCCACGAGTGCCCGAGTCCTTGCAGACGAATCGGCCCCAGGTGCAGACGCGCGTGCAGGCGTTGCCCCAGGTGATCGAGCCGGGGACTTCCGGCGTGTCGGAGAGCCAGAACGTGCCGGAGTCGTCCAAAGCCAGATGGTCCTTGCGATAAAGGATGGCGGAGTACTCGCCCTCGGTTTTGCCGTCCTCGCGGCCGACGCCGATCTCCGCATACTGGGGCAGCGCGGCGCGGATCTCGTCGATCTGGAAGCGCAGTGCCTCCTGCAACCCGACGACGTCCGGATCGTGCCGCCGGAGCACGTCGAAGACCATCTCGCGGCGGTTGGGCCAGCCATCGCCCTTGTCGTCGGCGTTGCCATAGCGGATGTTGAAAGTCATCACGACCAGGTTCGGATCGCCGCCGGCGAGCCCGCGCGCGGACGACGAAAAAAGCAGATCGGGCCTATATTCTTCAACGAAATCTCTTGGCTCGATTTCGTTGAAGAATGAACAGCGAAACTCTTGTCGCACGACGAGGGTTTGAGAGGGAAAAATCGAAGAGGGAGATTTTTCCCTCTCAAAGCAGGCCCGATCTGCTTTTTTCTCGCCGGCTGACGAGGTCCTCGCCAGGACACCCAAGACCAGCAAGAGAAACAGCGCCAGCAGGATCTGCATCGTGTTGCCTGTGGCATGTCGGTGCCATCGCATCATAGGTCCTCCTTCGAATGGGGGTTTATGCTTGGAGAGTGCTCTTTTTCTGGTCGTCCGAGAGCGATTCGTTCAGCGAGCCGGAACGGAAGCCCTGGAGGTCCGCGGTCACGTACCGGAAGCCTAAGCTCTTGAGCTTCTCGACGACCGTCGAGCGGACCGGCTCCTCGACGAGCTTGGCTACATCCTGCGGGCGGACCTCGATCCTCGCGATTGCGTCGTGATGTCGGACGCGGAACTCGACGAAGCCGAGCGACCGCAGGAAGTTCTCGGCCTGGTCGATTTGGCGGAGACGTTGCTCGGTCACCTCTAGGCCGTAGGGGATTCGCGACGCCAGGCACGGCGACGCCGGCTGATCGGCGGTCGGCAGACCCGCCTGTCTGCTCAGCTCGCGGATCTCGTCTTTGGTCAGTCCCGCGTCCGCCAGAGGCGAGCGGATGCCGAAAACCTTCATGGCCTTGTTGCCCGGCCGGAAGTCGTCCAGGTCGTCGTGGTTCGTGCCGAACACGACGTGCGGAAAGCCTCGCTCCTTCGCGACGTCGAGCAAGGTCCGACAGAGCTGTGACTTGCAGTGGAAGCATCGGTCCGCGTCGTTGGCGGTGAAGTGCGGGTCGTCCATCTCGCCCGTCTCGACGACCATCAGCTCGACCCCGATGGCCTGGGCGGTCTTGCGGGCCCTCTCGTGCATGTTCTCGGGCTCCGCGGGACCGAGGCTGATGCAGGCCAGGACATTCTCCGGCCCGAGCGTATCGACCGCGGCCTTGAGCAGGAAACTACTGTCCACCCCGCCGGAATAGGCGATGACCACCCGGCCAAGGCCCTTCAGGATATCCTGGAGGTCTTTGTGTTTGTCTGCGAGGTTCATACCGATTTTCTACGTCCCTGCCTCCGCAATGGCTCGGTCCAAAAGCTCGTTCAGGCCAAGTTCCCTTGCCCAGCGGGTCAGGTACGCACGGTCGAGAGCTGGCCCCTGGACGCCGAGGACGCCCAAAACATCGCTCCACTGCCGTTCCGACGTGCCGCCGGTCATGGCGAACCATCGGAGTTTCAGCAGGACGATATCCTCGGGAGATACCACATACACGTCTCTGGGACTCATATCGCTCAACCTCATCCTGTTCCGACGGTCCAGGAGACGGCCCTCGAACTCGCCGGGACCCTGGATGAAAAGGTCGATCTTGAATGCCGTTTCGAGATGGATGATGTTGAAGCTGGCGCGGGACCTCAGTGCTTCCTCCATTGCGTCCCTGCTCACGTAGAACTCACCCTTGAGGACTTCGTAGAGCCTGTCCGCGCAGGGCGAAAAGGGTTCGACGGAGATATCCGCATCCCTCGTAAACCGGACGGTGCCGTAGAGAGCGCTTGCGACGGAGCCGCCGATTGCGTAACGAATGCTCAGGTTATCGAGAACATCAGCCAGTCGCTCTATTACCTGTTCGTTCTCACGCTGGTCATCCATGGGGGGACGTTCCGTACACCTTGTCGAAAAGCTCCGGACCGAGATGCTGTATCGCCCAGAGCCGCCAGAGTTGTTCCTTGCTCGCGCGCGGGTGGCGCATCTTCAGGCCTGCCATCGCCAGATGCTTGCCCATCTCGTATGTGTCGAAGATGAGCCTGAACTTGCGGGTTGGCGACATCCGCCGATAGATCTCGTACTGCACGCGCAGCACTTCGGGTGGCGTGTCAGTCTTGCTGCATTCTGGTCGCGATCGTGCCATGCCTCCAGCATACCGCAAAACAAGCCTGCGGAGTAGTGAGAAGTGGGGGGTCGTGGGCGAAACAGGCTGAAGGGCCGTTTGCATTGATGCCGTAAGGCGTTATCCTCTTCGCGGGGGGAAGATATGCTCTCACGAGCACACTACGAACTGGCATTCCTCGCGTCATTGCCGAGTCAGCAGTTCCGCGTTGTCCACCCACATGACGAAGAACGGCTGCTCGGCGTCTCGCTTTTGCATGTAGACCAGGAACGGACTCTCCATAGACGCTTCTCCCAAGGTTCCGATAAAAGAGCGAAAGCCGATGGTGGGACTTGAACCCACAACCCCGGCTTTACGAAAGCCGTGCTCTACCGTTGAGCTACATCGGCGTGCGACAAACACGTAATATACCATATCGGCAGGTTGGAAGTAAAGCTTTGGCGGGGTCGAAAAAAGCGAAATCTCGCCCTTCGGTTTCGCTTCACTTGGATGGGCCGGCCCGGTAGAGTGAGAAGGCCCCCGGTTTCCTGTCGGGCGTTACGACAGGGCGGGGGCTGTCCGGTCGCAGGGGGTGTCCGGCGGGATGTGTCCATAGCCCTCCAGGATGGGGTTTGCACGATGTCTGCGGCGAAAAACGATTGGCATACACGATCAGCAGAGGATGTACTTAAGGCATTATCGACCTCCGAGAACGGCCTGACCGCGGTCGAGGCGGTCGCTCGCCTGAGCCGGTACGGTCCCAACGAGTTGCAGGAACAGGCGGGCAAGGGCCCGCTGCGGATGCTGCTGGAGCAGTTCACGCAGACGATGGTTCTGATCCTGATCGCCGCGGCGGTGGTCTCGGGACTGCTGGGCAAGGGGCTGGAGACGGTGGCCATCGCGGCCATCGTGGTCTTGTTCGGCGTGCTCGGTTTCGCGTCCGAATACCGTGCGGAACGAGCGATGGCGTCGCTCAGGCAACTGGCGGTGCCGGTGGTTCGGGTCCGCCGGGATGGCAGGGTCCAGGAGATCTCGGCACGCGACCTGGTGCCGGGCGATATCGTCGTGCTGGAGACCGGCAACTCGATTCCTGCGGACGCCCGCCTGATCGAGTGCGTCAACCTCCGCGTCCAGGAGGCCACGCTGACGGGCGAGTCGGAATCCGTCGAGAAGGCCACCGCGGCGCTTTCGGGCAACGATCTGCCCCTGGGCGACCGGCGGAACATGATCTACCTCGGGACCGCCGCCACCTACGGCCGCGGGACGGCGGTCGTCGTCGAGACCGGGATGCGAACCGAACTGGGCAAGATCGCCGGGATGATCCAGCAGGTTGTGTCCGAGCCAACACCCCTGCAGAAGCAGCTTGACCGCGTCGGCAAGACGCTGGCGGTCGTGGGCGTCGTCGTATCCGCACTGGTTATGCTCTTCGGGGTGCTCGGAGGCGAGTCGATTGGCACCATGTTCCTGACTGCGGTCAGTGTGGCGGTGGCGGTCGTGCCCGAGGGACTGCCTGCGGTCATTACGATCACCCTGGCCATCGGGGCACAGCGGATGCTGCGGCGCAATGCCCTGGTCCGCAAGCTGCCTGCGGTCGAGACGCTCGGCTCGGTGGACGTGATCTGCTCGGACAAGACCGGGACGCTCACGGAGAACCGCATGACGGTGACGGTGATCGACGTCGCAGGCGAGCGTCTCGATCTCACAGAGACTCTTCACAACCGCCAGCCCGAGGTCGCGGCGGGCCCGCAGGCACCGGCTTCAGCGGGTCCCATCTCCCCTGCGATTCGCCTGACGCTCGTTTCAGGAGCCCTGTGCAACGACGCGGCGCTCAAACCGAGCGCCGACGGCAACAGCCTCCACGCGATCGGCGACCCGACGGAGGGCGCCCTGGTGGTTGCGGCGGCCCAGGCGGGTCTGCTCAAGGACGATTTGCAGGCCGCCATGCCGCGAGTGGCCGAGTTTCCATTCGACTCGGATCGCAAGCGGATGACGACGGTTCACCGAATGCCGACGTTGGGCGAACTTGTGTCGTCGCTGCCGTTGGCGGGTCGCGGCTACGCGGCCTTCGCCAAGGGGGCCATCGATGGCCTTCTCGAACTGGCGTCGCAGGTCTGGGCGGTCGACAAGGTCGAGCCCATGACCGTGGACTTCCGATCTCGCATCCTCGCTGCCGCAGAGGGAATGGCCAAGCAGGGCGTCCGTGTGCTGGGAATCGCGTTCCGTCCATTGGCGGAGGTCCCTGCCGATCTGGCGAAGGATCTGGAGCGGGACCTCATCTTTGTCGGGCTGGTCGGACTGATGGACCCGCCTCGGGCGGCCGCCCGGACGGCTGTCGAGATGTGCCGGACAGCGGGGATTCGCCCGGTCATGATTACCGGAGACCACGCTCTGACCGCAACCGCCATCGCACGGTACCTGACCATCGCGGACGACCCCAAGGTCGTGATCGGTAGCGAACTGAACGGGATGAGCGACGACGAACTGCAAACCGTCGCCGAACGCACGAGCGTGTACGCGCGGGTGTCGCCCGAGGACAAACTGCGGATCGTCAACGCCCTGCAGAATCGCGGGCATGTGCTCGCGATGACAGGCGACGGCGTGAACGACTCCCCGGCGCTAAAAAAGGCGGACATCGGCGTCGCGATGGGCATCACGGGAACGGATGTAGCCAAGGAAGCCTCCGCTATGGTGCTCCTGGACGACAACTTCGCGACCATCGTCGCCGCGGTCCGGGAAGGGCGGATCATCTACGACAACCTGCTGCGGTTCATCAAGTTCTCGCTGGGCGGGAATCTGGGCAAGGTGCTCGTCATGCTCGCGGCGCCGCTGCTGGGGATCGCGGCGGCCCTGCGCCCTCTGCAACTGCTGTGGTTGAACCTGCTCACCGACGGGCTCATGGGCTTGGGCCTGGGCTTCGAGCCGGCGGAGACCGACGTGATGAATCGCCCGCCGCGGAGGCCCAACAGTCCGATCCTGGATCGGACCAACTGCGTGCACATCGGGTGGGTGGGCGTGCTGATCGGGGTCCTTTCGCTGGGTCTGGGTGCAGCCTGGTTCGACTCGCAGCGCCTTGAGGACACGACCTGGCAGACGATGCTCTTCGCATCACTAGGCTTTGCACAGATCGGCCAGGCGCTCGGGTTGCGGGCCTGGGGTTACTCCATCTTCTCAGTCGGCGTCAATCCGATGATGGCGGCGGTGGCGCTGGTCACCCTCGTGCTCCAACTGCTGCCGATCTACGTGCCGGCGCTGGCCCGGTTCTTCAGCCTGACGCCCCTGTCCGGCTCGCAGTTGGCGCTGGCGATGGCTGTGGGTGTGGTGACATTCATCGTGGTCCGCGGGGAGAAGGCAGTGCGCCAGGGAAGGGCGCGATAGGAGACTGCGGATGTTGTCTATGGCTTGCCTTTCTCCAGTCGGTCCGCATCCAGGCGGTCCTTGTCTCGTCCGGTGGCACGCTTGTTCTTGACGAGATCCTCGTACGACAAGACGGGAATGCACAACCCATCCACGTCTGCGGCGAGGTACTGCGGGTAGGCCGAACCAAAATCAACGCCGCTGATTGCTGTGATGATATCAATCCGTCGGGGCGCGACTCCGATCTGAAAGACGATTCCCGGCGTGACAAAAGTCCTCTCGTCGATTTCGTGGAGCGGGGCTCCGAAGGCGGCCAGCGAATGGTACACTCGCTTGGAATTCTCCAGGGAAGGTTCGACCCAAATGTCAATGTCGCCCGTTGCGCGCGGATACCCGTGTGCGCCCAAGGCGTAGGCGCCGACCAGCAGGAATCTAACTCCGTTGTCTAACAAGACTTGCAACATGTCTCTGTAGTCGCTGTTGAGCACAGTCTTGTCCTCGCAAAGACCACAGTTCGGCGGTCAGTTCCCAGATCACACCCAGACGCTCGGCCGGGGAGGCATCTACGTAGTCGTTGTCTTCTTCAGTCAATTTCTTCAGGCAAACACAGTCTCTTCGGACCTTAGTCATGATCCCATTGTACCATTGGTCCCAGACGCGGCCAATGAAAAAGCGCTGTGAGCCCAAGAGGTTCACAGCCCTGGAACATGCTTCGTGCAAGCCGATTACGGCATGGTGCGTCGTCGCAGCCAGCCGACCAGGCCGGTGCCGAACATGCCCAGCACGATGGCAGCGGAAAGTCAATCAAACCACTCGTCGGCGGGGTCGAACGGCGGGATGCAGATGTTGACGATTCGCAGGTTGCCGACCGCGCGGTGACGGCAGAGCGGTTTGATGAGGGCCGTGCTGAACGGGCGGATGGGGACGCGGTCGCCGTCGAGCTCCAGGTAGCCTTCCCCTTCGAGGACCAGGTAGATCTCCGTGTGCTCTTTGTGGTAGTGGACCTTCGAGTCCCGCCGGATGTCGACGACGTGCACCGTGGCGGTCGAATTCTTCGGCAGGGCGAACGCCCGTTTCGCGAAGCCGCACGGGCACTTCACCGCCTCGATGTCGTCGAAATGAGCCAGGATGTAATTGGTCATAGTGCCTCGCCGTGTGTCATGTGTCGTGTGTTTCGACCAGGCCTTGGTTGTGTGCCACCGCGTAGGTGCAGACGAGGTCGCTGGTGACGTTGTTCATCGTCTCGAACATGTCGAGGATCGGGTTGATGCCCAGCGCCAGCGCGACGATCACCGCGACCTGATCGGCGGTCAGGCCCAGGTTCTCGAGGATGATGAACAGGAGCATGAGACTGCCGCCGGGGACGCCGCCGGCGCCGATGGAGGCCAGCACGGTCGTGATGACCATCACGGCGAGCGAGCCGACCGTCAGATGGATCCCGAACATGTTGGCCGCCAGGATGGCGAACATGGGCAGGTGGACGCAGACGCCGTCCATGTTGATCGTGGCGCCCAGGGGCAGCGAGAAGCTCGCCAGTTCCCTGTGGACCTTGAGTTCGTCCTGGGCCGTCTTGATCGAGACCGGCAATGTCGCGGCGCTGCTGCGGGTGATGAATGCCATGATCATGGGCTCGCGGATGCGCCGGAACACCTGGATCGGATTGTGGCGCGTCACCGCCCACAGCAGGAAGGAGTACACAGCGAAGATCATCGCCAGAATGCCGACGATCACGCCCAGCGTGACACTGACGTAGGGCCCGACGATGGCGGGGCCGTAGAGTCCGAAGTTCACGATGGTCAGGGCGAAGACCCCGATCGGCGAGTACTCCAGAATCCAGTCCACCAGCTTGAACGTGGCGTCGAGCGCCGCCTGGATCAGGTCGCTCAACATCTGAAGCCGCCGGGTCCGCTCCGGGTCGCCGGTCTCCATGAGGACCCGCATGGCCAGGCCGAACAGGATGGCAAAGACGATGATGGGCAGGAAATTGCCGTCGGCCAGGGCCTCGAACGGATTGCGGAACAGGTTCAGCAGGATCTGGGAGAGCGTCCCCTGTGTGGGGACCCCGCCGGCAACCTCCGCCGCCTCGGCCGCCTTGAGGTCCTTCAGCTTCTCCCAGGCCCCCAGGTCGGCGCCGGCGCCTGGGTTGATGACCATCGCCAGTCCCGTGCCCAGCACGGCGGCAAACAACGACGTCACGAGATACCATGCGATGACGCGGATGCCGATGTGCCCGAATCGTTTGATCGGCAGGCTCGACGCCCCGCCGATCAGCGAGAAGAAGATGATCGGCACCACGATCATCTTGAGCATCTGCACGAACACCTCGCCGAAAGGCATGATGTAGGGGATGACCTTTTCTGCAGGCGTCGCTCCCGGCTCCGCGGCGCCGCCCGTCGCTCGGGACAGAGACCAGAACAGGATTCCGACCAAGGAGCCCGCGGCGAAGCCGATGAAGATCCGCACGACCAAGGAGGTCTTGAAGTACCGCTGCACGATCATGCCCATAGAGTCTCCAGCCTTTGGAATTGACGATCCAGCATCGACCAATTACAATGGGAACTCTAGGTTGTGACCAACGAGTCCCCGGCGTCGTCTTCAGATCATAACGGTCATCTGGAGCGAAGTGAAGCGCTCGGGGGACGAATATGAATATCGTCTCTGTTGTGTATGGGGGACCCCATGGGCCACGAAGCGCACACGACCAGGCGGCCGGCGTTGTTTGCTTGCATGAGTTTCCTGTGGCTGGCCGGCGGTTGTCAACATACTCAGGTGTCGTCGGGGCCGCTGATCGGGATCACGAGTGATTACGGACCGGCGACAAAGGACAAGTCCGCGCAGACAAGCGCGCCGTTCAACTACGCCCAGGCCGTGGCGGACAACGGCGGGATCCCGGTCGTGCTGCCGACCATCGACGATGAGCGGGTCCTCAAGGTGTATATCGAGAAACTTGACGGCCTCGTCCTTATCGGCGGCGACGATATTCCACCCAAGGTGTATGGCGAAGAACCCCATGAGACCGTCAAGCCCCTGACTCCCGAGCGATATGAGTTCGAACGTAAGCTTATCGCCCGTTGGCTCGCGAGCGGAAAGCCTGTGCTCGGTGTGTGTCTGGGCATGCAGTTCACCAACGTGGTTCGAGGAGGGACAATGATCCAGGACATCCCGTCCGAGATCGGCAAGATGGTGGATCACCGCAAGTACCACCGTGTCCGGATCGATTCTGGCAGCAGTCTCGCGAGGATTCTGGGCGCCGAGGAGGCCTCCGTGCTATCGAGCCATCATCAGGCGGTGGATGGTCTGGGCAGGAATCTCCGCGTGATCGCCCGCAGCGAAGACGGGGTCGCAGAGGCCCTGGAACGGACGGATGGTGGGTTCGGGCTCTTCGTGCAATGGCATCCCGAGGCCATGACCGACCTGGCCCACCGTGACGCCATTTACGGCGCTCTGGTTCGCGCTTGTTCCACCTCGAAGCGGAGTCGGTGAACAAACCTCTTTGACGACCGGCACGGTCCCCGGTATGATCTGGCCGGATCGTGAACCCCCAGCTCGGAGAGCCCATGCGCCTACCGAAATTGCAGTTGTATACGCAGGTCCTCATCGCCCTGGCGGCAGGGGCCCTCTTCGGCCTGCTCGCCAATGGGCTCGGGTTCGCCGGGTTCGTCGGCGTCTATGTCAAACCTGTGGGGATGGCGTTCATCCGGCTCATCAGCATGGTGGTCGTGCCTTTGGTGTTCGCTTCCCTCGTGGTGGGGACGGCAAGCCTCAAGGACATCCGCACGCTCGGTCGCATCGGGGTCAAGACCCTGGCCTTCTATATGTGCACCACCGCCATCGCGGTCAGCATCGGCCTTCTGCTCACCGCAGTCGTGCGCCCGGGCTACTCACTGTCCGAGCAGGTCAGCCAGGAACTCATCCATGATGCCGAGGGCCATGCGGACCCGGCGTCGCGTTCCGCAACAGAAAGACCCTCCATCCGCGACCTCCTGCTCAATGTCATTCCGACGAATCCCGTCAAGTCGCTCGTGGACGGCCAGATGCTCCAGATCATCTTCTTCGCGCTGTTGATGGGCATCTGCGTGACGCTGATCCCTGCGGAACGGGGCCAGCCGGTCGTCGACTTCTTCAAGGGCATCGACGAGATCATCGTGCGGATGGTGCACGTCATCATGCAGACGGCCCCGTACGGCGTCTTTGCCCTGATCTCGTCGGTCGTCGCCGACTTCGGCGTTGACATCCTCCTGATGCTCCTGAAATACAGCGTCGTGGTCCTCCTGGGGTTGGCCGTGCATGTGTTTGTCGTCTACGCTTCCGCGCTGAAGGTTCTATCGAGAATGGGTGTGACGCGCTTCTTCCGCGGTTTTCGTTCCGCTCAGTTGATGGCGTTCTGTTCCTCATCGAGCAACGCGACGCTGCCTGTAACGATGGAGTGTGTGACGAAGAGCCTCGGCGTGCCCCAGCACATTTGCAGCTTCACGCTGCCGCTGGGGGCGACGATCAATATGGATGGCACGGCTTTGTATCAGGGCGTCGCCGCAGCGTTTCTGGCCCAGATCTACGGGATCGACCTGAGCTTCACGCAACAATTGACCATCGTGCTGACCGCTGTCCTTGCGTCCATCGGCACCGCGGGCATCCCCGGGGCCGCCGTCATCATGTTGGCCATCGTGTTGGGCAGCGTGGGCGTGCCGCTGCAGGGGATCGGGATCATTATGGGCGTGGACCGCTTCCTGGATATGTGCCGGACCGTGGTGAACGTCACCGGGGATGCGGTGTGTGCAGTGGTTGTGGCCTCCACGGAAGGACAAGTCGACATGGAGTCCGCGACGAATCGGTAGAACGCGCCGCGCAAAAGACGGCTCCCGGCGCCCTTCACGCAAGGGCGTCGGAGCCGTTATGAGGATGTGTTATGAACTTTCTATTGGATACGTTTGCCGTGGCATCTTGTTCGCCCAGGAAAGGCCGTTGGATTCCGGCCTTGATGGCCGTGGTCCTGGCGGCTGCCGTCCCGTGCGAGGCCTGCTTCTCGATTGTGGTCGGCAAGAACGTCTCCTCCGACGGTTGCGTCCTGGTGGGCCACAACGAGGATGACGGGGCCCCGCAGATCGTCAATCATCACAAAGTCCCCCGACGGACGTATCCGTCCGGCGCGACGGTGACGCTCCGCGACGGCGGGATTCTTGAGCAGGTCCCGGAGACCTGGTCCTACCTCTGGTCGGAAATGCCCGGCATGCTGTTCTCCGACAGCTATGTCAACGAGTGGGGCGTGACTGTCTGTTCGGACAACTGCCCGTCCCGCGAGAACCGCCCGAAACTAACTGACGGCGGAATCGGATGGGACCTGCGACGCCTGGTGGCCGAGCGAGCCAAGACGGCGCGGGAGGGCGTTCTCCTGGCCGGGGCCCTCGTGGAGCGGTTCGGCTATGTCGACTCCGGGCGGACCTACGTCATTGCCGATCCCAGGGAGGGCTGGCTCCTGTGCGTCGTGAACGGCAAACACTGGCTGGCCCGGCGCGTGCCCGATGGTGAGGTGGCCATGGTGGCCAACACGTACACGGTCCGCAAGGTGGCCCTGGAAGATGGCAAGAACGTCCTGGCCTCGAAGGACATCCTGGAGTACGCGAAATCGCGGGGCTGGTACGATCCGACGGCCGGCTCATTCGATTTTGCCGCGATCTATGCAAATCCGCAGGCCGCCTCCCATCCGAACAACACAGGTCGGCAGTGGAGCGGCTTGTGCTATGTCGCGTCCGAGCCCCTGACGCCGGGACCCGACCTGCCGTTCTCGGTTGTGCCCAAGAGCAAGCTCAACGCCGCGGATGTCATGCAGGTTCTGCGCCACGACAAGGAGAACGAGTCCTCGCCGGTCCCGTCGAACTCGCCGTTCCTCTGCTCGCTCTGCAGCGGCGCGACGCAGACCAGCTTCGTCGTCCAGCTTCGCAGAGGCGTGCCGACGGAGGTCGGCGTCGCATACTGGGTCTGCCTGGCTTCGCCGCGAACGTCGTTCTACATCCCATTCCATTTCGGCATTGCGGACTTCCCCCTCGGCTACCGACTTGGGTCGCAGCGCCCGGACGCCCAGGCGTATGACGCCAAGGTTCAGGCAGAATTCTCGGCCGACCCACAGCAGGCGTTCTGGACGTTCTCGAACTTCCGCGAGAAGATGGACCGGAAAGACTCCGCGGCCATGGAACGGCTGAAGGCCGAGCAGCAACGGATCGAACAAGACGCGCTCGATATGCAAGGGCCGATCGAGGAAGCTGCGTACCGGCTCCACGCAAACCACAAGGCCACGGCGTTGCGCCTGCTGGAGAACTATTCGAAAGGCCTGTATATGTCCACCCTGGAGGCAATGCGTACTACTCTTGACGGGACGGAACCGGGTGCCGATCTTCACCGTCGTGCGGATGCTCTGGCCCACAGCATCCTGCTGATCGACACGCATCTCGACACGCCCTTCGAGCTCGAGAGGCGGATGCAGGACATCTCCGGCCGGATCGAGGGCGGGCACTTCGACTACGTCCGCGCCCGACAGGGTGGACTCGACGCCCTCTTCATGGCGGTCTACGTCGCCCCGGAATACGAGGAGAAGGGCGGCGCCAAGGCTTACGCGGATCGGACCATCGACATGATCGAGGGGTTCGGGCGCAAGTGGCCCGGGCAGTTCGTCCTGGTCCGTTCGCCCGACGAAGTCCGCGCCCAATTCGGAGGCAATCGGGTCGCGATCTGCCTGGGGATCGAGAACGGTTCGGCCGTCGAGGGGAACTTGGCCAATGTTCGGCATTTCTACGACCGTGGGATTCGATACATCACGCTGGTACACTCCGCGGACAACCATGTCTGCGATTCCTCGTTCGATGACACGCACCGATGGCACGGGCTCAGTCCCTTCGGCAGGGCGTTGGTCGCCGAGATGAATCGCGTCGGCATGATCGTCGACGTCTCGCACGTGTCCGACGAGGCGTTCTATCAGATCCTGGAGGTCTCGAAGACCCCGGTCGTCGCCACCCACTCGTCGTGTCGGCACTTCACGCCCGGCTGGGAGCGGAACCTGAGCGACGACATGATCCGCCTGCTCGCGGCCAAAGGGGGCGTCGTCCAGGTGAATTTCGGGGCCATGTTCGTTGACGCGACGGTCAACCGCGAATTCATGCAGGTCTTCGACGAGGTCCGCCGGCATATTCGAGACCACCGCCTGCAAGGCGAGGAGAGAAGCCGCTACGTTCGACAGCGATGGGAGCAGGCGACCTTCTCCAAGGCGCAGGTTTCTGAAGTGGCTGCACATATCGACCACATCGCGAGGCTCGTGGGCATCGACCATGTCGGCCTGGGGTCCGATTTCGACGGTGTTACCGAGGTCCCGGTCGGGCTGGAGGACGTCTCCTGCTATCCGAACCTGATCGCGGAACTCCTGAAGATGGGCTACAGCGAAGCGGACATCCGCAAGATCGCCGGGGAGAACTTCCTTCGCGTCTGGAGCGAGATCGAGCGGGCCGGCGCGAGGCTCCGTGCGGCGAAATGACCGGTCAACGGAGCTTGCGGAAAGCGTCGGGGGAGATGCCGAAGATCCTCTTGAAGGCGCGGGAGAAATGGAATGCGTCGCGGAACCCGAACTCGTAGGCGACTTCCTTGACGCGAGTGTTCGGGCTCTGGAGCCGCTGGGCCGCGGCAGTCATCTTCAGGCGCATCAGGTATTGATAAGGACTTTGATCGTCGAATCGGCGAAACAGCCGGCACAGGTATGCGGCGTCGATATGGCACTGGTGGGCGACCTGATCGAGCCCGCTCAGGGCCAGACAGTTCTTGCGGATGAAATCCCTGCATGTCTGATAGGTGGCAAATGCGGCCGTGGTATGGGCCTCCTCTGTCACCGTGGTCTCGGCGATCTTCAGGATCAACTGCTGGAGAATCGTCGCGCACAACAGGGGGCTGTACCGACTGTCGGTTTCGCCGTTGCCGATGAGATCGTCCAAGATGCGCAGGATCGCCTCCGGCGAGGCGACCCGCGTCGCTGTGCCAGGCGAGAGGCCGTATCGATCCAGCGTCTTCTGTGCGCCTGGACCCTTGAAGTCCACGAAGTACTTCACGAGGGGGGCCTCCGCGTCCGTTGTGATCGTGTGCGGGATGCCTGGACCGTAAGAGAAGACCCTGCCCGGCGAGAGGACATGGTCCTGGTCCGCGAGGTGCAGGGTTCCCTTGCCCCGAGCGACGAACTCGATGGAATGGAAGGGGAAGTCCGAGCGGTCGATTCGATAGCCCGGGCGACAGTGCTCGCAGCCGCCGCAGACGACGGTCAACGGCTGGTGCGTCCGGCCCGATGTGTCCAGGTAGAACCGGCGGGCCTCCAGTACCTGCGTCGAGAAGAACGCGGGCGGGTTGCCGGGGGATGCCGCTGCGCTTCGCATGGTTGCCTCGATGTCAAGAATCATCATGCATTCGACAATATTCGCCATTTTCAGGCTGCTTGAGACTATTATACTTCATGGAAGACAGTTGACAGAGTCAATAACGTGCAGGTTGGCTGCAACCAGCAGAAAGGACGAACATGGCTGCGAAGAAGAACCCCAAGGCGGCTTCAGTGCTCCAGAAGGACGATTTGATTGTCATCAGCGGGGCGGGTGGATTCATCGCCGGCGCGCTGGCCCGGCGGTTCCACGACCAGGGCTTCACCCGGATTCGAGCGATCGACAAGAAACCGCTGCCCGAGTGGTATCAGCGGGTGCCCGGCGTCGAGTGTCTGTGCATGGATTTGAGCAATGAGAAGAACTGCCGACGAGCCTGCGAAGGGGCGGTCGAGGTCTACAATCTTGCGGCCGACATGGGCGGCATGGGCTTCATCGAGCGGTTCCGCATCGAGTGCCTTCGCAGCATCCTGATCAACACGCACATGATCGAATCGGCCTGGCGAGCGGGCGCTCGACGGTACTTCTTCTCATCGTCCGCCTGTGCCTACAACGTCGAGCTGCAGAAGAGGCCCGATGCCCAGGCGTTGAAGGAGTCGGACGCCTATCCCGCGATGGCGGAACGCGGCTACGGCTGGGAGAAGCTCATGAGCGAGATGTTCTGCCAGGAATACTGGGCCGAGCGGGGATTCGAGACGCACATTGCCCGTTTCCACAACGTCTATGGTCCCTGGGGCACCTGGGACGGCGGTCGCGAGAAGGCGCCCGCCGCGATCTGCCGCAAGGTGATCGAGGCCAAGGACACCGGCGCCAGGGACATCACCATCTGGGGTGACGGCCACCAGACCCGCAGTTTCATGTACATCGACGACTGCGTCGAAGGCATCGACATGATCATGCACTGCGACAAGCTGATCGCCACGCCGATCAACCTCGGGTCGAACTTCCTGGTCTCGATCAACGAACTCGTCACGCTGGCGGAGAAGATCGGCGGCATCGAGCTGACTCGCAAGTACGACCTCGACGCCCCCAAGGGGGTCGGCGGGCGCAACAGTGACAACACGTTCATCAAGCAGGTCCTGGGTTGGGAGCCGAGCACGCCACTGGCGGACGGCCTGGCGAAGACCTACGCGTGGATCGAGAAGCAGTACAAGGACCGGAAGAGCGGCAAACGCACGGTGAGCTGAAGTGTGATTGTTGATGTGTGATTTGTGATCGAAGAAGATGCCTGAGGCCGGATGATGGGTCGTCGCGAATCCAAAATCAATCATCAACCATCGACCATCACGAATCTCCTCGGCTGCCTACCGTACCGGCTCGCCTTGGCCGGAGGGTGGATCGATCAGCCGTTCGTCTCGAAAAGCAATCCGTCGCCGCCGGGCTCGATGGTCGTTGTGTGTGTCGAGCCTGAGTTCTGGTTCATGGAGCGGGCCGGCATCTGCATCGGCACCCGGAGTATCGCCAGGAGGCTGTGGAACGATCGCCTGCCCGACGGAAACCGGGAGCAACTGGTGCAGCAGCTCTATGACGAGGAGAACCGGGGCAAGGTCGAGCCGTCGGGGTCGCAGGACATGATCGGCCTGGTCTACCCTGGCGTCAGCCGGCTCGACTACGACTTCGCCTATCGCGGCGGGGTCTTTCCGCGTCGCATCGAGTCGAACAACGATCCCCAGGTCGCGCGGTGGCTGGAGAAGGTCATCCACATCCTTCCGATCAACCAGCGGCCGGAGGGCTATAACCCGCTGGAGACCAGGAACCTGGACCCCGCCTGGGTTGCCCGCTTGGGCCGGACCGGTCGGGACTGTTTTGACGCCATCGTCGCCAGGGACATTGCGGGCCTGGGCGAATCGATGAACGAGTGCATGCGATGCTGGGAAGCGATCCTGCCCGGCACGGTCCGTCATCGCACGATCCAGATCGATCTGCGGGCCTTGCTGAGCTGCTACCAGTCGAAATACCCCGGCGCGATGTACTCCGGCTGCGGCGGCGGATACCTTTACGTAGTGTCCGACGAACCTGTACCGGGCTCATTCTCGGTCAAGGTCAGAATCACGCCCTAAGGGGTGGTCGCTCCTTGGGGTGCGGCGAGGGGCGGGCCCTTGATGTAGCGGTCGGCCCACGTCAGGAATGTCGGCCAGTTGGGCCCGGTGGTGTGGCCGCCGCTGTGCTCCCGGAAGGCCAGTTCGCCTTCCATCAGTCCGGTCTCGCGGGGCGGATACTCGGTCGTCCCGAGGTCCCGCTTTCCCAGGAGCCGGTACACCGGTCCCGCCGCCACCGCGGCCATGAAGCTGCCCTTTTGGTCCACCCATCCGCCTTCCGCGCCGGGTCCCGACGATGCGCCGTAACTGATGAACGTGGGTCGCGGTGCGCACAGGGCGATCAGTTCGTGCGAGTCCACGGGCAGGTCGCCGGCGTTCAGCGGTCCGCCGTATTTGAGGAAGTTGCCGGCCATCCAGTGGTATTCGCCGCTTCCCGTAAGGTTCTCGACCAGTTCGCCCCAGTTGCGCCGGTGAAGCTTGGCGCCTCCTTCGCCGGAGGAGCCGATGAAGCCTATGGCGAAGCGCTGGTCGTAGGCCATCGCTACGAGGGCGGCCTTGCCGTAGCGGGACAGGCCTTCGATTCCGACCTGTCTAGCGTCCACCGCCTTGTCCGTCTCGAAGTAGTCCAGTGCCCGGCTCGCGCCCCAGGCCCAGGCCCGCAGCGCGCCCCAGTCCTCCGGCTGGCGGCACTGGCCCTTGTTCACCAGGCCGACGACCCCTGTCGTCAGACCGGCGCCGTTATCGGCCTGGATGCTATTGGGACTGAGGATCGCGTGACCCCAGCCCTTGGCGAGGACCTGCTGTTGCCACGTGGGTCCGGCGGGAGCACCGGGCCAATTCATGGCAGGGGGTCTGCCCCCTCGTCTGCCGCCGGGACCGCCCGGCGGGAAGATGAACCCGAACTCCATCATCACCGGCACCGGCCCTGTCGCGTCGGCCGGCGTGGTCAACGTCAGTTGGATGTCCACGCTGATCGGCGGATAAGAGGAATTGTCCACATGGCCCACAAGTCGTTTCGTGACGACCGGGATGTTCGCATCCGTCTCGGTGGTCGTGGCAGTGACTTCCCACGTCACCTTCGGCGCGTCCTTGGGCACGCGGCCATAGACTTCGCGGTCGAAGTCCTCGACGATCTCGGGACGCCGCCGGCTCCACCACATCTCGGCAGTCGTGACCTTCTGTCCGTTCTTGAGGACCAGCGGGTCCGGCAGGTTCGGATACGGATTGGCCTTGGATTCATCGTAATTGGCGTAGTTCGACGCCTGCGGATTCATGCCGTTGGCGCCGGGGCGAAGCGACGTGATGCCCAGGCGGTCCATCATCATCCGATGGTCCTGTTCCGCCGTGAGCTTCATGGGGGCGGTCGATGACGTGGCCGGCTCCGCTCCGCACGCCAACAGGCCGCCGAACAATGCCCACAAGACAAGGACGTGTAACGATGGAGTCAATCTTGCCGAACTGGCGGACATAGGCATCTCCTCGATTCTTCATTTCATCCTGACCGATCTGCGCCATTGTTCGGTGCCATGATACATCCGATGCCGTGCATGGCACCAGCCAATAATCGCCTCGCCTGGGTCAACTCGGGCGGTCTCCCGGGAGCATGCCTCTGGACCATCTGTTGTCTGGGAAGACTCGCTTTCCCGTTGACTGCCGTGCGAGCCCGCTGTAGAGTGACGTATCAAATCTGATACGTATACGTACAGTTAGCACGAGGCGTTTCATGGCGTCCGGGCACGACATTGCGATGGCTTTGCGGACCGCATACTGGGCGATGCACCGCCGGACGGAGGCGAGTTTCGGCGAGCGGGGAGCTACCGCCGACCAATTCGTCCTCTTGTTCTTTCTGGCCGAGCAGGACGGGATCACCCAGCAGGAGCTGGTCCGCCGAGCCTTATCCGACCCCAACACCATTCGAGCGATGCTCGTGCGCCTGGAGAAACGCGGCCTGGTGGCCCGCGAGCGGCATCCGACCGACGGTCGCGCTCGCCGCGTCACTCTGACACCCAAGGGAAGGCGGACCTACGAGAAGCTCTGGTCTCAGAGCGAAGCGGTGCGCGAGCGGCTGATGGCTGCAGTGGGACCGCGGAACGCCTGCAAAATGGTTGAGTTCCTGGCACAGATCGTTCGCGAGTGTGAGACATGAAGGATGAAGGCGACGGAAAAAGGCAGATCGGGCCTGCTCTGGGAGGGAGAAATCCCTTCTTCGATATGAGTAATTGAAAGGAGGATTCCCATGAAGTGCGTGTCGTCAGTTCGGCTGGCCATGGCGGTCTTGCTCTTGTGTTCGGCCCGGGCATGGATGCCGAAAGCCGCGGCGCAGGCGTCCGCGATGCCGCAGATGCCCCAGCGTCCGCCGGTGATCGTCTCGCCGGAGGTTCAGTCCGACCACCGGGTCGTCTTCCGCATCCTGGCCGCGAAGGCGTCGGAGGTCACCCTGCGAGGCGACTGGGTGGAAGGGCCCGACCTGAAGATGGCCAAGGATGAGCAAGGCGTCTGGTCGGCGACGGTCGGGCCGCTCGTGCCCGATCTGTACTGTTACTGGTTCACCGTGGACGGCGTGAAGATCGTCGATCCGCGGAACCCCCTCGTCAAGCAAGGCGTCAGTAGCGTGGACAGCATGTTCTTCGTTCCCGGCGAGGAGGCCGTCTTCGAGGACAACCAGTCCGTCCCGCACGGCCAGATCCGCCAAGTGTGGTACTTCTCCAAGACGCTGGACGCCCAGCGCCGGATGCACGTGTACACACCGCCGGGCTATGACGCGGGCAGCGAGCGATACCCGGTGTTCTACCTGCTTCACGGCGGCGGGGACGAGGATTCCGGCTGGAGCACGGTCGGGCGGGCCGGATTTGTCCTGGACAACCTGATCGCGGCGGGCAAGGCCAAGCCGATGATCGTGGTCATGCCCAACGGCAGCCTCCCGCGTCCGTCGAACCTGCCTGCATTCACGCCGGGGACGCAGCCATCGCCCGAGGCGGCCGCAGCGATGGCCGCGGCAAGGACCCGCTTCGTCGGCGAGCTGATGGACGAGATCATTCCGTGCGTAGAGAAGAGCTTCCGCGTGCTTGCGGACCGCGACCACCGCGCGATTGCGGGTCTGTCCATGGGCGGCGGCCAGACGCTCCTCGTGGTGACCGCCAGGCCCGATCAATTTGCCTACGTGGGCGTCTGGAGCGCCGGCATCGGCCGGAACTCCACCGAGTGGGAGAGCCAGAACGCTGCGTTCCTGGATAACCCCAGGATCAACGAGTGGATCAAGCGGTTCTCGATCCGCGTCGGGGACAAGGACTTCGCTCTCAGCGGGTCCAGGGCCCTCGCGGAGGTATTGACCAAGCACGGGATCAAGAACGATCTCCGCACCAGCGGCGGCGGGCACACCTGGATCAACTGGCGCCGATACCTCCACGAGACCGCCCAGTTCCTGTTCGCCGGTTCCGGCGCGAAGTAAGGGCTTGAGTTTCAACAGGCATGATTCATAACCTGTCGGCGCGACCCACGGCAGACGTAGCTGTGGGGCCGACCGACTCAAGGAGAAAAGCGATGCACACACCAAGAGCGATCCGTTCCATCGTGGCCGTCGCGATACTGGCGGCCTGGGCGCTGCCCTCGATAGCGGCCGAGCGACCTGCGGCCGAAACCCCGCGATTCCGCGGTCCACAGGGTCCGCGAGTCGTCTCGCCGGAAGTGGCTGCCGACCGCAAGGTCAGCTTCCGAATCCTGGCGGCCCAAGCCGAGACCGTGAAGCTCAGCGCCGGCGACATCCCCAACGTCGGCCAGGGCGCCGACATGACCAAGAACGCTGAGGGCGTCTGGGAAGTGACGCTGGGCCCGCTCGATGCAGGCGCCTATCGCTACAACTTCAGCGTGGACGGCGTCTCGGTGATCGATCCCCGCAACCCGTCCACGAGCGAATCGAACGCCAACACGTGGAGTCTCGTCTACGTCCCGGGTTCGGACTTCATGGACACCAAGGACGTTCCGCACGGCGCGGTCGCGGAGGTCACGTACTACTCCAAGTCGCTCGAGCGATTCCGTCGAATGCACGTGTATACGCCGCCGGGATATGACCTGGGTCAGGGCAAGTACCCGGTCTTCTACCTGCTGCACGGCGCGTTCGATTGCGACGATTCGTGGACGTCCGTGGGCCGGGCCGGGTTCATCCTGGACAACCTGATCGCGGCGGGCAAGGCCAAGCCCATGGTGGTCGTCATGCCCGCCGGGCACACCGGGCCCTTCACCTTCGGCCGCGGTGGACTGCCCATGGACGAGTTCGTCAAGGACTTCAACGGCGATATCATGCCGTACATCGAGAAGAACTACCGCGTGTACGCCGACCGGCAGCACCGCGCGATCGCGGGCTTGTCCATGGGCGGCATGCACACCCTGAGCATCGGCATCCCCAACCTGGAGAAGTTCGCCTACCTGGGCGTGTTCAGTTCCGGCGTCTTCGGAATTGGCGGCGGCCCGGGCGGCGCGCCCCAGGGGCCAAGCTGGGAAGAGCAGAACCAGGCGACCCTCGACAACGCAGATCTGAAGAAGGACCTCAAGCTCGTGTGGTTCGCCACCGGCGTCGATGATTTCCTCATCCAGACCTCCCGTGGGACGGTGGACATGCTCAAGAAGCATGGGTTCAACGTGGTCTTCAAGGAGACGCCCGGCGCCCATACGTGGATCAACTGGCGGAACTACCTGAACGAGTTCGCGCCGCAACTGTTCCAGTAGGGAACCAGTAGATGGCAGGCCCAGCCTGCTTGTAGTGTGCCCGTGAGGGCATATCTTCGTGTGTTTGGAAGATAACGCCTTACGGCGTCACTACAAACGGGCTGGCGCCTGCATGAGAGGGACTGTCATGACAACCAGAGTGAATGCCAGGGTGATGTCCTTGTCGATGATCGTTTTCTGCCTGGCTGCCGTCGGCAGTGTTCAGGCCGCGGATATCGCCGGCACCTGGAACGCCGAGTTCGACACGCAGATCGGCGTTCAACAGTACACGTTTACCTTCAAGCAGGACGGCGCCGCGGTGACCGGCAAGGCTGTCGCGGACATTGCCGGCCAGACTCGCGAAGTCGAGTTACAGGAGGTCAAGCTCGAAGGCGATACGGTCAGCTTCGTTGAGAACCTCGACTTCCAGGGCACGGAGATCCGCATTGCCTATACGGGCACGGTCGCCGGCGACGAGATCAAGTTCACCCGCAAGGTGGGCGAGTTCGCGACAGAAGAATTCGCCGCCAAACGCGGGACGACGGCCGCCGTGTCGCCGGGCGAGACAAGGACCGCTCGGCCACAGCGAAGGGGGGGGCCGGACTTTGGGCCGCCTGTGCCGCTCGGACCCGACGACAAGCCTGCGTTTCCGGCCGCGCCGTCCGGATTCGACGCCCGCCGGGACGGGATCGAGCGTGGCAAGGTGGAAGTCGCGGAGTACGACTCCAAGACTGTCGGCATCAAGCGCCAGATGATGGTCTACACGCCGCCAGGCTACTCCAAGGATAAGAAATACCCCGTCCTCTACCTGCTCCATGGCCTGGGTGACACCGAACTGGGCTGGACCCGCATGGGCAAGGCGGACGTCATCCTGGACAATCTCTACGCGGACAACAAGGCGGTCCCGATGATGGTCGTGATGCCCCATGGTCGTGCCTCCGCGGAACCCGCGCCCGCCAACCCGTTTGACGGCAACCCCTTCGAGACCTATGCGGCTTTCGAGAAAGACCTGCTCGTGGACGTGATCCCGTACATCGAGTCGCACTTCTCGGTCCAGGCGGACCGAGAGCACCGTGCATTGGCGGGTCTCTCGATGGGCGGCGGGCAGTCCCTGACCTTCGGTCTGCGGAATCTCGACACGTTCGCCTGGGTCGGCGGGTTCTCCTCGGCGCCGAACACGCAGCCCGCGGACTCGCTGATTTCCGACCCGTCGGCTGCTGATGCCAAGCTCCGCCTGCTATGGGTTTCCTGCGGCGACGTGGACGGCCTGATGAGCGTCAGCAAGCCCTTCCACGAAGCACTGGCCAAGATGGGCGTCCGACACATCTGGCACGTCGATGCCGGCGGGCACACCTGGCCCGTCTGGAAGAACGACCTGTACCTCTTTGCCCAGTTGCTGTTCAAGGACAAGAATGACAGGCCGGCTGCGCCGACAGCCGGGCAGACGACCTCTTCCCAGCAGCCGGTCCCGCCTTCGGGATCGGCTCAGGGACCGAGCGTCCGAGCCCCCGGCGCGGGCAGGATGCGCATGCCCAGGCCGGGACCGTGTCCACTGCCGATCCTCCCGGCACTGCCGACCCACACGGATACGAGTTTCTACGCCAAGACCGATGTCCCGCACGGCCAGGTCGAACAGGCGACCTACAAGAACTTCGCGGGGGCCGAGAAGCGGATGCACATCTACCTGCCTCCGGACTACCAGGCAAACACGGGCGCAAGGTATCCGGTACTCTATCTGAACCACGGCGGCGGCGACGACGATGCCAAGTGGACCTCGACCAACCAGCGGGACGGCGGCAACGCACAGTTCATCCTCGACAATCTGATCGCGGCGGGCAAGGCCAAGCCGATGATCGTCGTGATGCCCAACACGCGGGGCATCGCCTCGGCCGAGCCTTCCGCGCCGGGTCAGATGGACGCCTGCACGCGAGAGTTCATCGAGGACATCCTCCCCTATGTCGAGAGCCACTACCGGGCAAAACCCGGACGGGAGAACCGGGCATTGGCGGGACTGTCGATGGGCGGGTTCGTAGTCATGAACGCCGGCCTGTCTCGCCTGGACACGTTCGGAGAGCTCTATGTCTACAGCTCGGGATACTTCGACGAGCAGCGCAAGACCTTCGAGGACAACTTCCAGAAGCTCTTTGAGGACCCGAGCACCAACGATCTCCTACGTGTCCCGTTGTACATGGCAGCGGGCGAAACAGACATTGCTCTATTCAACAGCCAGAAGACCCTGGCCGTGTTTAACAAGTACGGTATTCGCACCTTCTGGGTCCTCAGCACCGGCGGGCACGACTGGGCCAATTGGCGTCGATACCTCTATCAGACAGCCCAGATCATGTTCCCCGAAACAACTCCGCAGTGACTCAGGCTCTCCGATGAGAGAGCGTTCGGCGCGAGGCGTTGTGCCGCATCAGGGGTCGTCGAGTCTTCTCATCCACTGCGGCCGATTATCTCGCTGGACTGAAGCCAGCGGGTCTACAGGCCCTTGGCGAGCATGTAGTAGACCTCGTTGGTGCGGATCTCCTTCTTGATCTCGCGGATCGTGGCGGCTGCGTCGATCAGGAGGCACTCGATTCCCGCCATCTCGGCGAAGTCCTCCATGTGCTCGCTGGTCAAGGCCATGCTGAAGCCGGTGTGGTGGGCTCCGCCCGCGAGGATCCAGGCGGCCGCACCGGTCTTGAGATCGGGCTTCGGGACCCACACGACGCGTGCGACCGGCAGCTTGGGCAGCGGGGCATCGGGCGGGACTACATCGACTTCGTTAACAATCATGCGGAACCGATTGCCCATGTCGATGATCGTGGCATTCAGGCCGGGACCGCGGGCTACGTTGAAGACGAGCCGGCAGGGGTCGTCCTTGCCGCCGATGCCGAGCGGATGGACTTCCAGAGACGGCGAGCCCTCCGCGATGGAGGGGCAGACCTCGAGCATGTGCGCGCCCAGGACCTTGGGACCGGCCGGGTCCAGGTGATAAGTGTAGTCCTCCATGAAGCTGGTCCCGCCCGGCAGGCCGGCGGCCATGACCTTCATCGCGCGGACCAGGGCGGCGGTCTTCCAGTCGCCCTCGGCGCCGAAGCCGTAGCCGTCGGCCATGAGCCGCTGGACGGCCAAACCCGGCAGTTGCTTGAGCCCGTGCAGGTCTTCGAAGGTGGTAGTGAAGGCATTGAACCCGCCTTCCTCCAGGAATGCCCTCATGCCCAGCTCGATCCGGGCGGCCTCACGAAGGGCCTCGCGCTGCTTGCTGGCCTGACCGCCCTTGACGATCTTGTACGTGGATTCATACTCGGACACGAGCCCATCGACCTGACGGTCGGTGACGCTGTTGACGCGGGCCACGAGGTCGCCAACGCCGAAGCCGTCGACGGAGTAGCCCAGACGCATCTGGGCAGCCACCTTGTCGCCTTCGGTGACGGCCACCTGGCGCATGTTGTCGCCGAACCGGGCGACCTTGCCGCCTTGCGCATCGTGCCAGGCGCACGCGGCTCGCGCCCAGACGCCCAGCTCCTCCTGGACCCGTTGCTCCTGCCAGTGCCCGACGATGATCTTGCGGCTGCATCGCATCCGGGCGCAGATGAATCCGAACTCCCGGTCTCCGTGGGCGCTCTGGTTGAGGTTCATGAAGTCCATGTCGATATCGGCCCAGGGGATGTCCCGATTGAACTGCGTGTGCAGGTGCACGAAGGGCTTGTTCAATGCGCTCAGGCCGGCGATCCACATCTTGGCCGGCGAGAAGGTGTGCATCCAGGCGATCACGCCGACGCAGTTGGCCGCAGTGTTGGCCTTCATGCAGATGTCATAGATGGCCTCCGGCGTGGTCACGACCGGCTTGAAGACGACCTTGACCGGAACCTGCTTGGAACGGGACAGACCCTGAGCGATCTGCTTGGAATCCTCGTCCACCTGTTTGAGGGTCTCGGGACCATAGAGGTGCTGGCTTCCCGTGACGAACCATAGTTCCAGTTTCTTCAAATCGGCATTCATCAGTATGCTCCGTTTATGTGCATTCAGTTCTGGTCTTGCGATTGAGGGTTCTCAGTGTAGCACAGTCTCTCGCGGGTTTTCAAGATGGAGTTTGGCCTTTCTTGGCATTTGTCTCGTTATTCGAATCCCTCCGATCTGCTGGGGAAGCATACGGATTATGGTTAATAATGGAAGGTGCCGTGTCTGCTGGTTGCAGGCACGGCACCCGGGATCAGATCATCCGTTATCAATCATCCTTCATCAATCAGGCATTCGCCTTGTACTTGGCCCAGTAGTCGGGGTAGAATTCCTTGGCCTTGGCGGCCAGTTCCTGGTCGCTGATGGCGGTCAGACGACCGTCCACCTCGTACTGGTCGATCACCCATCGAGCGAGCTTGTGCACCTTGATCTTGTTGATGCGGTCTTCGTCCTTGAGGCCGAAGAACTCGTTGATCCAGTGGACGATGCCGTCGGCGCCGCTCTTGTCGGTGATTGCAACGCGGGGCGGCCTGCCGAGCAGCTTCTCCGTATCGAAGATGTTGTAGATCCGTTCGTCCTGACGCAGCCCCCCGGCGTGGATGCCGGCGCGGGTGACGTTGAAGGCGTGGCCCGCGAACGGATAGTTGTCCGGAATCGGCAGGCCGATCGACCGCATGTAGTTGGCGAGCTCCGTGATCGCGAGCGTGTCGATCCCACACAGGCTGCCCTTGAGGGCGATGTATTCCATGATGGCGCCCTCCAGCGGCGGGTTGCCCGTCCGTTCACCGAAGCCGAAGAGGGTCGAGTTCAGCGCGTCGCAGCCGTAGAGCCAGGCGGTGGCGCCGTTGACGTGGACCTTGTGGAAATCGTTGTGCCCGTGCCATTCGAGCCGGCTGCTCGGGACGCCGCAGCCCCTATTGAGCTTGTAGATCAGCTTCGGGATGCTCCGCGGCAGTTCGGCGCCCGGGTAGCTGATGCCGAAGCCCATCGTGTCGCACAGACGGATCTTCACGGAAAGATCCTCCGGCACGCCCTCGCTCATCTCCATGAGCCGGTCCACGAACGGCAGGACGAAGCGGTCGATGTCCGCTCGGGTGACGTCCTCCAGGTGGCATCGGGGACGGACGCCCGCGTCGAAGGCGGCCTGGACCACCTCGCAATAGGAGTCCATGCACTCCTTGTGGCTGCGGAACTTGAGCTTGTGGAAAATGTGATAGTCGGAACAACTCGTGAGCAGGCCGCTCTCCTTGAGACCCGCCTCTTTCACGAGTCGGAAGTCGCCTTTGACCGCCCGAATCCAGCCGGTACACTCGGGGTACTTGTGCCCCAGCTCGCGGCACTTGTCCAGGGTCTGGCGGTCGTTCTTCGTGTAGAGGAAGAACTCGGTCTGGCGGATGACGCCGTTCGGCCCGCCCAGACGCGAGAGCAGGTCGTAGATGTGGACCATCTGATCGACTGTATAGGGCGGCAGCGACTGCTGACCGTCGCGGAACGTCGTGTCGGTGATCACGATGTCGCGGTCTTTCACCGAGGCGAAATCGAACTGGACGGGCTTTCCGTCGACGTACTCGACGGCGGGTCCGTCGAAGCGGATTCGCGGCGGCAGATCGTAGGAGAAGATGTCCTCCAGCAGATTCGGCCGGGTCACCTCGGGCAGGTTGTGATGTCGTTTGGTCTTAGCCATTTCGGATCCTCTGTCATTTATGATTTACTATCTACTATTTACGATTGTGGTTTTTTGCACGGCGCAAGCACGCAAACTGTAAATAGTAAATCGAAAATAGTAATTCTCAGTCGACGTCCACGCCTTGCTCCTTGCAGACGTTCGTGATGAAGTCGACGGCCCCGCCGACGGTCGATACGGAGAGAGCCGCGTCTTCATCCATCTCGATGCCGAATTCCTCTTCGAACATCGCCACCAGCTCGATGGACTGCACGCTCTCGGCGCCCAGGTCCTCGGTGAAGCTGTGCTCCGGGCGGATCTCCTTCGGATCGAGTCTCAGGACCCGTGCGGTGACCTTCTTGATTCGTTCTTCCACTGTCGCCATCAGTTTACCTCCCGTTTCAAGTGTCCTAAGATGTGAGTTCTGCAAAATGGAGGATTAGGCCTGCTTTGGGAAGGAAAAATCTCTTCTCTTGATTCTTCCTTCCCAAACCCCGGTCGCGCGCCGAGAAACCCGTCGTGTCGATTCTTCAACGAAATCGAACCAAGAGATTTCGTTGAAGAATATAGGCCTAATCCTCCATTTTGCAGAACTCAGGTTCCAAATCACTTCAACATGGCCCTGCGGCCCTTCTTGACGGCCTCGTCCCGCGGGCCCGCGGTCATCTCGAAGATCGCATCCCACATGGCGCGATCCGCTTCGGTCCACTGGCACTTGCGCCGGCTCATCGCGGTGGCGGCGGTCTCGTACAGGGTCTTGTGCCCGAAGCCCTTCGTGACGACGCCCTCGACAAACCACGCGAACGACGGAATGTACTTGGGCAGCGCCTTGCCCGCCGCCATGATGATGGCCATCGCGCCGACGTACGCGCCGGTGTTGAAGAACGCGCCGACCGCGGTTTTCGTGTGGTCGCCGATCAGGCAGCCCACCTTCGTCGAGCCGGTGTCGATGGCGTGCTTGCCGTCGAGCATGACGGAGACGGTCGTGTAGTCGTTCTTGAGGTCGCTGTTAGTGGTCAACGCGCCGAGGTTGACCCATTCCCCGACGTAAGCGTGCCCGAGGAACCCGTCGTGATATTTGTTCGAGTAGCCCTGAATGATGGACTCCTCGACCTCGCCCCCCAGCCGGCACCACGGCCCGATCGAGTTGCCCTCGCGGCACTTGGCGCCGAGCAGGATGGATTTCCTGCCGATGTAGCAGGGCCCCTCGATCCGCGTGAAGGGATGCACCTCGACGTCCTCCTCGATATAGATTGGCCCATGCTCCGCGTCGATCACGACCATCGGATGGATTTTGGCGCCCCGCGCGATGTAGACGTCGTTCCTGCTGCCCCGGATGGCACTGGGCTCCTCGACGGTCCCCTCGATCCCGCTCCTGCCCGCGATGGCGAAATCCGCCGCGATCTGGTGCGGGCTCGCGAGGATGAGGTCCCACGTGTAGTTCCAGGTCGGCAACTCGCACCGCACGTTCGGCAAGACGGCCTTGGCCGATTCCAGGAAAGCCGCGATGTCCGCACCCTTGAGCTTCTTCAGGTCGGCAGCCGTGATGCGGGCGTAGAGGACCTCTCCCTGCTCGTTCACGCCCACCTCGCTGCGGCCCGTGGGGACCGTGAAGCCGTCCGCTTTGACGCGGGCGTCCACGATCAGCAGGTCGGCACCCGCAAGACTGGCGGGATCGTTCACCGGCCGGTCGGTCTTTGCCCGGTAGACCTCGGCCATGTACTCAGGCAGGAAATAGGCGATGTCGCTCGCTCCGACCCTGGCCTGGAGTTTCTCGCCGAGCGAGGTCATACCGCAACGCAGTTCCCACAGCGGCCGACTCAGGGTCAGGGGGTGGAAGTTCAGTCTGTGATCGCCAGACTTGTCGACAAGAATCAATCGCATCGGGGGCCTTTCAGATATCTTTCGGTTCAGATATTCGACTGCCATCCGTGGAGACACACAGCGGGGCCATTCTACGGAACCATGTGCCCACGGTCAACCTCAATTCGCCCGTTTGCGACGATTACGTCTTGCTTCTCCTGTCGATTGCGGTCACAATCGGACCACGAAGACTGCGTGCAGACCGATGTCACCGGAGAAGTCGTATGATGCCCAGGAAGACGATCTGTGTTCTGACAGCCATGTGGTTTGCGGCGGGGAGTTCGGCCGCGGTGCGGACCGGGCTCGACAATGCCGGACAGCAGGCGGGCCTCTTCGCGGGCAAACGCGTCGGCATCATCGCCAATCACACCTCCTACAGCAGCGATGGCAAGCACATCGTCGATGTGTTTCGTGCGACGCCGGGTGTCCGGGTGACCGCGCTGTTCAGTCCGGAGCACGGGTTCCGAGGGATCGAGGAGGCGGGCGCTACGGTCGAGACCCAGACCGACGCTGCGACCGGCCTGCCGATCCATAGTCTGTACGGCAAGACGAACAAGCCCACGCCGCAGATGCTGGCGGACGTGGACGTGCTGGTCTTCGATATCCAGGACGTGGGGGCCCGCTTCTACACGTACCTCTACACGATGTCCCTGGCGATGGAGGCGGCCGCCGAGTGCGGCAAGCGATTCGTCGTCCTGGACCGGCCCAATCCGATCAACGGGGTCCAGGTCGAAGGTCCGATTCTGGAGCCCGCGTTCGCCACCTTCGTGGGCCTGTACCCCATCCCGGTCCGGTACGGCTTGACGGTCGGCGAACTGGCGGGGATGATCAACGGTGAAGGCTGGCTGGCCAGCGGTGTCAAGGCCGATCTGACCGTCGTCCCCATGACCGGCTGGAAGCGGGACATGTGGTACGACCAGACGGGCCTTCGCTTCATCAAGCCTTCGCCCAACATGCCGGACCTGGAGGCCGCGACCCTCTATCCCGGCTTGTGCCTCCTGGAAGGGACCAATGTCTCCGAGGGCCGGGGGACGCCCAAGCCCTTCCGCCAGTTCGGCGCCCCTTGGATCGACGCGGACGCCCTCGCAATCCGGCTGAACGCAATGAACCTGCCCGGTCTGCGATTTACCCCGACGACATTCACTCCCGCCAGCTCGAAGCACCAGGGCAAGCTGTGCCACGGCGTGGAAATCGCCCTAGTGGACCGGACCCATCTCGATCCGTTCTGGTCCGGGGTCCTGATCGTCAACGAGATCCAGAAGGCGTATTCTGGCCAATTCGAGTGGAAGACCGCCCACTTCGACCGCCTCTGCGGCACCGCAGCGATCCGCGAGGCGATTGTCGCTCGGACATCGCCGGAATCTCTCAGACTTTCCTGGGTGCCGCTGTGTAGAGCGTTCCGCGAGCAAGCGAGGGAGTACTTCCTCTATTCGGAGTGAAGATGGGTGGGCCCGTTCGTAGTGACGCCGTAAGGCGTTATCTTCGTGTGCCTCGTGGCCCGTGACCCGAGAAGACGCCCTTATGGGCATACTGCAAACGCCTTCGTGCCGGATATTCCGCAGAAATCTTGAACTCGAACGGGCCGGCGGATAGGATGACGGCCGGCCGGGAGGTCACAGAGTCGGCTCACTATGCTTGAAGGAGTGCATCGAATGAGACATGCTGCTGTCTGGGGGATCGTTCTTGTGTTCATGGTCGGCGCGTCGGGGTGTCGGAGTTCCGTGGAAATCATCGCCCATCGCGGGGCGTCGTATCTGGCCCCGGAGAACACCCTGGCCTCCGTCAAGCTCGGATGGCAGAAGGACGCCGACGTCGAGGTCGATGTCTACCTGTCGAAGGACAATCGGATCGTCGTGATCCACGACTCCACGACAAAACGCACCAGCGGCGGAACCGACCTGAAGGTCAGCGAGAGCGATTCGCAGGAGCTGCGCAAGCTGGACGTGGGGAGCTTCAAAGGCCCCGAGTTCGCGGGCGAGCCGATCCCGTTCCTGGAGGAGGTGCTGGCGACGATCCCGCCCGGGCGGAAGCTCTACGTCGAGATCAAGTGCAAGAAGGAAATCCTGCCCGTTCTGAAGCCCATGCTCGCCCAGAGCGGCAAGATGTCGCAGATTGTCATCATCTGCTTCGACCTGGAGGTCGCCACGGCGTCCAAGCAACTGATCGACGTTCCGACCTATTGGCTCAAGGGGACGGACAAGGTCAAGGGCACCGAGCAATGGATTCCCCACGATCCGAACCTCGCGGAAACCGCCAAGGCCCGTGGCCTCGACGGCGTCGATGTCCACTATGCAGGAGTGACCGAGGAATTGGCCCGGGCGGTCCGAGCCGCCGGACTGAAGCTGTACGTTTGGACGGTGGACGATCCCGAGGAGGCGGCTAGGCTGGTCGCACTGGGCGTGGATGGGATCACGACCAACCGTCCCGCGTGGTTGCGAGAACAGTTGAAGAACAGGAGGGCCATCCAGTGAACATGCTGCGAGTCTGGCCGATTGTCTGCGAGTTCGGCGTGGGCCTGGTGTTGTGCGTCGTCGGCATCTGGGCCGGGCTGCGAGGCGGATACCTCGATCTCAAGGTCTCCGAAGACCGGCGGCTCCTGGTCGCCTTCGCCGCAGGGTACCTGCTCCTGCTGGTGGGTGCGTGCGTCTTTACCTTCCTGTCGCCTCACTGGGCAGAGGGAGGGACGCTATGATTGCTGAGGTTCTCGGCACGCCCGTCGATTATGTCGTTCTGCTGGCCTATTTCGTCGGCGTCATGGGTTTCGGTCTGTTCTTCGGGCGTTACACGTCCGGTACGAAGGACTTCTTTTTCGGGGGACAACGATTCTCCTGGTGGCTCATCGCCTTCTCGTGCATTGCCACGATTGTCGGAAGCTACAGCTTCGTCAAGTACAGTGAGGCAGGCTTCCAATACGGTATCTCCAGCACGCAGACCTACTTCAACGACTGGTTCTGGATGCCCATCCTGGTGCTGGTCTGGATCCCCATCATCTATTACCGGAAGATCGTCTCGATCCCCGAATACCTGGAGGCCCGCTTCGACAAGAAGACGCGACTGATGGGCACCGTCATCATCCTGCTGTACCTCACGGGCTACATCGGCATCAACCTCGTCACCCTGGGAAAGACCATGCACACGCTGCTCGGCTGGGAGATCATGACCGGGGCGACCGTGACGGCGGTGGCGGTGGCCCTGTATGTCTGTGCAGGCGGGCAGACTGCAGTCATCATGACCGACTTGGCGCAGGGGGTAATCCTGCTCATCGCAGGACTCGGACTGTTCGTCGGCGCGATCTATCACTTCGGCGGTTTCGGTGATTTCTGGTCACTGCTCCCTCAGGAACATAAATTCGCGTTCTCCGACTTCAATGCCCCGCCCAAGTTCAGCTTCATCGGGATCTATGCACAAGACGGTCTGGCCAACACCGGCGCCGTCATGCTGATGCACCAGGCCTTCCTCATGCGGTTCCTTTCGCTCAAGAGCGTCAAAGACTCACGGCGGATGGTCATCTGCTGGGTCCTCGTGCTGGCTCCCTTGGCAGCCATCGCGACCAGTTGCGGCGGCTGGATCGCGAAGGCACTCGTGAACAAAGGCGAGCTGACAACGGACGCGGGCGGTTCCTTCGTCAACGCCGCCCACTTCCTCTGTGCCCCTGGGGTTTTCGGTTTCATCCTGGCGGCTCTGACTGCGGCGTTGATGAGCACGGCGGACTCGCTTGTCAATGCGGTCAGTGCGATCTTCGTCAACGACATCTGGCGGCCCTACATCCGTCCCGCCGCCAGCGACAAGCATCACCTGCTGGTCGCGAGGCTCACCAGCCTGGCTGCGGCCGGTCTGGGCCTGGCTCTGGTTCCGGTGTTCATGAAGGGGACCATCTACGAGGCGCACGGCATGTTCACCGCCGCGGTGACCCCGCCGGTTCTGATGGCGATCTTCCTGGGGATTCTGTGGCAGCGGTATACTCCGGCGGCAGCTTTCGCGACCATCGCGGTTGGAAGCGTCCTGATCGCCTTGTCCTTTGTCTGGCCCGATGCGCTCGTCGGACCGCTGGATTTTGGCATGGGTCCCGAGAGTTACACGTTCATGCGGGCCCTGTTCGGCCTGCTGGCGGCCGGCACGGTCGGCGTGGTCGTCACGTGGTTCACGAGGCCCAGGGCCCTGGGCGAGATCAAAGGGCTTGTCGCAGGCACTCAGACGGATGCCATGCGCCAGTTCAAGGGAGGCGAACCGAATCGCCGTCCCGGCGGCAAGGCCCGGCTGACCGCCAAGCTCGATCCGAGCCTTGCGGGCACGAACATGGTGATCGTCCCGCAGTCGGCGCTCGACACGATGGCCGCCGAGCCGGGCGACCTGCTGTACGCGGACGATGTCCACTGGTGGTACGGGGGCCTCCACTCCGTTCACGTCAAGGCGGGCTCGCCGGCAGACTCAAAGGCGGATGGGCAGATGCTCATCAGTCCTCAGGACGCCGACACGGCGCATTTTGTGGATGGGCAGAAGGTGGTGGTCGAGAAGATCTTGTAGACCTGTGTTGGTTCGAAGTGGTGTCTTCGTCCTGGGTAGTGTCAAGCGGAATGCTGCAGAGCGTCCCGCACGCAGAACGCCCCGCTCGCGACGATTTGCGGGAAGTCACTCCCGGCCGTAGGCGAAAACCAGCGTGGCCAGCACGGCCAGATGCAAGATGATAAGAACCAGGTTCATCCCAGGTATCCTTCCTTACAATGCCCTTCACCCTTATAAGGCACCGTGCCGGAGCTCGGTAACAGTGGCGGAGCACCACCCCGGGTGTATCCATCTATAATATACGATTGAAAACGCGTCCTGGCGTCCTTGGGCCAAGGTCCAATTCATCGTGTGCATCTTGTCGCTCACGCTGTTGGGGGGGCCGGCCTCGCGGGAGCCGGCGACAGAAGATCAAGTCGAGCAGTCCGTGGGGGGGGGGGGAAAAGGCGGGTCCTGCCATGTGTTGGAGCGTCTCATAAAGCGGGACCGGGCGGGCAGACCGCTGGGCCGGTGGGTTGTTCCCAGCAGGAGAGGGAGAGGGGGTGGGCAGTGGTATCCCGGATGACGGAGTCTACTGAGTTTCGCCGCCGAGACTCTCGATGATCGCCTGTGTAAAGAGGCTGACAGCCAACGGACCGGTGGCTGTGATGATGTTCCCGTCCTTTTCCGCGGGGTTGCCTGTGTAGACGGCGCCGGCGCGGACCATCCGTTCCCGTTCGCTGAGGTATGCGGTGGACCGGACGCCACGCATGACGCCGGCGGTCGCCAGGATGCTCGGAGCCGTGCCGATGGCGGCCAGGATCTTGCCTCGCACCGACGCCTGACGCGCGAGGTTCTGAGCGGTGGGATTGTTCTGGTAGTCCAGGGCGCCGGTGCCGCCGATGAAGACCACGGCGTCGTAGTTGTCGACGCTGGCCTGGTTCAGGAGCATGTTGGCCTGGGCCGTACCGCCGAGCATGCCTGCCAACGGTCCCATACGCGCGCTCGCGATGGCGGTCTGTACGCCCGCCAGTTCCAGCGTGCGTTTCGTGGCAAACAGCTCCTCATCCTGAAAACCGATGGGGGGAACGACGAGCAGGGCCCTTCCGCTCGACTGGGTTGTCACAGTCGGCTGCACTGCGGTGGTCGGAGCCAATCCGGCCGGGTAGCCGATGATGGCCGCGTAGAGCGGATCGAACCCGCGGGGAATCCGTGTGACGGTGCGCAGGTCGGCTGCTTCGACGGCATCGATGCTCACGAGCGACAGGCCCAGGGTTGCGGCCTGAAGCTGGATGTTCTGTGCGATCTTGCCGGTCTGCAAGGCCATGACAGTCCTGGCCCGCGTCCCATAGCGAGAGGAGAAATCGCGGGTGGAGGCCGCCAGGATGATCTGGCAGCCGCCGACCGGGACGACGGCCTGCCTGAGCATGGCCGCTGCGGCTGTCGCCCGGCAGTCCTTGTCGTTGATGGGCTGGAGCGTGTGGCTCATCGGCTCGTATGAGAACAGACCGTCCGGCAGGATGAAGTAGGCCCGTATGGAGGGCTCGCCGACGATCTGCGATTGTGCCGGCGGCAGGGTCGTGTTGACGGACGGTGCCGTCGCCCCCTGGGTGGCCCAGGCGAGTTGGCCGATCTTCGCCATGTCAAGTCGCTGGTCGCCGGGCATCTGCACCTTGCGCTGCTCGATGACTGCCTGTTCGAAACTGACCTGGCTGCTGGTTTGCGGCGTCGGGAGCTGGATGGGCGACATGCTCGCGGGCTTCGTTCGACGCATCCCTGCCCTCGTCGCCGGCTTGTCCGTCCCGCCGGCTGCAACCGAAGCCAGGCACAGCAGAACCAGCGACATTCCCCACACGAACGAGACGTATTCCCCTGTCCAGGAAAAGCGGCGTTTCATCGTTGTATCCTCCAATGCACTCGGCGACACACACATCTCAGGTCGTATTGTAGCACGAAAAGCAAAATGCGTGAAGTGTGAAACGTGGAGTATCCGAATGTGCCTCACGGGGCGTGCGCCGTCTCACTCGCCTTGAACGGCCTGTACAACGGATCGCCGATCAGAGCCATCTGCCAGGAATTGAAGGGCTGGGTGAGATAGTACGCTTCGACGAGGCAGCGACCGCCGAAGAGCGCCTCGAAGAAGGCTCTCGGCTCGGGGAAGGCGTGCAGATAGGGCTCCGCGACGGGTCCGAGCGTAGCCGTGATCCCGTCCCTGAGCATGGCGGTGCACCATTTCGTGCTGTTGGGGTCGTGCAGCGAGGCGGCCTCGTAGCTGGCGATGTGGAAACCGACCGCGCCCTCGACGAAGTCGAAGGCATCGACGTACTTCCCGACGCTGTACCACCCGCAGTAGAGGGCCGTCTGCGGGCAACTCCCTGCTGCGAACAGTGCCGCGGTCCGCTCCTCCTGGACGGGCAAGGTGGTTCGAAGCCGGGTCAGGATCGCCAGATCGCGAAGTGATTGGTCGTAGCGACTGTACAGGTCTTGCTTGAAGAGCCCCCGCGAATCGATGCAGGCATTGCCGGCCAGGCCCTTGGACTCGGCGAGGAGGGCCTTGTCGATCAGTCCTTGTGCGATTTCATAGCTCGGGCCGTCGAGCCGGCTGACCATGAGGGTTCTGAAGGGCGCCGGTTTGTCGTCCCGCAACAGGTTCGGCTGCCAGCGGTACAGCTCGTACTCGCCCCGCAGCACGAGGGACAGTTCGCTGTCCACGGACGCGTCCGTTTCCACTCCACTGATGCGGTCGATCTCCATCTGGATCTGGGTCGCGCGGAGCTGCCGCCCTTGCCGCATGGGTGAGTTGGTCTCGCCTTTTTGATCCAGTTGTGCGATGGCGTCCTTCTCCGCTTGGAGCGCCTGGCGGAGCTTCTCGAGCTGCGCTTCAAACCCGCGAAGGGGATCTCGCCGGCCGACTCGGAATGGAACGCCGTGGGTCGTCACGAGGCAGCGGATGTGCGCGAGGTCTCTTCTCGCGGCGAAAGTCCGCCGGATGGGACCGGCGAGCCGCTTCTCGTAGTCGGCTCGGCCGATGGAGTCCCGGACCGGCGCCCCCAGCGACACGGGAATCACGTTGCCCGAGGGGATGCCCCGTTTCTCACAGTAGTAGCGGGCGAGCCTCACCGAGGCCGGCTGTTCGGTGTTGGCCACCACGAGGATCTCGTTCGGCTCCAGGGCAAATCCCGCCTGACAGCAAGCTGTGATGACGGCAACCAGAATGGTCGTATTGTGTCGCATGGGATCTCAATCGGGTCCCAGAGACCGGTACGGCAGAGTCCTCGGATAGTCCAATGTCGTTTCGTCATAGTCGTCGAGCCAGCAGGCTTCCGGATTGCTCTTGAAGACAAGGAATCGTCCGTTGTCTTTGTCATCGGCTGCCCGGTGGTATTTCAGGTACACATGCCCTCCTGCGACTGCCAGGATCTCGATCTTGCCGGTGCTGTGGGACATGACGTAGCGGGCACGCTTGGCCAGTCCGGAGATGTGGGCCTTCGCATGCTCGACAATTTCATAGCCCTCCTCGATCGGGACCGTGTACATCCGGTTGCCCACTGCGGGACGGCACTGAAAGACGTAATACGGAGCGTTCCCGATGAAGGACAGTCTGCGAAAAAGCTCGGCCAGGACTTGTGGATCGTCGTTGACGCCGCGGATGAGCGGCGCCTGGTTCGCTGTGATCGCACCGGCCTTCTGGAGCAGCGAGATCGCTTGCACGGCCACGTCCGTCAACTCCCGCGGATGGATGAAGTGCGTCATGACGTAGAGCTTTTTGCAGCTCGTGCTGTACTGACTGATCGTGTCGAGCAGGGCAGGATCCTGGATGATCCGATACGGATTGAATGCAGGCATCCGCGAACCGATCCGGACGATCTGCACATGATCGATCTTGCGGAGGCGGCGCAGGATGTCGGCCAGTTCCGCCGTCGGCAAAGCCAGCGGATCGCCGCCCGTCAGCAGCACGTTCGTCACCTGCGGCTGGCTGGCGATGTACTCGATGGCTGCCGGGATGTCGCGAAGGCATTCCGCCCGCGAGCCCATGAAGACCCGCTTGCGGAAGCAGTAGCGGCAGATCCCCTCGCACACGTCGCTGACCAGCAACAGGACCGTGTAGCTGTACTTGTGCTCGACGCCGGGCATGATGGTGTACGCCTTTTCATCGGAGGGATCGAGCCGGCCCCATTCGTCGAGTTCCCCCGCGTTCGGCACAATGGCCCGTCGGATTGGATCGGCTGGATCGTCCCAGTCGATCAGGGACAGATAGTAGTCGTTGCTGCGGAAGGCGAATCGCTGGGAGACTGCCGCCAGGGCGGACTTCTCCTGCTCACGGAGCCATGCGATCTCGTCCACCTTCGTGATGTGTCTGGGTTGGGTTGTGCGGATGGTCATAAGAGCATCTCCTGTCGTCCATGTTCTCTTTTTGACCAGAGCCCGACTGCACGCGGGTGTCTTCCGCCCGCGAATACCGCATTTCATAGATTCCGCGGTGCGCGAAGACCCGCACCAACGTGGCCAGCAGGATTCGGCAGTCCAACAGCAGGCCTGCCCGTTCCACGTATCGCGCGTCGAATTCCAGTTTTTCTTCAACAGTCAACTGTCCCCTCCCGGAGACCTGAGCCAGGCCGGTCAGTCCCGGCTTGACGAGGAGCCGTGTCCTCTGCCGCTCGTCCCACTCCGCGATCTGCGAGACGTACAAAGGCCGGGGGCCAATGAAGCTCATGTCGCCCGCCAGGATGTTAACCAGTTGCGGCAGTTCGTCAAGAGAGGATTCTCGCAAGAACCGGCCCACCCGCGTGAGTCGGGGGTCCTCGCCGGATTTGGGACTTGGCCCGAATGGGTCCGCGTCCGGCCGCATGGTCCTGAACTTGAGCAGGATGAACGGCTTGCCGCCACGGCCCGCTCGTTCCTGACGGAAGATCACGGGTCCGGGGCTTGTCACGCGGACCGCGATGGCGACCGCCGCCAGCAGCGGCGACAGGACCGCCATCGCAGCAGCCGCGAACAGTATGTCGAACAATCTCTTGATGACGGGATACATATCAGAACAGGCAGGCGTACTGCCGGGCGAGCGTTTCATACGTGTGTGTCTCGCGCAGGTGGAGGCGTCCGCGCTCGCCCATCTCCCGCAGTTGGTCCCGCGGTATCGCGACAGCCTGTCGCAACACCGTCGCCAAGGCGGCTGGGTCCTCCGCCGGCATGGAGAAGCCGCACTGGGCCTCGGCCACCTCGTCGCGATCCATCTCGATCGCCCACAGGATCGGCAATCCCGCCGCCATGTACTCGTACAGCTTGTTCGGGCTCACGCCGTACTTGAAGAGGTCTTTCTTCTGGAGGCCGACGTAGCCGAGGTCCGCCGATTGCGTCAGAGCAGGCATCTGCGACCTGGCGACCGACGGCAGGAAGGTGACATTCGTCAGACCCGCCTGCTGTGCGCGCTGGCGCAGCGATTCCTTCTGGGGTCCCTGGCCGACCAACAGGAAGTGGACCGCCGGCTCGTCCCGCAACAGCCCGGCGGCATCGAGGACATTCTCCAGTGCGTTGACGACGCCGTGGCTTCCGCTGTAGAGGACGATCAGCTTGCCATGCCCTCGAAGGTCCTCGATGACCCGCCGATGCTCTTCGGGCAGAGGCTCGACGTTTGTCCCTTCAGCAGGCAGGTCCATGCCATTGGGGATATGCACGAACTTGCGTTCGTCCAGTCCGTGCGCGACCATGTAGTCCCGAGTCCCGGCGGACAGGGAAACCGTGTGGTCGCATCGCTCGTAGCCCAGCCTCTCGGCCCAGGCCATCGCGCGGATGAACGGGTGACGCGGCGAGTGCCCGCCGATCTCGATGAGGGTCAAGGGCCACAGGTCCCGCACCTCGAAGATGAACTTGGCGCCGTATCGCCTGGCGATCCGATACCCGTTGAAAGCGACGAACGGGTGCGGCGAGGAGGCGATCACGACATCCGGCTTCGGCAGTTGCCCGAGCCGGGTAAACAGCAGGCGGGCGGAGAAGTCCACCATGTTCAAGGCTCGCCTGGCGTCGTTCTTCTCGTACCGGCGGGTCTGGATCCAGACGTATGGAATGCCGTCCACATCGGCAGTCCTGCCTTCGGGCATCTTCGTCAGCAGATGGTGAAACGATGCACAGACGATCGCGGGCCGCAGTCCCATCCTCGCGAAGTGCTGCGCGAGGTAGTAGTGGCGGTACTCCATCCCGTGGACGCGGCTGCCCGCGTAGTGGTTGATGATCCAGATGACCGTCCCGGCTGCCATCAACGCAGGAATGTCAGGATGCAGTCCACCACGGCGTCCTTCATCTCGTCCGTCAACTCGGGGTAGACGGGCAGAGCCATGATCTCGCCGGCCGCCTTCTCGGAATGCGGGAAATCGCCTTCGCCGTAGCCCAGGTAGGAGAAACACTCCTGCATGTGGGCAGGGACGGGGTAGTAGATCTCGCAGCCGATCTTGTTGGCCTTCAGGTGCGCGACGACCTCGTCGCGTCGCGGGACGCGGATGCAGTACTGGTTATAGATGGTGACGCAGTCCGGGCTGATGTACGGCGTCTGCACCACGGTCCCTGCGAATCGCTCATCGTAGTACGCGGCGTTGCGCCGACGGGCCTGCGACCACGTGTCCAGGTGCGGCAGTTTCACCAGCAGGGCGACCGCCTGGATCGGATCGAGACGGAAATTCGCGCCGATGAATTTGTGGTAGTACTTCGGCTCGGCCCCGTGATTGCGCATGAGCATCAGGCGTTTGTAGAGGGCCTCATCGTGGGTGACGACCATGCCGCCGTCGCCGATGCCGCCGAGGTTCTTGCTCGGGAAGAAGCTGAAGCAGCCGGCAGTGCCGATGCTGCCGGCCTTTCGGCCCTTGTACGTGCTTGTGATCGACTGGGCCGCGTCTTCGATCACCGCCAGGTTGTACCGACTCGCGATCCCCATGATCGGGTCCATGTCCGCCATCTGCCCGAACAGGTGGACCGGGATGATGGCCTTGGTCCGTCGGGTCACGGCGGTCTCGATCTGGGCGGGATCGATGTTGTGCGTCCTCGGATCGATATCGACGAGCACAGGCGTCGCGCCCACTCGCGAGATGCAGCCCACAGTTGCGAAGAACGTGAACGGCGTGGTGATGACCTCGTCGCCCGGCCCGACGTTCAGGCTCATCAGGCAGTTGAGGATTGCGTCGGTCCCGCTGGAGACGCCGACGGCGAATCGGCAATCGCTCGCTGCTGCGATCCTCTGCTCCAGTTCCTGGATCTTGGGCCCGCCGATGCAGACCTGTGACTCCAGGACCTCTGCGATGCCCGCGAGGACTTCGCTCTTGATCGTCTTGTACTGCGCCTTCAGATCCAACAAGGGTACTTCCATGGTCATCCCTTCAGACGGTCTGTCAGTTTCAATGCTCTGGTCCGAGAACGACATCATCGTCGATTCGGGCCGGCCTGTAAACAGGGTAGTCGCGAAACCCGTTACCGACCGCCAATCAGATACCGCTGCGTGGCTCCCACGAGCACTTCTTCGAATTGGGCTGCCAGGCGATTGCGGTCGAATTCCCGCTCGGCGAGCGCCCGGGCGTTCGCACCCATTCGTTTGCACAGATTGGGTTCGTTTGCCAACTTGACCAACGCGTCGGCCAGCGTCTCCGGCCGGACCGGATCGACGCGCAGGCCGCACTCGTTGTGCTCGACCGTCTCCCCAAGCCAGCCCCCGACGTTGATGAGCACGGGCTTGCCCGCCGCCAGGGCGTCGAACATCTTGTTGGGCGACCATGTCTGTTCCTTCGCTGCACGGTAGATCGTCAGGCAAGCGTCGCAGCCGGCTACGATCCTCGCGATCTGGTCCTTGTCGGGCACCAGATCGCTGAACACGACATTGGCGAGCTTGCTGCGATGGACCATCGCCTCCAGTTTGCGCCTCCTGCCGCCGTCGCCGTGGAGGACGATCACGATGCCCTTGTTCTTCCGGTCGGCCAGGATCTTGGCGGCTTCGATTACGTACTCCAGGCCATTCGCCATGCCCATTGCTCCGAAGTAGATGGCAGCAAACCGCTTGCCCAAGCCCAGCTTCTCGCGGGAGGGTGTGCCGTCCAGGTCCGGCCTGAACAGGTCGAGATCGCTGGCGTTCGGTATCACCGTGATCTTCTCCTCGTCGATCCCGGCCTGCACAATGCCCTGCTTGATCCCGGGAGACAGGGCAATAATGTGATTAGCGTCACGATAGATGTGGCGTGCTGCCCGTTTCATCAGGCCTATCGCGACTGGGTTGTGAAGGGCGCCCACATTGACGAGAGCCTCCGGCCAGAGGTCCCGCACTTCAAACACGAAGGGCATGCCGAAGTGCCGTCCCAGGGCTGCCCCCACCCAGCCCGCGGTCAGCGGGGTGTGCGTAGCAAAGACGACGTGCGGCGGGATCTCGTCCTTGCCTGCCCGCACGGCTGCTTGGCAGAATCCCCAGAACTTGAGCATCCGCCGCAGGCCGCCCATGCGGGTGCCCATGTACGGATCGTTATACCCGCCGGCGACAGACAGGATGCGAATCCCGTCCACCTCGTATTGGCCGTCCTTTCCGTCCGGACCCAGCGGGAATTCAGTGTTGGCCACGCCGGAGGTGATCATCGTCACTTCGTGGCCCTTGCCGGCCAAGTAGCGACCGAACTCATACGATCTCGTCCCGGTTCGGCCCTTGCGGGAAGCGAAGTACTGGTGAATGTACAGTATCCTCATGCGTGCCAATCCAGAAAAAAGAGACTGTGCTCACTTCTGTGCTTGTCTAGGCTGTGTATCTTAGCTATACTTCCGCACCAAACGTGCTGGCGCATCCGGCCTGGAAGACCGAACGCGATCGCAGGATGCTTCGCAGCACATGTTCAGACAACGTCGCCCGATGCGTGGGCTGTTGTGAAACCGCAGGGAGGGTTTTGGAAATGAGCCACTGGGCGTCCAGGGTACGGATATGGCCCGGGCTTGTCACGGGGGTAATCGTCGGCATCTGCTGTGTCCTCGCCTTGAACCTGCCAGCCGACGCAGGCGAGCAGGACGACGGAGATTCGCTGCCTGCGCTGAATCCGGCGTATGCACCGCTGGCGCTGGAGAACCGCCCCTTGCTTCTTGCTCGCTTGATCGCGGCCTTCGAGCGGGACCTCGCAATCCTCGACGCGGCCAACGAGGACCGGGACCTCAGCGACGCGATGACCCTCTACCACATGCGACGCGAACTCCAGGCTTGCATCGACATGTGGCGTGCGACCGACAGCGTCGCGTGTCTGGACCGTGCGATGATCCTCGTGCTCTATGCCATCGCGGCGGCCGAGGGGAACCTCCGACCCCTGGTCTGGCACGGTCAGTCACGGGGCCGCTGGCCTTGCTTCTATCTGGACTCGGTCGCGAAGGAGACCGGGGGACACAACCAGCTCTGCGACTTCCAGGGCGCTGCCGGGTTCCTCATGGTGGCCAGGCTCCTGGACGAGCTCGATGTGCCCGAGGCGTCGCAGATCGCTGATTTCGTCGAGCGGGACATCGTCGGCAAGTGGCTGCAATACAACCCGTCGATTGGCCGACAGCACCTGACCGGTCCGGATTCCTGCAAGTACCTCCTGCTCGTTCTAAACTCCGGGCGCGACGTGCGGGAGCACTTCGCCTGCATCTGCCTGGACCTCCACGCGATGGGATGCGACGACTACCCCTACGAGGAGTGGGCGAAGCTCCTCGTGGATCTGTATCTGACCCTTCGCAGCGATCCAAGCCAGCTCGCGCCGTGCGAGGACCGGATGCCCGAGCAAATCCCCGAGGATTGGGGATTGACCGTCGTCGTGGGCGACGACGGCGTCACTTGGCTGTCCATTCCGGATTTCGACCCGAATAGCCCGACCGGTGTGCTGGACACGTCGCACGCCAATCGCACTGCATGGCTTGCGGCCAAGGCCTACGACGAAGGGCTGATCGATCAGACCATCATGGACGGTCTAGCCAATACGCTCTACTATCGGATCTGGGCGCCCGAGAAGGGGCCACTCTACTTCAACAACTACGTTGATGGAAGCGATGGCCCGCTTGACGGCCTCGAGGCCGGGCGGGGCGGCAACCTCTGGTTCGGCTGGCATCGACTGGCCGCCTGCGACGCGAACATCGAGGAACTGTTCCTCTCCATCGCCTACGACCTCACCAATGGCGGTCCCAACCTGCCCGACGGCGCGCAGAACAAGACGATGAAGGAAGCGCCGCCGTGCTTCGAGGCCTGGGCCGCGAGGCTCCTCTCGACCGCCCCGACCTGCACGTTCCCGTGACAGGAGAGTATCCCTCTGGGGTGGATGACCGTCCTTGCGGCTACTCACGTGACGACGAGGCACCGGCCAGACACTGTCATTCCCGCGTCAAGCAGGAATCCAGTAGCTGTGGTGTGCGACAAATCCCAGGAAGTGGATTCCCGCGTTCGCGGGAATGACAATTCAGGGGCTCCGTGAACCCCTGTTGTGCCCGCGCAGATATGGACATACACCCATCCGGGTGGCTTCTCACGACCGCGAGCGAGAACCCCCGCTGTTGCTCAGGATGACCGGTTGGCCACTTTCTTCGTGAAGTCCGGTCGTGCTCCAACGACCAGCAGGATCCTGGACATGTCACCGTTCTCCTTCCGGGTTGAGTACCTGGTCGTAGATCCACAACAGCCGCTCGCTCTCTTTCTCCCAGTTGTATTTCTCCAGGACGGCGCGACGACCTCGCTGTCCCATTTCCCGGGCTTCCTCCGGGTGCTCGATCAGGTGCTCCATAGCCTGAGCGATCTGGTCGGGCCTCGACGGATCGACGAGAATCCCGCAGCGATCGGGCTCCACGACCTCCCGATAGAGCGGGAAGTCCGATGCGATGACGGGCAGGCCCACGAGCATGTAGTCGAACAGTTTGTTCGGAAGGCAGCTCGTGTTGTTCGAGTAGGGCAGGTAGGTGATGACCCCCATCGACGCCTGCGAGGAGAGACGCTCTTTCTCGTCGTAGGGCACCCAGGCCATGAACTTCACGTTTGCCTCGACGCCAAGACGGGCGGCCAGGTCCTTCAGCTCCCGCTCGAACGACTTTGGATGGTACACTCCGACCAGTGAGAGTTCCCAACTCGGGTGCTTCTTCGCTACGAGACTGAAAGCCTCGATTACCTGGACGAGCCCGCGAATTGGTGACATCCCGCCCAGGAAGATGATCTTCTCCTGCGGGTCCCTTCTGAATGCCTCAGACAGTTCGACGATCGGGTAGTTCTCGATCCGCCCCGAGCGGACCTTCATCCTCTGATAGCGGGCGCCCACGACTGGCGTAGTGTAGATCACATAGTCGAAGAATCGGACCACCGCGCGCTCGAAAACGTCGAAGGATCTGCTAATCACCCAGCGAAGCGGCTTGGCGAGGTAGTATTTGTCGCGGATCGCATTCGGGTAGTGCTCGTGGACGTCCCAGATCACCTTCTTGCCACGCAGCTTCAGGAGCAGGCCCGCGACGATCAGCTCGGGATCGTGGAAATGGTAGACGTCCGCGTTCTCCTGGACCGCCAGGCGATAGAGCCGCCAGAGGACCTTCGTCATCCGCTGGAGCCGGTTCCTCGGCTCTGCCAACGGCACGACGCGGACGCCTCCCACGGTCTGTTCCTTGTCGTGTCGGGCGATGAGCACCACGTCGTAGCCGGCCTTCGCCAGACTGCGAGCCTCCTTGTGGAAGACCCGCCCGTCGAACGGGATATGGACCGAGGTCAACACGCAGACCTTGGCTCGTCGCGTTTTCGATGTCTCTGTCATCGAAATGGTGTCCGCCCCTTGGCCAGGGATTTCAGGGCCTCGGCAAATCGTTCCGCGTTGCGCTCGGAGTCGAAGGCTTCGCGAGCGTGCGCCAGGCCCGCGCGACCGGCGGCCATGCGAAAGGCCTCGTCGTCAATCATCCGCTCGATCGCGTCGCGAAGCTGCTCGGAGTTCTTTGCTTCGACCAGCAGGCCGGTCTGCCCATCGATCACTGCCTCGGGGATGCCGCCTACGCGGGTCGCCACGACAGGCAGGCCGCAATTCATCGCTTCCAGCACCGCCTGGGGCAATCCCTCGCTGTGCGACGGCAGGACCAGGAAATCGGATGCCTGCAAGAACAGCGGCACCTCCTCTGGCGGGACGTTGCCCGCCAGGACGACGGAGTCCTCTCGCCCCACGCGGCTCGCGAGGCCAGCCAGTCGATCTCGCGCGGGACCATCCCCGACGCAGACAAGCCGCAGACGCGAGTACCTGTTTAACAGCGGCTCCATTGCAGCCGCCAGCTCGCCCATTCCCTTGGTCTCGACCAACCCGCCGACATAGATCGCTACGATGTTCTCCGCGGGCCAGCCAAGCCGGGCGCGTACCCGGCCGTTGTCGTCGGCCGGCGCGAATTGCGTCGTGTCCCGGCTCAAGCGGATGCACAGCGGCTCTCGACGGCATTTGCCTGTCTGGGCCAGTTCCGCACAGACAGACTCGCTGACGCCGACGGGCAGATCGACCTGCTCCAGCGTGTCGCAGAGCCGTCGCCACAGGACCGGCATCCGGTCCGGGTACACCATCACGTCGCTGCCCACTGCCAGGCTCACGACGGGCAAGTGCAACTCCTTGCCCACGACCGCCGCAGCTTCCGCATCCGGGAGCATGGAGACGCCCATCACCAGGTCGAACGGCCTCTGGCCGTGCCACTGCCGGGCCGCAGGCAGCAGGCTGCGAGCCATCGACCCGCCCTCGAGTCGCCGAAACCCGAATCCAGGCGGTCGCAGATAGGCGACGGGTCTTGCCTGAAGCCCGTAGGGCGCGACCAGCGGATTCGCGGGCCCGTATTTCCGCCATCGCGGAACATGGTGAAGAGGCCACGGCGTCCACGGCCGACCGACGAGAAACGAGGTCTCGATCCCGTGCTTGCGGAGAACCTGTGCCTCGCGGCAAATGAAGACCCCGTGCCGCCGCAAGAACGCGGAGGGAAACATATGGCTGATTGCCAGTAGCCGCAGCGTCTGCATTCTCAGTCAAGCACGAAGCACGAATATCGAAATCCGAAACAAATCCAAAGCCCGAAATCCAAATGACGGAAACGCTGCCGCCAGCGGCGAGCCCGGTTTGGAATTTCGGATTTCGATCATTCGTATTTGTTTCGGATTTCGAAATTCGAATTTCGGATTTCTTCATCTGCGGAAGTCTCGCCGACTCCCGTCTCTTCGATCCGTTCTTCTCCTGGCTCGGTGTGCCACCAGGCAATCCGCTCGGCCGCCAGGACGAAGGCCAGAAAGACCCAGTAGTATTTTGCGGAGACCTGCTTGATGTTGAGTCCCATCACGAGTAGGAACGTGAGCACGGCCCGGGCGTACAGCTTCTCGACAGTCAGAGGGGTTCGCCTGACGGTCCGCATCAGCAGGACGACGAAAGCGGTGAAGAGGATCGCGCCGGGCACGCCGTAGACGCCGAGCGAGAAGATCAGATCGTTGTGCGGCCAGATCGCGCTGCCCGACCGCTCGAACCAGCTCCAGTAGCCCGTCCCCATCGGCCAGACCAGCACCGCGTCCAGGGCGTTGCGGACCGCCGACATGCGGAACTCCAGCGCCTGTTTGGCCCGCCCGACGTCCGTCAGGCGTTGCAGGACGGAACCCTCGACGCCCTGTTGCTGGATCAGTACGCCCGCGGAGGCGGAGGCAACGACGATGGCGATTAGCAGCAGAGCCGCCAGCGCAGGTCGGCGAAGCACCTGGCGCACGAACAACAAGGGCGAGAGCATCGTGAAGGCCAGTGCGACCAGCCCGCCACGAGAGCCCGTCCGGATCATCATGAGCGGCAGGAACAGAAGGGCGACGAAGTAGACCGCCCGCCACAGGAGGTTGCGGTCCCGTGCGAAGAGGTAGATCGCCGACAGAAACGCGATAGCGATGAGCGCCGAGAGCATGTTGGCGTCGATGGCTCGTCCGAGCGTCGCGGCGTACCTCGCGTCCCGCGTCTCCTGCATCGCGCGAATGGCTTGGCCCGACTTGATCGCGAGCATGATGGAGCCCACCGTGCCCAGGACGTACGACCGCAACGCCCAACGGAAGGCGCCCTCGTGGTTCGTTTCGAGGATCCAGTACACGATCAGGATGAGCACGACGAGCTGGAACTGCGTGAATGCCCGGATCATCTCCCAGGTGAGGTTGGGTTGCGTCAGGGACGTGATGCCGATCCAGACGCTCATGCCCGCCGCGACCCAGAGGGCCTTGTGCCGGACCCGCAGGCCCGGGCGGGTCAACAGCACGTTGACGAAGAAGGTAGCCGCCAGCGCCACGCCCACGCCGCGATCCAGACTGAAGGCCTCGCGGAACCCGACGCCCGCGCCGGTCGGGAGGACCAGCATCAGGATGCACAAGGCGAACGTCGGCTTGACGACCATGCCCAAGAGGGTGGGAATCGCGATGACTGCCGCCCCCGCCAGTGTGTTCCTGGCCAGGAAGATGACGCCGAATCCGATGGCGCAGATCACCAGCCAAGCCGCCAGGAGCATGGCATTCATGGCCGGTGACAACTGGATATCGGACGTGCGGTCCCGCTGCTCGTGCAGCAGGCCGTCGTCGATCAGCTCGTTGGCGTAGGCGGTGTACATCGCAAGAGATATCGACGCGTCTCGGCCCGCTCGTTATCGTCGTCAGACAAGGGCTTCCGTCTGTGCCGGCGTCGAGGGGCCGCTCGATTTGCTGCGTCTGAGGGACTGGACGGCGCGAAAGAGCCGTCCGATGACGGCGTGGTTCCCGGACAGAGCGTATCGAGCCGCATAGAACTTCAGCGTGTTGATGTAGTCCTCGCGGGTCGGCTCCAACAGCGTCTGGTTGTACGTCGGCACGCTCCGACCGGCCCAGCGGAACACCCTCATGCGGGCCGGGAGCTTCCTCTTCTTGAACAGGGCATTTCCCTGGGGGGCCAGCAGTTCCCGGAGGCCAAGCTCCGATAACGCGATCGCTTCCTTCGATGCGGCGGCTTCAAGGAGTTCCTCCGCCTCCGGCGTCCGCGAGACGACGAAGGAACTGCCTGTCTTGTCGGTCCGCATCACCTCGGGAATCCAGGCGTCGCCGCAGGTCAGGTCGCTCAGTTCGCCCAGCATGTCGCTGCACAGCGTGCACCGTCGGAGCGAGTGGGGGCTCAGCTCGCTGAAGTACTCGTCGAGCGGGATCGTTCGCTCGGTCCCATCCGTGAGCCGGATCGACATGCTGCCGGGCCAGCCGCGACCGCGGTACTGGAGAGATTCCACCTCCGTGGCCCGGATGCCGCGTATTCGCAGGATGCGCTCGGTGCCGCGGAAGCTGTAGTCCAGGCTGCATGGAATGGCGATCCGATATCGAATCCGCTCCTTGAGCGTGGGGATGTGTTGTTCGGCCTTGCGGATACCCTGAATGTGGCAGGGCAATCCCACCACCGCAAATCGACCGCGCGTGTGGAGGATTTCCTCCAGGGCCGCCCCGGCGGCGACCGGGCAGTACTTCGACCCCGCGGCCGAGAGGATTTCGGTCCTGGTCCGTGCGATGAACGGTTCCGGGCGGAGCGGATTGCCCTGCTGCATCCGTGTGACCAGCGCGCCGTCGATCAGGCCCTCTTCGAGCGCGAAGATCAGCAGGGCGCTGACCATTCCGCCGGAAGCGCAGGCGTAGCGAAGGTCCGTATCGCTTGCGTGGCCGATGTAGCAGGCCAGGTATCGGCCCAGCGCGATGTCCTGGGGGATCTCGTGCCCGAACAGCGAGTCATCGAGCGCCTGGAAATCGACGCCGTGTCCGGGACATACCTTGTAGCAGAGCCCGCAACGCATGCATCGCGTCGTGTCCAGACGAGGCTGGTAGCAGCCTTTCCTTTTGTTCACCATCATCTCGATGGCCTCTTGCGGGCAGATGCCCGCGCAGGTGCCGCAGCCGGTGCACAGTTTGCGTTGGACCACCGACTCGATTGTCACGTCGTTCTTCACTGCTCGGGATGTCCCTTGATGGCACGGACCATGGCGTTGATCTGCGAGGAGAGTTCTTCTCGAACCGGTGCGAGGGATGTGCGGATCACGTCCCGTTTCTCGAACAGTCCGCAGACCTTTTGTGAAGCCTCCTGCTCGCCGACCGCGTCCATGTCGATGACCTGGGATTCGCACCGGCACATCTGTCCGAGGATGCCGTGCGTGCGGGTGTCCTGGCGATTCGTCATCGCGACAAACGGTGTGCCCACCGACACCGCGGCGATCAGCGAGTGCGTCCGCTCGCCGACGAGGAAATCGCACTCGCGGACGATGCTCTTGAGCAATCGCGCGCCGCAGTCGTGCTCCAGGATCGCGTAATCGCTCGGCGCGGCCTTCATTTGCTCGGCGACGTGCCGGGCTGCGACGATGTCGCTGCCGGTCTGCTCGACCGAGTGCGGCAGGAACAGCACGAAGGCCCGGTGTCTCGCGACCAATGGATCGAGGATCGCAGCGAGGTACGACGCATGGGCCTGCTGCTTGGCGAGTCCGTGCAAATCGGGCCGGAACCCCGCGTATACGCGCCCCTTCTCCAAGGCGGTCACCGCGACGACAGGTCTGCCCGCCTGCTTCGCCTTGCGGACGCTATCGTCTCGTTCGAGCACATCACGGGCTGATTCCGGCGGGTCGGGCCGCATCGCGAACGCGGGATCGGGAGCGACTCGCAGCTTGGCTGGATCGCGGCTGATCTGGCGGATACTCTCGCACGAGTGCTCCTCGCGGAAGATGCAGAAGTCGGCTTCCTCCAGTGTCCGGCGGTAGAGCCAGGCCTTGTAGAACCGCCCACCCGCGAGTCCCGTGCTCGCGCCGAGGATGCCCGCGCGCTTGCCGTGCTGTTTCGCCAGGTGGATGATTCCGCACGACTCGACGCAGAAGACCCCGTCGTGGCCGACTAGTACGTACCGGGCCCGCTCGAAGAAGTCCCGCAGCGGCCGGCACCGAGGGTCCCCACGCGACGTCAGGTTCGTCAATGGGCCATGGCCTCCCATGCGAAGCCGTGCCGAGATCCACATCTGCATGAGAACCCGGCCTCGCGGCGAGAGGGCGGAGTTGCCCTGGAATTGGAAGAGCCACTCCCTGGGGAAGATCGTGACATTTCCTCGCTGTGTCACCTCGGGCACGTTGTCGAACAGTCCGAGCGAGACGGGCCCACCTTCCGACAACATGTCCTCGATGCCACGGATGATGGCCTCCTCGCCCTTGTTGGCGAGCGGCACGTAGTCTGCGATCAGAATGTGCAGCGTGTCGTTCAAGGCTCAATGAATGCGTTTCAGGACGGATCGCAGACGCTGGCGTTCGAGGTCCCCCATGCCGAAGAGCCATGCGGAGACGACCGTCACGAGAACTGCGGCGGCTACGACCGCGAACAGGCCAAGCCACGAGTCCGGCGGAGCCAGGCGCTTCCAGACGACGATCAGCACGATGCTTGGCGCCGTGCTCAGCGCCGCGGGTCGCCAGACCTGGGAGAGGCTTTCCCTCGCTCGGATGTTCATCTTGTGGTGGAAATAGACCGGGATGATGATGCCTGCGACGAGCGCCATGGGAACCAGATTGCTCCAGGCGACGCCTGCCAGACCCCAGTGGAGAACCCCGACGGAGAAGACCGCGGCGCCGATACACAGGACCGCCTCCACGGCCATCAGGATTCCGAAGACCCGGTGCTCGCCTCGTCCGGCCAGGACGAGAAAGTTGCTGTGCTGGCTCAGGACCATGCAGTAGCCCACGGTCAGGATCGTCAGGATGTGGGCCATGGATTCGACGGTTGCTTCGTCGAACTTGTCGCCCACCCAGACCGTCAGGAACTCTCGTCCCATCACGATGAGGAAGGCCGCCGCCGGAACGAGGACCAGCAGGCTGTACTTCTGCGTCAGAAACGCGATCAGCTTGACACCCGAGTGATTGTCCCTGGCGTCGAGGTCGCTGACCGCGGGCTTGATCGCCGCGGTGAAGGCCTGGAGGAACTCCGAGAGCAGCAACACGCTCACGGTGGGGTTGGAGAAGATGGTGATCTGCTCCGGCGGGAGGAAGATCCCGATGATCGTCGTGCTGGCCCGGCACAGGATTAGCGCCCCCATCGCATAGAGGAACGTGTTCATGCCGTAGAAGAGCATTTCCTTGAGCAGGTTTCGGTCCACGTTCCGCCACGAGATGTAACCGGCGGGCAGCAATCGTCGAGCGAGGATGTGCTGCACGCCCCGAGCGGCGACCTCGCTGAGGCCATAGATCAATCCCAGGGTGATCAGGCCATAACCACGAAGGAGGAGCACGACCGTGACCACCGTTCGGATCGCCAGGACGATGATCGTCACGATGCTCACCATGTCGTATCGCTGCAATCCGCTCAGCACCGCGGTTGTCAGTTGCAGCGGCGTCGAGGCCGCGAACGACAGGCCAACGACCAGGACCAGCCCGCCGGCTGCACGGACCAGCTCCGGCGGGATCGCAAACCAGTCGCCCACCTTCGCCGCCAGGATGAGCGTCAGGATCGCCAGCACGATGGCGATGATGGTGAAGAAGAACAGGGCCGTGCTGACGGTCCTGCGAATGCCGTTCTCGTCGTCCTTCGCCAGGTACATGGGGATTCTTCGATTGATCGCGCTGTTGAGCCCCATGCCCAGCAGGATGCGATAGCGAAAGATGTCCCCGATCAGGTACCACACGCCGTAACTGTCTTTGCCGAGCTGGCCGATGAAGAACGGGATCAGGAGAAACGCGACGACCGCGTTGCTCATCAGCATGAGGAGATTGAAGAACGTGTTGCGAACCAGCGCTCGCGGCGTGGTGACGGTCTTGGCCATGGTTGCTGCTCAGTGCTCCTGTGTCCCTCTCGTCACGCGCCACAGCAGGCCCGCCTGGACGAGGGGATACTTCTCCAGAATGAACGCGGGACAGTAGCCCGGCGCTCGCGAGACTACGTAGACCGGGTGCTCAACGATCGCCATGTCCATCGTTTGCTCGGTCAGAGGCGGGGCCCCCTTGGTGGAAGCGATGGTCGAGACGATCCGCACATCCGGCCGGACGCCCTTGATCTCTTGGACATACAGAAGTGGGAAGACGGTCGTGATGTCCGCATGGATGATCGCGTCCTCTTCGACACCCTCCATCGCCTCCGTGGCGAATCGCTCCGCCCCAATGTACCCTATCTTCCACGGGCGGAGGAAGTACTCGTAGTCGTTGCGGTAGGGGATGTCCTGGCGGGTCCCGATTCGGAGGTTGGCTCGCTCGGCCAGTTCCGGCGCCGCCGCATAGACCCCGACCGGCAACAGGGAGAACGCCACGATCAGGCACGGCATGTGCCGCCGGCGGGTTCGTGACATGACTTCCTGTGCTCCCACGCCGATCCCAACCGCGACGAGGCAGTAGAACGGGATGAAGAACGCGTACCGATCCGGCACGGTGTACCGGAATGCGAACACCAGGAACATTGCTCCGGCGGCCAGAACCACGTTGCGAAAGGCCGTGGGTTGGATTCGTCGCAGACCGTAGCAACCTGCGAGAAACAGCAGGATGTTCGGCGTCGGGAAGTTCAAGCCGAGCAGAAGGAGGTTCTCCCTCGCGATCTTCCAGGACAAGGTCGTGTTCAGCACGTCGGCCTGCCAGCGGCTTCCGAAGGCTGCGGAGGCCAGTGTGCCGACGAGATCGCCGCTCTGGAGGAATTCCCTGACGATCAAGCACTCATAAGGCAACGCACCGATGATCCACAGCACTGCGATGACCGCCGCGTCTTTGGGACGGATGGCTCTGCGCAGGAGCAGAATCACGACGAAGACAGCGTAGCAGGCCAGTGGGATCGACCCGAGCATATGGACCGCGACCGCCATACCGTTCAGGAGTCCGAGCAGATGGAGGAATCCTGTTCTGTGGGTCCTGGTGTATTGCAGCAGACAGATCAACTCGCCCAGGAACAGCGCCGCCCACAGCGTATACGTCTCCGCAATGCTCGCGTGCCACCAGAACGTGTGTGACAACGCGAGCGTCACCGCGGCAATCACCGCGGGGAAGATCCTGCCGAGCCACAGCCGCACCAGCAGAAAGAGATTCGCCGCCGCGATGGCCCCGAAGAAGGCCGAGACGCAGTTCACCCGACGGCCGAACTCGCCGAGCGGGACATGGCCGGCTCCGATGGCGACGATGTAGTACAGCGGATGCGACAGAGCCAGCCCAAGACGGCCCTCGACATCGCCATGCCAGGCACGGTACTGGATCAAGCCGCTGTCCTGCCAGCAAGCCCCCGGCGCACAACCGATCCCATACAGAAACGCGACAACGATCAACACGAGCAGGTAGTGTCTTGCCAGGTGACTAGCCCAGTAGCGACGAGTATCACTTGCGATTGGCCCGGTACCAGTCGATGGTGGCCTTGAGGCCGGTTTCGAGGGGCATTTGAGCTTCGAAGCCGAAAGACTCTCTGGCCCGTGAGGTGTCTAGTCGCCGCCTGGGTTGTCCGTCCGGCTTGGAGGGGTCCCAGCGGATCTCCCCGCGAAAACCCGTGAGCCGGGCGATGGTCTCGACGAGGTCGCGGATGGTGATCTCGAAACCGGCGCCGATATTGACCGGATCGGGACTGTTGTAGTGCTTCGTCGCCAGGACAATTCCTTCGGCTGCATCGGCCACGTAGAGAAATTCGCGGGAGGCCCGGCCCGTACCCCAGCACTCGATGGACTCTGCGCCGGCGTCGATGGCATCCATACACTTCTTGATGAGGGCCGGGATCACGTGGCTGCCGGCGGGGTCGAAGTTGTCGCCCGGGCCGTAGAGATTCACGGGCAGCAGGAAGATCGAGTTGAACCCGTACTCCTGACGATATGCCTGCGATTGGACCAGCAGCATCTTCTTCGCCAGGCCGTACGGTGCGTTGGTCTCCTCGGGGTAGCCGCTCCACAAGTCCTGTTCTTTGAATGGCACCGGGGCGAACTTGGGATAGGCGCAGACGGTGCCGATCGCCACGAACTTCTCGATCCCGCGGAGCCGACCCTGCTCGATGAGTTGCACGCCCATCATCAGGTTCTCGTAGAAGAACCGGCCTGGATGCGCCCAGTTGGCACCGATCCCGCCGACCACTGCGGCCAGGTGAATCACGACGTCGGGCTTCATGTCGTCGTACATCCGGACGATGTCGGGCATCTTCACGAGGTCGTACTGCTGGACCTTCGGGACGTCGATGTGCCGAGCACACGCCTGGCGCAATCGCTGAACGACGTATCGACCGAGGAACCCGTCGCCCCCGGTCACCACGACTCGCTTGTCGGCAAGGAAATCGCTCATTCGGATCTCCCCCTGTTCCCGTCGGCGTTCATTCCGTGGGCGCCGAGCAGCTTCTCTCGTTCGGCAATCTTCATGTCAGCGTCCACCATCATTCGCGCGAGTTCCCGAAACGTCACCCTCGGTTGCCAGTTGATCTGGCGTCTTGCCTTGCTGGAATCACCCTGGAGCAAGTCCACTTCGCTGGGCCGGAAGTACCGCGGGTCCGTGTGAACGTGCTTGGCCCAGTCGAGATCGAGGTACCCGAAGACCTCGGTGAGGAACTCCCGCACGGAATGGCACTCGCCTGTGGCGATCACGTAATCGTCGGGTTGATCCTGCTGGAGCATGAGCCACATGGCCTCGACGTAGTCGCCTGCGAATCCCCAGTCGCGCTTGGCGTCCAGGTTGCCCAGGTAGACCGTGCCCTGCAGGCCGCACTTGATCCGCGTGGCGGCCCGTGTGATCTTTCGCGTGACGAATGTCTCTCCTCGCCTCGGCGATTCATGGTTGAACAGGATGCCGTTGCAGGCGAACAGCTTGTAGGCCTCGCGGTAGTTGATGGTCTGCCAGTATCCGTAGACCTTGGCGCACGCATAGGGGCTTCGCGGATAGAAGGGCGTGGTTTCCGTCTGGGGGGTCTCGACGACCTTGCCGAACATCTCGCTGCTGGAGGCTTGGTAGTAGCGTATCGGCGTGTGACAAGAGCGTACCGCCTCAAGCATCCGAAGCGTGCCCAGCCCATCCGCGTTGACGGTGTAGATGGGCATGTCAAAGCTGACTCGTACGTGGCTCTGGGCGCCCAGGTTGTAAACCTCGTCGGGCCTGATGTCGTTGAGGATGGCCGAGAGGTTGCTGCCGTCGGTCAGGTCCCCGTAGACCAGGCGCAACTTGGGCTGCTCGTGCGGGTCGCGGTACAAATGATCGATCCGGTCCGTGTTGAAGGACGAGCTTCGACGGATGATGCCCCAGACCTCATAGCCCTTCTTCAGCAGCAATTCCGCGAGGTACGAACCGTCCTGCCCTGTGATTCCGGTGATCAGTGCTTTTCGCATGAGTTTTCCTCTCGGACGTCTCACCGCAGACATGTGCCTGCTCAGCAGACAGTCACCACCAGTCCCTCGTTGCTGACGGCAAAATCAAAGAACCGTGCGCGAGCGTTGGGTGGGTCGTCGTCGAGCATGCGTCGCACCGCCGACGCGTCCTCGGGCGATTTGCAGATCAGGAGCATGAATCCGCCGCCGCCGGCGCCGAGGAGCTTGCCGCCGTAGATGTGCGGCCCGACCCGCGCGAACAGGGCCTCGATCTCGTTGTTGCTGCTGTTCGGGTCCAGTTGCTTGTTGAGCCGCCAGGCGACGTCCATGAGCCGACCGAATCGCTCCATGTCCTTGCGGATGAAGGCGTCCATGACCTCCCGGGCCACCGACCCGATGCGTCGGAGCGTCGCCACTGCGTCGCGATCCCGATTCAGGTACCTTCCGACGACTTGATGGAGGATGTTCTTTGCCAGGCGGGTGATCCCTGTGTAGTACAGCAGGGTGCGACCGCTGTTGGTGGTCGGGTTCAGGATGTCCGAGGGCACGTAGTGGATGCGCGCGTCCGGGACCAGACCAGGCTCGGCGACGATCATCTTGACGCCGCCCACGGCGCCGCCGATCTGGTCCTGCCAGCCGCCGCCGGTGGTGAGGGCCTGCTCCAGGCGGAGCACGCTGTGGAACAGCTCCCGCGGCGAGGGCCGTCGGCCCATGGTCCTGGCCAGCGCCGCGACGATCACGGCGCCCATGATGCTGGACGTCCCGAGTCCGCTGCCCTTGGGGATCGCCGCCAGGGTCGTCAGTTCGATGCCGCCTCCGAAGGCTTCGAGGGTCTTCTTGAGAGTCTTCTTCCCGCCTCGGCCTCCATTGGGCGCCAGGCCGGAGAGGGCCACCGCTGCTTTCGCCAGGGCGAAGTTGCTGGTTGGCTCCGGGTAGTCCATCAGCTCCTCGAACTCCCTTACCTCGATACGCACGCCCTGATCGATGGAGCCGATCTGAATGACCGGTTTGTCTATCACTCGTACATAGGCTTGAATGGGAGGCTGGCCGTTCAGATCGATGGCGGCGTTGGTGACGCAACCGCCCCATTCGAGGGAATACGGCGGGGTGTCCGTCCAGCCGCCGCCGATATCGAGCCGGGCGGGGGCTCGCGCCCACACGATCTCGTCGCTTCGCAACACGCTATGTGGAGGGGCGTCGCCTTCGGTTCCGCTGGCGACGATCACCCGGCCCAGGCCTTCGAACGCCGCATCCTGCATTCGGCCCCGCCATTGGGAGAGAGCGGTCCCGCCGCTGGGGTCCAGACCGATTGGACGGAGCCGGTCCCGGGTCGCCGAGTCGAGCATTTCCATCAGACCGGGCAATGCTCGATCCACCGATCTGTCGGCGCCCTTGTATGCCTCGGTCAGGGCCGAGCCCAACGTGTGGATCACGCGTGGGAACACCAGCGCTGCGGTCCCCTGTCCCTCTTCGTCTGACGAGCATCGACATGCCTGTCTCAGGGTCTCGGCTACCCACTGCGCGGGGCGCCGGGCCGTCTTCACGAGCCAGGCGAGTTCTCGCGAGGAGAATCCGCTCTCCGGTCGAAAGGCCCACTGCAGCGAGCTACGGATCAACTCCGCTCGGATTTGGCTGCGCCGCTCATAGAACGCCTTGTGATCGGCCAGTGCCAGGATCTGTTCGAGACTGTACCGGAGGGTGGACCGCCACGCCTGTCGCTGATCCTGCGAGGCGCCGGCCGGGTCGAACATCCAGAGCCACTGCCGATACTGCGCGTGTTCGCGGACCGCCGGGAAGAGGCGGGCATTCCAGATCGTCCGGTCTTTCGGTCCGACGCTTGCGTCCCAGACCTCCTCCTGGTTTGCCCCGACGTCCGCGAGCCATACAGACAACTCCATGCCGCAGAAGACCGCCCCTTCGTCGACAGGCACTTTGAAGGCGTCGTCTACGCCGTAGCATCGCACGAACCAGACGTTGCGACCCGTTGCGTCGCGTCCGCCGATTACGTCGAGACACGCGCCGGTCGGCAGGGAGACCGGCTCCTCCAGATCGACGCCGACCACGACGTTGTTGCCGCCCAGAGTCAGCGACGAGCGAATTCGGCATCCCTCGACCCAGCTCGCGGATCCTTGTACCGACCCCTCCACGGCGATCTCGTTGTTGATGTCGAGGAAGGTCCGCAGTTGCGAGACGCCGCGATCCTCCTGGAGCAGGCGGGCGCCGCTGCTGAGGATTCCCCGACTGGCCCCGAAATCCAGAAAATCGCAGCGGGAAAGCAATTGCACGTTGAAAGGGATGCTCGACAGGGCCTTGAATAGATCGCCCAGCATGGCGGGTGTCCATCGAGATCCGCTGTCCCGCGCCGAGCGGACATGGTGATCGGCGGTTGCCTCCGTGCCCATGGCGCAGCAGATCTCGCGATAGAAATCCAATCCGCGATCCATGACGGCCTGTCCGCGTTTACCCGTCAGGACGAGCTTTCCGCGAGCGTCGGCTCTGGCGTCGAACAACTGCAGGAGCCGGACCGCGGTGGCGGCGTCGAAGTGCATCACGCCGATGTCGAGACACGACTGGCCGTAGGAGTCGATTGCGCCCTGTTTCCTCTGCTCGGCAATGGGAGGTTTCTGGAGGTACCGTTTGACCTGATCGTCCTGGCCACGGCAGAAGACGCCGTGGCGGCTTGCCTGCTCCGGCTGGGCGTAACACGCCAGGCCGGTGATGCCGCTTCTCGTGAACCGAACGCTCGTCGGGTCGAATCGCAGCAGGACGTCGCCCGAGGTGATGACGATCTGCCCGCATCCAGGCGCCGACGCCGGCAGGGCCAGGTACGTCGGCAACTGGCGGTCGAACAGGCTCAGGCAGACGGCGCTGTCGTTCTCGCCCGGTACCGGGATGAAGATCTTCCCGCAGGGGCCGTAAGCCGGCAGGCGCCGAGAATCGCCGCCTGCATGGACGATGAGGATGCGAAGCTCGCTCAGCGTCCGTTCCCACGCTCGCGGGTCCGATTTCGTCAGTCTGGGACCCATCTGCCGATGCAGGACCTCCATCAGGCACAAGAGGGTGCTGCCGCCGCTGCCGATTCGCTTGCCGCCGGGATCGGCGACCACGATGGCCTCGCGGATGTCGGCCAGCAGACCGAGCTCGCGGCGCAGGGTCAGTTGCGCCTCGTAGGCCTGCGCCTGCCGCTCGTTCGATGCGGTGACAATCAGGAAGTCCCAGGACCCCGCCTCGTTCTGGGCATCAGAGGAATCTAACCGCAGATGACGCAGGGGACGCGAAGGATTGCGCTTCGCATTCATAGATGACTCACCATTCTCTTGATCTCCATCCTCTGTGACCCTCCGCGACCTCTGCGGTTACGAGTTCTTCCTGTAGTGCTCCACGATGATCCGCAGGGTCTGATCGAGGGTCGTCTTCGGCTGCCAGCCGACGGCGCTGCGAATTCGCTCGGTGTTCGGCACGCGTCGCATCAGGTCCTCGATGGGCCGGCCATAGGCGACCTCGTAGGGCACGAACTGCTTGCTGCTCCTGCTGCCTGTGATCTTGATGATCCGGTCCGCCAGGACCTCCATGGTCACTTCTTCCGAAGACCCGATGTTGAAGACCTTGCCCGCAGCCTGATCGCAGTCCATCAGGGCGATCACCGCATCGACCAGGTCCTCGACGTAGCAGAAGCACCGGGTTTGTCTGCCTGTGCCGTAGATTTGGATGGGCTCGTTCTTGAGGGCCCACTGTACGAAGCGGGGAACGACCATGCCGTACCGACCGGTCTGCCGCGGCCCGATGGTGTTGAAGAATCGCGCGCTCACGACGCCCAGGCCATATTGCTGGTGAAACGCCTGGCCCAGGAACTCGTCGATGGCCTTGCTGCACGCATAGGCCCAACGGGAGAACGCGGTACTGCCAAGCACGAAATCATCGTCCTCACCAAAGGGGATCTTCTCGCTCTTGCCGTAGACCTCGCTGCTCGACGCCAGGAGAATCTTGCGGCCGAACTTGTTCGCCGCTTCCAGGACGACCTCCGTGCCGGCAATGTTGGTCTCGATCGTATGAACCGGGGTGTCGGCGATGAGCTGTACGCCAACCGCCGCTGCCAGGTGGAAGACCACCTCGCACTGGGAGACGAGCAACTGCATCAGGTTCACGTCGCGGATGTCGCCCTTGACGAACTGGAAGCCGCCGTGATGGCGGAAGGTGTCCAGGTTGGCGAGCCGGCCTGTGCTGAGGTTGTCCACGACGATTACGTCGCTGCCGTTGCGGAGCAGTCGTTCCGCCAAGTGAGAGCCGATAAAACCCGCTCCGCCCGTGATGAGTGCTTTCATACCCATGTTGCCTTTACTGAACCCTCTTTGGCACGGTCTCGCGAACGTCGCTCAACGTCCGGTAAAAGACATGGCGTCCACCGTGCAGGGACCACACTACTCGATTTGGAGGGCACAGGCAATCCGCAAGCTGGGCGCACTCCGTGCCCGTCGGACGTGCAGAAGGGAGAAAAGGCATCCCTGCCGTATCCGTTGGTCCGATGGCACCGCGCTCCCCGGGACTCTATTTACCCATACCACAGCCACCGGCTCGATATTGTGTTCTATCGGCAAACAGGCAGTCCTTTTATCACATAAGTATCCGAAGGCAAAGAACATGGAAGAAGCGGGATGGCCACCCACACGGCGCCATGAACTGAGCGCGAAGCTGAGTTGTTCCGAACATAAAATGAGGTGAGAGAGCAGGTCGGGAAACCTCGGTACCCAAACGCCTTTTATGCTGCTGCCCCTGTCTCGACTCTGCAGAGCGATGAAAAGGGGGTAAGGCGTCCCGCGTGACAAATCGAATGTATATATGGATAAACTGGCGATTATGGGAAGAAATGAACTTGAATCTCTTGTTCTAAATTGGTACAATACACTGATTGGGTAGGGTGATCTTGGGGGTCCAGTTGCGTAACGCGTGTCCACTTCTGTCTGTCGCATTCTGGGTAGGCGCCTCCGTGTGCTCCGCCGCACACGCCGAGCAGGTGATAACAACATCCGACCTGTTCGATAGGATGCGCGGCATGTGGCTCGGGCAGCTCATCGGCAACGCCGCCGGCCGCGAGACGGAAGGGCTCTTCAGTGGTTCCTCACCCAATCCGGCTGACTCCGTTCCCTGGCAGATCAAGCTCCTCTGGGATGCCGACGACGACACGGATGTCGAGTACATCGCCCTGCACACCTTGTGCACCTGTGGGTTTGACTGCAATTCCAGCGAGATTACCGGCCAGTGGCTCGAACACATGACCGCCAACGGCATTTACGTCGCCAACCGACAGGCCTGGTGCCTGATGCTCGACGGCCTGATGCCGCCCGAGACGGGAAGCCGGACGTTCAACGAGCATTGGTACTCCATCGATAGCCAGATCGGCACCGAGATTCTCGGGGCGGTCTCGCCGGGGTTGCCTCAGGTTGCGGTCGATCTTGCCGGGAGGTTCGGCCGGATTACGAACGATGGTTTCGCGGTCCATGCGGCCCAGTTCTACGCCGCGATGTATGCCCAGGCCTTCTTCGAGTCGGATGTGATCGAGCTCGTCCGCTATGGTCTGGAAGCCGTCCCGACGAGCAGTCGGACGGCCGCGGTGGTGAACGATGTGCTCGGATGGTACCTGGAAGACGCCAACGACGACATCCTCGACTGGCGGGCCGCCCGCCGGAAACTCTACGACGCCTACCAGGGCGACGGCAGCTTCGGTCGTTACTACAACTGGGTCGAGTCCACGATCAACACAGGGGCCGCCGTCCTGGCCCTGCTCTACGGCGGGGGCGATTTCAAGCAGACCGTGCAGATCGCTGTCCTGGCGGGCTGGGACTGCGACTGCAACCCCGCGACAGCGGGCGGCCTGCTGGGGATCATCCTCGGCTTCTCAGGTCTGCCAAGCGATTTGACCGACCCGGCCCTCTGCGGCAACGCGTACCAGAATGTCTCGCGTCCGGGTCTGCCCGATCCGACGGCCGGCGTCCCGCAGTCGGATGCGATCACGACGATTGCGATCTATATGCTCGTCATGGCCCGCGAGAACATCCTGCGAAACGGCGGTTCCTGTGCGAGCGATGGGCTGACCACGACCTATCGGATCCCGGATCTGGCCGGCGTTGTTCCAGGGTCCGAGAATCCCGATCCGAATGGCCCTGCCGGCTTGGCGGCCAAGGCGCTTGCCGCGGGTATCACCGTGACGGCGGCCGCCTCCGTCGAGCGATACGATTCCGCGAAGGACCGCAACAATCTCTCCTCTATCTCCGACGGCGTCACGGACAACTCCCACAACGGCCGCAGGCCCTATTACACGTACGTCCCGAACGCCGCGGAGCCCGCGGAGTCGGATTGGTACGAACTGAGCTTCTCGCAGCCTGTCGGGTTCGAGGGGGTGACCTTCCACGAGGGCGACCTCGTCTGGGGCAAACTGAACACGTACTACAGGGACGACGAGCCGCTTGGCGGGTACTTCGAGGACCTCACCGTGCAGATCCGACAGGACGGCCAGTACATCGTGCCCGCGGACCTGGAGATGTCCCCCGAACTGGACCGCTTCCGGATGTATCAGGCGATTACCTTCCGTTTCACTCCGACCGTCGGTGATGCGATCCGCATCGTCGGCACGCCGGGAGGGACGAAACGGTTCACCACGATCATGGAGTTGGAAGTCGAAGGCGATCTTTGTGAGGATTCCCATGGAGCGACCATCGACACCGGGGACTGACCACAATCCATCGTGCGAGGAAACCATGCCAAAGAAGGGTGATGGAAGACAGGCGAGTCAAGCGTTGGACTTCGCGAAAGCTGGCAAGGCCATTCTGTCGGGCAAACCGGGCCGGATTGGCTTTACCCGTTTCATCCACCTTGCATTTCGTCCGCCGTACCGCCGAACCGCGGGCACTGCAGATGCGTCATCGGACGCGTGACTGCTCCAGCCACTCCGGCACCTTGCAGACGGGACAGGCGGTGATGCGCTCGCTTAGCGGCCAGGTCTCATTGCCAGGGTAGACGACGAGGAGCTTGTCGAGTTTCAGAGACTCGACGGCTGCCGACATAGACTTGGTCGCGTGCGGTGCCTCGCTGAACTTGCACTCGACGCCATACCGCCGGCCGTTGATGATGAAGAACAGGTCCAGTTCCGCGCCACTGTAGGTGGCCCAGAAGTACGCCTGTGCCGGTCGAACGATCCGGAGGACTTGCTCGATGGCAAACCCTTCCCAGGAGGCCCCGGCCTGCGGGTGGCCGACGATCCCGTGAAAGTCCCGCAAATCGAGGAGGCTGTGCAACAGGCCGGTGTCGCGGAAATAGACCTTGGGCGACCGGACCTGTCGCTTGCGGAGGTTCTCGTGCCAGGGTTGAAGCTGGCGCAACATGTACGTTTCGCTGAGCAGATCCAGGTAGGAGCGAATCGTCTTGTCGCTCAGGCCGAGGGCGATGGCGATTTGCGAGGCATTCCAGATCTGCCCATGATAGTGGGCGAGCATGGTCCAGAACCGGCGCATGGCCGCAGCTCCGATCCGAATGCCCAGTTGGGGGATGTCCCGTTGCAGAAAGGTCCGGATGAATCCCTCGCGCCAGGCGAAGCTGTCGTCCTCGCTCTGGGCCAAATAGGAACGTGGGAAACCTCCGCGTACCCAGAGGGGCTGCCAGGCGTTCGGTCCCAGCTCACCCAGGTCGAAACCGGCGAGGTCCACAAACTCGACGCGTCCGGCCAGGGTCTCTGATACGTTGCGGACGACATGAGGGGAGGCACTGCCCAGGATGAGGAACCGGCAGGGATTGTCGGGCCTGTCGACCAGGACCCGCAGGACGGAAAAGAGCCCAGGCAGGGTCTGGATCTCGTCGATGACCGTCAGTCCCGTCAATGATCCCAGCACCATCTCCGGATTCGCCAGCCGGCGAAGATCCACCTGGCTTTCCAGATCGAAGTACGTGCTGGCCTGATCGCCGGACCACCTGTCGCAGACCATATGTGCCAGCGTGGTTTTGCCGCACTGACGTGGTCCCATAAGTGCGATGATCGGGGATCGACCCAGTGCCCTGTGAATCTGTTCGACAAAGCCTTTGCGTTCGATCAGTGGTGTCTTCATTCCTGTAATATTCGGATCTATCCTCCGAATAGTAAAGGATAAAATCCACAGATCGACAATGCGAGAGATGGGTCGTGGACGCTGCTACTTCTTCGCCGCGACGGCTTTTTCGCCCTTGATTTCGTTGAGGATCTCCTGGGCCCGTTGCGGATCCTTGGGCGGCCATTCGCCTGCGGCCTGGAGCTCCTTGAGCCGGTCGATCCCCTTGGCACTGACGATGGTTCGGCACCGCGGGAACTTGTTGCACCCGAGGAATGGGCCTCGCTTGCTCTTGCGGATGACCAGTTCGCCGGTCTTGCACTTGTGGCACTTGATTCCCGTCGATTCGGCCGGCGGTTTCGGCGGCAGTGGGTTGCCTTCCTTGTCCAGCCGCAACGTCGTCTTGCACGTCGGGTAGTCGCTGCACCCGAGGAAGGCGCCGAACCGACCGTTCTTGCGGATCATCGGCTTGCCGCAGTTCGGGCACTTGTGCTCGCTGACTTCGTCTTTCATCATCTTGCCCTCTTTGTCGCAAGGGCAGGCGAACTTGCACTCGGGATACCCCGAGCAGCTCAGGAACTTGCCGTTCTTGCCGAACTTGTACATGAGCTGCCGGCCGCAGTCCGGGCAGTTGTACTCGCTGGGTGTGGCTTCCGCCTTCGCGTGCTTCATCTCCGCAGTGGCCGTCGCGAGATTGGCCTTGAACGGACCGTAGAACTCCTGGAGAACGCGGACCCAGTCGAGATGCTGTTCCTCGATCCGGTCGAGTTGCTCTTCCATCTGGCGGGTGAACGCGATGTCCATGATCCGCGGGAAGTACTCGTCGAGCTTGGTTGTTACGACCTCGCCCAGGTCGGTGGCGAAGAACTTACGGTCCTTCTGCTCCACGTAGCCGCGATCCTGGATCGTACTGATGATCGGCGCATAAGTGCTCGGCCGGCCGATCCCTTCCTTCTCCAACGCCTTCACCAGCGAGGCTTCCGTGTATCGGGCGGGCGGTTTCGTGAAGTGCTGCTCGGCCTCGATGTCCACGGTGGCGAGCGACTGGCCCACCTGGGTGGGCGGGAGCTGCTGCTCGCTCGATCCGGTCTGCCAGACCCTGCTGTAGCCGTCGAAGACGAGACTCCGTCCCGCGGCCTTGTACAGAGCTGTCCCGACGCTGGTTGGCGTGGTGATGTTCAATGTGGTAACGTTCCAGCGGGCCGGTTCCATCTGACAGGCGACGAAACGGCGCCAGATGAGGTCATAGAGCTTGAACTGCTCCTCGTTGAGGTGCTCGCGGATCTCCTGCGGCGTCAGATCGACGTCCGTGGGACGGATGGCCTCGTGGGCCTGCTGCGCGGATTTCTTGTCCGCGTAGAAGTTGGGCTTCTCCGGCAGATACGTGGGCCCGAAGTGGCTCTGGATGTAGTTGCGGACCTCGCCCAGGGCCTCGCCGGACAGGTGCGTGCTGTCGGTTCGCATGTAGGTGATCAGACCGAGCGAACCCATCGAGCCCAGGTCGATGCCTTCGTAGAGCTGCTGGGCGACCGCCATCGTCCGCTTGGCGGTGAAACCCAGACGGTTGGCTGCTGCCTGCTGCAACGTCGACGTGATGAACGGCGGCGACGCCTTCGACGTGGATTCCTTCGTCTCGATCTCCGCGATCTTGAACTGTGCGTTCTGGAGTTCGCGGAAGACCTTCTGGGCATCCTGCTCGTTGGCGGCGTTGAATCTCTGGTCGCCGATCTTGGACAGCTCCGCCTTGAAGGCGTTGCGCTGGGCCAGCCAATCGCTCTGCTGCTCGATGGTGGGAGCCTTGCCGTCGGGGGTCCTGGGTGTGACGAAATCGATCCACTGCTGGTGGTAGTTGGCGTTCAGGTCGGTGGTGAAGACCGCAGGGATCAGCCAGTACTCCTCCGGCTTGAACGCGCGGATCTCCCTTTCCCGCTCGACGATGATCTTGACCGCGACGGACTGCACGCGACCGGCGGACAGGCCCCGCGTGACCTTCTTCCACAACAGCGGGCTGATCTCGTACCCCACGATCCGGTCGAGCACGCGGCGCGCCTGCTGGGCCATGACCTTGTCCGTATCGATCCGACCGGGATCGGCGAATGCCTCTTTGATCGCGGTCTTCGTGATCGCGTTGAAGATGACCCGGTAGGTGCGGTCCTCGGGGACGCCCAAGACTTGCGCGAGGTGCCAGGCGATCGCCTCGCCCTCGCGGTCAAGGTCTGTCGCCAGGTACAGCTTGTCGCACTTCTTGGCGGCCGCCTTCAGTTGGGTGACGACGCGCTTCTTGCCCGGCATGATGTCGTAGGTGGGTTCGAAGTTGTTCTCGATGTTCACGTTCAAGCCCTTCGAGGGCAGATCGCGAATGTGACCCATCGAGGCATGGACCTCATAGTCGGGACCCAGGTATCTATTGATCGTCTTGGCCTTCGCGGGCGACTCGACGATAACGAGCGATTTGTGCGAATTCGATTTTGCCATTTGCGGTCCTTATCGGTTATTCCGCCGCTGACGTTTAGATGTGGACAGATAATGGGGGAGGTGGAATCTGTCAATGATCGATTGCGGATAATCTGCGAATGGTGGGCTGGCCGGCGCCAAACCTCCCTGTTTCTCACCGCTCGGTGCGATCTCGAACAAACGAGCGATCCAAAGCGTAAATACTACGGTTGCACACAAAGGCTGAGGCGAAGACGTCCTCCTTCTTCCTGCCTCGGCCTTTCTCCTGCGCGCTCACATCAGGGCTGTGCTGAAGTACCGCTCGGCCCGGTCGGGCAGGACGGTCGTGATATTGCCCCCAGTCCTCTCGGCCAGCCGTCGGGCGGCCCAGACGTTGGCCCCGGAGCTGATCCCGACCAGCAGGCCGAAATCGCGGCCCAGCCTGCGGGTGGTCTCGATCGCGTCCTCGTCGGAGACCTCCACGACCTCGTCGACCATAGACACATCCAGCACGTCGGGAACGAAGCCGTCGCCAATGCCCTGGATCTGGTGCAGGCCGGGCTCGTGTCCCAGCAACGCGGAGCGGTGCTCCGGCTCGACGGCGACGACGCGGATGTTCCTGTCCTGCTCCTTGAGGTACTTGCCGACGCCCTGGAGGGTCCCGCCGCTGCCGACGCCGGCGACGAAGCAGGCCACTTTACCATCGATCTGCCGCCAGAGCTCGCGGGCGGTTTGCTCGTAATGCGCCTGCGGGTTTGCTGGGTTTCTAAACTGTTGCGGGACAAAGACTTGCGTGTCTTCCGCGGCCATTTCTTCCACCCGACGGACCGCGCCGGTGATGCCTTGGTCGTCGGGCACGAGGATCAACTCGGCGCCGAGACCTCGGATGAGCTTCTTGCGTTCCTCGCTCATGCCCTCCGGCATGACGATCCGCACGCGGTGGCCCATGAGCCGGCCAACCAAAGCCAGGCCGATGCCGGTGTTGCCGCTGGTGGGCTCGCAGATGATCGCACCAGGCTTGAGCGTGCCGTCCCGCCGGCCTGCCTCCAGCATCGCCAGCGCGATACGGTCCTTGATGCTCCCGCCGGGATTGAGGAATTCCGCCTTGGCAAAGACCCTCTCGCCACGAAGCTGAAGCAGCGGCGTATTGCCAATCAAGCTCAGAACACTGTCTATCGCCATATAGAGAGTCTTGTCGGCCTACGAGCGTTACGTCTCAAGACCGATTATATTGTAGCAGCGAAAGAACAGGTACTGAAGAATCTGATCCCGCGGGCGTATAACACTCGGGGAATCTCGCCACTCCCAAGATGTTGGGGGATGTTCGTCCTCAAGGCCCACATATGGGGCTTCATGCCGGCCTGTGAATGCCCGCTGTCTGTCGGTCATGAATCGCTCTATGCAGGATTTGACTAACTTTGTGAAAAAATGTGCTTGCTTGAATTGAACCCACCACGGTATAGTGCCGTACGTCAGTTTGGATCTTGGATACGCATTGCACTATAACAGGGCTGGGGTTATCTCGCTTTTCCTCTCCCTCCGCTCCTCAGCCCTGTTTTTCTTTTGCGCACACATCGACCGCCTGCTGCGCAGAACCCTCGCGTGGTGGCAGAATCCGGTGAGTCCCTACCCTCTCGCTCAATACTCGTTGTTCAGGAATCTGAGCAACTCGTCAGGGACGTAGTCACTGGCAAAGGCGAGAACGTCCGTGACCGCGGCCTTGGTCAGGTCGTTGCCGGTTTGGCGATTGTTGATATCGACGTTGACGATGATGCCGAATTTCATTTCCTGTGCGGCGCTCGGATCGTGCGGACCTGTCCGCTGCAGGTGGGTGGGCCGAAGCTCGATGTTGACGTTCTTGTCCTCGGTGGGCGCCTCGATGCAGATGCGGAGGTTCTTCGCCTTCTCTCGCCACAGCTCGTACTTGAGACTGCTGGCGATCACGTCGAGCGAATCCGTGAACCCCGTGTCGAAAACGAGTTCGTGGACGACGCCGACCCGAAGGACGGTCCGTTCGACGAATCGCCCCCGCAGCTCGTCGAAGGCCCTGCGGAAGATCTTGTCCTTGTCCGGAATGGCCAGTTCGTGCGTCTGGTCGATGAACAGCCGCTCGGGGAACGTGAACACCGGGCCGCGATTCGTCAGCACGAACGTCGCCAGCTCGATCCGCTTGGCGTTGGGCAGCAGGAACGTTCGCTGCACCCGCAGCTCGCGAGGGCCGACCAGCATGGTTTCGAAGACCTCCGGAAACTGCTTGACGAGCCAGTTGCCGTAGTCCTGAAGCTTGGCCCGGTCCTCCTCGGGTGACAACGGCGGCCGGATGTCCACCCCGTACTTGACGAGGTGCTGCGATATCTTGTCTTTGTCGAACTGGTAATTCATATCCATCTCGGTCAAACAAGCGTCTGGCGGAGTATACGGCGGTCCTGGAGCGAAGTCAAAGAAAAGCACGAACGAGCAGACACATCGGAGGGGAAGGAACCGGGGTTTTTCTCCTCGGTGGAATTGTCCTGGTATATAATCCCGGGATTGTTCTTTCGATTGGAGTGTCTCTATGGCTGGACGTTTGGACGGGAAAGTCGCGATTGTCACCGGGGGCAGTCGCGGCATCGGGCGGGCGATCGGCGTCGCGCTGGCGGGGGAGGGGGCTTCCGTCGTCCTGGCGGCGAGGTCGCTCGATTCGCTCCACGAGGCGGCGGACCTGGTCCGTCGCGCTGGGGGACGAGCCGAGACGGTGGTTGTCGAACTCGCGGATGAAGAGTCCATTCGCAACCTCGTGCAGGCGGTGCAGGAGCGATTCGGCCGCCTGGATATCCTCGTCAACAACGCGGGTGTCACGCATTCCGCGAGATTCGACCAGACGCGGACCGAGGACCTGGATCGCTGCTGGACGATCAACGCGAGGGCGCCGTTCATCTTGTGCCGGGAGGCGTTGCCCCTGCTGCGACAGGCCGAGGCTGGTTTCATTGTCAACATCTCCTCAGTGGTGGGGGTCAAAGGCTACCCGCTGCAGAGTGCCTATACTGCCTCGAAACACGCCCTTCGCGGCCTGACGATGTCCCTGGCTGAGGAACTGCGGGGCACGAACATCCGCGTACATGTCGTCTGTCCGGGTGCGGTCGATACGGGCATGGTCGGCAACGTGCGGCCCGATATCCAGACGGCGGATCTCATCCAGCCGAACGAGATCGCGGAATTGGTCCTGTATCTGGTGACGCGGACAGGCAATGCGGTGGTGGACGAACTGCACATCCGGCGTGCCGCCGCGGCGCCATGGTTCGGATGACGATTGAAGGTGAGCGACGATGCGAGCAGTCATACAGCGAGTCAGTGAAGCAAGGGTCGAGGTCGAGGGAAAGGTCGTCGGTCAGGTCGGGCCCGGACTGCTGGTCTATCTCGGCGTCGGCCAGGGCGACACCGAGGCCGATGTCCAGTTCATGGCCGAGAAGCTGGCCCATCTCCGGATCTTCGCCGACGAGGCGGGCAAGATGAACCGCAGTGTGATCGACATCGGCGGCGGGGTCCTGCTCGTGAGCAACTTCACCCTGCACGGGGATTGTCGCAAGGGCCGTCGGCCCGGCTTCGACGGCGCCGCCGATCCGGCGGTCGCCGAGGGCCTGTACGAGAAGGTGGCGCAGGTCATTTCCAAGCAGGGTGTCCCGGTCGAGAAGGGCGTCTTCGGTGCGCACATGCACGTGACAAGCGTCAACGACGGTCCCGTCACGTTCCTGCTCGACAGTACCCGCCTGTTCTGATCTGGAATAGCGGCAACTCCGCAGAATTCTTCGCCGACGTCTCAGGCACGGCCATACACGGCTACAATAGTGTAGGCATGGCCATGCCTGCCTACATTTATGTTGCTCAGTCAAAGCCCGTCTCCTGGGCCATGCGCAGCATGTAACCTATTGCCAGCGCAAGACTTGTGACGATACGGCGAGAAATGTGTTGCCCTGGCACGGCGCTTGCAATCTACCCACCCAGCCCGTGTCGGGGACCATGGATTGAGTGCGGGCACAAGTAGTCGGGAATGCGTCGGCGTGGCGACGCGGGTTCACAAGTGCATGTTGGAAAGGGTAGAGACGTGAGAGTCAGACGACAGTTGCCTCGATTTGCTATTCTCGCCGTGTTGGCGATGTCCATTCCTGCGTGGGCGGGCGACGCGCCCCCCGCGGCCATCGATACGGTCAAGACCGAACTCCAGACGAACATCAACGTGGTCTGGACGCTGGTCGCCGCGTTCCTGGTTTTTTTCATGCAGGCCGGATTTGCCATGGTCGAGACCGGCTTCACCCGGGCCAAGAACTCCGTGAACATCCTGATGAAGAACGCCTTCGACTTCGTCATCGGTTCGCTTGTGTTCTTCTTCATCGGCTTCGGCCTGATGTTCGGGAAGAGCAATGGCCTGTTTGGAACCACCCTGTTCGGGCTGTCCGGGGTTGAGCCCGCGGGCAACGATTGGATGTGGACGTTCCTGATCTTCCAGACAGTCTTTGCCGCCACTGCCGCCACGATCGTGTCGGGCGCGATGGCCGAGCGGACCAAGTTCGTGTCCTATCTGATGTACAGCGGCATCATCTCATTGCTGATCTACCCGATCTTCGGGTCCTGGGCCTGGGGCAGCCTCGGCGGCCAGGGCACCAGCGGCTGGCTCGAGAAACTCGGCTTCCATGATTTCGCCGGCTCAACGGTCGTGCACTCCATCGGCGGATGGCTGGCGCTGGCGGGCGCGATCATTCTCGGCCCGCGAATCGGCAAGTACGGGGCCGACGGCAAACCCCGCGCGCTCCCGGGGCACAACATCCCTCTGGCCACGCTAGGCGTGTTCATCCTGTGGTTCGGGTGGTTCGGCTTCAACCCGGGCAGCACGACCGCGGGCGTGGGCCTGGCGGGCTACATAGCCGTGACCACGAACCTGGGGGCTGCGGCGGGAGCCATGATGGCCTTGGCCACTTCGTGGCTCCTCCTGAAGAAGCCGGATGTCTCCATGGCCCTCAACGGAATCCTGGCGGGTCTGGTGGCCATCACGGCGCCCTGCGACGGGGTTTCCCCGGTCGGCGCGGTGTTCATCGGAGGGATCGCAGGAATCCTCGTCGTGCTCAGCGTGCTGTTCATCGACTACGTTCTGAAGATCGACGACCCGGTCGGCGCCGTGAGCGTCCACTGCGTCTGCGGCGTGTGGGGCACGATCTCCTACGGGCTCTTCAGTCTCCACAGCGGCCTGTTCTACGGGCATGGATTCAAGCAGCTCGGCGTGCAACTCGCCGGAGCCGGCGCCGCGGCGGCGTGGGCCCTCGGGCTTGGGCTGGTCCTGTTCCTCGGGTTGAGCAAGACCATCGGATTGCGTGTCACCGACGACGAGCAACTCAAGGGTCTCGACATCGGCGAACATGGGAACGAGGCGTACTCGGGTTTCCAGGTCTTCACCACTGCGTAACGAGCCGACGAGAATCCGAGAGAATCGACGGGCCGCGAGCCCGATTCAGGAGATACGGAAATGAAGTTGATTATCGCATACATCCAGCCGCACAAGCTCAACGACGTGAAACAATCGTTGTACAAGGCTAAGGTCTACAAGATGTCCGTCACGAACTCGTTGGGCTGCGGCCAGCAGAAGGGCTACCACGAATCATATCGCGGCGTCCCCATGGAGGTGAATCTGCTGCGCAAGGTCCGCCTTGAAATCGCGGTCAACGAGGATTTCGTTGAGCGGACGGTCGACGCGATTGTCGAAGGCGCCCGCACGGGCCAGATCGGAGACGGCAAGATCTTCATTCTGGACCTGCCCGAGTGCATTCGCATCCGAACCGGGGAACGCGGAGGAAATGCCATAGGTTGATACGATGGGTCGCTACCGCAAGACCATCATTTCTGCGCCCTTCGTTGGGCCGGAAACGGGTCCTGCCGCCATCGGCAGGACCCCTTTTCTCTTGGGTCTATCAAGGGAATCCTGGGGATCCGCCGGCTTCGATGTGTGCGGACCATGGCGGAGGATCAGAATGAAAAGGGCTGCGAGAACCGCTCGCAGCCCTGGAATCGATGCGTTTGCCGTAGGGATCACAGCGTGCTTCGACGGCGCATCCAGCCGACCAAGCCCGCGCCGAGAGAGCCCAGAAGAATCGCGCCCGGCGCTGGGACTGTCCCAACGGGCGGTTCGCTGATGTGGTCCACCGAGTTCAGCGCCTCGACGGCATCGAGGTCGAAGCCCTGGCTGCCGCCACCGTTGTCCAACCCAACAAACCTCACGAAGTTGACGTAGTCGAGGCCCGTGCCCGACAGATCAAACTCAGTATCGCGGTCGATCCTTCCCAGAAGGACATATGTGATATTGTCCTCGCTGCCGTAGACATCCACGTCCGAATCCCCGGCGATGACTTGCCAGACCTTCAGGTCGTTCCCGGCGCCGTCATCGGCGGTGTTGTCCGTGAAGGCCAGGATCAACGTCTCGGGGATGTCGACCGAGACATACAGGGTGTCGTTGGCTCCCAATGCGTCCGTTGGGTCATTGGCGTTCGTGCTGGAACCAGCAGGCTGGTCAAACAGGACGACTTCATCCAGCCAGACCGTTCCCGCCGCCAGACACGCCTGGCTGCCCAGCAGGACCACCGCAATCAACGCCATCTTCCTCATACTCGTCCCCTTTCCATTTCTCCCAACACTTCTCTTCTCTCACAACACGCCGTCAGAGACTCCGGAGGGCACTCGACTTCTCACGTTTGAGCCCGATCTGACATAGGCACAAGCGCTGCCGAACCGTTCGTGCGACGGGTTCGCGACTGTACACATGATCCTCGCGCACCCAAACGAAAATGCAATCCTCCTCCAGTGAGGCTCCAATCTACCAGATTCCAAGTATATCTGATGTAGAGGCGGTGTCAAGTGAAATTTATCGGCCTATTGGAACGGTGTGTCCGTGGGATAAAGTCGGATTTACATACCGGATGCCCGCAAGGACCGCCGTGAGTTCAGTTCGCTCTGGCGTCGGCTTTCACCGTCGGCAGGCCGGACGGGAAATGGCTCGTGAAGAATTCCTGCATCGAGCCGTCGTAGAGGGCAATGCGGACGGCGCCCCAGGTGGCCTGGTCGCCGGTGGCGTACGTGAGGTACGTCTTGCCCTCCCACTCGAAGAGGTCCACGTCGGAGTTGTTGATCCCCTCGCCGGGACCGGCTTCGAGGATCGGATTGAACGGGCTCAGCTCCCAGTCGGCCAGGTCCTTCGAGCGGGCCATGAACGGCGTGTATCCTCTGTGGCCCGGGATGAAGTTGTGCAAGTAGATGACGTAATAGTAGGGGGAGAAGTAGCGAAGCGCCGGGCAGGCGCTGTACTCGTGATTCACGCCGGTGAAGACCAGACCAGGGATCTTCTCCCACTTTGACAGGTCGGTCGAGCGCGCGAACTTGAAGCAGAACGACACCGGCTTGTTCGACTCGTAGGCCATGACGAAGCCCTTCTCGTCCCGGCAGACGGACGCGTTGAACAGGTGCTCGTCACCGTCCTGGGCGATGGCGGGCTCGCGGGTCCAGGTCTTGAGATCGCGGGTCGTGAAGTGAAAGAGGCCCTGGAACCAGTCACGATTGGTCCCCTCGCTGGCGAAGACGTGGAGGTCGGAGCCATTGACGAACGCATTGGCAAAGGAATGACCCTCGCCGAAGCGGGACACCTCCTCGCCCGTGTCCATATCGACCGCATAGAGGTACATGCTCTTGACGTAATCGTTGGTGCCGTTCTTCGTGTCGTCGCGACGATTGAGGATGTGCAGGGGCCGGCCGTTCCAGATGACCGGGGTGTTCTCCATGGCTTTGGCGATGGCCAGGGGCAGCTTCGTCAGCACGGGCCGCGTGGGGGCCACCGCCGACGGAGAACCGAGCTTGGGTGGTGCGATCTGTGCGAACAGGTCCGTGGGCCACAGACCCAGACGCTCGAAGCCGGCAGGCATTTCCTGCTTGAACTGCACGTAAGCTTGTGTCCTGCCCTTGGTCGTGTACGTGACGGCCTTAGCCTCCTCGCCCGACGTGAAGACGCTGTAGCCCGCGAGGATGCAGTCTTCCAGATCGACGTGCAGCTTGCCGGTGGGGGAGTGTCCCTGGGTGCAGAGGATGCCGGTCGATTTGCCGCCCATTTCCGGCTGCGTGAAGTTCAGCACGATCATCCGGCAGTTGACGAACTTGGCCCGGGCGCAGTGGCTGGCGTAGGAGATGGCGACCGCGTTGTCGGTGTGTACGAGCGTGCAGTCCTCGAATACGACGTGCGGCTCGTCGGGCATTGTCTTCTCCCATCCGCCCACGAGGATGGCCGCGGTGTCGCCCACCCAGTCGAGGGCCAGGAAATAGCAGCGACGAAACACGCTCGGCTCGCCCGGCCGGACGGTCGGGTAGGCGACGCCTCCGCCGAAGGCGCGGCCGGTGCCGACGCAGTCCTCGACGACGACGGTGAAGCCCTCGCCGCTCTTGTTGGTGAGGTCCCAGAAGAAGCCGCCGTCGCCGCCGGCGGTGTAGAGATGGCTCAGCGCCCAGCGGTCCCAGATGATGCTGGAAAAGGTCTCTTGGTTGTTTCCGGTCGGCCAGTGCTTGTCCGAAGCGCGGACGGGACCCCACCAGTCCCAGCTCTTGAAGCCCTTTTCGGGATCGCCGGAATCGATGAGGACCCAGCCGGTGGCGCCGGAACCGAGCGAGCCGTCGAAGTCGCCGATCAGGCTGTTGTAGGCGCCTGCGGCCCCCTTGTGGACCGGCGCGAGGTTGGCCTCGACATAGGTGTCGGGCCGGACGACGATCCGATGACCGCCCTGGTCGTCGGGCACCGCGTCCAGGGCCTTTTGAATCGTGTGGAACGCCGTCCCCCAGGTCCGCCCGTCTGAGTTGTCGCCAAGCTTGGAGACGTACAGTGTCGTGCCACCATTGGCGACGCACGGCGGAAGACTCACGACGAATGCCGCGAGCAGAAGAAGAGTTCTGACGGCGGATCGGGCGACCAGGGAATTGGCACGTTTCATGGACTTCTCCTGTTGCAGGTCGGACTTGCTTCTGCGTGAGTCAGCGGATCAGCTTGATGATCTCCTGCAGGTCGTTCGGGGCCGAGAGGGGCGGATTGCTGAACGGGCCCTGCTTGTCCTTGTGGTAGTTCACGGTGACATTGGGGTCCTTGAGCGTGTGCCCGGTCAGGACACACGCGACTCGTGCGTCTTTGGCGATGGCGCCCTCCGCCAGCAGGTGCTTGAGACCCGCGACAGTGGCCGCGGAGGCGGGCTCGCAGCCCAGGCCGAACTTGCCGATCAGGGCCTTGGCGTCGCAGATCTCCTGGTCCGAAACCGCTCGCACGACGCCCTGGCAGACGTCGATGGCCCGCAGGCACTTCTTGAGGTTCACCGGGCGGGAGATCTCGATGGCCGATGCGCAGGTATGCGGCGAGAAGTGTCTGGCCGTCAGGTCCGCGTAGTAGTCGTCGATGATCTTCTGGTTCACATGGCCGCCGTTCCATGCGAGCTTCTTGTTGTTCACGAGGTCGGTGAGTGTGTCGGCGCCGGTGGCGTTGATGATCGCCATCCGCGGGACGCGGTCGATCAGGCCGAGCTGCTTGAGTTCCGCGAACGCCTTGCCGAACGCGGAGGAATTGCCGAGGTTGCCGCCAGGGACGACGATCCAGTCGGGGACCTGCCAGCCGAGGGCCTCGATGATGCGGAACATGATCGTCTTCTGGCCTTCGAGCCGGAAGGGGTTGAGCGAATTGAGCAGGTACAGGCCCAGCTCGACGCAGACCGCCTGGACCTGCTTCATGCAGTCGTCGAAGTCGCCCTGGATCTGGACGGTTTGGGCGCCGTAGTCCATCGCCTGGCTGAGCTTGCCGAACGCGATCCGGCCGGAGCCGATGAACACGGTACACTTGAGTCCGCCGCTCTGGGCATAGAGCGCGACCGACGCGGACGTGTTGCCGGTCGATGCGCAGGCGCAGCTTTTGGCGCCCACCATCATCGCGTGACTGAAGGCGGCGGTCATGCCGTTGTCCTTGAAGGAGCCCGAGGGGTTGAGTCCCTCGTACTGGAGGAAAAGACACTCGGGTTTCATGCCCAGATGCTGGGCGATCGGGCGGTTCTGCTGCAAAATGGTCTGACCTTCGCCGATGGTGATCTTGTGCCGGTCCGGGCAGAAGTCCAGCAGTTCGCGGAACCGCCACACGCCGGAGAAATCCAGCGGCTTGTCACGCGTGGCCCACCGCTTGCCGAAATCGGCGAGCTTCCTGGGCACTGGGACCTTGGCCCAGTTGTACTGGATATCGAGCAGATCGCCGCACTTGGGGCATTTGAAGATCGACTCCTTGCAGTCGAACTCGGCCCCACAGGCGGGATTGATGCACTTTTGAAACGCCGCATCCTGTATCGTCATGCCGTAGGCTCCTAAGGAATCCATATACGGCGGCGATTATAAGGGATGCCCCGCGCTTCCGCAATTCACTCTCCACTCATGGGCTGGAGGTGCATCACTCGAAACCTGCGCCTTCTCAATAGCCTCCAGCCCCCTTCCCCACAATGTACCTATGGGGCGGTTGTTGTACTCACCCTGCACAGATGCTCGCGCTGCCTCATATCTCTAAACAAGGTACCGCGTAACCCGACGCTAAATCGCGTCAACTGGCCGGAGAATCCCCGCTCCTCCGTCTCAGGCGCCAACCCGAGTAACTCAAACCAAGCACGCCCAGCAAGGCCGCGCCCGGTAGAGGGACAACGCTCGTGGAGACGACAGCATAAGGCCAATTGGTTGCGCGTGTATCCCCACCGCCCGAAAAGTCATAGGTCACGTACTCATTATACCAAACATACTGGGGCGGGATAAACGTAGAATTGCCGCGAAGGAACTCGTATAGACCCTCATCCGTGACACCGATAGGAACACGGTAGCCACTCATCTTGCCGTCGCCTTCAAACATGAGGAACCCGCTCACGGTTGTCTCACTATTAAGGGCCTGATCTACAAGATCAAAAACTTCGGTAGCCAGCGCCTGATCGTCCCAGAAAGTAGGGGGAGTCCACGTAGGATCTGCCGGATCCCCCCACAAATCGTCAAACGAATCATAGACAAAAGATACATCGTACACTGCCTCGCCGACTACCACCCCAGTCACTGCCGATGGATAACCACTTGTGTACACGACCTCAATGTCAGCTCCCGCTCCTGCCGTTAATACGACCAGCAAGAGCAACGCCATGAAGTTCCTGGCTCTCGTTACCATAAGACCGCACCTCCAGAAAGCACTCCCAATGATTACTTGCCCCACGAATGCTCCTTGCGAATTGACCGGCCGACGCAACCGGCCATCTTCGCGCAATCCTACCCCCCCCCGTTTGAGTCAAGCATTTCCTTGTTGAAATTCACATTTTTTTCGGGCGTAACAGAGAGATGGCTTCGCGTCTCGTCGCCAGGATGCAGGGGGACTTTCGCCGTGAAAAGGGACTTTGAAAGACCGGGAAGGAAAGGCTGCGACTCCAGAAATCGCCTACAATGCCTGTATGGTTAATATTACATCGTGCGGGCGAGGCACGGAAACCAACTATTCCGCAGGGGTACAGTCACTCTCAAACAACTGTTCAACCATCGCGGGCCGGTCTCCGTCGTAGTAGCCGATTTCGAGTATCATCTGACTGCCAACAATCACGTCTCCCTGTCGCAGATCGTTGGCGGACGTCACACCAAGGTAGCAACGCAAAGCCAGAGTAATGGATTTCACCTGTGTCCTTCTTGCTCCAAGACGGACGTACCTGCCCAAGGCCGGGTTGCGAAGTTCTCGCACCGGTCTCTCGAGTCGACCCGTAAGTACCAAGGCTCGCTTCTCTGGGTCCAAGAACGCGGTCGCGTGCGACCCTGATTGACCCCACCCTGCGAAGACCCAGACATCGTGATCGGCTCGATTCGCGATTTGATACGACAGTTGCAGAGCCTTACCGGTTTGCCTTTGCTCCAGCAGCGTGATCGTCACGCCGGGTGTGTCGCCGGGTGAATCGGCCTGGAGGTTCTGCGACTGGGCTGCCGATGCGGCACACATGAGCAGAGCGGCCACCAAGCTCAGATGCGCGTTCATTGCCTGTCCTTTCCGACGTCGTTGCCCTTGTGATTTGGGTTCTCCGCTGCGCAATCTTCTCCTGCCATAATCACCCTGCATTGTAGCAAATCAAAGGGCGACAGGCAAGAAGCAAGGCAGAAGACTTCAAATGAGCGACTACGTTTTTGTCAGGGACGCCCAGCCTATGAAGAGGGCCGCTGCCAGGGGATTGTGCCGGACCGGTTGATGTGGGCTTGGAGGGCGTTGAAGAGTCTGCGGTACATCGGGTGCTTGTCGTCGAGCGGGTTCTGTTCCTGCGGGTCTTCGGCCAGATTGTAGAGTCTCAGCGGCTCGAAGGGACTGTTCTGGAGGAGCTTGTAGTCGCCTTGCCTAGCGGCGTAGTAGGCCCGACCGCCGTACTGCGCGCCGCCCTCGCGACGGACCCAGAACAGGATTCGGTCGTCTGCAAGCTGTCCCTTGCCCAGCAGGGTGGGCAGGAAGGTGACGCCGTCGATCTTGTGGTCGATCTTCACGCCGGCTGCCTCGCAGATGGTGGGGAAGATGTCCATTGTCAGGGCGACGCAGTTACTTCGCGAACCCGGCTCGATCCTGTTCGGCCAGACCGCGCACATCGGTTCACGGATGCCACCCTCGTACATGTCGCCCTTGCCCGCCCGCAGCGGTCCGTTCGAAGCGCCGACGCCGAGTTGGCCGCCATTGTCGGAGGTGAAGAGTACGAGGGTGTTGTCGGCCAAGCCGGTCTGCTTCAGGGCATCGATTACCTTTCCGATCCCGGCATCGAGGTGTTCGATCAGCGCGACGAGCTTCGCCCGCTTGTCGCTGATCCCGGACTCCCGCTGCTTGACCCGCTCGATCCACTCTGCCGGCGGCTGGATCGGCGTGTGCGGCGCGTTGTAGGCCAGATACAGGAAGAAGGGCCGGCTCGCGTTCTTTCGCCCGCGCAGGTAGTCGATAGCCCATTGGGTGAACAGATCGGTCGCATGGCCCTCGGGATCGATCTCCCGGTCGTTGAGTCGCATGTAGTTGATCCCGTGCCGGCGGTGACTGGTGTAGTCGTCCATCATGTCGCCGAGGAAACCGTGGAAGTGGTCGAAGCCCCGCTCGTTGGGCGTGTTGGGCGAGCTCAAGCCCAGGTGCCACTTGCCGACGAGGGCGGTGTGGTAGCCGGCGTCTTGGAGCACGCGAGGCAGCAGGACCGCCTGCTCGGCCAGGTTGCCCCAGTTGTCGCGGATATCCGTACGGATGACGCCAGGAACGCCGACGAGATCGGGGAACCGCCCGGTCAGCAGCGCTGCCCGTGTCGGCGAGCACACGGGCGAGTTGGCATAGAACCGGTCGAACCGCATCCCGCTCGCGATGAGTCGGTCGATGTTCGGCGACTTGAGGTCCGTCGCTCCATAGCAGGAGAGATCGCCGTAACCGAGATCGTCCACGAGGATCACCAGCACGTTCGGTCTGGAAGGTGACTCGCCGGCGAACGTGCCCTGGGCCTGCGTCACTGCCAGCGAAGCAGCCCCAAGGCCAGCGAGCTTCAGAAAGTCACGACGTGTCTGGGCGGGTTGTCTCATCATTGTCTCTCCTGCGTGCCATCTCTCTACGGCTTCAGAATGGTTCGAGACGCTGCGAGGTCTTGAACGGCTCTTCGGGAGAGGGGAGCCGGGTGGAGCTTGCCTTGGCCCCACAGATCGTAATTGGACAGGCGATAGGGGCTTTCCGGCTGCTCCGACTGGCCGATGGGCAGGATGCTCATCGATTTGTCCGCGTCGTCGAGTCGGACGTATTGCGTGTAGGACTGCGCCTGCTGCGAGAGGATCGTGCCGCCGTCGGTGCAGCGCAGCGCGGGCATCGTGATGTCCCTGTCCTCGTCGAGCGAGCCGAAACCGTCCAGTGTGGACATATAGGGCAGCTTCGTTTCGAGAAGGGCCTGTCGGCCCCGTTCGTGCCAGCGGGTCGCGTCGTCGCCGAAGCGGGCCTTGCCGTACCGCCAGGCGGCGCGGACGATGAGATTGACGTACTCGGCTTCTTCGTCGGTCAGCGCCGCGTTCGGGTCTGCTGCGATCCGCTGGTCGATGGTCTGGAGCATGCTGCACAGGCCGGAGAGCCCGCCGCCGTAGGTGACGGCCGCCGCGAAGTTCTGCCGGAACGCCATGGGCATCAGGTTCACGATCTCGGTGCCCTTGATGGACATGTCCGATTTGCAGCCGGCGGCACGCCAGTCTTCGAGATACTCGAGCGCCAGCAAGGTATCCTCGTCCAGCGGGTACTTCTGCACGTCGCGGAGATGGCAGCCGAGACGGACGAGGTCCCGTTTGATCGGGGCGACGGTGTCGTAATGGATGTCGAGCACATCTTGCGGCGTGATAGAGGGTTCGGACGAAGGCAGATCGGGCCTACTTTGAGGGGGCACGCCCAACACGTCGCTTGTCCCTGGTCCCTCGTCGCTCGGCCCGACTCGCGGGTCTCGCCGGGATCCGCGAGTGGCCCAGCCGCCCCCGGCTGGGGAAAGAACACCCCCGAGGGCGGGGGTGCCACAGACGAGGGACGAACCCGGGGATTTCGTTGAAGAGTATAGGCCCGATGTACTTCTTCCCGAGCCGCTCGTCATCGCCCGCATGCGTTCCTTGAGTCGCCAGGAGCGGTCGGTGTCGCCGCCGCTGCCGGTGGAGATACCGAGCGAGAGCGGGTAGAACGACGCGATCGGACGGTGGTTGGCGCTGACGAGCCAGCCCTGCTCAGGATTGATCACCTGGGGCAGCAGCTCGTGGGGCACGATGCCCTGCCAGTCGTTGTCGCTGTCCCAACCCTCGTGGGCGGCCCGGTCGTCCAGCAGCGAATGGGCCGGGCGAACGGGCAGGCTGAGGATTGTTTTGAAGCCGATGTTGCCCTTGCGATCCCCGAAGACGCAGTTGGCGCTGGGGAAGCTCCAGCCGCCGAGGGCCCGCTGGAACTCGTACACGTCCCGCGATCGGATCATGTCGAGGACGGCGCGAAACGTGTCGCGCTCCGGCTCGCAGATCGGAATCCGCTTGAGGGCGACCTCGTCGCCTCGACGGACACCCATTGCGATGGCGGTCACGACCGGGCCGAACCGCGTCCTGCGAAACGTGAGCGTGCGCGGTGTCCCGTTCCTGACCTGGATCGTCTCGGTGCGGACCTCCATGTCGTGCCAGGAGCCGTCGAGGAGGTATTGGTTCGGGCGGTTCGGGTCGGTCTTGAGCAGGAACAAGTCCGCCTGGTCGGCGCCGAGCGCGGTCAGGCCCCAGGCGACGTTCAGCGTGAAGCCGATCAGGAAACTGGGGCAGCCGGCCACCCCGATTCCACGGGCGTTGAAGGTCTGGCCGCTGATGTGATATTCGCAGAACAGCGACGGATTGCGGACCGGGGTTTGCGGGTCGCTGATGAGCACTGCGGAACCGGTTGTGGTTCTCTTGCCGCCCACGACCCAGGCATGGCTGAATCTGGGCCCGGGCCGACCCTCGGCTGCCGGCACGTCCACCTTCCTTGCCAGGTTGTGTTCCGTCGCGTAGTCCATCACCTCCTGCAACCACGCGTTGCTCACGTCCGCTCGCTGGATCACGGACGCATCGTCTCGAATACGGAGGCCCTCCGTGGCCCCGGCGCTATCCGTCGCCGTAAGGCGCCGCACCGTCCTGGCGCCGTCTCTGATTTCGTAGTAGGGGATCAGTTCCCGCAGGCCGTCGCCGGAGAAGAACAGACTCAGTCGCCACCAGGAGGCGATGCACGCCGCGGGTGTCCACGACTCGGGCTCCAGGCCGTACTTCTCGAACAGGTAACCTCGGCTGTTTGGATCGTCGGCCAGGCAATCGTTGATGCCCTGACTGTACGCTTCGAGGAGGCTGCGGGCCTCCGGGTCGAGCCTGTTCGCGGTCTCCTGGGCCGCCTGCCAGTAGCCAATGGTCCGCATCGCGATGTCGTTGCGCAACGCGGAATTGCGGCCCTCCGGCTGCTGGCGGGTGACCCCCACCTTGACATCGCCGACCAGTTCGGCCAGCCGGCCCTGGATGATCCGCAGGTTGTAGTACATCTGAAAGGCCCGGTCTTGTGCCGTGGCATAGCCGAGACCGTACATCGCACCGGCATCGGTATCTGCGAAAACGTGCGGCACGCCCCAGGCGTCTCGCAACAGCTCGATCCGACCGTACCCACCCCCTTGTCTTGCCGATGCCGCCTCGGAATCGGGGACGCCCATGGAATCGCAACCGCTGATGCCTGCTCCCACCAGCGAGAGAAGGCCGACGATGAAGGGGACGAACGACTTGCTCATGGCGGGTCTCCGGTTGCCGCAGCGGAACCGCGGCAGGGTTGCACTTTCTCGACCACTCAGACAGCGTACGGAAAGACGCGGGACCGCCCCGACTTATTGCCTGCAGCGATGCCGGATCGGCGCGACCTGCATATTACTTGGGCGGCGCGATCTTGAGTTCGATGCCGTCCCACTGGAGGCCGCCGATGACGGCCTGGGCGATGTTCGTGAGGTGGTCGCCTGTCTTTTCGACGTTGTCCACCAGATCGATGAAGATCAGTCCGGCCTCCGGCGTACACTGTCCATCTCGCATCCGCTGGACGTGGTTTCGCCGGAAGTCGATCTGCATCCGGTTGAGGTTCTGCTCGTTCGGGAGCGCCGATCGGGCCGCCTGGGAGTCGTCCTTGTCCAGAGCCTCGATGACCCGGTCGAACATCTCGTCGATCTCCTTGTTGAGCTGGTGTATTTCGGTCAGCGCCGAGTCGGTGAACGTGAGCTTCTGCTCGATCTTGCGGATCGCGATCTCCACCACGTTGACCGCGTGATCGCCGATGCGCTCCAAGTCGTTGACCGTGTGCAGCAGGACCGGCAGGGCGACCGCGACACTCTCGGAGAGTTCTCCGCGAGACAGTTCGGTCAAGTACGTCGTGATCTCGTACTGGAGCGTGTCGGTGAAGTCCTCCGCTACGTGGGCGGATTCGAGCTTTCGCTTGTCGTCGTCGAGCATACCAGTGAGAGCATCCATGAAGCCACCCTTGGCGATCTTGGCCATGTGTACGATCTCTCGTCGGGCCTGCTCCAGCGCGATGTCCGGTGTGTGGAGCAGATGGCGTTCGAGGACGACGGTCTGGGCCGCTGTCTCGGTCTCGCGAACCGGCACGATTCTGAGCACAGCCTTCTCCAGGATCGCCGCCAGCGGGAGGAAGATGACGGAGTAGACCACGCTGGTTGCCGTATGGGCAACGGCAATACTCCCTGCGATCGACTTGGCGGAGAGTTCCCAGGGGATCAGATAGCCCACGAGGTCGCCATACCAGCCCAGGAGAACGAACGGAAGGACAAACACGCCCCCGAGGACATTGAACATGGTGTGCGCCCAGGCTGCCCGCTTGGCGGTGCGATTGGCCTGGAGGGCTGCTAGCTGTGCCGTGATTGTCGTGCCGACGTGGGCGCCCAGCACGAACGGGATCGCCATGTCGAGCGCCACCTGCCAGTTGGTCCCGAACGCTCCGCCCATCGCGAGCAACTGCACGATCGCGATCGATGCCGAACTGCTCTGGATCAGCATGGTCAATCCCATCCCGACGAAGATGGCGAAGAACGGACTGCTCCCATAGGCGACGAAGATCTCCTGCACGCGTTTGCTCTGCTCGAGCGGCCCGAATGCCTCCTTCACGTACTCGATTCCGAGGAAGAGCAAGCCGAAGCCCAGCAGGATCGTGCCCACGCTTTTCATCGATCGGGTGCGGCCGCCCGCCTCGAGCAGAAAGCCAAGCCCCACTGCCGGCAAGGCGTACAACTCAACGCTCAGTCCGCCGAAACCTGCGATCGAGACCAGCCAGGCGGTGGCGGTGGTGCCCACGTTGCTGCCCATGATGACGCCGATGGATTGTTTGAGGGTGAGCAGTCCGGCGTTGACCAGTCCGATAACAATGACGCTCGTAGCAGAACTAGACTGGATGAAGGCGGTTACGAGTGCGCCGACGACGAAGCCCACATACGTGTTCTTCGTCATGGTCTCCAGCACAATCTTGAGCTTGCGGCCTGCGACCTTCTTCAAACCATTCGACATCTGGACCATTCCGTAGAGGAAAAGCCCCAGACCGCCAATCACACCCAGAATTATACTACGGACCATCCTGGTTCTTTCTACTGCGATATAAGAATGAACGCACGACTCATGCCGCTCCGCGCGGCCTGTGCCGAACCACTGTGGAACATTCTACTTTGCCAGCGCGGAAGCGGCAACTGTCATGGAGGTTTTCTCGCTCGGACTTGCCATCCGGCCGAGAGGATCATTGTGCCTGGCGGGGCAATGCCCATCGTCTGGTGAGGACCGATCGCAGAGAACGGCGCAGCGCCGCGACGATCCGGCGAAAACCCATGCTATCTCGGCGGTGCGATCTTGAGCTCGATGCCGTCCCACTGGAGGCCGCCGATGACGGCTTGGGCGATGTTCGTGAGGTGGTCGCCCGTCTTCTCGACGTTGTCCACCAGATCGATGAAGATCAGTCCGGCCTCCGGCGTACACTGTCCGTCTCGCATCCGCTGGACGTGGCTGCGCCGCAACTCGACCTGCATGCGATTGAGATTCCGTTCATTGGGCAAGGCCAGTCTCGCCACTGCAGCGTCGTCCTGCTCCAGGGCTTCGATGACCCGATCAAACATGCTCTCAACCTCTTTGCGCAGCTCGTTCATCTCGGCCAGCGCCACATCGGTGAAGGCGAGCTTCTGCTCGATCTTACGCAGGGCGATCTCGACCACGTTGACCGCGTGATCGCCGATGCGCTCCAGATCGTTGACGGTGTGCAGCAGGACGGGCAGGCTGCTGGAGACCTCCTCGGAGAGCTGCCTGCGGGACAACTCCGTCAGGTAGGTTGTGATCTCGTACTGCTGCGTGTCGGTGAAGTCCTCGGCGACCTGGGCGGATTCGAGCTTTCTCTTGTCATCACCCAGCAGACCATCCATCGCATCGACGAATCCCATCTTGGCAGTCCTGGCCATTCGTACGATCTCCCGGCGGGCCTGCTCCAATGCGATCTCCGGCGTGCTGAGCAGATGGCGTTCGAGGACCACGCCCTGGGCGCCCGCTTCGGAGGAGCGGACGGGCACCAGCTTGAGCACGGTCTTCTCCAGCACGCTGGCCAGGGGCAGGAAGATGATCGAGTTCACCACATTGAACGTCGTGTGGGCCACCGCGATGCTCGCGGCGATGGTGTCGTGGGAGAGCGGCCAAGGCGTCAGGAAGTCGACCAGGACGCCGTACCAGCCCAAGAGAACACAAGGATACGCAATCACCGTGCCGAGGATGTTGAACATCGAGTGCGCCCACGCCGTCCGACGGGCCGTGCGACTGGCCTGGAGGGCCGCAAGCTGCGCCGTAATCGTCGTGCCGATGTTCGCGCCCATCACGAAGGGGATGGCCATGTCCAGTGCGATATGCCAGTTGTCCCCAAACGCTCCGCCCATCGCCAGCAACTGCACGATGGCGATGGCGGCCGAGCTGCTCTGGACCAGCATGGTCATGCCCCACCCGACCAGGATGGCGAACAGAGGCTTGCTGCCGTAGGTGACGAAGATGTGCTTGACCCGCTCGCTCTGCTCCAGCGGGCCGAACGCCTCCTTGAGGTACTCGATGCCGAGGAAGAGCAGGCCGAAGCCGAGGATGATGGTGCCCACGCTCTTCATCGTTCGCGACCGCCCGCCCAGCTGGAGCACGAATCCCAGGCCGATGGCGGGCAGGGCATAGGTCTCGATGCTCAGTCCGAAACCCGCGATGGAGACCAGCCAGGCGGTGGCGGTGGTGCCCACGTTGCTGCCGATGATGACGCCGATGGATTGCTTGAGGGTGAGCAATCCCGCGTTGACCAGTCCGATAACGATGACCGTCGTAGCCGAGCTGGACTGGATGAAGGCCGTCACCAATGCGCCGACGACGAAGCCCACGTAGGTGTTCTTCGTCATCGTTTCCAGGACAACCTTGAGCTTGTGGCCCGCGACCTTCTTCAAACCATCCGACATCAGGAGCATTCCGAAGAGGAAAAGCCCCAAGCCGCCGATCACCCCGAGAATCATGCTGCGGATCATCCTGGTTCTTTCAACTGCGATATACGAATGAGCACGCGATTCGGGCCGCTCCGCATGGCCTGCGATGCGCAACTGGAGGGCGATTATACCGGGTCGTCTCGCCGGCCGCAAACGATATCCCCGGTCATCTCGGCCGTTTGCCGCTGAGAGGTTGCTCCCGGTCGTGCATCAACGGTCCGTCGGCCTATTGACTTGCCGACAGCCGGCGACTACCTTGATGCCCAGCTCATCGCGGGTCGTTGGCGATGTGGGCTCGACCGTTTCAATGATCGGAGTCGCTGTGAGAGGTTCTATGAAGACATGCCGTGTGTTCTGCACCCTCGTCGTTGCCTTGACGCTCGTGACCACTTCCTGCACCACGTGCCCGTGCAAGAAAGCCGCGGAATGCGGCGCCGGGGGCCGCGTGCCCCTGTTCGACGGCCGGACCCTTGCCGGCTGGACCGTCCTGAACTGCGAGGCCACCGTGGACAATGGAGACCTGCTGATCGTAGCAGGCAACGGCCTGGTCCAGACCGAGAAGAAGCATGGCGATTTCGTCCTGGAGTTCGAGTGGAAGGCGCTGCGGGACGAAAAGTGGGACAGCGGCGTCTACTTCCGCTATGATACTGTGCCTGAGGGCAGGCCTTGGCCAGATCGGTATCAGGCCAATCTCCTGCAGGACCAGGAAGGCAATGTCAACGACCTGCCGGAGGCCCGAAGCACGGGCTTGATCCAGACGGGCCAGTGGAACCGGTTGAAGCTGACCGTCCGCGGGACGAAAGCCGCCCTGGTCATCAACGACACCCCGGCTTGGGAGGCAGATGGCCTCGCCGGGCCGTCGGAGGGATACATCTCGCTGCAAGCCGAGGTCCCCGGCGGCGGCCAACATCGTTTCCGAAATATCTACCTGACCGATCTCAAGTGAGTCGCCCGGTGCCTGTCAGGCAGCCGTCACGTGAAGACGAGGATCGCCTTTTCCGGACGGTGAGAGCGGGCCTGTCAAGTCCGGCGGGCTCGTTCGTAGTGACGCCGTACGGCGTCATCTTCCTTGGGCATGAGGAAGACACCCGTCCCGCGAGTTCGGGACAGACTTCAGACCCTTACGAGGGCACAGCGGACAATCCGGCCTATCGGCTCTCGACCGCCTTGGCGCGGGCCATCTGGTCGAGGGCGACGGCGCCGATGATGATCGCACCGATGACGACGAGCTGGATGTTCGTCGAGATGCCCAGCAGGGTCAGGCCGTTTCGCAGGAAGCTGATGAGCAGCGTGCCGATGACGGTGCCGACGACGGTACCCCGGCCGCCGGAGAGGCTGGCGCCGCCGATGACGACCGCCGCGATGACATCGAGCTCCAGGCTCTGGCCCGCCGTCGGTTGGGCGGAAACCGTTCGGCTGGTCGCGATCATGGCGGCCAAGCCGATGAAGACGCCCGTGAGGGTGTAGATCAGCAGCAGGCTGCGATTGACGTTCACGCCGGCATGGTAGGCCGCCTGGCGGTTCGAGCCGATGGCGTAGGTGTACCGACCGAGCGGCATGTACCGCAGGATGAAGAACGCCAGCAGGACAATCGCGAGGCAGACCAGCACGTTCACGGGAATCCCAGCGACGCTGGCCTGGCCCAGGAAGGTGTACGTGGGCACGTCGAACATCATCCCGTCGTTCATGACGTAGGAGATGCCGCGAAAGGCGCTCATGGTGCCGAGCGTGACAATGAAGGGCGGCAGGTTCAACCTCGTGATCAGGGCGCCGTTGAGCAGGCCGCAGACTAGACCTGTGCCGATGCCGGCGGCGGTGCCGATCCACATCAACCCCGGGGTGGGGACGATCGTGCCGTTCTTGCTCATGATCAGGCCGGCGACCATGCCGCACATGGCCATCATGGAGCCGACGGACAGGTCGATGCCGCCGGAGATGATGACCGCGGTCATGCCCATCGCGATGATCCCGTTGACGCTCGAGCGGCTCAGGACGTTGAAGAAGTTCTCCGCCTTCAGGAACGCATCGGGTTCAAGGGCCGAAAGCACCGCGATCAGCAGGATCAGCGTGCCGAAGGGCAGCAGTTGTCGAACGAATCGGTTCATAGTTCCCTGTACCTCGCGAAGCGGGCCTCGTGAAGCGTGGATTCGCGTCCTTCGCTTCACGCTTCATGCTTCACCCTTCACGTTTTTCCTCCACGGCCGCCAGGTGCATCACTTCCTCCGGCGTCGTGTCCTTCGTCTTGAGATTGCCGACGAGCTTCCCTCGGCGCATGACGAGGATGCGGTCGGCGACGCCGAACAGCTCGGGCAGCTCCGAGGAGATGAACAGGATCGCCTTGCCTTCCTCGGCGAGCCGGTTCAGCAGCAGGTAGATCTCCGCCTTGGCGCCCACATCGATGCCCCGCGTGGGCTCGTCGAAGATCATGCATTTCGAGTTGGCCAGGAGCCAGCGGGCGATGAGCAGCTTCTGCTGGTTGCCGCCGGAAAGGGAACTGGCCGGCGCGCGGGGCGACGACCACTTGATCGCGATGCGCGAGCCCACGTCGTCGGCGATTCGATTCTCCTGTCCCGGCTTGATGAACGGCCGGAAACCGATCTGCCCGAAGTTCGGCAGTGTGATATTCCAACTGCACGCGAGTTCCAGGCACAGGCCTGTGCGTTTGCGGTCCTCGGTGAGCAGGGCGATCCCATGGGCGATGGCGTCGGCAGGCGAAGCGATCGCCAGTTCCCGGCCCTCCAGGACCACCCTTCCGGCGGTCTTCTCATCCACGCCGAAGATGGCCCGGGCGACCTCCGTCCGTCCGGCTCCGACCAGGCCCGCCATCCCGACGATCTCGCCGCGACGGACCTCGAAGCTCACCTCGTCGATCCCGGCCTGGGAGGACAGGCCTTCCACCTGCAGGAGGACCTCGCCGACACGGGCCGAGCGGCTCGGGAAGAAATCCGTCAGCTCGCGTCCCACCATGTGGTGTACGATCTTGGGGATGTCCATCGCGGCGACGGGCTCGGAGTGCACGAGTCGCCCGTCGCGGAGGACGCTGACCTCATCCGCCAGGTCGATGATCTCTTCGAGTCGGTGCGAGATATAGATGATGGACAACCCCTGGCTGCGAAGACGCCGGACGGCTTCGAACAGTCTCTTGGCCTCGCTCTCGGAGAGCGAGGACGTCGGCTCGTCCATCACCAGGATCGATGCGTTGTGGCGCAGCGCCTTGAGGATCTCGACGACCTGGCAGTCGCCTGTGGCGAGGCTCTCGACTCTGGCGCTCGGCTCGATCTCGAAGTCGTACCGCCGGGCGAGTTGGGCCGCCTGGGCGGCCATTCGCCCATGGCTCACCACGAACGGTAGGCGGCCCCTGGGCTCGGCGCCGAGATAGATGTTCTCAGCGACCGTGAGGTGCTCAGCGAGGTCGAGCTCCTGGTAGATCATCGAGACGCCGGCCTCGATGGCCTGGGCGGGATTGGCGAGGACCTGTCTTTGGCCGCGGATCTCGATCTCGCCCGTGTCCGGCTGGTACACGCCGGACAGGATCTTCATCAGTGTGGACTTGCCCGCGCCGTTCTCGCCGACCAGAGCGTGCACCGTGCCCGCGCGGACGGTCAGGCTCACGTCGCTCAGCGCCTGGACCGGACCGAAACGCTTCGAGATGCCCGTCATTCGAAGGGCGACCGGGGCGGTATCGGGATTCTGCGTCTGAGCGGGGATCATATCTGCGAAGCGAGCAACTCCATGACCTTCGGATCGCTGAGCCGGTCCTGGGTGAGCAGTTCGACGCCGGTATCGACGTCCTTGGGCACCTCCTTGCCCTCGAGCCGGCGGCAGATTGCCTTGACGCCTTCATAGCCCATCTTGTGCGGGTTCTGAATGATCAGGCTGTCCAGGTCGCCCTTCTTGAGCCCATCGACCAGCATGGGCCAGGCATCGAAGCCGACCATCTTGATCTTCTTGGAACCCTGGCTCTGCTGGAAACTCAGCAGGGCGGTCAGGGCGCCGCCTGCGGTCGTCGCGTTGCAGGCGAAAACGCCGTCCACGCCGGGATTCTTCGTCAGCATGTCCTGAGACACGTCGCGGGCCTTTTCCATCGTGGGCGGGTTGGGGTACTGGGAATCGACGATCTCGATCTCGGGGAACTCCTTGGTCAGCGTGTCGCGGAATCCCTGGAAGCGGGCATCCGTCGAGGCGGAGTTGGGGGTCCAGGCAACGACGATGATCTTGCCCTTGCCGGCGAGGATTTCGCCGATGCGTTTGGCGGCCAGAACGCCTCCCTTGTAGTTGTCGGTCGCCATGAAGGACAGGTATTTGTCGGTCTCGACGCCGGAATCGACGATGACGCACGGGACGTTGCGGGCAGCGATCATTTCGACGACCGGGACCAGGGCCTTGCGGCTGCCGGGGGCCAGGATGATGCCATCGACCTTCTGCGCGAGCATGTCCTCGGCGATTTGCCTCTGCCGCTCGAAGTCGGTCTCCACCTCCGGCCCATTCCACAGGATGGTGACCTTCTCTTCCTTGGCGGCCTGCTCGGCCCCGTTCTTCACGCCTTTCCAGTACTGGGAGGCCGTTTCCTTCGGGATCACGCCGATTCGAATGCCTCCGATGGTCTTGGCACCCCCTTTGCGATACAGGCCAATCCCCACGAAGACCGCAAGGACAACGACGAACAGGATGATCCAAACCGCGTTCTTCTTCATGTTCTTCTCTCCTATTACTTCAACCCGCACGATCCCGGCCTGTCGCCATACCACCGCTCCAGCGACGGAACCCTGAGGATAACGGTTTCCAAGTCGTCCTGCAACTGTTACCCTCTCCGTGGCCGGTACAATTGTGCCCGCCCCCAACAAAGGTTTCTCTTTCTGCATCCGGCCTTTATAATGGACTTCATGATGGCACATCCCTATGAGAACCTGACGGATGCAGAACTCCTGCAGCATTACGCCAAGGGCGACGACGCCGCGTTCCGGGAGATCGTCCACCGGTACAAGAACAGCCTGTATGCGTTCCTCAAGCAGTTCCTCAACCAGTCGGACCTTGTCGATGACGTCTTCCAGGAGACGTTCCTGCAACTATTCGCCAGCTACAAGAGCTTCGACCCGAGCCGGCCGCTTCGCCCCTGGCTGTTCACCATCGCGGCCAACAAGGCGAAGGACGCCCTGCGCAAGGCGCAGCGGACCGCCGCGGTGCCGATCGGCAGTCTCACCGAATCCGAGGAAATGAGCTTCGACGAGATGCTCAGTGCTCTAAGTTCCGACACGGCCGTGCCTTACGATGACGTCGAACGAGGCGAGACCGTGTCGCTCGTCAACGAGGTGATGGCCAACATGCCCGATAACCTCCGCGAGATCCTCGCGATGGCGTACTTCCAGCAGTTTTCCTACAAACAAATGGCCGAGGTCCTCAGTATACCGATTGGGACTGTGAAGAGCAGGTTACACGCTGCTGTGGCTCGTTTCGCCAAGGATTGGAAAGCGGCAGTTGGGAGTAAAGAGGTCAAATGACGCCGTTAAGTGATCGTCAGAGGCAATTGCTTTTTGATTATTCAGTGGGTCTGACCTGCGAGCAGGAAACAAGAGAGGCCGAGATCCTGATTGCGTCCAGTGAGGAGGCGGCCCAACTGTATGAGTCCTTCCACCATGCCCTGGCTCCCCTGGAGAGTGTCGAGTTGGAGCCGTGTCCCGACGAGCTGATGGAGCGGCTCTTCGCTCGCATGCATGAGGCGGCCGCGCCGGGAGAGGGCAAAGAGCGAATGGGCGAGTTGCTCACCGCCAGGCAATCCGCCCGGCGTCCGATCCGAATCCCCCTGTGGCGCAACTGGAGCGAGGTGGTTGCCGCTGCGGCTGCAGTCGTTCTGTTCGTGGGCATCCTGTTCCCCGCGGTCGGCCAGATGCGGAGCCGCTACCAGCAGGGCAAATGTGGGTCCAATCTCCGCGACGTGTATGCCGGGTTGCGCAGTTATGCGTCCGATCACGACGGGTTCCTGCCGGCCGTAGCCACGGCGCCCGGCGCGTCCTGGTGGAAAGTGGGCGATCAGGGGAAGGAGAACAACTCGAACACGCGACAGCTCTGGGTGCTCAGCAGGGACGGGTACGTGGATCCCTGCCGATTCCTCTGTCCCGGCAGGCATGAGGAACGCGGGCTTTCGTTCGACGGCTTCAACATCCCGGACTTCAGCGATTTCCCGAGCAGCGCCTACATCCAGTACAGCGTCCGCATTCGCTGCCGGACCTCCAACGGACGAGACCTCGCGTGCGAGGGAGTCCTCATGGCCGATCGCAACCCGCTGAGCGAGAAGCTGCCGTCGGATCATTCGGCGAGACTCCAGCTCCAGTTGCGCGAGGAGGAGACGACATCCAACAGCGCCAATCACAAGGGCCGCGGCCAGAACGCCCTGCGCAACGACGGATCGGTCGAGTTCATGAAGCAGCGGCGGGTCCGCAATCTCGATGACGACATGTACCTTCTTCGGGACATGTCGCCCGGCACCGAGATCCGCGGCGACGAACTGCCCGCCAGCGACGGGGACATCTTCCTGGCGCCGTAGGCGCTGAGTCTCCCGGAAAGTACATCCGCGATCGCATGGGAAGCCCGCGAGGTCCGTTCTCTGGAATCAACTCCCACCACAGGTTTGGATAGTCCTTGTCTGCGTCGATCCACCTGATATCCTCGGCGTCATCCACCGGCTCGCCTGATGAGTTTCGACAGACAAGCTCGGTAGCGTGTACCAGCGCGTCGGCGGACTTCGTCCGCCTGGTTCGGAGTTCCTTCAGCCGACAGGAATAATGTAGCCCAGCCGCCCCCGGCTGGGGTCACCCCCGAGGGCGGGGGTGCCACACCGAGCCTCACAGTTGACGCCTGGACGATGCGATTCCATACGTAGGAGTGCGTATTTTCAGACCAGGCATCGAGAATCACCGCTTTCCGGTTTGTGTCCCCCGTTCGCACTTCAAACGCGACACTTCAGACACTGTCTCGCATTGTCTTTCAGCTTGTCCAATCCGAGCTGCCTGATGGGGGAGTCGTGGAATCGCGACTGGAACGTCTCCGGGGTCATCTCGATCACCTCCTGAAGATCTAGTCTGGCGCGCTCGGGATACCGCTTGAATTCCCGATTTGCGGATGTCGGCGCCCGCTGATGATGGGGGCACGCCAGGAGGCATTCGTCGCATCCGAAGAGCCAATCGCCGCTTGCCGGCGGGGGTCCGTACTGGGTGAGGCAACTGATGCAGCGGCGGGTGTCGAGAAAGCCGTCCCGCTGCAGCGCGCCCGTCGGGCAGGCGCTAAGGCACAGGTCGCAGTCGCCGCAGTCGCCCCGACCGGGTTCGTCGGGCTTCAGTTCCGCGGTCGTGACCAGTTCGCCCAGCAGGACTTGCGGGCCGAGTTGAGGGTGGATGAGCAGGTGGTTCTTGCCGATGAACCCCAGGCCCGCTCGGACCGCCAGGGCCTTCTCCGCCAGCGGCGCGGAATCCACACAGATCTTGAATCGGCAGGTTTCATCCATTCGACTCTGCAAGAAGTCGGCAAGCTTCCGCAGGAGCGGCTTCATGAAGTCGTGGTAGTCCTCGTATTGGGCATACTGGGCCACCTTGCCCGTGGGAACGGTGGGCGGAGCCCACCCTACCGCTGTCGCCGACACGGGGGGGCCGTAGCTCAACGCTGCGACGATGACCGAGCGGGCGCCGTCGAGCAACTGTGCCGGATCGAAGCGTTTCCCTGCGTTGCGATGCATGTACTCCATCGGGCCGGCGTACCCGGACCACAGCCACGTCTCGAAATGCTCCACATGCCCGCGACCGAGCGGCGAGGCGTCCGTGATGCCCGCCGCGTCGAAGCCAAGCTCCAGCGCCTTTTCCCTAATCTCCTGTTCCAGGCCCATGAAAAGGATTATACTACCCCGAGCGCGAAGCAGGGTAGGTCTTGTGGGTCCTATCCATCCGATGGGTGTCAGGGTCCGCTTTGCGATGGAACGCTCTCGCTGCATTCGGAGGTTCGTTGCGATGCATATCGACAGGATCAAGATGGCCGGCGGGTTCCTGGTGCTTGCGCTGGCGGCAGGCTCCTGCGCGGTCGCCCGGGGCAAAGAGGTCGTCCGCTGGGACTTCGCACAGGGCCAACAGGGCTGGCAGGCCAATCCGCACGTGAAGGACCTTGTCGTGTCGGCGGAGGGCCTGGCTTTTTCATCGACCGGCATCGATCCGTGGATCGAGAGCCCGCCGATGGACCTGTCCACCAGCGGCATGACGCGGGTCCGCGTGCGGATGAAGTCGGATGCCGACCCCCACGCCGAGCTGTTCTACGGCCCGACGTTCCAGGCTGATCGATCCGTCCGATTCACCGTTGTCAACGACGGCCAATGGCACGAGTATCCCGTGTGGATTCCACAACCGCTCGGTTTGGGCACGCGGCTGCGCCTGGACCCGACCGGCTCCGAAGGGCGGATCGTCGTCGCTTCCATCCAGGTCGAGACGCTTGTCTCGCTGGAGCCGCCGCAGTTCAAACGTCCCAGGAAGCCCAGCAAAGGGTTGGCGAGGGCGGCGACAGTCAGTTCCGGCGAGTTGCGACTGGAGCACTACCGAAGAGACCTCGGCGATTTCGTGCTCAAGGTGGATGGCAAGGAAATGGCTGGCGGGTATCGTACGGAACAGATCGGACTGATGATCGACGAGGGAGCTTGCTGGCTGCCGCTGGAGAAGGCCGACGTCTCACACGCCTCCGGGTCGAAGAACGAAATCACCATCACTGCGCTGTTGAAGGACGACCGGGCCGGACAATGGAAGGTGGTTCGCAGTTTCAAAGCGGGCCCGCAGCCGGGATCGATTTGCGTCGAAACGACATTCGCGGTGGATCGGGATTGCGAGGTCATCCACCTCCCCTGGCTGACTCTCTTTCCCGGCTTGGGCGCCTTTGGCGAGCGCAAGACCCAGGGGCTCTTGGCCGGCCTGGAGTACCTCGACAACGAGCCCAGCAGCAGCGAAGCGGACATCACGACGCCCGAGCACATCCGCCGGGTGCCCGATCCGGTCAAGATCACGTTCCCGCTGATGGCGGTCAACTACGGCGGTCGCTACGTCGGCCTGATCTGGGAGCCGTCGGACTTGACCGCGGTGGTCTTCGACTCGCCCGACCGGATCTACAACAGCGGCGCCCACGTTATGGCCCTTTCCGCGCCGGTCGTCGGCGACGGGCGATTCGAGAATGCCCTGGTTGCGCACAGTCCCTTCGTGATCAAGGCCGGCCAGCCTCTGACCGCGCGGGCCACGATCATCGGCGGCTTGGGCGACACGGTTGTGCCTGCGGTCCGTCAGTACGTGGAGATTCGAGGTCTGCCGGCCGTGCCTGAGTTCAAAGGCGGTTTCGATGCGGCCGTGAGGCTGCTGTCCCATGGTTGGCTCGATTCCGCCATCAATGAAGGGGGTTTCTTCCGGCACGCCGTCTGGGGCGAGAGCTTCAAGGCCGGCCCGGCAGCCGACGCGGTCGTGTACATGGACTGGTTGGCGAATCACGCCCGCGAGCCGAACATGGTCGAGCGTCTAACTAGTTCCAGGGATCTGGCCATGAAGAAGCTGCCGCAGGACCAGCCGCACATGAGCGCCGTATCGCATACGCGTACCCCGAACCCGCCGCTCGTCCTGGGCGGTGTCTTCCCCTACGTCGAGCGCCGAGGGGCCGATGCCGAGAGCCTCCTGGCCCATTTCGACGAGCAGGGCGTCAAGCTCTACCGTCCCGGTACGGTTGATTACGGCAGCACCCATTTCGCCCAGCACGCCAACGGGCACGCCGCACCCGATATCGTGCACATTCTCGAAGCCGCGACCCTGTCTGCCGATCCGAAACTGACCGAGCAGGGGCTCGCACTGCTCGATAAGCAGACGGCGCTCTACGCGAACACGACGCCAAGAGGGGCGCAGGTCTGGGAGGTCCCCCTGCATACGCCCGATATTCTCGCAAGTGCCTACCTTGTCCGGGCCTATACGCTCGGATACTTGATTTCGGGCAAGCCCGAGTACCTGGAACAGGCGCGCTACTGGGCATGGACGGGTGTGCCTTTCGTATACCTCGCCAATCCGACCGAAGGCCAGGTCGGGCCCTACGCGACCATCGCAGTGCTCGGCGCGACGAACTGGAAGGCGCCGATCTGGTTCGGCCAGCCGGTCCAATGGTGCGGCCTGGTCTACGGCTCGGCCCTGCACCTGCTCAGCCAGTATGACCCCGAGGGGCCCTGGGCGACCCTTGCCAACGGCATCACAGCCGCCGGCCTGCAGATGACCTGGCCGACCAGTGATGCAAAACGCCAGGGCCTGTTGCCCGATTACTTTCTCCTGCGACCGCAGCGCAGCGAGGGTCCTGCCATCAATCCCGGCACGGTTCAGACCCACCTGCCGGAGCTGTTCGACAAGGGATCGTTCTACGAGGTCCGCAGACTGTCGAAGACAGGCCGATTCCTCCACGCTCCCTGCGCTATCCACGACCTCCAGGAGGCAAACGGCTCGGTCACGTTCTCCGTGGACGGATGGGGCAGCAAGGTTTTCTACGTCCTGCTTGCAGGGGTGGAGAAAGCCCCGATGGTGACAGTCCGCCCGACCAGGCCCAACGCCCGCCCGCAGGACAGCGCGGGCCAGGGCGCCACCGAGTTCAATGCCCAACGCCGGCTGCTGACAATCACTCTGCGTCAACCCTCGGAGATCCAGGTGCGGTTCTGATCGAGCCGCCGGATTGGCGTTGACGGGCGCGGGTCAGCCGGTACGATATCCGGCCGATGGGCGGATAGGGTGGGCTGTGCCCCCTGGTCCCACCGACGAATCATAGTGGTCTGGAGGAATATGAGCCACCTTGCATCGACGAACGACGTCTATAAGACTCTGGGCATCTCCCCGTCGGGCCTCTCGGAATCGCAGGTCCAGGAGCGTCTGACGCAACACGGGCCCAACGAACTGCAGAGCGTCGCACGATTCAAGCTGCTGACGATGATCCTCTCGCAGTTCTCGAACATGTTCCTGATCCTGCTGCTGTTCGCGAGCTTCGTATCCTGGCTCACCGGCGCGGGCGGAGACGCCCTGATCATCGCGTGCATCGTCCTGGCCAATGCGACGATCAGCTTCATCCAGGAGTACAAGGCCGAGCAGTCGCTCAAGTCGTTGCAGAGCATGATGGCGGACCTCACGCACGTCATCCGCGATGGGACCGTCAAACGAATCCCCGCCAAGCTCATTGTCCCGGGCGACCTCGTCCAGGTCGAAGCGGGCGACCGCGTCCCCGCCGACGGCGTCATCCTCGAGTGCATCAACGGCATGGTCAACGAGTCCTCCCTCACCGGCGAATCGGTCCCGGTGTCAAAGCGGGCCTACCGCCCGATGGGCGAAAAGGAGAAGGTAAGAGGGTCGGAAGGCAAGAAGGCAAGCATGGAAGAAGACAAGACTGTCCGACCTTCCGACCTTCTCACCTTCTCACCTTCTGTGTCCGATCTGCCTTTTTCTGCGGCCGAGCCTCACGACGAAGAGAAGGTCTTCGCCGGCACGACCCTCAGCTACGGCCGATTGACTTTTCTCGTACGCCAGACGGGGATGGGCACGCGGATCGGCAGCATCGCCCGGGTGACCACCGATATCGGCATGGAGAAGAGCCCGCTGCAGGTCGAGCTGGACGCCATCGGTCATCGGATCGCCCGAATCGCGGCGGGCATCTGCCTGGCGGTCTTCCTGATCATGGCAGTCCGCTACGATCTGACCCTCACCTCGCTCAAGGACGCGTTCCTGTTCGCGATCGCGCTGGCGGTGGCCATCGTGCCGGAAGGCCTGCCCGCGACGGTGACCATCGGCCTGGCCTTCGGCATGAGGAAGATGGCCCGCGAGAACGCGATCATCCGCAAGCTCTCCGCGGTCGAGACGCTCGGCTGCACCACCGTGATCTGCACCGACAAGACGGGCACCCTGACGAAGAACGAAATGACCGTTCGGGCGGTGTACACGGCGGGCGAGTATCTGAACGTCTCCGGCGCTGGCTACGAGCCGCAAGGCGATTACAGCGACGAAACAGGCAAGGTCGTCGAATCCGCCGACGAGCGGCTCGTGCGACTGTTGCGACTGGCCGCGCTGTGCAACAACGCCCAGTACACCGCCCACACGGCGCTGGGCGACCCGACCGAAATCGCCCTGCTGGTCGCGGCCGTCAAGGCCGACGTCCAGCCTGCTTCGCTTCGGACCCATTTCCCCCGCCTGGACGAGCTGCCCTTCGACTCCGACCGGCGGATGATGACCACCGTCCACGAGCACGTGGAGAAGGGAACATTCTTCTCGGCAACGAAAGGCGCTCCCGACCGCATCCTCGATTGCTGCACGCGATACTTCGACGGTCGCAGCGTCCTGCCCCTCGACAAGGCGGTCCTCAAGAACCTGTTTGCGGTGCGGTCGCGCATGGCGACGGGCGCGATGCGGGTCCTCGCCTTCGCGTTCAAGGAGATCCCGACCGCCGATCCCGAGGGTCGCGGCAATCTGGAAGGGGACATGGTCTTCGCCGGGTTCATCGGGATGGCCGACCCACCCCGGCCGGACGTCGAGGAGGCCATCCGCCTGTGCAAACGGGCCGGCATCCGTGTCATCATGACCACTGGAGATCAGAAGGAGACCGCCCTGGCCGTCGCACGAGAGACCGGCATCGTCCCGATGGACGACGACCAGGTCATCCTCGCGCAGGAACTGCGGGCCCTGAGCGACGCCCAGCTCGACCACACCCTGGAGCAGGTCAGTGTCTTCGCTCAGATCTCGCCCGAGGACAAAATGCGCCTGGTCGAGAGCCTCAAGCGGCAAGGCGAGATCGTCGCCATGACCGGCGACGGAGTGAACGACGCCCCCGCCCTCAAACGCGCCGACATCGGCGTCGCCATGGGCAAGAGCGGCACGGACATCGCCAAGGACGCCTCGAAGATGGTTATCGCCGACGACTCGTTCTCCTCGATCGTCACCGCGGTCATGGAGGGACGGGCCATCTACGACAACATCAAGAAGTTCATTCTCTACGCCTTCTCCGGGATCACCGCGGAGTTCTTCGTCGTCTGCTTCTCCCTGCTGCCGGGCGTCGGACAACTCCTGTCGGCGATCCAGATTCTCTGGATCGATCTGGGGGTCGAGGTGCTGCCGGCCCTGTCGTTGAGCATGGACCCGCCGGCGCCGGGTATCATGGTGCGAAAGCCCCGCAAGCGACAGGACCGCCTGATCGACAAGGACCTGCTGCTGCACGTCGGCTTCAACAGCACGATCATCGCGATCGGGGCCGTGCTGCTGTACTTCTGTTACCGGTGGGCGGGCGCGCCCGAGAAGGCCGCGACGCTGCCTCTGGTGTCGATGGTTCTGTTCCAGATGTTCAATATCTTCAACTGCCGCAACCCCAAGGGCTCGATTCTCAATCGCTCGCTCTGGAAGAATCGGTACGTGCTCGGCGCCGTCGGAATCTCGACCCTGGCGACGGTGCTGCTCGTGTCGCTGCCCGGGTCCGCGAGGATGTTCCATGTGACGCCCTTGTCCGTGGCCGACTGGGGGATCATGGCGGTCGTCGCCGCGTCGATCATCGCGTTGAACGAGGTGGGCAAGGGGATCGTGTACCGCCGGGCCGCCTGACGGGTGGCAGCGGAGCCCAAAGAATTGTGCGTCCCTTCCTCCGTCGCGGGCGGAGGGTCCGAGAATGGCCATGACTCGCGACTTCGTCCCCGGACGTTTATCGGGACCTTCCGGGCCGGCTGTCGCGCGGGGCTGCGCGCCTTGATTTACAGGCCCAAATCGGGTATCCTAAGGGAACAATTGGACTGGGGGTCCTGAACAGGTAGGGGGGTGCCTACAGACTGTCGCACCGGGATCGTTTTCATGCTGAAGGTCCAGGTTCGGCGGGCACCGCTCGGGTCAATGCCACATAGGGGGTGGTGGGACAATGACCTGCCCAAGGGGGATGCATTGGAGGTCGCTGCTGGTGTCGGCGGCGCTGGCCTTCGGGCTGGCCGCACGCGGAGACGGTGCGCCCGCGACCTACGATCTGTGCATCGAGCAGAGCCCCGCCCGGGCCGGCAGAATCACGCCGGGCTCGGGGACACACCAATTCTCCGCCGACTCCCTGGTCACGCTGGTCGCGGAACCGCAGCCCGGTTATCAATTCGCCTATTGGCTTGGCGACGTCGTCGATCCCAGCGCCAAGGAGACTACCGTACACGTCAATGCAGCGAAAGTGATTGTCGCGGTCTTCCGGCCCGCCGAGGACGACCCCTTCGAGAGACGACCCTCCAGCGGGGGCGGCGGAGGCCAGCTCTGGCCCGCGGTCACCGATCTGAGCACCCCCGCCTTCACCGCCCCCAGCGGCGGCGGGACCACTACGACCACGGTCATCACCATCCCCACCCCCGAGCCGACAACGCTCGCGCTCCTGGCTCTCGGCGCAGTCGCCCTCCGCCGACGGGCCCGAGGCCCCGCCCGTCGCGCTGCGTGCAGGCTCGCAAAGGCATGAGATGGCAGGACGGGCCGCACCCGTTGAAAACCCGCCTGCGCCGCCGGCGTGCCCTCTTGCGTCGGGCGCCTTCGCGGGGTAAACTCGCGCCTTGTGATCGAGGGCAGGGAGTGTTCCCCCGCCCAAACCCGACAACTGGAGAAGATCGGATAACCGAATTCAACAACTGATAGTCGCGTAGCTTCGGCTGCTGTCCACATCGAAACTGGCAATTTCAATCTCAGGACGGCGCTTCGAGGTACGCCCACAAGCTGGGCGTGCCCGAAAGCGTTCCTGAGAGGGCATGCCAGTGCCTGATGTGGGGCGTTAGTAGGTCACGCCCCTCTGATCTTTCAGGCACGACACACCTTCACAGGAACAAGCCATCCTTCGACAGGGCTGATTCGCACGCGAGCGAGGATGCCCATGTCCAAGGAGACAAATGGGAAGGGGAGAGTCGGTCCGGCCAAAGGTGATTTTGTCACGCCGCCTGACGTGCCGGAAACTGACGAGCGTGCGGATGCGCTGCCCGCACAAGAGGAATTCTGGCGACCGCCCGCACGATTCGGAAGCGTGCCGGTCGAGAAGGAACCACTGGGCTGGGATCGTCGCAAGGGGTACCGCAAGCTCTTCCCGCAGGTCATGTTACCGTTCCAGGTGGTCGAGCGCGTTCAGTTCGGGCACCCCGACCTGGAACCGAATCGCCTCTTCTGGGGTGACAACCTTCACGTCATGCGCCAACTACCCAGTGAGAGTATTGATCTGATCTACATTGACCCGCCATTCTTCTCGGGCCGGCAGTACAACGTCATCTTTGGCGACCAGAACGAACTACGCTCGTTCTCCGACATCTGGGAGGGCGGCATGCCCGGATACCTCATCTGGCTCAACGCCCGCCTCTACGAGATGAAACGCCTGCTCAAGAGGACGGGCAGTATCTATGTGCATTGTGACTGGCACGCCAGCCACTACATCAAGGCCGAGATGGATAGGATCCTCGGTTTCGATAACTTCCGGAATGAGATCATATGGCATTACGAGAAGTGGACGGCTAACTCGCGGAGTCTTCAGAAGAACCATGACGTCATCTTGTTCTACTCCCGGACCGACAACTGGACGTTCAATATCCAGAAGGAGGTTACCGAGAATCTGGCCGAGAAGCATAAGAAGGGGTATTTGATTGGCGGTGGTTATGGTTCGACAGGACTTGTTGTCTATGACCGCAATCATCCGGACGCCAAAGAGAAGATAGAATCGGGAAAGTATAACGTAGTCTATGCCGATAAGGAGGGGAAGCCATTGAGCGACGTGTTTCGGATTCCTTTCATCAATCCAGTTGCTAAAGAACGCATAGGATATCCAACACAAAAGCCCGAGAGGCTTCTCGAGCGCATTGTACTTCTTGGCAGCAATGAAGGGGATGTCGTGGCCGACTTCTTTGCCGGAGGGGGTACGTCCGCGTCCGTCGCTCAACGTCTTGGTCGCCGTTGGATCGCCTGCGACCAATCCCGTGTGGCAGTGGCGATCACCGCCGATCGGCTGACGCGACAGGTGGAGGAGCACGTCGGCAAGTTATTCCGCGTGCCAGACTTCACGGTCGAGCATTGGGGTGTGTACGAAGCCAAGCGGCTGGGCGAAGCACCGCGCGAACAGTTTCGTGCCTTTGTCTTGAAATGCTTCGGGGCAGCGATAGAGGAAAGCGAAGAGGGCATCCACGGCTACAAAGGCGCGATTCCGGTTTGGGTCGGCGAGCCGGATCAGAAGAAGAGCGTGACAGCGCCGAACGTGCAGGCATTCGCCAACGCCATTCGCAAGACCTTGCGATACAAACAGGACAACCTCCGTGACGGCATCATGCTGGCCTGGGCCTTTCGTCTCGATGCGATGGAGGCAGCGGAGCGACTGAGGCGACTGGAACGGACAGACCTGAACTTCATCCGTCTGGATACGATTCGTATCGATTCCCTGCGTTTCCGCGAGCATGTGACGGCCCTTTCGACAGACCACGCCGACTATGAAAACTTCCTGACTTTCGTTCAGCCGCCTAGGGTGGAGGTGGGCTACAAGCGTATTTTGCTTCGTACCTACAAATTCGACGTGAGCGAGACGGTAGTCCTGAACCCCGGTGGCAGGATCATCAACGTACAATGGGACTTCGATTACGACAGGCGGTTCAGCAGCACGCCCGGCTATTCCTTTGCGCGCGGCAGCAAAAAGGAACCGGTGCTCCAAGTGCAATACGAATTCCCATCAGAGGGCAAACAGCGGATCGCCTGCAAGGTGCAAGATGACATGGGCGGCGAGGGGCTGTGGACAGCCGAGATTGAGGTGAGTTGACCCATGTTCAATCAGTTTGCGAAATACGAGGATGCCTTTGGAGACTGGCGCCGGGATGGAATGCCACGTTTGAAGGCTGACTCGTACAAGTACATCGAGTTTCTTACGTCTCCCGACGATGAACAGGCGGCGAGACCGGGCACGCTCTGGCCACATCAGTGGGAATCCTTCCTGCGCGTGGTCTACGCTCACGAGGTTCTGGGCAAGGCCGAAATCGGAGCAGATGGGCTCCTACTGAACATCGTGACAGGCGGCGGCAAGACGGCAGTGATTGCGGCAGTCGTCGCATGGCTGCGGATCGCCCATAACATCCAGAAATTCGCGATGCTTTGCCCGAATCTTATCGTGCGTGACCGGTTGGAGGACGATTTCCAAGGAGGTAAGGTCTTCAAGGACCGCGACCTTCTGCCGGCGTGGACGGCCTACCGCGCCGAGGACTTCATTCTGACGACGCTGGGCAGCGGCAAAGAAGGCGGCTGGGCCAGCCTGCTCAGTGCCAGCATCGTGCTCGGCAACATCCACCAGTTCTACTTGAGCAACAAGAGTGGCCAGAGCAACCTGTCGGCGTTGATGAACGGTCCACAATTTGCCCTGTTCAATGACGAAGCGCACAACTCCCCCGCGGCGGAATATGATGCCACGTTGAAACGAATGCGTGAGAAGATCATCCTGCGGGTGGACACCACGGCCACGCCCGATCGGGCCGATGGCAGGGCTCCTGACAGCGAGATGATCTACGAGTATGGTGTGACCGATGCTCTGGCCGACGGGATTGTGAAGACCCCCGTGGTCTACCAGCCAGACATCAAGACAGTGCAGTTGACCTATAGCGATGCTCGCACCGGTGAAAAGCGTAAAGTTGAAGAGATTGATTGGGATGAAGTGGATCGACTGGGGCTGAACGCCACACAGTGGGTGACGGACGACGAGCCGATGCGCCAACAAATGGCCATCGCGCTACGTCGCCTTGAGGAGCAAGAACGGCGGGCCAAAGGACGATACCAGCCGATCCTCTTCGTCGTGGCCGTGTGCAAGGCCGATGCCGAGAAGGCCGAGCAAACACTGAGCAAGTACTTCAAGGTCAGAACCCTGCTCGTGACAGAGGATAGCGATGAAGCAGACCGGCAGAAGGCCCGCGAACTCGGCAGGCAACAGAAGAGTGGCAAGCCCTACCGAGCCGTGGTCAGCGTGCTCATGCTGCGTGAGGGCTGGGACGTGCCGGAGGTGGGTGTCATCCTTCTGTTACGCAAGTTCGGGAGCAAGGTCTACGGACAACAAGTGGTCGGCCGTGGCCTGAGACGAGTGCGAGTCAAGGGTGTCGAGTCAACTGAACCGCAGATTTGCGCTGTAGTTGATCATCCCAAGTTGGATCATCAATGGCTGTGGGACATCTTCAACGCCAAGAAGCGCACCGGCGTTCTGATCGATGACCTTTTCGATGAGACGGAAGATCTTCCGACGCCCCCGCCGAAGCAGGAACTTGCGAGACCGGATCTGGTGATCGACGTGCCCCCGGCGGATTCTTCAGCAGTAGATGATGAGGAGTTTGACGTGGGGAATATCCCGGCGCCACCGAAGCCGATTGAAGACTGGCGAAAGGTGTTGGACGGTATCGCATATGATCCGACAGTAATTGAAATCACGAAGGTCGGGATTACGGGTGTGGTTGGCAAGGAACTGGGCGGCGAAGGCTGGAAGACCATCCACTCTGCTCCAGACGCGAACCAGCCGGTTGGGACAGTTGCGCAGGCAACCGATGAAGCGGTGCGAGAGGCAGTGAAGGAGGGACTGCTTGAGATCGCCGAAACCCTGACAGTTGAGGCGGGCTATGCAGCAGCGTTCAAGGACAAAGTCTATAGTGCATTACTCCACCACTGTCGGGCCAAGTTTCTCAATGGTTCTTCGTTAGGCTTAGCGGAACGTGCAGAAGTCGATTTTGCATGGAAGATGCTCCAACAAGTGAAAACCAGAGTCGGAGCCATCCCGGGGTTAACGGCGGGGATCATCGAATATGGCGACTAGCATACACGGCCAATACGCAAATCCGAAGAAGAGTCCGTGGAACTATGAGAAGTACCAGAGCGACCTGGAGCGGCGAATGATGGAACGCCTGGATCGTGACCCGCACGTTGCGAAATGGATGAAGCGCCACGGTGTCACCATCCCCTGGATCGACGGCCAGAAGCACCAACGACGGTACATCCCGGACTTCTTCGTCGAATATGACAACGGGGACAAGGCTGTCATCGAAGTGAAGGACCCAAGCAGAATTGACTCCGATGATGTCCAGCGCAAACGGAAGGCCGCTCAGATATGGTGCAAACAGCGGCACATGGAATACGTTCTGGCGACAGTGCCATAAGGCAATACGCGCGAAACCTTAGAAGGCGGTGTGCGGAGCACACCCTACCGCTGATGCCGATTCTTTCGTCCCCTCCGCGTCACTGCGGCTCTGCGCGAGAAAAGAGAATTGGAGGGCTGACGAAATGAGGAAGGGAGAAGGCAGCGTCGAGGCCGCCTTCTCCCTTCAATCCCGTGTCACTATGTCCTGGCCGCGTCGGTCAGTTGCTGGAAAGATTTTCGCGGGCTAGGGCGTTGGCTTCCCCCATCTCCCTGCTGTAGGGTTTCAGGCGGAAGCGGTAGGAATAGGCCTTGGCGGGCAGCCTGTACTCCTCGTGCGTCAGGGCGCCCCAACTGTCGTCGCCGCCCACGCCCATCTGGCGGTAGTCGAGGTTCAACGTCACGAAGTCCCGGCGGGGCAGCTCGTGGATGTGCATCGCCTTGGCCAGGTCGTCCATACTGAAGGGCCAGGCGCTCACGCTCAGCAGCGGCATGCCGACCGCCAGCAGGCCCGTGCCGTTGCTGTCAGTCAGGGTCAGCCAGCGGACGTCCGTGCGGTTGCTGCTCTCCTGCGGGCGGGTATAGACGTGCAGCAACTCCTCGACCGAGCCGGAGTAGAGGCCGATGGCGGCGCCGCTGTTGCGGTCCCAGTAGTTCTCGTGCGGGCCGCGGCCGAGCCAGGTCAGCATCGAGTACCGGCTGGGCAGGGCCATCTGCATCCCGAACCGCGGCAGCTCGGGCAGGTTGCCGCCGGCGGGGTCCATGCGGACCTCGACGACGATGCCGCCGCTGCCGTAGATGTCGTAGACGGTGCGGCATTTTGTGTTGTCGCCGGCGGGGAGTGTCGCCTGAGCGGTGATACGGACGAGTTGCGGGTGGATCTGCTCGGCGGTCACGGACTGCACGGTCCGGCCGGGCCCGGCGTTTCGCCAGACCCCGAGGCGCTGGGGCATGCGATTGCCGTTGTCGTTGTCGATCGGGGCACGCCAGAAGTTCGGAACGAGCGGGCTGACGACCAACTCGTTGCCCTTGAACTTGAGCGATTCGATGGCGCCGCTGGTCTTGCCGACGGTCGCGGAGAAGTCGGCGCCGCTGACCACGAACGCGCCGGACTGCTCGTGGAGCGTCGCCTGCGGCAGGTTGTTGATCGCGACCGTCGTCGTGGGCGGCACCTCGAACGGGACCTCGAACTGGTCCCAGGCGACGACGTGTCCCTTCGGCGCCCAGGGGGCATCCTCGGCGAGTGCGAACGTCACCTTCAGCCAGTATTCGGCGCCGCGCTTCATTTCCGGCCGGTCGAAGGGGATTTCGATGCTCTGCGTTTGTTCGGGTCCGAGCGTCAGCTTGGGCAGCCTGCCCTGCTGGACCACCTGGTCGTCGCAGCGGAGTTCCCACGAGCCGTCGACGAAGTCCAGACTGCGGAAGTCGTACTCGTTCTCGACGGAGACGACCTTCGCGGCCAGGTCCACCGGCGCGACGTGAATCCGCTGGTAGACCTTCTTGACCTCCGCGAGCGAGGGATTGGGCTTGCGATCGGGCTGGACCAGGCCGTTGCAACAGAAATTGTCGTCGTTCGGATGGTCGCCGAAGTCGCCGCCGTAACCCCAGTAGCTCTTGCCGTCGGGGGATTTCTTGCGGATGCCCTGGTCGACGAAGTCCCACACGAATGCCCCGATGAGCCGCTTGTGCGAGCGGATCGCCTGCCAGTACTCCGGCAGATTGCCCACCGAGTTGCCCATGGCATGGACGTATTCGCACAGGACCACGGGGCGAGTGTCATTGTTGGTCGCCAGGCGGATGATGCCGGGAATCCGCTCGTACATCCGGCTGATCATATCGACGTAAGGGTAATCGTACGGCCGACTGGCGGCGCCCTCGTAGTGGACCGGGCGGGTCGGGTCATAGTCGTGGATCCACCCAGCCATCGCGGCGTGGTTCGGGCCGGCGCCCGACTCGTTCCCCAACGACCAGATCACCACGCAGGGGTGGTTCTTGTCCCGCTCGACCATGCGGATCGCCCGCTCGACGAAGGACGTATGCCAGACCGGGATGTTCGTGAGCAGGCCGTTCACGCCGTGCGTTTCGAGATTGGCCTCGTCCATCACGTAGATGCCGAACTGATCGCACAACTCGTACATCTGCGGGTCGTTGGGATAGTGTGACATCCGCAGGGCGTTGATGTTGTTGGCCTTCATCAGCCTGATGTCTTCGATCATCCGCGTGACGGAAACCGCCTTGCCTGTGTCGGGGTCGTGCTCATGGCGGTTGGTGCCGAAGAAGCGGATGGACCGACCGTTGACGAAGAACTGGCCGTCCTTGATCTCGACCTTACGGAACCCGATCCGGCTGCTCTCGGCCTCGACCACCTTGCCCTGGGCGTCGCACAGCGTCAGGACGAGCGTGTACAGGTTCGGTGTCTCGTCCGACCACTGCTTGACGTCGGGCACCGTCGTCCGCATCAGTGCGAACGGGACGTTGTCCCGCTGCGGATACCGCTCGTTGACGATCCGCAGGGCATCGATCTTGAGCGGCTGGGCGAGGATCGCCTGCTTGCCGTCGTAGAGCTGAGCCTGGACCGTCCAGCCGGCGACGTCCATCTGCTGATAGACCGCCAGTTTCGGGCGGATCTGGAGGACGCCGTCTTTGTACTGGTCGTCCAGCGTCGCCCGGACGGCGAAGTCGCGGATGTGCACCGAGGGGGCCGCGAACAGGTACACGTTGCGATAGATGCCGCTCATGCGGAACATGTCCTGGTCTTCGAGATAGCTGCCGTCGCACCAGCGATAGACCTGGGCGGCCAGGGTGTTCTGGCCCTTCTGCAGATACCGCGTGACATTGAACTCCGCGGGCGTCATACTGCCTTCGCTGTACCCGACCATCTGGCCGTTGATCCAGAGGTAGAATGCGCTGATGACGCCGTCGAAATGCAGGAAGACCTGCCAGCCGTCCCACGAGTCGGGGATCGTGAACTGCCGCCGATACGAGCCGACGGGGTTGTAGTCGTGGGCGATGTACGGCGGGTTCGTCGGGTGCGGATACTGCATATTCAGGTAGATGGGCTTGTCGTAGCCGTGCATCTCCCAGTTCGAGGGGACGGGAATCTCCGCCCAGCCGCTCACGTCAAACTCCGGCTTGTAGAAGTCCATCGGCCGGTCCGCGGGCTTGGCCACGCAGTTGAATTTCCACTTGCCGTTCAGCGACTGGTGATAGGGCGATGCTGTGCGGTCGCAGCTCAGCGCCGTCTCGACGTCGGGGTACACCATGAGTGTGCAGTGACCGGGCTCCTTGTTCCGTCCGACGACCGTGGGGTCCTCCCAATCGTTCGCGAGCGAGGAGCCGCTGTCCTGGCAGAATCCACACGCAGTCACCGCAAGAATCGACAACGCAGGGACGATGAATCGCTTGGCACTCATACTCGTCATCTCCATACTCTCCATGTGATCCGACAAAACCAGCCCGTGAGGCCACAGGCATGGGGACTATCTTGCCCGAGGACGCCGCCGGAGGCAAGCGGAGTTTCTCGCAGACTCCTGAGATGTTCCTCGATGGCTCGCACTGAACTGGACACAGATACACACACCGGTTCATACAGGCAGCGATGTTAGAAGCAGTGACTCTCGGCCCCCAATATGTAGCCTCAGCGATTGACACGCTTCCTTTACTTGTGTGCATGGCGAGATTACTGTGAGAAAGGGCCGGAAGGGAATCCGCCACTCACTCGGAGACATATCCTCCACGGAGGGGGGGCGACTGCACCGGGACTTAGGAACGGCAAGCGAAGACCATCGGTGTCTCGGGACGTGTTGTACACCTTCAGGAACACGATGGACGCACGTTTGCGGAGAAGGAGGAGGAAGATGAAGAGGCTCAGCATATTCATCGCGACAATGGGGACATCTTGATCGTCGGAGGCAACGGCCTGGTCCAGACCGAGAAGAAATACGCCGACTTCGTCCTCGAGTACGAGTGGAAGCCGTTGCGCGACAGCAACTGGGACAGCGGCGTCTACTTCCGCTACGATTCCGTGCCCGGAAGCGAATCGGGAGACCGTCTGCAAAATGCATGGTAGGTTCGAACGCCGACGGCCAGTATAATGAACCAAGTGGGAACTTGCGTATGGCAACGTAAGATCGACGGTCCATTGAGAGTACGAGGACGGGAAACAGCATGATGAGCAGACGCGCAACGGTGTGGACGGTTCTCTGGATAGCGACATGGGCGGGACAGGTGTCCGCTGCGGACTGGACCGGGTTTCGCGGACCGGGCGCGCGAGGCGTCAGCGAGGAGACGGGTCTGGCCGTGTCATGGAGCGAGACGGAGAACCTCGCGTGGAAGACCCCTCTTCCGGGGCCGGGGTCGTCCAGTCCCATTGTCTTGGGCGAGCGGGTCTTCGTGACGTGTTATTCCGGCTATGGTCTGGACCCGAACAGACCGGGCGACCCGAACCATTTGAAGCGTCACCTGCTATGTATCCGCGCAACGGACGGAGAAGTGCTCTGCGATACAGCCGTGCCGGCGGCGCGCCCGGAGGATTCCTACCACGGCATGTTGCGCGAGCATGGCTATGCCAGCCAGACCCCCGTTACCGATGGGCAGCGAGTCTATGTGTTCTTCGGCAAGACCGGCGTGCTCGCCTTCGACCTGGACGGCAAACAACTCTGGCAAACAAGCGTGGGGACCGATTCGGATCAGAAACGCTGGGGCACTGCGGCCAGCCCGGCCCTCTACAAGAACCTGCTCTTCGTCAATGCCTGGGACGAGAGCAAGACCTTGTACGCCCTGGATACGCAAACCGGCCGCGAGGTCTGGAAGAAGGATGTGTCCAAGACAGGACTGTCGTTCTGCACGCCCGTGGTGACCACGCGAGAGGATGGGGGCGCGGAACTGGTCGTGGTTGTGCCATCCCAGGTCTGGGGGCTGGACCCGGAAACGGGCTGGCAACTCTGGCTCGCCCGGACGGGCATCAACGACGACATGATCCCCACCCCCGTGATCCTCGACGGCGTCGCGTACATCCACGGAGGCGGCCCTCGACAATACGGTTCTCTGGCCGTGCGCACGGGCGGCGACGGGGATGTCACCGATACGCACGTGGTCTGGTCGGGTAAGAATGTCACCAGTCCGCCGTCGCCGGTGGTTGTCGATGGTCGGATGTACTGGGCGGACGGCTACGGCCGGGCCTGCTGTGCGGACGCCAAGACGGGCGAACTCCTGTACAGCGAGAAACTGCCCATCACCCAGCGCTTCGCGATCTACGGCTCGATGGTGGCGGCCGAGGGAAGACTCTACGTGGTGACGCGAAACGACGGCACGTTCGTCCTGGCCGCCAAGCCGCAGTATCAGATCATCGCCCACAACCAGTTCGCATCCGACGCCAGCGATTTCAACGCGTCTCCTGCCGTCAGCAACAAGTGCCTGTTCCTCCGCTCCAACCGCTTCCTCTATTGTGTCCGGCAGTCGCATTGAGGAACCTCGGGATATCGTCTCGCGAGCCGTGGCCGCCATTCATCGCGACTTGCAGCGGTCCATGCGGGTCGCGAAGTCGCGCAGAAAGTCCTCGCGCCACCGGCTCACCGTTTGGGCACCGAGGTGTGGGCCCTCCGCGACCTCGGGCGAGGGATCGTCCGTCCACCAGTTGGGCAGTCGCGATGAAGGTCGCTGTGCGGCGTCGGACGCCGGACGCACGGCGGTCAACTCGCCGGTCTTTCCGTCCAGCGCGGGCACGTTGCTTCGAATCGTGTAGCGGTACGTCTTCGCGTCTTTGGGCGAGAAGCGAAAGTGCATCGCACCATCTGAGCCCACAGACCCGGTCGAGGACTGGTTCTCGATCACCATGCTCGCCTGCGGCTGCTCGGGCGCTTGCTCGCCCAACGGCAGGGCCAGCTCGAAAACGCCGAACTGCTCGATTTGGTCCTCCGCGCCGGTGAACCGCTGGAACACCACGTGCGGCCGATCCCAGGCCCGGACGAATCGCCCACCCCAACCAGGTTGCGTCGGGTCTTCAGGCGTCTCTCTCAGCAGGTAGACGACGGAAGGCGTGTCCCCCATCTTGATCGTGCCGGTCAGCAGCGTCGCGAAGAAATCGCCCAACGCGCCATGGCCTGCGACGTGCGCCGCGACGAACGCCTTGTTGCCCCATTCGCCCTGCTGGTTGCCGCCGACGAACCAGCCGCGATAGGTGGCGTTGGCCTCGATGATCCACAGCGTCGGATGGTTCGTCGCGATGTACTGATAGGCGTCGACGCTCCACTTCTTGTTTGGGCCGCCGATGAAATAGACGCGGAGCTTGGGCAGGATCTCGGGTGCATCGTGCAGTGCCTGGGCGAGATCGTCGATCCCGCCCCAGACCAGGACCCAGAGTGGCCGCGGATTGTCCCGACGTGCACACCGGACGATCCAATCGGAGCCCTCCGTAGGCACCCCAAACCCCTCATAGCCCGCGCCGTCCGACGACCCCTGTTTGGCAACCGCCCGCAGCGCATCGGGACTGGGGTACTTGTCGGAGTACGTCCGCAGGTTGGAGTAGTCGCGTTCACACAGGTCGATAACCCGCAAGATATGCTCTTTGCGTCCTGGCCCATACGGCGACGAGATCAGACCCTCGATATCGAAGCAGTCCGCATAGACCAGCAGATGAACCATCGACTGAAAATCATCCGGATCCGTCCCGCCGATATCCGTGGAGACGATCACCCGCCGCCCCGTCTCGGCTTTGCCGCCAGCCTCCTGGGACCCGCACCATCCAACACAGCCGCCGAGTCCCAACAGCACGATGACCAACACAGCGATCTTCTTCGTCTTCATCCGGGTATTCTCTGCCTGTTCGTCCCCGTGAATGCGCCAGTAACCGTTTGTGAAATGTGTACGTTTGACCCTCTACTCTCTGGGAACCAAAGTCGATTAGAGGGAATTGTAATCGGTTATGACCCCTAATACTTCAGGCTCTGCGGTGGCCTTAATGTCCGCAATGACCTTCCAGCGACCGGAGGCGGGTCTGGTCTTGGCCTGATCCAGAGTCTCGCGAATTCTTGACACGGGCTCAATTATGCCAAAATCGAGAGATCTAGTTGTCGCACTGACAAGTCCAAGCAATCTCGGCCTCGCATTCCCGAGTCTGATTTGATTCATGACTGGACCACCGCTGTTGCCCGGAAACATCCTTGCGTCTATGAGATAGCAGCGTTCCTCAGCAAACTTCTTTGCGCCATCCACCTCCAGGGTTAGGAACTCATCCCCAGCACCCATTGATATAATGCCGAAACGCCCTATAGGTCTCTGTTCCGACAGTGTGAAACCAACCAGAGAGGGAAAGCCAAACACAAGAACCGGTTCTGGCGGCTCAGCATCAACCGAAGGCAATTGGTTGTCTTTCTGCATGTTTGGGTCTGCTGGTTCATATCTGAAGCATTTTGGTACGTGTTTCGTCGGGATACAGATCTTCATGGCGGCGACATCCACAAAATGAGTATCCTCGTCACCCCCACCAGGATGATAGACCCAGTCACCATGGGGCAGTTCAAGCACGAATCGTGCAACGTCCCGTGTTTCGTAGTTCTGCAACTGCACGCGCGAGCGCATATTATATCCGGCGCCAACAACGTGCCTTGCAGTGACGACAAATATCTCATGGCCAGTACGAACGAAGAAAGCCGTCCCAGTGTGAAGCCGAGTCTGAGGTGTGCCTTGTTTGTTGAGGATGGTTTCGATCCCCTCAAGACGTATCACCGCACGAGTCAATTGGCTGTAGAGGGATTCTTGATCGGTGCCAGAGACAACTTCACAACCAAGAGCCAATACGAGTAACATGGTGTATGCAGCGCGCGTCATATCAGTTCTCTCCTATAGGGAGTCGTACACTATCAGTATGAAGTCGCCAGGACATGGCCGACAATTTCGCGCATTTCACATCTCGGCGTATCTCTCGAGTCGCCCGTGATGCCCGTCGCGCTGGCCGGATGCCGTAGGACCTTTGGTTCTGTTCGTCTTCTGGACTTCAGCTTCTTCATGTTTTCGGCGAGCAGGAGATTCTCGGACATGGTTTCACACGCGACCATTTCGGTGATGTCACCGAAATGGTCCCCGATCTGCCAGCCATCGCAGGGAGGCGGGAGTCTTGCCTCTTCAATCACAGGGGCCTCCCGTTCACAGACGTAATTGTAGGACAAGAGCACCGGAAAGGCAAGGGGCAAGTTCGTGAAGCGTCACGAGGGTCGGGAAGTCGTGTCGATCCTTGTGAATCCGTGTCGGGGGAGAGAAAGACTATCCCAGAGAGCGGGTTTCGGGTAGAATAAGGTTATGGAGAAATCGCAAGAACAGCTCGTCCGTCAGTGGATCGAGAATTGGAGGGCGGCGGGACCTGTGGTGGAGAGCGTACGTGCGGAGGAAATCCGCCGGACCGACACCGCCGCAGCCATCGAGCAACTCTCGGACGCTTTCGAATCCGCTCGGCGCGAGTGGTCGCCGCCGGCCACCTCGGGCCTCGTCGAACAACAGCGGCTCTTTGCGAGGCTGCGGCCGTGAAATCGCTCTTTCACACCGCGGCGGAGCTGGAGACCTTCCTGGTCGAACGAGGCTGGCGATACTGCTTCATTGGCGGGATTGCCTTGCAGCGATGGGGACAGCCTCGCCTGACAAACGATGTTGATCTGACGATTCTCGCGGGTTTTGGCAACGAGGCCGCCTATGTCGATGTCTTGTTGGAACGGTATCACGCGCGGATTCCTGAGGGCCGCGAGTTCGCTCTGACACATCGAGTGCTTCTGCTCCAATCCCACGACGGGATACCCATCGACGTGGCGCTGGGCGGGATTCCCTTTGAAGAACAAGTCGTCTTACGGGCAACTCGGCACGAGTTCCTTCCTGGCTTGTCTCTCCTGATCTGTTCAGCGGAGGACCTTATCGTCCTCAAGGCATTCGCCAATCGGCCCAGAGACTGGGGGGATGTGGAAACGATCATCACCCGCCAGCGGGGGCACCTTGATTGGAGTTACGTATTCGAGCAGTTGGAGCCCTTGTGCCAAGTCAAGGAGGCCCCTGAGATCGTGGATCGGCTGCACCGACTCGCGGGCACTGATGTTGGGCAAGAACCCGGACAGGGATCGGAATAGGAACGAAGGGAATCCGTGTCCCAGGCGGACTATTGGGACTTCGCTGCGTCGGCGATTGTCTTGCGGAGGATCGGAAGGAGGGATCGGGCCTGGCGGTCCATGCGGAGGTCGCTGAGGTGGACGCCGTCTGCCGTGACCTCGGCGCAATGGCGATCCTTGTGGTTGGCTATTGGGGCTCGTGCCAGAGGGTTCCGGCGATGTGCGTGATGTTGTCGGCGGTCTTGAAGTAGTAGGCGGTGAAGAGGGTTCCGTCGGCGAGCTGGACGGACATCGGATAGCCCAGATCGCCGTTGCGGCCGTCCTCTCGGAGGATGAACTCGTCGCCCCAGGTCTTTCCCTCGTCCTTGCTGATTACCGCGCGGACGCCGAATGGCTGGTGACGATAGCCGTAGGCGAGCAGAATGTGGCCGTTGCGGAGCCTGAGCAGGTCCGGCGGATGACCCGTGATGCCCGAATCGGTGAGCCGACCCCAGGTGACGCCGCCGTTGACGGACTCGGCCCGTAGCATGTGATCCGCGCCGGCGCCGGTTCGGGCGAAGGCGAGGATGTGTCCGGCGCCGAGGTCGAGAATCGAGGTCTCGTTCACCGGCAGCTCGCCGCGGGCGTCGGCCATGATCTCGTGGAAGGTCCAGGTCCGGCCGGAATCCGCGGAACGGTAGACGTAGGAGTGGCCCAGATCGCCGGGCAGTGGCGAGCCGTAGACAGGCCACAGGATAACGCCCTGGTCCGTGACGATACCGCCGTGAAAGGCCATGACTCCCGGGGCATTGGGCAACGGCAGCTCCCGGTCCTCCCAGGTCTTGCCGGCGTCGCGGGAAACCCTGGCGGCGTGCCCGCTGAGGGCGGCGACGAACCCTTCGCCGGCATTGGCGACATCCCAGCCGGCCGCTTCCAGCTCGGGACGCTTGGCCTGGGGATAGTACTCCCAGCCTGCGTGCAGGGTCACGAGCGTCCCGTCGGGCGCCTTCATAGCCTGGATCGCGTCGGTCTCCTCCGGACTGCCATACTCGTCGCTGCGGAGATGGACCTCCCACGTTCGGCAGCCGTCGGTGGACCGCATGATGGCCGTCCCGCCGGCGGGATCGTCATGGGAGGAATGGATGCGCGTGCAAAAGCTGATGTGGATCGCGTCCTGCGGCTGCACCCTCGGCAGAAAGGGGAAGCAGGCGTAGACTCCCCTCTGTTTGAAGACGATCACGTTCTCGGCATTCTCCGGCTTGACCGACTTCCTCTCCTGGGCATGGGACACCGATGCGGCGAAGAGCAGCATGAAGCAGCATGTGACAGGATACGACGAGGGCAAGATGAGGTCTCCTTCCATCAATTGGCATTGGGTTCTTGGAGCTCCGTTGCCGCCCAGTAGTCGGCCTGCATGGCTTCCCTGTCGACGCAAGTCCAGACCCGGACTGTGGCGCCGTCCATCGAGACCTTCTCCAGTCTCGCATACTCCGGATTCAGAAAGGCCTCGAACACGGCGGTGTCCCACAGGATGCGATGGGTCGCGGTCGGCGCCCAGGACTCCCAGCGATTGACCAGGTAGTCCCGGATGCCGGAACGGCCCTTGAAGTGCGCATCCACGTTGGCTTTCGCCCACTGGTAGTCGCGAAGCGTGCTGGCCGGCATCACATACAGTTCCACGCCGGTCCTTGGCAGGCAGGCGGCGGCATTCAAATCACCCTGGCAGTTGAACTCGTCCGTCTGGAACCGCCCGTCAACGTAGTTGTAGCCCATTACATAGACGGCCATCTTGTCCTTGATGGCCGGTTCCATCAGCAATGCGGACGCGACATTCGTATAGGCCCCAAGGATGAAGACATGGAGCTTGCGACCGGCGGGCGTCTCCTTCGCCTTCGCGATGATGTCCCGCGACGCGGGTGAATCGACCGGCGTGGAGGCATTGGGCATCGGCTGGTGCGCTCCGAGCGGATGGGAGACGCGATCCGTCAGCATCATCAGCGAGAGAATCTCCTTGTTCATCCGCTGGCTCCGGCTCGCTCCGGCGGCGAAATCCATGTCCCTCCAGCTCATCGAGGACAGGCCGACGACGTCCAACTCCGGGGCGATGAGGGCGCGGAAGACGGCGTAGGGGTCGTCGATCTCGTTGGCCGTATCGGTGTCGATGTAGACGCGGGGCTTCGCCGGCTTGCCCACCGCCTCGCTGACGATCGGGAGCAGGGATCGGGCCTGGCGGTCCATGCCGAGGTCGTTGGGGTGGACTCCGTCCACCGTGCCCTCGCCGTCGTGGCCGATCAGGTCCGCGCCGGGAACCAGAATGAGACCTTCGACTCCCTCTTTTTGCAGGGCCTGCACGGCGGTCTCCTGGCGGAGAGTGAGTTCCGTGGGGTGGGCCTCCGGCCGCAGGTGGGACTGGCCCACGAAGAGGATCGGCGTGACAGGGTGCGCCTTTCGGATCGTTCGCACGAGCTGGCCGACTCGATCCATGTACGCTTCCTGGCCGACGCCCATGTTCCAGGTGCAGTCGATGACGTAGGCCGCAGGGTCCAGGTCGGCCAGCACCTCCGCTACGGGCGGTTCCATCGTGCCCGAGCCGGAGAAGCCGAGATTGATCACGGGACGATCCAGGAGCCGGCCCAGAATCGCCGGCCATGCCATGCCCGGTCGCGACGCGCAGCCGCCTTGGGCAATCGACGTGCCATAGACGACAATCGGTTTTCGCAGACCCTCGGGCCGCGGCGCGGGCGGGTCCAGATGGGCGCCCGACGGAATTCCGATTTCCAGGGACTTCGTGCCGTTGTACAGAGGCAGATAGAGCAGGCACTCGCGCGAGCCTTTGGCGCCGTCCGGGAACTTGAACGTGGCGAGATTGCCTTCTGCCTTCCCTGGCCTGCCGTTGCCGACGAACCGCCAGGAGCCATCGGCGAGCCGGGCGTAGAGGTCCACGCCGCTGACGCCTGTCGCGGGCATGTGCGGCATGGCGAGCGACTCACTGGTGAGCGACCATCGAACACTGACCGCGTTGGCGTCCGTGACGAAGCGAACGCAGATGCCCGCGCTGTGTTTGCTCAGCCCCCAGACCGCGGGAGAAACCTTACTCTGGGCCCAGTCGGGGAGTCGGTCGAATGGGTTTGCGGTCTGAGCCCAGCCTTTGCCTTCGACTTCGAGCGAAGCCGCGTCTTGCCATTGCACCTCCTGCGCGGTGACCAGACCGGGGTCCAGCAGGAACGCGACCAGCACGACCAACACAACACGACATGAGGCAGTCATTAGCTTCTCCATCCTAATGTTTGAGGGGAGCACACCTGTGATTTCTATCGTGGGCCCGATTGTACGAGCAGGACATCGGACCGGCAAGGCCAAGATCGTGCCGCGCGAAGCGTAAGATGAGCCAAACCAAGTATGGACGGTTTACACGGGCTGGCGGTTTTTCTTGAGGGACCAGTAGAGGTAGCCGGGGATTCCGAGGGCGACCCAGACCAGGCCCATCAGCGAGTTGATCAGGGGGGCCTCGCCTTTGCGGAAGTTCAGGATGTCCGTGTAGAGCGTGAAGACGACGTAGACCGAGGCGAAAGCGATGAACAGGATGGGCGTCCAGGGGTAGCCCCAGACCTTGTACGGTCGCGGCGTGTCGGGCATCCGCCTGCGGAGGGTGAAGACGCTGGCCGCAGCCAATGCGTAGAAAATCCAACTGACGAAGATCAGCATGTCCGTCAGTTGGTCGAAGGTCCCGCTCAGGACGAGTATCGAGGTCCAGATCCCCTGTACGACGAGCGACCGGGCCGGCGTGCGGAACCGCGGATGGACCTCGCCCAGACTGCGGAAGAACAGGCCCTCGCGAGCCATCGCGAAGTAGACCCGCGCGGACATCATCGTGGTCCCGTTCACCGCGCCGAAGGTCGAGACCATGATGGCGGCGGCGATGATCGCGCCGCCCCATTTGGCATGGAAGCTGTTGGCGACGTCTATCGCGACGATATAGCCTCCGCCCGTGGCCTCGGCGGCCCGATACCGCTGGGCGATCTCGGGGACCGGGATGACGTAGAGGTAGGCGAGGTTGACCAGGACGTAGACGCCGATGACGATCATCACGGCGGTCGCCATCGACTTGGGCAGGTTCCGCTGGACGTCGCGGATCTCGCCGGCCATGTAGGTGACGTTGATCCACCCGTCGTAGGCCCAGAACGCGCCGGCCATGGCCATGATGACCATCAGGAAGACCGAGGTCGAGCCCCCGGCCGCTGAGCCCGCGTCAGCCGTCGACTGCGTGAGGTTCGCGAGGTCGCCGTGTCCCAGGACGAACGCCAGCAGGACGATGCCCAGGATGATCGCGACCTTCATCGCCGCGAAGACGACCTGGATGGCGCTGCCCAGCTTGACACCCAGGTAGTTCATCGCGGTCAGGAACACGACCAGGACGATGGTGCAGAGCTTCAGGCCGATGAATCTGAAGGGGGTCATCGCGCCGATGAAGGGGATGGGGATGCTCCACTGCTCCCAGGCTGCGGGCAGGCGGGGCATCGGGACGAAGTAGCTCAGGGAATCGGAGAAGACGTAGGCGATCGAGGCAATGGAGCCGGTCTGAATGATGATGAAGACCGCCCAGCCGTAGAGGTAGCCGACGAAGCGGTTGTAGCCGCGGTTGAAGTAGATGTACTGGCCGCCGGGATCGCGGAACATACCGGAGATCTCCGCGATGGACAGCGCCCCGAACAGCGTCAGGATGCCCGCGACGACCCAGACGAGGATCAGCAGCTCCGGCGAGCCCAGTTGGGCGGCCATGACGCCGGGTTTCTTGAAGATGCCGGAGCCGATGATGGAGCCCACGCCGCAGGCAACCGCGGCAATGAAACCCAGCTCGCGACTGAGCTCGTGTCTTCTCGTTTCGTGGCTGTCGGTCATCGTGTCGCCAAAGGGGACCTGGGGTCCAGACTCTGCACATCCTTACGGTCTGCCTTTTCCGTTCGAGTCCCCAGCGACGTCCGTTTCACTTGGCGGTCGCTCCAGGGCTCCGAGATCTCCTGTCACGGCGGCCATTGTAAGACCGAGCCGCCGGAACGCAAGGCAAATGCGCGAGGAGTCCAGGGAGGTCGGGCAGGGGCGATAGTTGTTTTGCCATTCGGGCTGCTGTGCGGTATGGTGGCATTCGGTGTCTGTCAAATGCCATGGCCATGATTGGAGACGGGAACAGATGGACAATGCTGTGATGGCGTGGTTCCGCTTGGGGGTCTGCCTGTCGGCGGCTGTCGTATCGGCATGCGCTGCGGCGCAGGGGCGCGTGCCGCCTCTGCACGATGCCTTGATTATTAACGAGGACGACAGCCATTTCTTCTCCTCTCGCCAGGCCGACGCCATGAACCGCGAGGGGCTTGATGCCTTCATCGACCAGTACGCGGGCAGCGCGGTGACGCATCTGTTCCTGTGTCCCAACGCGATGCGAGCCAGTTTCCGCAGCCGGACGCGGGACGCGATCTGGGACCCGGTCGAAGGCAGAGCACCTTCCAATCGCTGGGTGGATAACGCCCGTTTGCTCCATGAGCGGGGCCTCGATCCCTACACGGTCTGGATCGCACGCTGTCGGGAGAAGGGCATTTCGCCCTGGCTGTCGATGCGCATGAACGACATTCACAGCGTGGACGATCCGAACTCCTTCATGCACTCGTCCTTCTGGCGGGAGCACCCGGAGTGGTGGCGCGTCCCCAACGGTTCGGCTTCGCCTTGGCAGAACCGGGCGATGAATTACGCCCATGCGGCGGTTCGCGCGCACCAGATGGCCTTTGTGGCCGAGCTGCTCGAACGCTACGATCCCGACGGACTGGAACTGGACTGGATGCGGTTCGGCTGGCACCTGACACCCGGCCGGGAGAAGGATGAAGGCAAGCATCTCACGGAGTTCGTCCGCGACGTCCACGCCCTTGTCACGACGTGGGCGACCCGGCGCGGACATCCGATCTCGCTCGGCGTGCGGGTCCCGGCGCATCCGGACGCTGCGGCGTTGCTGGGGATGGACGGCGTGCAGTGGGCCAAGGACGGCCTGGTCGATCTGTTGGTGCCATGTCCGTTCTGGTCCTCCTCCGATTTCGACATTCCGGTCGAGTTGTGGAAGGAGCGGCTGGGACCGGGCGCCGGGTCCGTCGTGGTCGCTCCCGGATTGGAGTACAACGCACGCCCCTGGCCAGGCGGCATGGCCGTCGCCAACACTCTGGCATCGGCCTATGGCTTCGCTGCCTCCTCGCTCGCTCGCGGAGCCGATGCGCTGTACCTGTTCAACTGGATGGATTCGGAAACGAGACCTGTCCCCGCTGAGTCGTACCGCAGGCTTGTCGAGAGCGGGTTGGGCGCCGATGTTGTGCGTCGAGCGGAGCGCCGCCACCCGGTGTGCTATCGCGACACGGTCCCCGATGGTTTTCCGAGCGTCACAATGCTGCCGGCTGAAGGGCCCGAGGGCCGGGAGTTTCGCATCCATATCGGCCCAGCGCCTGCCTCAGGACGCGTGGAGTTGATCGTCGGACTGGCGCCGCGCGAGGGCGTGTCCGGTGCTACGTTTCAGGCCGGGATCAACGGTGTCGATGCCGCCTTTGCCGGCGATCTCCAGGAGACCGCCCACATTGGAGGCGACCCGGCCCGCGTCGTCCGGTTCGCGTGTCCCCTGGCGGCGGTCCGCGACGGCTACAACACCGTTCGAATCCAGCAGACGCCTGGACAGCCGCCGCAGATGATCGTATGGGTCGAGCTGCGGATCGACCCGACGGCCGGCGGGATCTTGTGAACTCAAGTTGTCATTGGAGGTTACGCACGCTATGCGACTGATCTTGACTTGTGTCACCGTTGTCGTCGTTATCGCGAGTGCGCAGACCGTCGCGGTTGCTGCTGCGCAGGAACCGATTCCCATCGCTGACCGATGGGAACTCTTTGTAGACGACTATCTCATTGAGAAGATGGAAGGCGAGGTCGAGCTGCGCCTAAACGAGCCGATCCCGCAGGAAGTCGTTATCGTGCACGACAGGCCATGGGAGGGCAACTCCTGCGGATACCATACGATCCTCCAGGATGGGCCGCTCTATCGGATGTACTATCGCGGCTGGAACCACGACATGACCACGCAGAAGCAGACTCACCCTGCGGTGGTCTGCTACGCGGAGAGCCGGGATGGGATTCACTGGGACAGACCCGCGCTCGACCTCGTCGAATTCCAAGGCTCGAAGCAGAACAACATCATCTGGGCGGGCGTCGGGACGCACAACTTCGTGCCTTTCAAGGATGCGCACCCCCAGTGCCCGCCGGACGCCCGGTACAAAGCGGTCGGTGTAGGCGAGGGCAAAGACAGCGGCGCGCTCTTCGCCTTCAAGTCGGCCGACGGCCTGCGCTGGCAGATGCTCGTAGAAAAGCCGATTCTGACCCAGGGCGCGTTCGACTCCCAGAACCTGGCCTTCTGGGACGCATTCCGCGGCCAGTACTGCTGCTATTTCCGCGACTTCCGCGACGGCAGACGGGACATCAAAGTCTCCACTTCGAAGGACTTCCTGAACTGGACGCAAGCCGAATGGCTCCAGTTCCCGGGTGTCGGCCCAGAGCACCTCTATACGAACGCGGTGATGCCATACTACCGAGCCCCACACTTGTTCGTCGGCTTCCCCACGCGGTTCCTCCCGGATCGCGGTTCTTTGACCGAAGGACTGTTCATGAGTTCCCGCGACAGTCGGATATTCCGTCGTTGGGCGGAGGCGTTCATTCGACCCGGGCTCAACCGGGACAAGTGGCACAATCGCAGCAACTACATCTGGTGGGGACTGTCGGAAACGGCATCCCCCTTGCCGGGCGGCGGACGGGAACTGTCTCTCTACACCGATGAGAGCTACTACTTTCAGGGCCAGCCGGTGAAGACCCGACGCTACAGTTGCCGGATCGACGGCTTCGTCTCTCTGCATGCCTCTTATGCCGGCGGCAAGGTCCTGACGAAGCCCTTGACCTTCGTGGGCGAGAGTCTGCGCATCAACTACTCGACCTCGGCCGCGGGCGGTGTGCAGGTTCAGATCGAAGATCTCGACGGCCGGCCAATTCCGGGATTCGCCTTCTCCGATTGTCCCGAGATCTATGGCGACGCCGTCGAACACACGGTGACCTGGCAGGGCGGCGGCAACATGCGTACGCTGGCCGACAAGCCGATTCGCGTGCGGTTCGTGTTGCGCGACGCGGACTTGTATGCCTTCGGATTCTAAACGGCGCAAGAAAAGAAGCGAGGCCCAAGTCCTTTGACTCAGGCCCCGCTCGATTCTACACATGGCACATCGCGGCCGTTTGGGCCGCGGTCTCGACCGTCACGGCACCGGTTTGCCGAAGGCGAGGTCGTCGAAGTACATCGTGCCGGTTCCGCCCGCGGCGGGGCTGGTCGGATTGCCCACGCCGATTGAGATCGATTTGATCGCGGTGACTTTCACCCCGGCCGCGGTCAGGTCGCTCAGCGGGACCAGCCACTGCTGCCAGTCGAATCGTCCGGTCGCCAGCGCGTCCGGACAGAGCAGCGTCGCGGTCTTGGAACTGTCCTTGACCGTCAGATAGAGACGCTCGACCGAATTGCCTCCCACCTGGGCGGTGCCGATCTCCGCGATCTCCCAATTGCCGGTGACGTTGCCCGTGGTGGCGACGTTGGAGAAGTCCGCATAGGTTGCGACGGTGCTGTTGTGGCTGCACACCGCCAGGCCGATGAGGACGGGGTCCGTCATGGCGATCGTCTGCGTCTGGCCCAACTGGGTCCAGGCGGCTCCGTCCGGCGAGATGTAGGCGGAGATGCCGTTGCCGTTCCGCTCGAGCTTGACCCAGTAGGGGAACGCGACCACAGTCGTGGGACTGACGTTCGACGAGTCCGCGGCGCTGGTCAGTCGCCACTGGAAACTGGCGCCGTTGCCGTCGCTGGCGCTCTTGGCCATCATGGCGTTGGCCGCGCTGACCGAGGTGTTCTGGCGGATCATGACGCCGGCCTTGGCCCAGGGGTCGCTCGCGTAGAGACTGTTCACGCGGGCCACGATCGAGCCGTTGCCGGTGAGGCTCTTGTGGGCGAAGCGGAAGGCGTCGGAGGCGCCCCAGATGTCCTCGCCGATACCGTTCATCAAAATGGCGCCGTCGGAGCCTTCCACAAACGAAGCCCCGATGCCGCGGAAGTGCAGCGACAGGGAGTCGGCTCCGTTGGCGGCGAGGTCCTGGGCGGAATCGAAGGTCCGCGTCGCCTGCGAATAGTAAGGACTGGCTGTGTTGTCGTAGAGCATGGGCATCGATTGCCCGCCGCCGTGAACGATGATCGTCTCGCCGAATGTCCCCTTGCTGGAGTCTATGTACCCGACCTGCGAGCCGCTGCTCTTGTCGGTATAGCCGTCCTTCCAGGTGTCGAAGACGCAGTTGTCGCTGTCGTTGTAGCTCTCGAAGTCGTCAATCGCTTCGTATTGCTGGGAGGTGAAGCTCCAGACATCGCCTTCGCGAGTCCCCGCGTCGCCGACCTCATTGACCTTCCAGTAGTACGTGGTCCCGAAATCCAGAGCCTCCGGCGTGAAGCGGTGGCCGGCGACGGTCTGGGCCGTCACAGTCCCTTGAGCCACCGCGTTGGCGTCGGTCCCGAAGCAGACCTCGTGCGAGGTCGCTTCGCGTCCGGGACGCCAGTTCATCGCCGTGTCGAGGCTGATCTCCGTGGCGCCGTCCGCCGGCTCAGGGTTGAAGGCCTTCACCGGGACGTAGTAGAACCGCACCTCGCTCAGGCAGACCGTCGCGTACGCGCCGTGTACGGTGTTGACGGTCAGCCGGACGTGCCTGGCGGCGACGCCGCCGAAGTCGACGGTGGTGTTCGCCTCATAGGTCGGCTCGCCGGTCCCCTGGCCGAATTCGGGCACGTTCTCCAGAGCAGTCCAGGTCTGGCCGTCGGTGGAATACTCGATGGTGACGTTCTTGGCTCCCCAACCGACCCAGGCCTCGAACTGGGAGTTGGCGTTCCACACCCACAGCTCGTCCAACCGGTACTCCTGGTCGAAGGTGTATTCGATCCAGGCGGGGAGGGTCTTGACCATCCACATGTCGGTGGTGTTGACGGAATGCTGGTCGTCTTTGAGTCCGGAGCCGTCGATGGTCGCGGTGGCAGGGGACTTGCTGTCCTGGCCGGAGGCTTTGACCGTCAGTTTGGTGATCGGATAGGCGTAAGGCTCGGCCGTGAAGCTCCAGATATCGCCCTTGAAGACCGTGTAGTCCGGGGCTCCATTGACCTCGTCGACTCGCCAGTAGTAGGTCTGACCGTAGGAGAACAGACCCTCGGGGTCGAACTCGGTGTCCGTCTGGCCCTGGCTGAGGAGGACGCCTCTCGGGTCCGACGTGCTGGCGGCGCTGACGTCTGCGAGTTCGGTCCCGAAGTATACATCGTGGGTTGCGGCGTAGCTGCCTGCCGTCCAACTCAGTATCGCATCGGAAGGGACATCCTGTGCCTCATGGAGCGGCTGCGGGTTGCCGGCCAGCGTTGGTGAGCCGGGACCCTCGGGGAGAATGAAATCCGCGGCGGGATCAAACGCGCCGGTGAATGTCGAGAACGCCACTGCGTCGTACTCGCCAATGAGCTGTCGCCCGCCGTTGACGGAACTATGACGGATATTGCCCCACGAAATCCATTTCGTGATCGACTGCGGCGAACCGTTGACGCTCTGGAAGATCTGCACGCCGTCCAGGTAGTAGTTGATCGTGTTGGCGCCGTCGTAGACGATCGCGTAGTGGTGTACTTCCCCCGCAGAGGGAATGACCTGAATGTTGTTGTTGGAGACATCGGTGCTGCCATTCCAGTTGCCGGCGGATAGTCCGGTCTGGAAACGGACAAAGCACTGGCCGCCGATGTCGATGATGGGGGCCATCGAGTCGCCCGTCCCGGTGCGAGTGAAGACCGCCTCCACGACGAAGGCCGCGCCCGTGAAGTTGGAAGCGTTCTTGTTGAACGCCGACGCGTCGAACTCGAAGCTCTCCTGGCTGGCTCCGTCGGCGTCGGTCAGCACGCCCAGGCTATTGGAGACGATCTCCGTCCCATGATGGGCTGCAAAGGTGCCCGTCGTGTCGATCTCTCGGTATCCCCGCGTGTACGCCGTGCCCTTCAGCGTCCCGACGAAATCGATGTATACTTGCGTCGTCACATCGCCGGCACGGACTACCCCTGTCGCAATGACGCACAACAGGGAGAAACAAAGAACCGAACGTATCGCCTTCGTACACATGTCATTCCTCCTCTAAGAACTCTGCACTCCTGTCGATCGACCCACGCTTGCCCACGCGACAAGCCACGGAACTCCCTCCGGCAATGGCCAGAGCGGCCCGCCGTTTCCGATTACTTCGTCATGCGTATGCCCGGACTTTTCGTTCGACTCAAGGAACCTGAGCCCCCGCACATCACAAGTCCTATAATACCAGACCGCAGCATCCGCTGTCAACAACTCCGGCCATCGCACCCTCGCTAAGGTGCATGACCGTACTGGTGCGCGTGCAACAGGGGTTCAAGAAGACTCTGGATTGTCATTCCCGCGCAAAGCCTGCCCTCGACCCGATCGGGGGCGGGAATCCAGTTCCTGGGGCACGTCACAAACCACGACTCATGGATTCAGCAATGAGATCGCTCGCTCCAGGACGGTGTCGCGGCCCGCTCGGATGTCTTCGATGGTCGGCGTGACGAGATGGTGGGGCTCGATCCCGTGCAGGGGGGAGGGCATCTTGCCGTGCAGGGGGAAAGTCAGCGAGCATCGCAAGGTCACGCCCGCTGGCAGGTCGATCCCTTTGGACCAGCCGCACGCGCCGATGGTCGGCGTGCCAACGAGAAGGGCGCCCGCCTCGAACATGCCCGACACGAAGTGCTCGCACGCGCTGGCGCAGCCTTCGTTCGTGAGGACCGCCACCTTGCCGGCATAGCACCAGAGCCCTCTGGGCTCCACGACGTTGATGAACTTCTCGTAGGTGTCGGTGCCCGGCTTCCTCTGGAAGCTGATGCTCGCGACGACTTTGTGCGTAATGAATCGCGAGATGACCGTCTCCGCCAGTTCGTCTGCGCCGCCGCCGTTGTCGCGGACGTCGAGGATCAGGCAGGGTTTTTCGCGCAGCGTCTCGAGCAACTTGTCGAACTCCGAGTCCGAGAAGCCGCCCCAGCCGCGGATGCGGATGTAGCCCACGCGGTCGTCGATCTCGCGACTGGAAATCACGGATTCGCCCCCGCCGCCGTACCCTCCGCCGCCTCCGCGCGTCAGGACCTTCTCGTAGGTCTCGCCGGTCGCGTTGCTCAGCTTCAGCTTGACCTGTGTGTCCGGCTCGCCCTCGAGAATCGTCCGACAGGCGGACCGGGCCCTGGCATAGAGGGTCGCGCCGAACGCCTCCGGCCAAGTTCGCTCGAACCGCTCCTTCGCGTCGGCGCCGTCGATCTCCAGCACGATGTCGCCCGGCGTAATCCCGAGGTCCTTCGCACATTGCAGCACTACGACCTGGTTCTCGATCCATCCGACGCGAATGGGCGGCCCGACGAGATCCCGTCTTCCGTCCCAGTACAGGCTCGTATGGTAGTCGTTCAACCGTTGCACGAGCATGGCGTCCATGATGGGCAGTGCCTCGTACAACGCGTCCATGCCCTGGATTCGCTCCTTGCAGGCCTCGTACCAGCTCTCGTCGAACGCGCCCGCGTATTCCATCATCGGGTAATTGTCCTTGAGCGAGCTCCAGAGCAGATCGAGGAAGCCCGCGGGCGTCCCGACCGTGGGCATGGGGGCATTCGGATCGACGCCCTTGGCCAGCAGCAGTTCCGCGATCTGCTCCAGCCCTCGCATCCTCGCCACCTGCAACGCCGTGAATCCGTACTGGTCTGTCACATTCAGCTCAGCGCCATGCGAGAGGCTCAACTCCGCGCCGGCCGTGTCCCCGCTGTGCAGGGCGGCCAGGAGTTTCTCCCCGAGGGCCTTGGCGTCCATCATCCGACAGGCGAAGCCCCACGACTGGCGACCGTTCTGCACCTTCAACAGGAGCTGGTTCGGACCGGCCCGGAACTGCACGGGAACCAGGTCGTCGTCCTCTTTCGCAGCACGGTCCGTCCAGTTCTCGTGGACCAGCTCGCCGTTGAGCCAGACCTTCACCGCGTCGTCGCTGCCGACGCCGAGCAGAGCCGATGTCTCCGCGGGCATATCGATCTGTGCCCAGGCATAGGAGATCACATACTCCTTGTACCCGAACCGCCGGACCAGATCGACGATGTCCGTCGGGCTATCGACCTTCCGCCAGCGATACTCTTCTCCGTTCCTCTCGTGGATCATTTCTGTCGTCGGGCGGATCTGTGCCTCCCCGCCGTGCTCTGTCAGGAAATCGCGGTCGAACGCCTGACGCACGGCGTTCGGATCGTCCGGTTCCGGCGGTCCGTCGAAGACCGGAAACGGGTCGCTGACCAGCCACCGACTCATGAACACCCCCGGCTCCAGACCCTGATAGAACGCCGCCTGGGCGGGGGACAGCGGCTCCTGGGCCGCCCGGCCGCCCACGAATGATGCACACACGACAATGAAACCCGCCGCAACTCGCAAAGCAGACCGCATATCACACTCCCGATGATTCTCCACGCAGACGTTCATCCGGACGACAACTCAACTACTAAGACGGTCGTGCGGCGAATTCGTTACCTGTGTGTTGGGGGCTACTCCGCGATTGCCCGGAGCGTGCTACGGAGCCCGCGGTCTGTCTTGAGGCGGGCCTCCACCCGCCGGCAGGTGGGCGATACCGCCAAACACCCGTGTTGCGCTTCGCGTGTTAATGTACCTGGAAGCATAGGGTCATCTTTTTCTACTTCCACCGAAGCTGCTTCAATTCTTCTTCGGTGCGGATGAACAGTACCGTGGGCTCCTTGCCTGGGTCGTCCCAGCTGCCATCGTTCAGCATAACGCACCCACCGCGTGGGCTGTGATTGTCGAAGGAGAACAATTCCGGCCCACCGCACTGATTCCAGCCACCGCCGGTTTCAAAGAGGAGCACCATATCGGATGGAGCATCAGGAGCCCAGTTAGCATTCATCGCATAGTGGCATTTCGTGCCGTCGGCGCTGTGGTGGGTCAAATCACGCATCACGAGAGCCCGATCCTCCTTGCCACCATCCAACAGGACGTCACACCATCGGTCGCACGGAAGTGCGACGTTTGGTGTGCTATAACCGCAGTACATCCATAACTCCAAAAACAGATCGTACAGGTTGTGAGAACAGCGCGCACGCACGACCATGCCTTCAATCTGCGGCGGGATAAACTGTGTGCTTGCCAAGTACTTGCCATACGCGAACCAATGCCCACTTGAATCGATGATCATATCCGGCATCGCCACGAATTCGGCCAACTGCTTGTCGTCTTTGTAACAGACAAAGCGAATGAAGTTGGCAAAACTCATAGGGCCCGTCCGCGACGGTATAAGAGACCCACCTTCTCGTAGATCATCGGTCAAAGCCTTGATGATTCGTGAATCAGTAATCGACAAGGTTCCAAGTGACCGAACGTATTCCCATTCCGGCGGAGTCAACATACTCGGACATTCATCACCGCCAAAAAAGTGCCGCGACACCGAACGGGTATAGGTGACCTCAAGGCGCGTGCATCCAGTGATATCTGGAGCAACCGGTCTACTCTCTCCTGAGCCAGTACCGTCTGAAGACACCACCAGTTCGTCCTGTCTGGGACCAGGAGGTTGCGGAATACCCACTTGTTCGCGGCACCCTGGGAGTGATAGGACCAGGATACACGCGCTCGTGATTCTTCTCAACGACCGCCCCGCACGTGACATGGTGTGTGGAACGTGCTCTCGCGTTGTCACCATAGAATAAACCCCTCTTGCTCGGCCATTTGTGCGATTCTGATCAACATGAATACCGGGGACAACTACCGGAGTATGAGCTTCGCTTCGTCGTGAGTGGATCCCCCGAGATCCGTTTCGCAACCAAGACGCGACGTTCGTTCGCATCATTCGCCGCCTTTTTCGCCAGAGAGGACGCCAGGCACACGGGGTCTTCGCCCTCATGTGGCTTCTTCCATCCTCAATCGTCAATTCCTATCGCCATATTGCCCGAACCGGGTGGGATAGTCAAGAAAAAGGGCTCATCCGGTTTTCGCGTACTTCGATAGCTCTTGGGGACGCCGTCCCCAAACCCCTGAGAGTTTCCGCTTTGGGCCAATAGCATGGTTAGGAGAGCCGCACGACATCCTGTGCGGTTGTCTTGGGCGTTCGGGGGATCAGCGTGCCGGCCCTCGGTGGGGCCCTTTCCCGATCCCTTGCAGACCGCAGAAGACGAGGGTGTTCTGGGCCTTGCCGTTGCGGAGGATAGGGCTCTGCTGAGAAGCAACCTGAGCGCCGCAGCGGCCCAGTAGCATGGCGGCGCCGCCTACAGGGGGCGTCAGCCCTCTTGCCCCTACTATGCTATTGGCCCAAGGCGAAAAATCTCCCCCACACGCCCGCTTCGGGCGTGCTTGGATCAGGAAGTACGCGAAAACCGGATGAGCCAGAAAAAGCAGCCGATTGGCTGTGTCACATTCGTGGGCGATCTCCGCGCCGTTGGCGAGTGGATGCGCAGACATCTGGGCGACCCAGCAACGCGGATGTACGGACTCGCCTATTCGCTACCCTCTATTCTGAGGGCCGGCCCCACCAGCCCCGCGAGGAACGTGGACTGCCTGATGTCGCAATTCGTCGGGCGTGGGATCGTGACGAGGCTTGTTCTTCCTGGCACGGGCCGTTATAATGGAATCTCTCTGGAAGGCCCGTGGGATTATCTGGAAAGGGATGCAACCGGACGGAACACGTCGAAAGGGAAACCGTACGAGAATGGCACTGACGGGGTGCGCTCCAATGGACAAACGAGTAGCATGTGAAGGGCAGGCAGTTGTGCAGCCTGGCGATCCGACAGCGCGGGCGCTCCGCGAGCGGGTGAAGGAGTTGAGCTGCCTCTACTGCATCAATCGCGTATTCGAGGGAGCCATCGGGTCGCCTGACGAAGTGTTCCAGCGTATCGTTGAGTTGATACCGCCGGCGTGGCAATACCCGGAAATTGCCTCGGCTCGTATCGTTCTCGATGAGAAGCGATACGAGACATCTGGTTTTGAGGAAGGCTGCGCGAGGCAGAGTTCCCGAGTGATCGTGGGTGCAGAGTGCAGAGGCGCCGTCGACGTGGTCTACCGAGAAATCAGACCAGCCCTGGACGAGGGGCCGTTCCTGAAGGACGAGCGGAGCCTGTTGGACGCCATCGCCCGGCAGATCGCGGTCATTGTGGAGCACCAGGACGCCGAGCAGGAGCGAGCCCGCCTGCAGAAGCAGCTTATGCACGCAGACCGCCTGGCTACTATTGGCCAATTGGCGGCGGGTGTCGCCCACGAGCTGAACGAGCCGCTGAGCAGCATCCTCGGTTTTGCCCAGTTGCTCAAACGCGACCCGGCACTGCCTGAGAGGGGCACGCAAGATGTCGAGAAGATCGTGACCGCTTCTCTCCATGCGCGAGAGATCATCAGGAAACTCCTGTTATTCGCCAGGCGGACACCCACTTTCAAGGGACCTGTGGACCTGAACCAGGCAGTCCTGGGAGCGATCGACCTGTTCAAGCACCAGTTCGAGAAGGAAGGGATCGAGTTGTCCTGTGTACTCTGCCCCCAGATGCCCATGCTGGCTGCCGACGCGGGTCAGTTGACCCAAGTGCTGGTCAACCTCATGGTCAACGCAGTTCAGGCCATGCCGAATGGGGGAAGGCTCATCATACAGACACGTGTGCAGGAGGGGCGCGTCGTGTGCAGCGTCGAAGACACGGGAGTGGGCATGACCGAGGAGATTCTGGACCGGTTGTTCGTACCCTTCTTCACGACCAAGGAGGTGAACCAGGGGACGGGTCTGGGTCTGCCCGTGGTCCATGGGATTGTCACCTCTCACGGCGGAACGATTGAGGTCGCGAGTACGCCCGGCAAGGGCACGACGTTCACCATTCGACTGCCTGTCGAGCCAGCCCTTGATCGGGAGAACAGGCCGGAATCATGAAGCCATCTGATGGGAAAGAGACGATTCTCGTTGTGGATGACACCGTCGGCACGCTGGAGGTCCTCCAGCGGAACCTGACGGCCGAAGGGTACACGACGTATACCGCTCCCAACGCCGTGGATGCCCTGAAGCTCCTTGACGGGGCACGGGTTGACCTCGTCATCACAGATCTCAAGATGCCCAAGATCAGCGGTGTCGATCTGATCCGGCACATCCGCGAGAACTACAAGGATACAGCGGTGATGATGATCACCGGGTATGCGACGGTGGAGAGCGCAGTGGAGGCGGTCAAGAGCGGGGCCGAGGAGTATGTGCCCAAGCCGTTCACCGATGGCGAACTTCTCGCCGCCGTGCGTCGCGTGCTGGATAAGCAGAGGCGCAGACGCGAGGCGGCGACAAGGCCTCCGGATCGACCGGAGTTGGTCCATGGTCTCATCGGCGAGTCGCCCGCGATGCAGAAGGTCTTTTCGGCGATCCACAAGGCGTCGTCGACCTCGGCGACGGTCCTGATCACCGGCGAGAGCGGCAGCGGCAAGGAACTGGTGGCGAGGGCGATTCACTACAGCAGTGCCCGGGCTTCCGCGCCGTTCGTGCCGGTCAACTGCGGCGGCATCCCCGAGAGCCTGCTGGAGAGCGAGCTGTTCGGGTACGTTAAAGGAGCGTTCACCGGCGCCCACGAGTCGCGGGCGGGCTTCTTCCAGACCGCGGACGGCGGCACGATCTTCCTCGACGAGATCGGCGAGACGAGCATTGCCATGCAAGTCAAGCTCCTGCGGGTGCTGCAGGACAAGGAGGTCCGCATGGTGGGCGACTCGCGGGCCAGGAAGGTGGACGTGAGGATCATCGCCGCCACGAACAAGGACTTGCAGAGCCTCATTCAGAGCCGGGTGTTTCGCGAGGAGCTGTACTATCGCATCAACGTCGTGACGATCGAGGTTCCGCCGCTGCGGGCCAGAAACGGCGACATTCCGTTGCTGATGCGGCACTTTGCACAGAAGTTCGCTTCGGAACTGGGCAAGACAGTCCCGCGTTTCACAGACAAAGCCATGGAGGCGATGCAGAATTACGCCTGGCCCGGCAATGCACGCGAACTGGAGAACGCAATTCAGCGAATCGTCGTGATGAACGATGAGCAGCAGATCGAGGTTCCGGATCTGCCATCGTTTGCGCGATTCTCGGTCCTGCGCACCACTGGTGTGGACCGGACGCTGGCCGAGGTGGAGGCGGACCACATCCGCAATGTGCTGGCGAACACCGGCGGCAACAAGACGCGAGCGGCCGAGATCCTCGGAATCGATCGCAAGACCCTGCGTAAGAAGCTCGCCGAATACCGCCTGGATTCATAGAGAACAGGGTGGGGAAATCCTCCTCAGTGGCCCCGTTCTCCCCGCCATCGACGCTCCCATCAGGCACAATCGCAGGGGGCGCTCCCTCCTGATCCAACAGCCCCATGACGGTGTCTAATGCCTTGTGAGGCAACGAATTGCGGCTGGAGGTCACACGAGCGATGCGAAGTCCTTCGGCCGATGGCACGGGGATTGCTCTCCGAGTGCTTGTCTGTGACGAAGGCCGTTCCGCACAGTCACGAGGTCGTTGTGGATGGAGTGCCGTGTGGCGACGTCGCCGTGATCGCCTTCACCGACGCGATCTTGGCGACACATGCACAGAGAAAGGGAGGTTGTCGCTATGGCAGTAGGAGGACAGTTTCTGGGCCTGTGCTCGACCTGCGACAGTCGGGCCATATGCACTCGACGCAAAGGAATCAGACTCCCCGTTCTGTTCTGCGAAGACTTCGATGACTCGACGCCGCCGCACATGAAGAGCGAGCCGAGGCCGATCACTGAGGACAGGAAGACCGCCGTGGATGTCGATACGGCGATGGGACTGTGCTGCAACTGCGGGAATCGTGACTTCTGCCGCCTGCAAGATTCGCCCGGCGGGGTGTGGCACTGCGAGGAGTACTGTTAGAGGGAAGTCGCCGCAACGGCCGGCATTTCGCACTGACCAGAGGTTCCAATGGATGACCAGGTAGTTGAAGAAATCGTCGCACGACATCGCGGCTCGCTCGGAGGGATGCTGTCCATCCTCGCGGAAGTCCAGGCGAAGTACGGGTATCTGCCACAGGACGCCCTGCGTCGAATCGCCGCAGCGACCGGCGGCTCTCTGGCCGATATCTATGCCGTCGCTACGTTCTACAAGGCGTTCAGTTTGAGACCCCGCGGCAGACACCTCGTGTCCGTGTGCCTGGGCACGGCCTGCCACGTACGAGGGGCCCAGAAGATCGCGGACGAGTTCAGTCGGCAACTTGGCGTGGCGCCTGGAGAAACGACCTTGGACAAGGAGTTCTCCCTGGAGACGGTGAACTGTCTCGGCGCGTGTGCGTTGGGTCCGACCGTCGTCGTCGACCATCACTACTTCCGCCATGTCACGACGGCCAAGGTCCAGCACATCCTGGAACAGGCCCGCGGCGGGTTTGCGCAATCCGGCGCAGACGTCGATCACCGGGTATTTCCGATCCGCGCGGGTTGTCCCCGCTGTGGTCATACCCTCATGGACGATGGACACATGATCCAGGGCCGTGCCTCCATTCGGCTGGCCGCCTCATCCGCCGGAAAGGCGGGCGCCGTGTGTCTGTCCGCTTTCTACGGGAGTCCCGACGCAGAATGTGACGCGGAGATTCCGGACGGCGCTCTGACGTCGCTGTCGTGTCCGCACTGTGGTCAGGAACTGTCCGGGGAATCGAGTTGTTCCGAGTGCGGTGCGACGATGGCCACGATGACGGCCGGGACGTACGCGGCCGTGCATATCTGCCCAAGACGTGGATGCCCGGGACACCGGCTCGACCTCTTGAATTCGGTGCCGCGCACCTGCAAAAAGGGGAACCAGGAATGACGGAAAGGATGAGATCCACTGCGGAGTTTCGGGACTTCTGCCGGACGGTCACAGGGGAGCAGGGCGCCGGAAAACCCTGCCTCATTATCTGCGCGGGCACCGGGGGGCAGGCGAGCGGCTCTAACGACCTGATCCGGATCATCAAAAGGCAAATCATCGAACGCGACCTCGGCGACCGCCTGTCGCTGCGCATCACAGGCTGTCTCGGATTCTGCGAGATGGACCCGTTCATCGTCGTGGAGCCGGGACATGCTCTCTATCCCAAGCTCGAGATGAAGCACGTCCCCCGAATCATCGACGCCGTGCTCAGGGGGGAGGTGGTCGACGACCTGCTCTATCGCGAGCCCGGCACGATCCGAAAATGCGGTTGCCAGGAGGAGATCCCGTTCTTCAAGGGACAGAAGCGGGTCATTCTGGGCACCAATCAGCGCATCGACCCGATCCGCATCCTCGACTACATCCGGGAGGGGGGATACGAGGCCCTGCTCAAGGCGATCGACCGCTCGAATCCCGAGTGGATCGTCGAGGAGGTCAAGCGGTCGGGCCTACGCGGCCGGGGCGGCGCCGGTTTCCCGACGGGCAGGAAATGGGAGCTGGCCCGCCAGGCGGCCCCGGTCGGCGGGAGGAAGTTCGTCGTCTGCAACGCCGATGAAGGAGACCCGGGCGCGTACATGGATCGCAGTCTCCTGGAAGGCAATCCGCACGCCATCATCGAGGGCCTGACCATTGCCGCCCTCGCCACCGGCGCCACGCACGGCGTCATCTACGTCCGCAGCGAGTATCCTCTGGCGATCAAGCATTCTCACATCGCGCTGCGGCAGGCCCGCGGCATGGGCCTGCTGGGCGGCAACATCCTCGGATCGGGACTCTCGTTCGACATCGACATCGTGCAAGGGGCCGGCGCTTTCGTCTGCGGCGAAGAGACAGCCATGATCAGGTCCATCGAGGGACGGATGGGAGAGCCGCGACAACGCCCGCCCTACCCGATTGCCAAAGGCATCCACGGAGCCCCAACCTGCATCAACAACGTCGAGACACTGGCCAACGTGCCGTTTGTCATCCGCCACGGTGCAGATGCCTTTTCCGCAATCGGCATCGACGGCAACACGGGGACGAAGATCTTCTCCCTGGTCGGCAAGATCCGCAACACCGGCCTCGTCGAGGTTCCCCTCGGCACTCCCATCAAGGAAGTGGTCCATGAGATTGGCGGAGGACCCATCGGCAGAACCCGCGTCAAGGCGGTGCAGACGGGCGGGCCTTCGGGCGGGTGCATCCCGGCCTCCATGTTCGATCTGCCCATCAGCTACGACAGTCTGACCAAGGCCGGCTCGATCATGGGCTCCGGCGGCATGATCGTCATGGACGAGAACACCTGCATGGTGGACGTCGCCCGCTACTTCATGAACTTCCTCAAGGACGAGTCGTGCGGCAAGTGCCTGACCTGCCGCAAGGGCACGCAGCGGATGTACGAGATTCTCGAGGACATCACCCTCGGCAAGGGAACACTCGCCCATCTGGATCTGCTCGAAGAGCTGGCTCTCGTCGTGAAGGATACGACGATGTGCGGCCTGGGGCAGTCTGCTCCGAACCCGGTGCTGAGCACGCTCAAGTACTTCCGCGAAGAATACCGCCGGCACATCGAGGACAAACGCTGCGACGCCTTCGTCTGCAAGAGCCTAGTCGGCGCCCCATGCCAGGCCGCCTGCCCGGTGGATACCGAGCCGTGGCGATACGTGGCGCTGATCGAAAAGGGCCAGTACGAACAGGCGTACCGCGTCATTCGTGAGGCCAATCCGTTCCCGGCCGTCAGCGCCAGGGTCTGCGACCGCAAGTGCGAGCATCGGTGCACGCTGGGCGTCGGCGGCGGCGACGCGATCGCCGTTCGCGCCATGAAGCGGTTCGTGACGGACCGTGTCGATCCGGCGGTGTACCGTCCCCCGGTGCGCCACGGGACGAACGGTCAGGCCAAGAAGGTGGCGGTGGTCGGCGCCGGCCCGGCAGGGCTTGCGGCCGCGCACGGCCTGTCCCTGCTGGGACACCGGGTGACGGTGATCGAGGCGGAACAGGAGTCCGGCGGCATGCTCGCCTGTTCGCTGCCCGCCTACCGGTTGCCCCGACGGATCGTGCGGGACGAAATCAGCACCCTGTTGAACGAGAACATCACCCTGCGGCATGGAGTCATTCTCGGGAAGGACGTGACGATTCGAGAGCTGTTCGCGGAGGGCTACAAGGCCATCTTCCTGGCGATGGGAGCGCACCAGAGCTGGCGTCTGGACCTCGAAGGAGAGGACCTGGAGGGAGTCCACCCGTCCATGCAGTTCCTGAAGGCGTTCAACCTCCGCGGCGAAGAACTGGCGCATGGGCGCGTCGGAATCGTCGGCGGCGGGAACTCCGCAGTCGATGCCGCCCGCGTGGCGCTGCGGCAGAAGAGCGTCACGGCTGTCACGCTCCTGTACCGGCGCACCCGCGACGAGATGCCGGCCTATGAGGAAGAGGTCGAGGCCGCCCTGGAGGAGGGAGTGACGATCGAGACCCTCGTCTCTCCGGTCAAGATCCATGTCCGCCAGGAGGAGATCGAAGCGGCTGTGCGGGAGGGCGTGGAGCTGGAGACGCTCGTGTCGCCGGTGCGGATCTTCTCGGAGGAAGGACGCGTCGTGGGCATCCGGTGCATCCGGAACCGCCTGGGCGAGCTCGACGCGAGCGGCCGTCGCAGGCCCGTCCCTGTGCCGGGGACGGAGTTCACGCTGCCGCTCGACACGCTGATCGTGGCCGTCGGCGAACGGCCGCAGAGCGACTGTCTGGCCGCGATGGGTCTGGAGGTGGACAAGGCCGGCAGGGTGAAAGCCGATCCGAGAACACTGGCCACGAGCATGAAAGGCGTTTTCGCCGGAGGCGACCTGGTGACGGGCCCGAACACCGTCATCGACGCGATTGCCGCCGGCAAGAGAGTCGTGCCCGTGATCGACCGGTATCTGCGGGACGAGCCGCTGGACGAGCCGGCCAGGGTGAAACTGCCGACCGTGTACCTCGAGCCGGCGGTCGTCAGCGAGGAGGAGATGGAAAACGCGACCCGGGCGGTTCCGCCGGTACTGCCCGTCAAGGGACGGAAGAAGAACTTCAATGAGGTCGAACGGTCCCTGTCCGAGGAGCAGGCCCGGGCGGAGGCCCGCCGGTGTCTGCGGTGCGATCTCGCATTCACCCAGGACGGGCAGCCAGCTTGTGCCCAGCGGACGGCCGTTGGAGAGAAATCGACATGATAACGCTCAGCATCAATGGACTGGATGTCACTGTCGAGAAGGGCTCGACCCTTCTCGATGCAGCGAACTTCCTGGGTTTTCCGATTCCGACGCTGTGTCACATGGAGGGGCTGACCCCCTATGGGGCATGCCGCCTGTGCGTCGTGGAGATCGGCGAAGGCCCCGGCGCGAAACTCGTCACGTCCTGCACCTATCCGGCCGAGCCCGGATTGAAGGTGCGCACGGCGTCATTGCGGGTCGTCCGGGCACGCAAGGTGATCATCGAGCTGTTGCTGGCCTCCTGTCCACAGTCCAAGACCATCCAGGACCTGGCCTCGAAGCACGAGGTGACGCAGCAGCGGTTCCGGCAGGAACACGAGGAGTGCATTCTTTGCGGCCGGTGCGTGCGCATGTGCGAAGAACAGATGATGGCCAAGGCCATCGGCTTCAGGGGCAGAGGACAGAACCGCAGCATTGGCACGCCGTTCGACGTGCCCTCGGAAGTCTGTCGGCAGTGTGGCGGCTGCATCTACGTATGTCCCGCCTGCTCGCTGCGATGCACGTATACGGAGCCCGAGAAGGCCATCTGCGGCGGCTGCGCCAATCTCAGTCCGCCGTGCCTGGAGAAAGAGCAGTTCGATGACATGATGTGCTACATGAACCCATGTGTCGCTTGTGAGATCAAGAAGCCCTAAAGGAGGTACCCTGCGATGTCCCTTTCGAGAGTGAACACGTCTGCCGCTACGCTGACGAAGAACCGAACCGAAGGCTCGGTCACGCCCAGTTCGGGCATGTGCGTCACCTGCGTGGACGGTTGCGTCGGCATGTGCGAGATCGGCAAGTCCGCCTATCGTGGCCACGAGGTGATCTATCCGCAGCCCTTCGGCGTCATTACCACGGCGGCAGAGAAGGTCTACCCGGTGGATTATTCGCACCTGAACATCATGGGGACGTGCGTCGGCGCTCACGGCATCGAGGCGGACAGTGACAAAGCGATCTTCCCTGCGGTGAGCCTCGAAGTTCGGATCGGACATGACAAGGGACTCAAGTTCCGCTACCCATGGCTGATCTCGGGGATCGGGTCCACGGATATCGCCAAGAACAACTGGGAGGGCCTGGCCATCGGCTCGGCGCTGGCGGGAACCGGCCTGACCATCGGCGAGAACGTCGCGGGCATGGATACCCAGGCGACGATCCAGAACGGCCGGGTCGTCGACACGGTGGACCTCAAGCGACGCGTGAAACTCTATCGCGACCATCAGCGCGACGGCTACGGCGCGATCATCGTTCAGGCGAACGTCGAGGATACCCGCCTGGGCGTGCAGGAGTACGCGATCCGAGAACTGGGTGTCGAATGCGTCGAGATCAAATGGGGACAGGGGGCCAAGAACATCGGCGGCGAGGTGAAGATCCGCGATCTGAAGAAGGCCCAGCTCCTGCACGAACGAGGTTACATCGTGCTGCCCGATCCGACGAATCCCACTGTCATCGAGGCGTTTCAGAACGGCAACTTCAAGGAATTCGAGCGGCACTCTCGCGTCGGCATGGTGTCCGAGGAATCGTTTGCCCGGCGGATCGAAGAGCTTCGCAAGGCCGGAGCGAAGTACATCTTCCTCAAGACAGGTGCGTATCGGCCTGCGGATCTGGCCCGCGCGTTGAGTTTCGCGTCGAAATGCAAACTCGACCTGCTCACGGTGGACGGCGCCTCCGGCGGGACGGGTATGAGCCCCTGGCGCATGATGAACGAGTGGGGCGTGCCACCCATACACCTGCACTCGCTGCTGTATACGTACGCCAGGCGGCTGGCCGACAAGAGCCGGCACCTGCCGGCGCTCGCCATCGGAGGCGGGTTCACGTTCGAAGACCTTATCTTCAAAGGACTGGCTCTGGGCGCTCCCTACGTCAAGATGATCGGCATGGCCCGCGCCCCGGTCGCGGCGGCCATGGTTGGTAAGACCATCGGTCGGGCCATCGACGCCCACCAACTCCCGGTTTACGTCGAGCGGTTCGGCTCCACGAGGGACGAGATCTTTGTCACCGCCAGCGCACTGCGGAAGGAACTCGGCAACGGCGACTTCGAGAAGATCCCCACGGGAGCCGTCGGACTGTACACATACTACGAACGGCTGGCTCAAGGCCTTCGCCAACTGATGGCGGGCTGCCGGAAATTCTCGCTCGAGCACATGTCACGCGACGACTTGGCCGCACTGACGCCGGAAGCGGCCGCCATCACGGGCCTGCGCCACATCATGGAGGTAGACGAAGGACGGGCGGAGCAGATCCTCGATAGCTGACGCTGGTCAGAACGGACTGACGGCCTCACGTTCGGTCACCGTGTAGGGCCTGTCGACCGGGTCCACCTGTTGGAGCACGAACCACGGTCTCACAGGACAGTCTCGTGCAACTGTCGATTCTCCTCTGGAAATCGGCATGTAAAAGGGACCCACGTCGGGCAGTAGAATCGCCATCGAAGACGGACCCACCGCAGGGATCTCCGTAGTCTGGGGGCTTGTGGAGGAAGGCCCTGGGTCAATGGGCGCCTCAGGGAGTCTCAGCTTCTTGCGCAGGAGGTCCGCCACCGCGGATACCACGTCGGCCCGTATCGGTCGTCCAGCTTCTGCCAGACAGGCCAGATCTTCGTCCATTCCCTGCCTTTACGCGAGTCAATCCATGATCAGCCCGCCGTTTACGTCGAGGATCTCCCCGGTGATGTATCGGGCTCGGTCGGAGGCCAGGAACAGGACTGCCTGGGCCACATCCGCGGGTTCGCCATACTGCTTGAAGGGGATCTTGGCGGCAAACGCTTCGTTTTCTTCCTGGCCCCAGGCGTCGGTCATCTCTGTCTTGATAGGTCCAGGGCACACCGCGTTGACATTGATCTTGTAGGGAGCCGCTTCCAGGGCCAGGCTCTTGGTCAGGCACATGACGGCGGCCTTGCTCGCCGAGTAGTGCGCGCCTGCGGCCACCCCGCCGATCTTGCCCGCCGCAGAGGCGATGTTGACGATCTTGCCGCTTCGTTGAGACTGCATCAGGGGAAGCACTTCCCTGCTGAACAAGAACACGCTGCGCAGGTTCACGGCCATGGTGCGATCCCAGTCCGCCACTTCGATTTGAAGAAGGGGGATCATCCGGCAGATTCCGGCGCAATTGACCAGAATGTCGATTCTGCCGAATTCCTTCAGGGTCGCTGCCACGGCGTTCTTCACCTCCTGCTCGCTGGAGACATCTGCAACGATGCCAACGACCCGCTTCTTCTGTCCTCGAAGCTCGCGGACCACTTCATCCAGCGCCGGTCGATCCACATCGACCAACGCAACCTGCATTCCTTCTTCGGCGAAGAGCAGACCGATTGATCGGCCGATCCCATGGGCTGCGCCGGTCACGATGGCGACTTCATTCTTCGACTTCATCATCTCGTCCTTCGTTGGATTTCACTGGCAACATTCTGGCGGCATCGTGCAGCACCGCCACGGTGGCAGAGGGGCCGCAGATCTCGATCGCCTTCTCAAATGCCTCCTGGGGTGTTGCCGACCAGGAGAAGCCGACCTTGTGTGCTTGATGCTCGCTGATACCGTCAGAGACCAGGATCAGTCGGGCTTTTTCAATCGCGACGGTACTGGCCTGAACCATGTGTACGCCGACGACTTTGTGCTTGATCACGCCGCTGTTGACCATCTTCTTGATTTGCTCGACGGGGAGATAGCCGAACTCGAGTATCTCGCTGTGCGTTTGGCTGAAGCCCTCGTGACAAGGGGACACGAGGATCACGACGCCGCCTTGCTTGACGACCTCGCCGGCGGTATCCAGTGCTTTGTTCGCTTGCCAGAACTCATTGTCGAAGGGGTGGCTGTCGGCAATGACGATGTCGAATTCGTGGGGAATCGGCACGCCGTACACGTGTCGGGCGATGTTGCACCCGCACCGGTGGGCTGCGACCATGTCCCCGGCCACGGCGCCCACGATCTGGTTGTGCGAGTTCAGGACGACGTTCACGATGAACGAGAGACCCGCTCTTCTCGCCAGCGAATCAATGGAGTCTCGGATCGGATTGTCGGCCTTCCCCAAGACATGGGGGGAGGGCACGTCCACTCGCGTCCAGTGCATCAGATCCACCGTGACCTGGCCGCTCACACCGGGTATCAGGATCTTGCCTCCGCCGGTGAATCCGCAAATATCGATGGGCATGATCGAGCCGAGGCCGATCACCAAATCGGCTTGTCGCACCCGTTTGTTGATCGACACCGGGACGCCCTGATCGGTGTCTCCTATGTAGTCAAGATGCTCCGGATTGTCCCACTGATGATTGTACACCCGGTACGTGGCGGCGACCCTGGGCCCCAGCTTGTCGGCCATCTCCTTCGGTGTCATGGCCCGATGAGTGCCCAGCGCCATCAGGAACTCGATCTGCTCCGTGGAAGCCCCCGCCTGGCGCAGTTCATCCAGAACGATCTCGACGAACTCGTGCACCGGGGTCGGACGCGAGACGTCATCGGAGACGATCAGGATCTTCTTCTTCCGGGCGGCCAGCTCGCGAAGCGGCCTGGCGCCCAAAGGAGTTCTCATCGCGGTCTTGACGAGTTCAAGGCCGTCCTGGGCAGGCCGATAGGTCGGCAGAGAGAATACCCGAGGATGCATGCCATCGGGTATGGTCAACGGATTCATATTCGGATAAGGGAACCCTACTTCCACCTGGACGCGCCTCCCGATGCCGGCCGGGTCCTTGTGCGAGGACGGAGACCCACCCGCCTGCGGATCGTTGCGAGCAAAAAAACTTGTCATGATTGCCTTGACGAACTTATCCGGATATCTTACCATACGGTCATGGATCGTACAACCCCCAAAATGGTCCCCATTCAGAATCAGAACAAGATCGAGCAGATCGTTGCCTCCCTGAAGAAGATGATCATCGACGGGGGGCTCAAGCCGGGCACTTCGCTTCCGGCTGAGCGGGAACTGTCTGCCCAACTCGGAGTGAGTCGATTCAGCCTGCGCGAGGCGTTCCAGGTGGCCAGGTCGCAGGGGTTGATTACGGTCAGTCGCGGCAAACGGGTGCAGGTGGCCGACCTGTCTCCCCACGCGGTCGCCGAGATCATGGGGGTAGCCCTCGAGCGATCCACAACGTCCTATCTGGATCTGATCGAGGCGCGGGAGTGTCTGGAGTGCCAGATTGCGAGGTTTGCCGCCCAACGTGCGGAGCCGTCCGACATCGTTGCGATGGAAAAGAACCTGGCGGATCTGAAGGAGAATCGCAGTCGCCCGTCGAGTTGTGTCGAGATCGACGTGCGATTCCACGATCTCCTGGTCAAGGCCAGTCGGAATATGGTCTTCCAGGTCATGCTGGCGCCGTTGGCCCAACTCCTGCGGGAGTCTCGATCGCAGACCATGAAAGGCGGCGGCGTTGCCCGGGCCATTCAGGGGCACCAGAAGATCCTCGATGCCGTCAAGGCCCGCGATGCCGAAGAGGCTGCTGCGGCGATGTCCGAGCATCTCAAAATGGCGAAGACCGATCTGAACAGACTTGAGAGGACGTGAACATGGCGAGAATTGTCGATCTGACCCTGCCTGTCTATCATGGCGCGCCGACCATGCCTTTGGACCCCAAGTGCGCGGTGATCGTCCATCACACCATCGAATCGATGAAATACAACATCACACAATTGATCATCAGTACGCATCACGGCACGCATCTGGACGCGCCCTATCATTTCTTCAACGAGGGCACAACGGTCGACAAGCTGGACCTGCACAAGTGCGTCGGGGAAGCCCAGGTCCTGGATCTGACTCGCGTCCGTCCCAGGTGCTCGTTGGAGCCCGCGGATCTTGAGCCCTTTGAATCGCGAATCCGTCTGGGCTCTCGAATCATCCTACGCACCAACTGGTGGCGACGTTTCCCCAGGAAGGAGTACTTCTCGGACGGCCCCAGGATCAGCCCGGCGTTGGCTCGATGGCTTGCACGGAGGAAGATCGCGATGCTCGGCCTGGAGACGCCCGGCGTACACCCGATCGAATGGGAGCAGGTCCACAAGATCCTCCTGGGAGCCCAGATCGTGATCGTCGAAGGATTGGCGTATCTGAATAAGATCAAGGAAGAGAGGGTCTTCTTCATCGCAGCGCCCTTGAAACTCAAAGGCAGGGACGGTTCGCCCGTCCGGGCCATGGCGATTGAAGACGTGGAATCGTATCAGTAACGCGTGGCCCGCGTCACGCTGGCACGGACAGGCGTTCGCGACGATGAACGGGAGGTGACCGTGGATCAGTTCCTTCTTGGGATCATACTGGTGGTACTGGCCGGTGCATGCGAAGGCCTGTTCTCCCTGGGCGTTACGCGCACGCCGCAGTGGAAATGGGAGAACATCTGGGGTTTGGGATCACTGCTCGCGTTGCTTCTCGTGCCGTGGCCGGTCGCGTTCTTCACCGTTCCGCACCTGGGGCAGGTATTTGCGGATGTTCCTGGCAGAGTCCTGGTGCTGACGTTTCTTTTCGGGATCGGCTGGGGACTTGGCGGCATATTCTGGGGCAAGGCCATTGCCGCGGTGGGGATGGCTCTCGGCGTGTCCCTCCTGATGGGATTCATCAACGTATTTGGATCGTTGGGCCCGATGGTCCTGAAGGAACCCGGGAAGCTGCTCACGCCGGGAGGGCTCACGCTCCTGCTGGCTGTAGCCGTCATGGTCGCGGGCATCATCGTCATATCGAGAGCGGGAAAGCTGCGCGAAAGAGAGCTGGCTCCGGATGCGGGGCCGAGCAGTGCGAAGACCTCCGTGCCCTTCGCGTATGGGCTCGGTCTCTGTTTCGTGTCCGGTCTTCTCTCGGCATGCGTGAACCTGTCGCTGCATTTCGGAACGGACATCGCCCGGACCGCGACGCGGCTCGGCGCCTCGGACGTCTCGGCGAACAACGCGCTGTGGGCGCTCGTCTTCACCGGCAACTACCTGGTCAACTTCCTCTATGCGGCGTATCTCATGTTCCGGAACGGGACGGCCGGTCGCTTGGTGACTCACGGCAAACCGGTGTACTGGTTCTGGGCCCTGTTCATGGGCATCTCGTGGCCCGTGGGGATCGTCCTGATGGGGATGGCCGGCGGGAAGATGGGGGAATTCGGCAAATACGCCGCGTTTCCCATGATGCTTTTGTGCGCGGTGTTGGCCGGCAATCTCTCCGGCGCGCTGACGGGCGAATGGAAGGGAACGGGCCGCAGGTCCAGGACGGTCATGATCGTCGGCGTGCTCATCCTGCTGTCGGCCTTCGTGATACTGGGTGCTTCGGCAAAACTCGGGTGATTCGTGGGCAACATGGTGACATGAGAGGGCGTGCAATGAACAAGAGAAAGGCAATTGCGGATCGGTTCAAAGGCAAGGTGGCTCTCGTGACCGGCGGCTCTTCGGGCATCGGTCGGGCCATCGTGGAGGAGTTGTGCAAGGAGGGCGCCTCCGTCGCGTTCACCGGCATCAGCGAGATAGGCGTGAAGACAAGCGAGGAACTGAGGAAGGCCGGCTTCCACGTGCTGTTCTGCCGGGGAGACATGGTTGACGAGGCTTTCTGCAAGAGCATCGTCGAGAGCACGGCCCAGACCTTCGGAACGATCCATTATCTCGTCAACAACGCATTCTCGTTCATCGCCAAAGGAATGGACGCGACGACGGATGACTGGATCCGTTCCTATACCGTCGGGCCCATAGGATACGCCAGGATGGTGCAGAACGTCGTTCCCGTGATGAGACAGGCGGGCGGCGGCGCGATCGTGAACATGTCCAGCATCTCCGCGTTCCAGGCTCAGCCTAATCGCTGGACGTACAACTCCGCCAAGGGTGCCGTGCACACGATGACCAAGAACATGGCCCTGGACCTCGCCAGGCACAACATCCGGGTCAACAGCGTCAGCCCGGGATGGATATGGACGCGAGAAGTCTACAAGGCGGCCGACATGGACGGCGGCGGACGCGAGAAATGGGATCCCATCTGGGGTCAGTATCATATGCTGGAACGATGCGGGGAACCCGTCGAATGTGCCGGCCCGGTGCTGTTCCTGCTCAGCGACGATGCCTCCTTCATCACGGGAACCGATTTGCCGATCGACGCCGGGTATCAGAGCATGGGACCCGAGGGGCTGGGCAAGACCACGGTGATCGCCGGCTCGACGTGATTCCGAGGGCCGATGACCGCGTGTGCTGCGCCGCAGGACCGCTGTACAGATGAGCCACAGATCCCGACGGAAGGCTCGAATCAAGTTGTGAGAAATGAAGGTTGCCCCGTGCGAGAAGGAAACTACATCAACGGCAGGTGGGTGGCCCCGGAAGAGGGGATTACCTATGACCATCGCAATCCCGCTGACTTGACGCAGATCACAGGGACATGGCCGAGGTCCACGGCCCCTGACGTCCATTCCGCCATCCAGGCGGCTCGAAAGGCGTTCGAAGGCTGGCGAAAGGCAACGGTCTACCAGCGTGCCGAGCACCTGCGCAAAGCTCTCTCATTGATGCGCGAGAGGATCGATAGGATTGCCGCGGTCATCACGGTCGAGAACGGCAAGACACTGGCCGAATCCAGAGCGGAGATTGTCTCTGCGATCAAAGAAATGGACTACCAGATCAACGAGGGGATTCGTTTGGGCGGCCGAATCATGCCGTCGGAGCGGGAAGGCATACTGGCGTACGGCGTCCGAGTCCCGCTGGGTGTCGTGGCGGTCATATCCCCATGGAATTTTCCGTTCAACGTCCCCTCGCGGAAGATCACGCCGGCATTGATCACCGGCAATACCTGCATTCTGAAACCCGCGGGCCTGACGCCCGGCGTGGGCGCCGAATTCGTTGCGCTCTTTGCGGACGCCGATCTGCCGGAGGGGGTATTGAACTTCGTGACGGGTTGCGGCACGGTCCTCGGTCCGGCGCTGGTCGAAGACCCTGCCATCAAGGCGGTCACTTTCACCGGCTCGACGGACGTTGGGGTGGAGATTCACAGACTCGCGGCGAAGAACCTGACCCGAACGCAGCTTGAGATGGGCGGGAAGAACCCGATTGTCGTCCTGGCAGATGCAGACCTGGACAGCGCGGCCGATGCGACCGTGTTGGCCGCCTATGCCTGCGCCGGGCAGTGGTGTACGTCGACCAGCCGGGCAGTGGTGGAGGAAGCCATCCACGACGAGTTCGTCGCGATGCTCCTGGAACGCGTCAGGAAGATCCAAGTGGGCAGAGGGACAGCCCCCGACACGACCATGGGACCGGTGTGCGGTAAGGCACAACTGGCGGGCGTTCTCGACTACATCCGGAAAGGCAGGGATCAGGGCGCACGCCTCATTGTTGGAGGAAGCCAGATCCAGGACGGCGAATTGGCGAACGGGTGCTTCATCGAGCCGACGATCTTCACGGAAGTGACTTCCGACATGGCGATTGCCCAGGAAGAGATCTTCGGCCCGGTCCTTTCGGTACTCCGTGCGGCGGATTTCGATGACGCGGTGGACATCGCCAACCGCGTACGATTCGGGCTTTCCTCGTCAGTCTATACGAAGGACCTCCACAGAGCTCTGACTTTCGTGGAACGGACCGAGGTCGGGCTGACTCACGTCAACATCCCCACGGCATTCAAGGAACCTCAGTTGAGCTTTGGCGGCGTGAAGCTGTCCGGCTGCGGGCTTCCCGAAGCGGGCGACACCGGCGTGGAGTTCTTCACAGAACACAAAGTGGCCTATATCAGGTACAGATAGAGAAGTATGAGAAATGTTGCGGTCAACATGAACTCCGACGTGCAGAGGATTTGCAGCGACGATGCGGACTACCGAGGATTGTCGCCAAAGCAGTTGGCCAACACCGCGTTCGAGATGTTCCTCATACGAGAATTTGAACAGACGCTGCTGAGACTCTCCGCGGACGGGTGTATTCACGGACCGGTTCACACGAGCATCGGCCACGAGGCCTGTGCCGCGGGGGCGATGTCGGCGCTGAGCCCGTCGGACAAGATAGCGTCCACCCATCGCGCCCATCATCACTATCTGTCCAAAGCGGTAGAGAACTATGCCCACAAGGGTTTCAATGCCCTTCAGGATGACGTCCCGCCCTCGCTCCAAACGGAGGTCACCAACCTGATGGGCGAGATCATGGGCCTGTCGATTGGCTGTTGCGGCGGCCGCGGCGGCTCCATGCACCTGTGCAACCGAGAGATCGGCGTCATCGGAACGAATGCCATCGTCGCGGGCGGAATCCCGCTCGCGACGGGCGCCGCATTCGCCGCAAAACGCAACGAAGGCGGGGAGGTCATCGTCTCCTTCTTCGGCGACGGAGCAGTGAATCAGGGCGCGTTCCACGAAGCGATGAACCTGGCCGGGATTTGGAAACTGCCCATCGTGTTCTTCATCGAGAACAACCTCTACGCGGTCGCCACCTCCATTCACAGCGCCACCGCCATCGGCGACCTGGCCGTGAAGGCGGTTGGCTATGGGTTCGACGGATTGATCGTGGATGGCATGGACCCTGTGTCCGTATACACGGGAATGCAGAGGGCGGTCCAGAGGGCTCGCACGGGCCAAGGCCCCACCTTGATCGAGGCCAAGTGCTATCGCTACCTGCACCATGCCGGCCCCATTCCCGGCAGCAACTATGGCTATCGGGAAAAAGAAGAGGAGTCGAACTGGTGGTGCATGGACCCCACTGCGACGTTCCCCCAGAAGCTGACCGAGCTTGCGCTGCTCTCCGACGCGCAGATCCGACGGTTGCGACAGAAGGCAAATGACGCGGTGAGTGCGGCCCTCGCATTCTGCACAGTCAGCGACAACGGCGTGCTGCACGTTCAGGAGGCTCTCTGGCCGGACGTCGCGACCGTGGAAGAAGGGCTGCGCAGTCCCGCAGATCGGTGCAGCGGTCTGCCCTTCAGTGAAATAGAAGATCATCCGCAACGCCGACAGATCCGATACGTGGAGGGCATCGCATCCGTGACAGGCCGTTGGCTGGAGAAGGACGACCGCGTGTTCGTCCTGGGGGAAGAAGTCGCCAACTTCGGCGGCGGACCCTACGGGGCGACGAAGGGATTGCTGCCGCGGTACTCCGACAGGGTCCTGAACACGCCGATTTCGGAGGCCGGATTCGTCGGGCTTGCCGGCGGCGCGGCGATGAGCGGTCTGCGACCCATCGTGGAAATCATGTTCCCGGATTTCTCGCTCGTCGCGGCCGATCAACTGTTCAATCAGATCGGCAGGCTGCGGTATATGTATGGGAATGCTATTGATGTGCCGGTCGTCGTCCGGACGAGAGTCGCCATCGGCTGCGGCTATGGCGGTCAGCATTCGATGGATCCGGCCGGGCTGTTCTCCCTGTTCAGCGGCTGGACGGTCATTGCTCCTTCCAATGCTTTCGACTACATCGGGCTGTTCAATTCGGCCATGACCGGAACAGATCCTGTCCTGATGATTGAGCATCATGCGCTGTACCCGGTTCCGTCCGACGTGCCTGTGGACGATCTGGATTACCTCGTACCCATCGGAAAGGCGAAGGTCATCAAGGCCGGCAGCGATGTCACGGTGGTGAGCTACTCCAAGATGATCCAGGAATGCCAGCAGGCCGCCCAAACCATCGAGCAACAGGGGGTGAGCGTCGAGCTGATCGACCTGCGCACCATCAGCCCTCACGACATTGACTATGAGACGCTCGGCCAGTCTCTCGCCAAAACGGGCATTCTGGTCATTGTGGAGCAGGCGCCCAAAGGTCTATCGATTGGACCCAGGGTAGCGGAGCGTTGCCAGGCGATGTTCTTCGATCATCTGGATGGACCGATCATGACGATTTCCGGTCGTGATATTCCTGCTCCTGTGTCCAGGAGACTGGAGCAGGCGGCAGTGCCGTCCGCCGATGAGATCCAGCAGACCATATGGAAAGCCGCGAAAAGGCAGTTGTAGGCGATTGACCGCGGGCAGACCGCGAGTGGGAAGGCGAAAGGTGTTTCTATGCGACGAACGTGCTGCCAAGGCTTGGGGGTTGTGATCATTCTGGCATCGAGTGTTGGAGGCGCGATCCACCCGGTCAATCTCCGGTGCGAGTATCGTGTCGATCCGCTGGGTGTCGATGCGCTGCGACCGCGGCTGGGCTGGCAGTTCACCGCGGATCGCCGCGCTGCGTATCAACGTGCCTATCAGGTGCAGGTCGCCACTACGCCGGACGCCTTGCGCCAAGACCAACCCGACCTGTGGGACAGCGGCAAGGTGATCTCTGACCAGTCGATTCACGTCGAGTACGACGGCAAGCCGCTGGTCTCCCGCAGGCATTGCTGCTGGCGTGTACGGGCCTGGGACGACCGCGACGAGGCTTCTGCCTGGAGCGAAACGGCCCACTGGTCCATGGGGATCCTGCGACCACAAGACTGGCGAAGCCGTTGGATCTCGGCCCATGACGGCTGGAGCTACCCCGGCCGCAGGTACAACGGCTACCACAGCGAACCCGCCGCGCAGGCAGACACCGAGAAGTGGGTGCAGATCGATCTGGAGCAGACTGCCGAAATCGAACAGGTCCGTCTGCACCCGGCTGCGTTGCCCTATGAACTCGAGATGAAGAGCTTCGGATTCCCCCTGCGTTTTCGCATCGAGGCGGCCGCCGATCCAGCTTTCACTGTCCCGCACACGGTCGCCGATCACACCCGCAGCAACTACGGACCGGTTGCCTACACGCCTCAGACCTTCCCGGCCCATGGAGTGAAAGCCCGTTACGTTCGCGTCACCGCCACGCGGCTGTGGAACCGTGACACGGACGAGAAGCCCTATTATTGCTTCGCTCTGGGCGCTATGGAAGTGATCGTGAACGGTCGAAACATCGCGGTGAACAAGCCTGTCCGTGCGATGGACGCTGTCGACCATGTCGAATGGAACCCGCGTGCGTTGACCGACTATCGCAATCTCCTCGACGAGAGCATCCCGTACAACCTGACGCCCACGCCCCTGGCGGCGATGTTGCTGCGCAAAGACGCGACGCTGGATCAGGATATCGTCCGCGCCACCGCGACGGTGTGCGGGCTGGGCTACTGCGAACTGTATCTCAACGGCGAGAAGGTGGGCGATCACGTCATGGACCCGGGTTTCACCGATTACCGCAAGCGAGTGCAGTACGTCAGCTACGACGTCACCCGCCAACTGCGCCGGGGCCAAAACGCCGTTGGGGCGATCCTGGGCAACGGCTGGCTGTGTCCCCCCACTGCTGAACTCTGGGGCTTCTATCAGGCGCCCTGGACCAGCGCGCCCATGCTGCGCCTGGAGATCGACGTGGAATACAAGAACGGCGAGAGTACCCGCATCGTCTCGGACGAATCCTGGACCTGCTCGCCCGGTGAGATTCTCAACAATTGCGTCCGGGGCGGCGAAGTCATCGACGCGCGCCAGCGGCAACCCGGCTGGAGCTGCCCGGGGTTTGACGATGCCGCCTGGGGGCCGGTCCGAAAGGCCGCGTCGCCGGCCGGCAGGCTCGTCTCCCAGGACCAGCCGCCCATCCGCGTGACCGAGTCGATCAAGCCGGTCGCCGTCAGCGAACCCAAGCCGGGCGTGTATGTCGTGGACATGGGGCGGAACATGACCGGTTGGGCGCGGTTCGAGATCGCCGGCCGACCCGGCCAGATGGTCACCCTGCACTATAACGAACGGCTCAATCCCGACGGAACGCTGAACCCCATCAATCGGGAGTTCACCTTCGGTCCCTTCCAGCGCGACGTGTTCTTGTGTTCGGGCGGTAAGGACGTCGTCGAACCGCGGTTCACCTATCATGGCTTTCGCTATATTCAGATCGAGGGGTTGGACCGGCAACCCGATCTCGACGCCATCACCGGCCAATTCGTCCACACCGACGCGGTGCCGGTCGGGACGTTCGCCTGCTCCAACGATCTGATCAACCGCGAGCACGAGATCTGCCTGCGGACCATCCAGTGCAACATCCACAGCATTCCCACGGACTGCCCCCACCGCGAGAAGGTCGGTTGGCTCCAGGACGGCTGTGTAGCCCAGGACGCGGCGATCTACAACATGGCCATGGCCACCTTCTACGCCAAGTGGTTCCGCGACATGGTCGGCACCCAGGAATCCAGCGGGTACGTCGCCGCGATCGCCCCGGACCCCGGGTGGGGCGGCAGCGGGCCGGAAGACGCGCCGACGTGGGCGTCGGGACCGTGGTGGTCGGGCGCGGTCATCCGTACGCCGTGGAACCTCTACCAGTACTACGGCGACCGGCGGATTCTCGAAGAAGGCTATGAGCCGATGAAGCGGTACGTGGACTACCTCACCTCCCGCGCCGAGGGTCATTGCATCAATTTCGGCCTGGGCGACTGGCTCGAGGAGAACGCCATCCGTCCCAAACGCACGCCCCCGGCCCTGTCGAACACCGCGGCCTACGCGCGGTACGCGCAAATCATCGCTGATACCGCAGCGTTGCTGGGCAACCAGCGCGACGCGGAACACTACGGCGAGCTGGCCGAATCGATCCGCGCAGCGTTTTGCGGGCGGTTCCTCGATCCCAACAGTGGTTTGCGGGTTGAAGACAGTCAGACCGGCCCGGCGTTGGCGTTGTACCTCAACGTCGTTCGATCCGAGGGACGCTCGATCCTGGAGGAACAACTGCGTCGTAGCATCCGTGAGAAACGCAACAACCATGTCAGTTCCGGCATCGTCGGCACGCTCTATGTGTTCTACCAGCTCACCGAACAAGGCGACAGCGACCTGGCCTACGCGATGGCCACACAACAGGACTATCCCGGCTGGGGTTACATGCTCGGCAAAGGCGCCACTACCGTGTGGGAGCAATGGCCCGGCATCGAGGCCTCGCACAACCACCCGGCCCTGGCCAGTGTGGATGCATGGTTCTATCGGGCATTGGCCGGGATTCGGCCCGATCCCGCCGGGCCAGGCTTCAAACGGTTCGTCATCAAGCCCGAGGTCGTCGGCGATCTGACCTGGGCGAAAGCTTCCTACGAGTCCATCCACGGCACGATTGTCAGCCACTGGACCCGCAAGGAAGACACTCTGACACTCAACATCACAGTGCCGCCCAATACGCAGGCTCGCGTCTTTCTGCCTGCCGCCGGTCCTGATGGGGTTCGGGAATCGGGCCGGCCGCTCGATGAACATCCGGAGATTGCCGTGCAGCCGAGTCCCCCGACTGGGGTGGTTCTGACCCTCGGGTCCGGGGACTATCGCTTCACGGCTCCTTTCGCCCAGCCTCGAACAGGCCGCGATGTCGCCGGGTGATTCGCCGTTCGCGCCGCGGCGGCAGGAGAAAGAATGCCTCGATAGACATGCGTGTGCGTGTTATCATTAGGGCATGGAGCCAGCAGGAGATTTTGTAACCAAGCTGCCCAGTTCCAGTAAGACGGAGTCTCTCATCCGGGCCTTGCAGAACTACATCATCGACAGCGGCCTGAAACCGGGGATGCCCATCATGGCCGAACGCGAGATGGCCAGTCGTTTCGGGGTTGGCCGATACAGCTTGCGCGAGGCCCTGCGAGTGGCCCAGTCCCAGGGTCTGATCGAGATCAACCAGGGGTGCAGGCCGAGAGTCGCCAAGCCGTCTCCTCAGGCCGCCGCTCAGGTCCTGTCGCTGAATATCCGCAGGTCGGCGCAGACGCTGACCCACCTGATCGAGGCACGTATCTACATCGAATGCGGGATCGCGCGCTATGCGGCCCAGCGTCGCACGGACGCGCATGTGCGGGCACTGAGCCAGACGATCGCGGACATGGACAGTCACAAGCAAGACACGAAGCTCTGTGTGGATCGAGACCTCGATTTCCACAATATCCTGTTGCAGGCGGCAGACAACGAGGTGTTTCAAATCATGTTGCAGCCGGTCGCGGAACTGCTGCGTGAATCCCGCGACAAGACGATGGCCGTGAACGTCGAGAGAGCCATTTCCGGACATCGGGCCATCCGGGACGCTGTCTGCGCAGGGAATCCCGATCAAGCGGAACAAGCCATGCGAAGCCATCTGGCTATGGCACAGGAAGATATAGGAGAGCAGTAGCCGGTCACAATACACACGCAAGAACAGTACCACGCAGTAGACTCACGAAGAACGGGGGGGGCCGACAACTTCTTGGGGTTTCGTAGATCGCGAGGAGGAGTGATGGCTACGCGTGGCGGGTCAAAGCGACAGGGCGACAGGTGCGATCGTTTCTGAGGACATTCGATGACTGTTTGGGCCTGGGCAGGTCGGAGGGGTGTCGGTCCCTGTACGGACACAGTCAGTCGTCCCGGTCGCCCGACAGGGGCATTGAGCGGCTCCTGTCATCGGCCAAGGTCGCCCTGCGAATGCGCCTGGATTCCCTCCACGATCCGTTCTGGGACGCGCCCCCTGTTTCCCATGCCATCGTTTGTCACAGGAATAGCGAGAGAAGAGACGTACAAGCCGCCGGGACTCTCAGCTTGGGGCGTGCTGCGCGCGGACGCCGACTCAGGCCATGCACACCGGAGAAGCTATGAACGAACCGTGCCGTGGCACGGAGGACCAGGTCAGACAGAGACTGTTGCAGGATCAGAACAGCCGTTATGGCGGTGATTTGGAAGGAGTATGGAAGATGAGCAGGAAACGGTCCAGGGGCTTCACGCTGATCGAACTACTTGTCGTTGTCTCTATCCTCGCCGTTCTCATGGCGATCCTGCTGCCCACGCTCGGCAAGGTGCGGAAGAGCGGCTGGCGCACGTTCTGTGCGAACAACCAGCACGAATGGGGAGTCGCCCTTCACATGTATGCTGCGGACAATGAGGGCTTCTTTCCCGACAACACGGACGGCTACGATATCAGTTGGCTCGGAGTCAGGATGGCGGCCTTCTGGAAGACGTACCTGGTCGAATCCAAGAGGACAGCAGAGGAGAAGCCTCGCGCGCACGTTCTGTTCTGTCCCACCGACAAATGGCACCGGCTCGCCGACCTGTGGCGAAACGACGACCCGCAGGCTGCCAAGAAACCCGTCCTCACCGGGTATTTCTACCTGCCGCATCGCAACCTGAGCGGCAGTTGCGAATACAACTGCAACGGCATTGGCGAGTGGCACGCACGCAAGAAACTCGGAGGCAAGTACAGCGCCGCGCCGGTGATGAGCGACCGCCTGCAAGCTGTGGGAACGTGGTCGCCCTCCGCCAACAACGGCACCCTGAAGTGGGAAGTGACAGACGGCGAGACCGGCGAGACCGTTCCTTCGGCGACGCACGCCAAAGCGAACAACGGTGAGCCGGAAGGCGGGAACTTCCTGTTCGAAGATGGCCGCGTCGAGTGGCGCATGTGGAATCGTAACGATGCCAGGAGCACGATCGACCTCGGCTCCAAGATCGGAACCTGGTTGTTCTTCTACAAGCTCCCTGGCATTGCGGTGGGGAAGAAGGCAGGCTAGACAGGACAGGCAATCAATGGCGTACAAATCCTCGTTGTAGGCATTCTGCGGCAAGAACGGTCTGTGTAGGAGCTAGGCTCCAAAGGAGGATGATCATGAGATTAGTGACTGTGTCTGTTGTTCTGGGAGTAGTCCTGCTGGCTGGGGTTCCCGCTCAGGCGGAGAACACCGGAGTTGCGGTCGGCTCGTCACGCCTTATCGTCGACCTCGATTACAGCGACACGTTTACCGGCACGGATGCAGGTGGAATGGCCGGCAGGAGTTGGGGGGTCTATCCGGTGCCCGCCGAGGGGTTGCCCGTCGAGAACTGCTACGGCAATCCCCAACGACAATGGCCCGAGGCCTACTGGTCCATCAACTCCGATGACAACGCGCTTCCCGGCAACACCCCCTGGCCCGGCGGCAACGGCGCCGGCTCCGAGACGGGCATGACCCAAACCGGCGGCAGCGGCAATGACTGGAGCATCGCCTACGGCCTGCGGACGGACTTTGTCGTGCAGGTGGACGGCGTGCAATGCGACGACCGCTTCGACATCTGGATCTCCGCCAGCGGCGTCGACACCTTCTTCGATGCCCAGGCGCTGGCCGTGTTCTTCCGGGGCAGCGACTACGCGGGAAGCTGGGGCAAGATCGGCATCTTCCACAACGGGGAATACGACAGCGGCCTCAAGTCGACAGCCCCGATCGGCGAATGGCACAACTTCGCAGTTCACTTCATGCTGGACGACAACAAGATCGAGATCTTCACGGACGAGACCTCGCTGGGCATGGTGGACCTGAAAGAGCTTCTTCCCGATACGGACTTCTCCAACGCGGTGATTGGCTGCGGGTACTACGGCGAGAGCAGCGACCGCATGTGGACGGACAACTTCCAGGTCGGCTCCCGAGTGGGTGCGACGAAGGCCTCCAAACCGTATCCGACGGACGGCAGCGACGACGTGCTGCGGGACATCGTCCTGAGCTGGACGCCGGGAGCATCCGCTGACGCACACGATGTGTACTTCGGCACGGACCTCGACAAGGTCACCGATGCGGCCCGAGAGAAGCCGCAGGATGTCCTGGCAAGTCAGGCACAGGATCTGAGCAGCTACAATCCCCAGGCGCCTCTGCAGTTCGGTCAGACCTACTACTGGCGCGTCGATGAGGTCACAGGCAACACGATCTACAAGGGGAGCGTCTGGAGCTTCACGGTGGAACCCTACTCGATTCCGATCGAGGGCGTCCAGGCCACGGCTTCCAGCCAGGATTCCGATGCAAGCGGCCCCGAGAAGACCGTCGATGGCTCCGGGCTCAATGATGCGGATCAACACTCGACGGAAGAAGGGACCATGTGGCGCAGCGCCGCCGGCGATGTGTCGCCCTGGATCCAGTTCGAGTTCGACAAGGCCTACAAGCTGGATCGCATGCTGGTGTGGAATTCCAACGGCGACACGGAAGCCCTTGCGGGCCTCGGCGTCAAGGACGTGAACATCGTCGTCAGCACCGACGGCGCCACCTGGACTCCCGTGGAGGGTGTTCCGGCATTTGCCCAGACAACAGGGCAGGACGGCTATGAGGCCAATACGGTCGTCCAGTTCGGCAACGTGATGGCCAAGATGGTCAGGATCAACGTCGAGAGCAATCAGGCCGGGCTGGTTGCGGCCTATGGTCTCAGCGAAGTGCGCTTCTTCGCGATTCCCACCTATGCCCGAGAGCCCGAACCTGCGGCCGGCGATATCGCCAGCGGCATCGAGGTCGAACTGAGCTGGCGCGCGGGACGAGAAGCCGTCTCCCATGAGGTCTACCTGGGCACAGACGCCAACGACCTGACGCTGGTCGACACGGTGGCCGGAAACACCTATACCTTGAGCTCGCTGTTGTACGGAACCACGTACTACTGGTCTGTCACTGAGGTCAATGACGCAGGGACCCCGGCGTCCTACGCCGGCGACGTCTGGAGCTTCTCCACGCTGGCCTACAGTGTGGTAGACGACTTCGAGGCCTATAACGACGAGGAGGGTCTGGGCACCCGCATCTACGAGTCCTGGATCGACGGCTGGGGCACGACCAACAACGGCGCGATCGCCGGCCATGAGGATGTCCCCTTCGCGGAGAAGACGATTGTCTATGCCGGCAAGCAGTCCTTGCCCCTCTCCTATGACAACAGTTCTGCCCCCTTGTCGGAGGCGACGTTGTCATTCAATGCCTCTGACTGGACTATCAGAGGGATTCAGACGTTGTCCCTCATGTTCCACGGCGCGACGGGCAACACCGGCCAACTGTACATCAAGATCAACAGCACCAAGATCGCCTATGACGGCGATGCCGCCGATATTGCCCGCGCCGAATGGCAGGCGTGGAATATCGATTTGGCGACAGTGAACGCCGATCTGCAGGATGTTACCAGTCTGACCGTCGGGGTGGACGGCGCCGGCGCCAAGGGCCTGCTCTATGTCGATGCGATCTGCCTGTATCCTCAAGTTGGCGAGTTGATCTCGCCGGTCGAGCCCACCCCCGAAGGTCTGATCGCGCACATCGAGTTCGAAGGCAACGTCAACGACAGTTCGGGCCAGGGCAACCACGGCACAGCGCTGGACAGTCCCACCTATGGCCCCGGCGTGGACGGCCAGGCTATCGACTTGAATGGCTGGAGCCAGGCCGTTCGTATCGCTCATTCCCCGACGTTGAAGCCGGAATCGGCGATCACCATCAGCGCCTGGGTGAAACCGGACGACATCACCTTCAACCGGTGGTGCGAGATCTACAGAAAGGAAGACGGAAGCGCCCGCCACCTTCTCTCGTTCCAGGAATGGGGCACCATTCTGTCTCTGGGTCTGGGCGTCAACGGGCGCTACGCGGAGCTGGACACGCCCATCAATCCGTCGGACTATACCGATGGAGAGTGGCATCTCGTCACGGCGACGTACGATGGTTCGCACAAGAGAGTCTACGCCGATGGCGGACTGCTCGGCGTGGCAGCGGCCAGCGGACCGATAATGACAACTGGGTCGGCAAGTGGTTATATTGGCTCGTCGGACGGCAGTTCGGAATTCCTGGATGCCCAGATTGACGACTTCCGATTGTACTCGCGTGCTCTGTCTCTGGGAGAGATTCTCTGGTTGGCCGGCAGAACCACGCCAGTCCACAAGCCGTTCTGATCGAAAGAAGAGATCTGTATGGCGGAGGGGACCTCCCGCTGAAGGGGGGTCCCCTCCAGAGGATACCGGACTGGATCACGTGAAGGAAACTGTATGGAATGGAAGAAGATGCCCACGACAAACCACGGCTCAAGCCCCTTCGTGCCCTGTCTCATCGCTGTCCTGACAGTACTATGTTGCGGCCAAATCGTCGCAGCAGCCCAGGTGACGGACTTGCGATGTGAGTACCTCCGCGACCCGCTCGGAGTCGATACGCCCAAGCCGCGGCTGAGCTGGGTCTTCGAGTCTCTGGAGCGTGGGCAGAAACAGAGCGCCTACCGAATCCTGGTGGCCCAGAGCGAGGAGAAGCTCGATGCGGACCAGGGCGACCTCTGGGACAGCGGGAAGGTCGAGTCGGACCAGACGATTCAGGTGGTCTACTCCGGCAGGTCGCTGACCAGCCGTATGCGATGCTGTTGGAAGGTTCGCGTGTGGGACAAGGACGGCACCCCATCGAGCTGGTCCAAACCGGCGCTGTGGTCCATGGGACTGCTCCAGCCCTCCGACTGGACGGCGCAGTGGATTGCGCACGAAGGGCCCGCGCAGTCTCGATCTCCGCACAACGGCTATCACAGCGATTTTGCCAACTCGGCCGATGCCACGAAGTGGGTGGCTGTCGATCTCGGCCAATCGAGGCCAATCGATGCGGTCCGCCTGTTTCCCGCTCGTCCGTTCGATTATCAGGATACCCCGGGTTTCCTGTTCCCGGTGCGGTTCCGGATCGAGGTCGCGCAGCAGGCCGACTTCTCGGACGCCAGGACGGTGGTGGATCGCACCGCCGAAGACCTCGCAAATCCCGGCGACGATGCGCTGGTCTATCCGTTTGCGCCGGTCCAGGCTCGTCACGTGCGGGTGACTGCGACGAAGCTGCGCCGACGCGACGGGAACAACTTCGGTCTCGCACTGGCGGAGATGTACGTCCTGGCCGGCGAGAAGAACGTTGCGCAGGGCGCCGCTGTAACGGCCCTGGATTCCATCGATACCGAGGCCTGGTCGAAGGCGAAACTCGTGGATGGACGGGCGAAGGCGGATGCCGGCGGCGTGGAATTGAGACCGGCCACGATGATGCGCAAGTCGTTCACCGTAGACGGGCCGGTGCGCCGGGCCACCGCGTACGTCACCGGTTTGGGTCTGTACGAGTTGCACCTGAACGGCAAGCGGGTGGGCGATCATATCCTGGCGCCGGAGTACACGGTGTATGACAAGCGGGTACAGTATCAGACGTTCGATGTGACGGACCTGCTCGTGTCCGGAGACAACGCGCTGGGCGCCCTGCTGGGCGATGGCTGGTACGCCGGACGGTTCTTCGGGTCTCCTGCGCCCAGCGACCGGCCCTTTCACGGGCAGAGAGGTCTTATCCTCCGGCTCGACATCGAGCTAACCGGTGGGAAGACACAGACGATTGTCACGGACGGATCGTGGCGATGCACGAGCGATGGGCCGATCCGGTCCGACAGCATCTACGACGGCGAAGTGTACGACGCGCGCAAGGAAATGCCCGGCTGGGACCGCTCGGGCTTCGATGACAGTCGATGGCACGCCGTGCACATCGTCCAGGATCTTGCCCGGGTGAACCTGGTATGGCAGCGCAACGAGCCGATCCGGGTGGTCCAGGAGCGTAAGCCCGTGAACGCGACGGAGCCCAAGCCGGGCGTCCACGTGTTCGATCTCGGCCAGAACATGGTGGGCTGGTGCAGGCTCAAAGTGCGCGGGCCGGCGGGCAGCACCGTCAGGTTGCGTCACGCGGAAATGCTCAACGATGACGGCACGATCTACACCGACAACATCCGTGGCGCAGACCAGATGGAGACGTACACCAAGCGCACCGACGGCGAGGAGGTGTACGAGCCGCGGTTCACCTATCACGGCTTCCGTTACGTGGAGCTGACGGGAGTGTCCTACAGGCCCACGGCAGCAGATATCGTCGGGCGGGTGTTCTATTCCGCTGCGCCTGATGCCGGGCAGTTCGAGTGTTCGAACGAGCTCGTCAATCAGATCATGCACATGATCGTCTGGGTGCAGCGCGGCAACATGCACAGCATACCCACCGACTGTCCGCAGCGGAACGAACGCGCGGGGTGGATGGGAGATATTCAGGCATTCGGGCAAACAGCCATATTCAATATGGACATGGCCGGGTTCTTCAGCAAGTGGATACCGGACGTGCGCGATTCCCAGGCCAAGGACGGACGCTATCCGAATTTTGCCCCGATGTACGAGGATACGTGGTCGGGCGGGACGCCGGCCTGGGCCGACGCGGGCACCGTCGTGCCCTGGCGCATGTACGAGAACTACGCGGATACGCGCCTGCTCGAGGAGCATTTCGAATCCGCCCGGCGCTGGGTCGATTTCGTCCACAGCAAGAACCCGAACATGCTCTGGGAGAACGAGCTGGGCAGCAAGTACAACGACTGGCTCAACGGCGATACGATCATCATGAATGGCTGGCCCAGAACGGGCGGCGCGGTGCCGCCGCACGTGCTCGCCACCGCCTTCTTCGCTCACTCGACCGAGATCGTGGCGAAGATGGCCGCTGTCATCGGTCGCAAAGACGAGGCGCTGAAGTACGCGCGGATGTTCGAAGACATCAAGACCGCTTTCAACAAGAAATACGTCAACGCCGACGGTCGGATTGAAGGCGACACGCAGGCGGGCTATGCCCTGGCCCTGAACTTCAACCTGTTGCCCGCCGGACTGCGGCCGAATGCGGCACAGCACATGGTCGAAGGGTTCAAACGGTACGATGCGCACATGTCCACCGGCATCCAAACCACGCATCGCCTGATGCTGGAGCTGACGCGCAACGGGTACAACGACGAAGCGTATCGCCTGCTCTGCCTGCGCACCTTCCCGTCGTGGGGATTCATGGTGGAGCAGGGCGCCACCACGATCTGGGAACGCTGGGACGGCTACGTCAAAGGTCGAGGTTTTCAAAACGCCGGCATGAACTCGTTCAACCATTGGGCCTTGGGCTCCGTGGGCGAGTGGATGTGGCGGAACATCATCGGGATCAACCCAGATGAGGAATACCCCGCGTACAAGCGCTTCACGATTCGGCCGCGTCCGGGTGGCGGGCTCGAATGGGCGAAGGGCACCTATGAATCGATTCGCGGCCCCATCGCGATCGACTGGAGGATCGCAGACGGCGTGTTCACGTTGAATGCCACGGTCCCGGCCAACACCACCGCCACGGTGTACTTACCGACGACGAACCCCGAATCCGTCACGGAAGGCGGCAACGAGCCGGCTCAGGCCAAGGGGATCACGTTCCTTCGCGTGGAAGATGGGAACGCGGTCTTCGCTGTGGAGTCGGGACGTTATGTCTTTGCGTCGGAGTGGAGGCCGTAGGATGAGCCGGCGACACACGGATTCTCGGTGTGTCGAACCCAAACAGACTGAAGATCCGCGTGTCAGCCGTTCGGGATAGGCGCGCGCCCCCGCTGGTCTGATTGACGATCGCCAGGTACGGGAGTCGCGGACGTTGTCGGCCAGAGCGTTGACACCCAGCGCCTTAGCGGCGATACTGTCCCGCATGAGCCACCGTATCGTTTGTCTGGCCCGCAAGGTCTGTTGTCCGGATGGTATCCAACCGACTCACGGAAGATCCGGACCGTTGCGAACGGTCAGAAGGACACATAATCCTTTGGGGCCGGGAATCGTCAGGACGTTCTCGTCGCGGATTGTCTTGGCTATCTTCGCGGCCCTGTGCCTTCCGTTCGGGGATCTGGCCGCGGCGGAGAAAGTCACACTCCGTCTTGCCACGGGGAGCAAGACGGGTGTCTACTACCCGATGGGATGCGGTATCAAGAGGGTGATCGAGGATGCCTATCCCAACGACGTCTGCATCGAGGTGGTCGAAACGACCGGCGCGCTCGAGAACCTCCGACTGCTGGATCGAGAACAGGTGGACCTCGCCCTCGTGCAGAACGACACGGCCTACTACTTCAGCCACGGGCAGGAGATGTTCTGCCTGCCCTCGGCCAAGGCCCAGGCCGTCGCATCGCTGTACACGGAGCTGATCCAGATCATCGCCACGCGCAAGAGCGGCATAGACCACCTCGATCAGTTGAAGGGCAGGAGGATCCGAACGGGCGCGCCGCCGGAGAATACGAGCAACAGCGCCACGGTGATCTTCGCCCTGGACGGCTGGGAGGCGGATGACCTGACGGATGTCCGATGCGGTTTCTCACAGGCCAGAGACATGCTGCTGTCCAACTCGCTGGACGCGGCCTGCGTCACCGCGGGGATTCCCACCCCTCTGTTGACGGAGAAGATCGACGGCATCTCCCTGCAGGACTACGTAACGCTCATTCCCATCAACGAAGGCCTGGCCAACAGGCTGATTCGGGCGTTCCCCTATTTCGTCTACACGGAAATCCCGGCACAGACCTATAGCACCCAGGACAAACCGGTCAAGGCCGTGGGCGTGCGGGCCATCCTCGTGGCGAGGAACCGTTTCGACGAAGCCAGAAACCACGCCCGCAGGCTCCCACCCGATTTCGTGAGACGCATCACAGCACTGATCTTCGAGAAGGAAGAGACGATCCGCATGGAGCACGGCGTCGAAGGCGCCGATCTCGGCAAATACCACTTCTCATTAAAAGATGCGCTCGAGGGAATCCTGGACCACCGGATGAAGCCGATTGTCCCCATTCATCCGCAGTCCATGGCTTACTACAGAGAGCAAGGGCTTCTCAAGAAGACTTTCTCGGACTACCTGCCGACCGTCTTCTGGTCCATCGCCTGTCTTATCGTGTTGACCTACGTGGTGAGATACCGGTCCCTGGTCCGCAGATTCACTCAACAGCACGCCCACGTCCGACTCCTGATCACGTTCATCTGCCTTTACGTGATCGGGACGCTCGTCATGTTCTTCTGCGAGCGGTACAACAACCGGTCCTTCGAGAGCATTCCCGAGTCGTTCTGGTCCATCACGGTGTATCTGTTCAGCGGGTTCGAGGATCGCTATCCGGTCACTTGGCCGGGACGCGTGGTTTCCGTTCTCATATTCATTCTGAGCGTGTTCTTCTTCGGTGCGGTGGCCGGACGTTTTGCGGCCGCCTTCCTACGAAGGGAGGAGATCAAAATGCCTAAGGACGTCACGGACCATATCGTCATCTGCAACTGGAACGCGAGGGGAAGACGGGTCATCAGCGAATTGCGGCACCCCGAAGGCAAGCCGAACGCCGACATTGTCATTATCGACAACAAGCTGCAGAACGACAAGGAGTTCCAGAAGGCCCACCCCTTCCACAAGGTTTATTGCATCAGCGAGGATCCCATTCGCCACGGCACGTTGAAGAGTGCCCGCGTCAGCCTGGCGGACACGGTTATCGTGCTCGCCGACGACCAAAGTCCCGACCCGGACGCCAAGAGCGCGATGATCATTCTGGCTTTACTGAGCGAATGCAAGAAGCGAAGACCGCACATCATCGCCGAGGTCGTGAACTCGGACAACAGCCAGCACCTGCGGGACGCCGGCGCGGACGAGACGATCTGCACCACGGAGATCGGCGTCGGAATCCTGGCTCACTGCGCGGTGAACAAGCAGCTCTCCGTCGTCTACAAGGACCTGCTCACGTATTCCTTCGAAGGCAACGAGATCTACATCATTCCGCCGGAGTCCTATCCGGACTCCTTCCTCGGTATGACCTTTGCCGAGTGTGCGCAGACACTGTACGCAAACCGCGACCGCAAGAACCCCGTCATCCTGCTTGGCATTCGCAGGCAGGACCAGGTCATCATGAATCCCAAGACGGGCGCTGCGGGAACCGTGGACGGGGAGTATCGCATCGAGCAAGGCGACGCGCTGATCGCCATGGCGTTCTCCGCGCCGAACCTCAAGGCTGGTTTCGAGGCGCGATGAACCCAGCCCGTTCCACTGGGGCGAATCGCGGGTTAACGAAGCCACTTGAGCTTGACGATACCGCCTGAATCCTGCGCGATGTAGATGAACCCGTCGGAATCGACGGTCACCCCCTCCTGGTTGTCTCCCGGGAAGGCATAGACGTTCAGGAGGCGATGATTGCGTGAGTACTCAAGCAGCAGGTTCGTCGCGTCGCTGATGAGCAGAATACGGTCGGTCGTCGGATCGTAGTGGAGTCCGGACAGGTCGATGATGCCCGGCGAGAAGTACCCTGTGATCTTCGGTTCGCCGACCCGCGTGCGAAGCGGCAACTCCACGAGGAACACCGCCGAGATATCCTGTTCGTCGGACAGAGTGAAGGCCTGGTTCCCCACGTAGAAGACGCCGCCCTCGGGATGCCTGGGGTCCGGAACGAATGTCAGAGCCTCGATGCCTTCGCCCCCGGCCCGCAGGAGGGTCTTGCCCTGAAAGTCCCGAGGGAGGACGAATTCCCGCAGGATGTCGAAGGTCTCCGGATCGATTTCCAGGATCGTCTCCTCCTCCTCGATGACGACGTACACCAGACCGGTCGCGGGATCATAGGTCACGCCCTCGAAATCAGCCCCCGGTCGAATCTGTTTCTTCTTGATCACGGCGCCATCGGTCGCCATTTCGCGTACCTCTCCCTCATCACCGACGGCAAAGAGCGTCCGGCGGGTCGCGTGCCAGACGATCCCGGAGGGTTCGTTCATCCGGGCCTTGTCAATATCTCCGACCCACCTGTTGGGAAACACGACCTTCCGAAGCAGCCGCTCGGGCCCGGTTTCGCTCTGACACCCGACCGCCACAAAGCAGAACACCACCATGCACGCCAGCAGACCCGAGCACACACGCATTCGTTAGAATCTCCCAGGATAATATCGGCCTTAATCACCGTGCCACGGTGCTCGTCATACCAACATCGAGCAGCCGGCAGCAAGCCCGCAAATGGTACAAAGCGTCATCGACGCTGTAAACTACTTTTCGGGACTGCTCACAAGCAGGGTGGTGCCAGACACTGAGATTGATTCGCACCCTGCGTTGCGGTATACTGCCACCTTTTGGCAGAAGAGGTCTTCCAGAGTATAATGGCGACTCTGGCGGCTGGATCGTCGGCGCTAGAACGTGTCATCAATCGTGTTCTCTTGAATGAGGGCTGAAGAAATGACTCAGGTTGAAAAGGCAAGACACCCGAGGGAAACGCAGATTTCAATCGCCGCCGGGAAAGCCTCTGGCACAGGCACACGCGAGCGGGATCTGGTTGCGACCTCCATCAACAACGTCGCGTTTCGTTCCATCGTGGGAGTGGGTCTGTTGGGCCTATCCCTTTTCCTTGGTTGTTCGTCCACCACGAAGACGGACACGAACATCGCGATGGAGCAGCCTCGCGTTGCGAACGGCGTGATGGTCGAGGGAAGCGACCCGGCCAATCTCGAGCAAATGGCTGCGGCGATGGAGGCGGCGGATCTTCCGACCCCGGATGTGAACGCGGCGCCGACGTTGGATGCTCCGACGCAGAGCGCTGACCCGAATCAGCAGACCCCGCCCCCTTCGAAGGTCAGCATGAAGGAAGCGACGGACATGACGCCCACGCTCGCCCTTCCACCGGACTCGACCAAGCTCATCGCGCTGCCCAGGCTCAGCCGCATGGAGATCAACGAGATCGCCGACCAGTTGGCCCTGAGTCTGGGGTCCGAACTGGGCTATGGTGCTCCCGCAACCACCATCGCCGATGCGTTGCCGATCCCGCCGACCGGCGTGGTGGGTTGCCGGATCGTCACGCGGTCCGGCCAGGGCGGCACACACGTCTTGCAGTTCGGATACCGCCCGTTCGTTTCCCAGCCGCCCCAATTCTGGGCACTCGGGGTGATCGTCGGCGCGGACGGCGCGTTGTCCGCCAATCCCGATCTGGCTCAGATCGAGCCCAAAGTCACGCAGACGATTGCCTCGCTCAACGCGATGCGGGCCGATCTGACTGTGCGGGACCTGGAAGCCAAGTTGATCCAGCTCAGTTACGTGGACGCCGTCACAGCGATGAACATGTTGAAGGGCTTCGGCGTCACGACGCTGAACCAGCCGGGGGAGGTGCCCCCGAAGATCGAGTTCCCCAAACTCCCGTACGTGGTGAACATCGAAGACCCGAAGAAGGAGTACACGGGTCTGGTAGGCACGAAGGAAGCGTCTTCGAGCGGGCAGATCAAGCTTTCCATGGCGCCGGGCGCCGCCTCCGAGCTGATGGACAACGCGATCGCGTCTCCGATGACACAGCTTCTGGTCCTGTACCATCCGGCCCACCCCGAGCAGTTCAGCGAAGTCCGCCAGATCCTGGACACCTATATTGACCGTCCGGCCCGGCAGATCTTCATCGAGGCCATGGTGCTGGAAATCAGTCAGGAAGGGCTCAGGGATCTGGGCGTCGAGTGGGAACTCAACCAATCGCCCCTCGATATCACCGCCGGGTCCCTGGGCGTAGGCACCTCGGATACGCTCCGCCTTTTCACTCCCGATACCTCCAAGCTCAATGAGATCTTCGATCACCCGCAATTCCAGTGGGATTGGGAAGCAACGATCCGCGCCCTGGTGCGGACGGGAAGAGCGGAGATCCTCTCGCGCCCCAGCGTGCTGACCCTGGACAATCGCCAGTCCACCATCCGCGTCGGGCAGGACATTCCCATCGCCAGTAGTCTGGAGGGGTTGGCAAGCTCTACCAACAAGGTCAGCTTCACATTCCAGTATCTGCCCACGGGAATCGTTTTGAACATCCGTCCCCGCATCGCAGAGTCCGGCTCGGAGGTCAGCATGCTCATCGACACGATCGTCTCAGCCAAAGTCGTGGGCGAAGACCTGGAGATGAAGTCCTCGGACGGCACGATCCTGGCGTCGGCTCCCACCGTCTCGGCGCGCCGGGTGCAGACCTACGGGCGAATCCCGAACAATACCCCCCTGATCATCGGCGGTCTCGTCGCTCGGGAAGAGGTGCTCGTCCAGGACAAGGTCCCGCTTCTGGGAGACCTGCCGCTGATCGGTTTCGCCTTTCGCTCCGAAATGAGAGAGAATCTGAAACGAGAGGTCATTATCGTCCTGACGCCTCATGTCCTGCCCGAGAGAAAGGAGGCCCGACGCGCGCTTCCCAAAGATGAAGACCTCTTCGACAGTTTCGGCAACGAGTTGTTCCGCGATTCCTATCGCATCCGCAGTGAGGACGTGTTCGACCTGACGTTCCTGCTGCAGAACCGGCGCATCGTCATCTATCGGAGACTGGCGAGGCAGGCCACTGAGAAGAACTTCCGTCTGGGGATGCGGGAACCGTTCCGGTCCTTCGTTCGGGACGACGTTCCCGGCGAGCCCATCCTCGTCAGCCGGATGATCTACGAGGTCATCAAGCGTCTGGACGTCGGGAGCAGGGTGGACACGCCACGCATCATCTACTTCAAGGGCCAGCAGGTCGGTGGCTATGAGGTGAAGTTCCTGGACGCCCTCCTGACCGACAAGACCAAGAAGGGACTCGTAGACTTCGGCGATCAGGCCCTGGCCATCACGTTCTGTTACGACCGCGCGTCCCTGGAAGAAGGCCACCTCGGCAGCGAGCCGATCCCCGAGGTCCGAATGGTCCCCTGCGCCGATCGCGAGGCTTGGGGCAAGACGCTGTGGGAATTGAACCAGCCCACCGCGGACGGCGAGCGCCGCCATACCATTCTGATTCAGGATGAATCGGATATCACCCGCCTGCGCCGTGCCCTGGTTCTCAAGAGGGTCGCGGTCCTCAACGGCGGGATCGAGGAAATGCGACTGAAGAACTTCAGCGTGGGCAAGGTTCTGCTCATGCCGGAACTGAAACGCGGGCAGATCCATGTGATCGACGCCGACACGGCGATGTTCTTCTTCCACACGGAACACTACTATGCCGCCACGCTTGCGGAGATCGAAACGCGGTTGAAAGAACTGGACAAGGAGCTGCGCCGCCCGGATGTCCGTGTCCTTCTGAACTCGGACGTCCCTGAGACCGCTGCGGCTGAGGAGGCCAGGTAGTCCCGGAGCCGACCTGCGATCGACTGGAATCGCGACGCCCGGGTCTGTGGCAGAAGAAACGATGCTTACAAAGACATTCTACGGGAATACCCTTTGGCAATGGGCGCAGGCCTGCCTGATCGTCCTCGGCGCCGTGGTCCTTGGACGGTTCCTGTACTGGCTGATCGGCAAGACGATCAAGCGAGCAGCGTCCAGGACTCGAACGCACCTCGATGACATCCTCGTCGATATGCTGGAGGAGCCGATCGTCTTCGGCGTCATCATTGCCGGCATTTGGTACGGCCTGAAGACGCTCACCCTTCCCGAACAGGCCGACGAGACGATCGACAAGATTGCCTACATACTGTTCATCCTCAACATCGCCTGGCTCATCACACGGGTGTTCGACGCGGTGATCAGAGAATACCTGATCCCATTTGCGACGAAAACCGAGAGCGATCTCGACGATCACCTGATCCCCATTGTCAGCAAGGGGATCAAGTTGTCGGTCTGGATCATCGCACTGATCATGGCCCTCGACAATGCCGGATTCGATGTCCTCGCAATCCTGGGTGGGCTGGGGATTGGCGGACTGGCCTTTGCCCTGGCCGCACAAGACAGCGTCGCGAACTTCTTCGGCAGCGTCGCGATCTTCATCGACAAACCGTTCCGCGTGGGCGACCGCGTTCAGGTGGAAGGCTATGACGGCGTCGTCACGGCCGTGGGACTCAGGACGACGAAGATCCGCACGCGTTACGAGGGACGAATCGTGACGATACCGAACCAAATCGTGGCCAAGTCGGACATCACCAACGTGGAGACCGAGAACGGCCGCCAGGTCTTCGCCGTGTACCGACTGACGCCGGACATGGATGACAAGCAGATCGTGCTCGCCATGGATCTGCTCAAGAGTATCGCGCAGTCGGACCCGGATACGATGGAGAAAGTCGTGACCGGCTTCTTCGCCATCACCGAGTACTCGCGCGACATCATGCTCCTGTACTGGGTCAAGCCGGAGGCCTCGAACCTCCAGACGCGAACGCGAATCAACCTGGAAATCGTACGCCAGTTCCAGAAACACAATGTGCAACTGGTCAAGGCCAACCCAGTCCACACCAAGTGGGACAAGGTGGAACTGGTGTAGGGTGCGCGTGCGGTCCCATCGAGCTGGAACGCAGACTCGGTCTGCCCATCTACTTCGCCCATCCCTATCACTCGTGGGAACGCGGAACCAACGAAGTATAATACTCCCGGTTTTCTGGACCAGTAGATAAGGTAGTGTTGCTGTGGTATGGTGGCGTCCGACAGGAGGTTGTCATGACACAGCGCAAGCGTCACGGCGGCGCGTTCAAAGCGAAGGTGGCGGTCGAGGCGATCGCCGGTCACAGGACGGTGAACGAGATCGCCAGTGCGTACGCGATCCATCCGTCTTTGGTGGGCAAGTGGAAGGCGGAGGCTCTGGCCCGTCTGCCGGAGGCGTTGGCCGACGGCCGCAAGGTTCCGGCGGATGCCCGTCCTCAAACCGAGGCGCGGCTCTACGAGGAGATCGGTCGGCTGCGGATGGAAGTGGAGTACCTGAAGAAAAAGCTGGGTCTGTGCCCCTCGAGCAGCGTCGAGGTCTGATCGAATTGGCGGGGTGCCCCTTGAGCGCACGGGAACAATGTCGGTTGCTGTCGGTGCCGCGTGGCAGGTTGTACTCTCGGCCCCGCGGTGTGAAGGCCGAGGACCTGCTGGTGATGCGTCGGCTGGACGAGCTGTACACGGCGACGCCGTTCTACGGCGTCGAGCGGATGACGGCGGCGTTGCGTCGGGAGGGGCTTGGGATCGGGCACAACCGGGTGCGTCGGCTGCTGCGGCAGATGGGTCTAGAGGCGATCTATCCGAAGCCTCGTTTGAGCGTCCCCGGCGGGCCGGAGCATCGGGTGTACCCGTATTTGCTGCGGGGTCTGCGGATCGATCGTCCCAACCAGGTGTGGTCCTCGGACATCACGTACATCCGCCTGTCGCAGGGCTTTGTGTACCTGGCGGCGATCCTGGACTGGTTCAGCCGGTACGTGCTGTCCTGGTCTCTCTCGACGACGCTGGAGGCGTGGTTCTGCGTGCGGACGCTGCGGGAGGCGTTGGGAAGGGCCAAGCCGCAGATCGTCAACACGGATCAGGGCAGCCAGTTCACCGGCGGCGAGTGGATCGGAGAACTGAAGGCGGCCGAGGTGACGATCAGCATGGACGGCCGCGGCCGGGCGTTCGACAACATCTTCACCGAGCGGCTCTGGCGGTGCGTCAAGTACGAGGACGTGTACCTCAAAGACTACGAGACGGTGGACGCAGCGCGGGCCGGCCTGGGCGAGTACTTTCGGTTCTACAACACGGCCCGTCCACACCAGGCGTTGGGCTACCGCACGCCGGCCGAGGTCCACTTCAGCCCCGGCGGGACGGGAAGTAACAATGTAACAGGCGTTAACAAGGAAGAAAAAGAAGCAAAAAGAAAAAAGATGCTACTACTACACAATCCTACCTTAAAGAATTAAGATTTTGGTCTGGAAATCGGGAGTACCTCAGAATCTGTATGAAAACCGTCCATCTTGCCGATAACAGGCTGTATGGACACAATTACATACACAACGGATATCACGGACGAACAATGGAAACTGATCCAGCCACATCTCCCGCCCAGCCAATC
>JAGOLX010000076.1 GCA_017993835.1 Phycisphaerae bacterium
GACCCGATTGGGCATTGCGTCGATCCCGAAGACGAAGCAGACCTCGGGTCGGTCATCCCAGCGATCCAAGTGTTCGGTCTGGCTGAAGTCCGTGTCGCCCCGCAACAGAATCTCCTGAAAGCCGGCCACCCGGCACAGATCGATCGCCCGGTCGAAATACGCCGCCGCCGACTGACCGCTGGTGCAGTTGCCGCTGCGATTGACCCGATACAGCGGCTCTGCCGCGTTCGCAGTAACAACACCCTCACAGATCGTGCAGCAGACGGATCGACTCGCGAATGACAATGTCGGCCGCCTGCGGCGCGAAGCGGCTGGTCTGAACCTCGTAGCCTTCCTGCACGTGGGCCTCTTTCGGCGCCAGGTAGCCCGCGGCGCCGTTGCAGTGCGTGATGACGAACGTGTGTCGGCACGGCGAGCCCGCCTTGATGGCCATGCCAATCTCCGTCAGGACCTCGCCTCCGAGGCCGACGAAGGCCACGTCGCCCAGTCGGGCAACGGTGATCGCGTAGGGTCGAGTCCACGGCTCGCCGCTGGTCGAGGTCACATTCGCCGATTTGGCCGGCAAGTCGATCGTCACGAGATTCGTCGCGATCTTGTCGGGCGACGCGGTCTGCTGGATGTCGCGACAGACGTGCACGACCTCCTCGCCCAGAAACGTGCCCAGCAGGACGGGCTCGGGAATCCAGCCGGGCTCCTCGTTGAACGTCGGCAGCACGCGGAACCATGGATCGATATTGCCCGACGCTCCGATGAACGCCGGGGCAACAACCTCCGGGCCGAGGATCTTCTCGACAAACTGCTCCGCCAAGCCGGGAACATCACCGCTGATCGTCAGGTTGCCCGGCCCGAGCGAGGTCCCGTGCGTCGCATAGTCGAACGCCACCGCCAGAGGCGTCCCATCCGCCTTCGCGATCTTCATCACGAGGACCTCCTTGTCGGTCGGCCCGTCGGGGTTGCGTCCGAGCACAATCGAGGTCTGGCCGTCCTTGCCGATCCGCAGCTCACGGCGATTGGCGCCGACCGGGCAGGCGCCGACGCCCATCCCGATCTCGACCGGCTGCATCGCGCCCATCGCCTGGCGGACCACCTCGATCAACTTGCCTTTGAGCGTCTGGGTGTACTCGACGTTGTTCGGGTGGCCACTCTCCTTGTCGGTCGTCAACGTGGGCGCCGCGTGCGTGTGGATGGCAGTCAGAAACAGCTCCGACGGCTGCAACCCCAGCTCACCGAGCAGAGCCTCGCGGAGATAGTCGGCGGCGCCCTCATAGAATCCGATCACGTCCGTCGAGACCAGGACCAGGCGTTTGCCGCCCGCTTCGAAGGCCAGGACGCGAGCGGACAGCGGATCGTGGACGCCCGTGGAGAGTTCCTTGCGGCTGCCGTAGCCGGACATCAGGACCGGCTTGGCCGGCGTGATGTCGATTCTTGCGGCGCCCGCTCTCAACCTGCCCGAGACCTCCGCCCAGGACGCCGATGAAACTGCCAGAAGGATTCCAGCCAATAGGAAACAGACGACGAAGGACCGGACTCTCATGTCATTCTCCTTTCGCGGGATCGCAACGGCAGGATTGTACCGCCCTGGGCCCCCCAGCATCAAGGCCGCCGACACAGCAGACCCTGTTGTCTTCGATGGCCAAATGCGGTAATCTGAAACTCGAGTGGTCCAGTACAGACAGATGGTTGGACAAGGTGATCGCATGGGATCGACGACAGGCCGGACTCGTGGTTTGGGCATCATCCTGCTTCTGGGGCTCCTGCTGTCGGCCTCGCGAGGGGCGGCAGACAGTGAATTCGACCGAGTCGTCCAGGCCGATTGGGCCGCACAGGAACACCGGCTTGGCCGAACGCCTGCCGATCCACAGGCTGTCGGAATCGCATACATGCGGGCCGAGGCTCTGATCGAGAACCTGGAGACGATGCCAGAGCCGCCCGATCTCGGAGGCGACAAGGCGGAACTGCAATCCCTCGCGGCATCGGTCGCCGACTTGAACCAGCTCGACGAGACGAGCCGGCTGGCACTCTATCACCGGATTCGTTCGATCTCTCGCGGGATGGCCCTGAAGAACCCGCTGATCGCGGGCAAACGGATCGCCTTCCTGAAGCGCCGGCGGTTCATCTGCCAGATGCTGCACGAGTACCTGGGTTACTTCTACGATTACGGCGACATCGCCGGCGGGAGCGTCTGCATCCTCGAACAGCCGGGCCGGTCGTTCGAAATCACAGACCTCGTCCGGGACCGCCTGCCCAAGGGCAACTACACGACGCTCGCCCTCTCCTACGATGCGGGCACGCTGTACTTCGGGTTCGCGGAACGAGCACCGACCAAGCCCGACTACTATTCCCCCGACCGGCGATGCTTCCACATCTGGGCGATGGATGCGGACGGCAGCGACCTGCGACAGCTCACCGACGGTTGCAACGACGACTTCGATCCCTGCCCTCTGCCCGACGGCGGGATCGCCTTCATGTCTACGCGTCGCGGCGGGTTCGGGCGGTGTCACAATCCGTGGGAGCCCCTGCCGGCGTACACGCTGCACCGGATGGACGCCTCGGGTGACAACGTGCGGACGCTCTCGTTCCACGAGACGAATGAGTGGCATCCAGCCGTCCTGAACGATGGGCGGATCGTCTACTCACGATGGGACTACGTGGATCGCTCGGCCGCCAACTATCACGGCCTGTGGGTCAGCAATCCCGACGGGACGAACCCGACCATCGCATTCGGCAATTACACGCAACACATCAACGCCTGCTTCCAGGCGAAGGCGGTCCCGGGCTCGAACCGGATCGCGTTCATCGCCGGGGCGCATCACGCGGACGTGGGCGGCTCGCTCGTCCTCGTCGATCCGGACAAATACCGGCTGGACCCGGTGACAGGCGAGGACCGGTTCGAGTCGGTGGACGTGCTGACGCCGGAGGTGTGTTTCCCCGAGGGCGTCGGCTGGCCGGGCAGCTTCTTCCATAGTCCCTGGCCCCTGTCGGAGGACTGCTTCCTCGTGGCGTTCAGCTTCAAGCCGCTGCCCGGCATGGGCTCAGGTGTCAAAGACGACAACTACACGGGTCTGTACTACTTCGACCGCTTCGGCAATCTGGAACTGCTCTACGCGGACCCGAACTGCTCCTGCATGTACCCGATTCCGCTCGAGCCTCGCCCGGTCCCGCCCGTCATCGCGAGCAGCCTGGAATCGGGCCTTGGCGACGAGGGCGAGTTCATCCTGACGGACGTGCAGCGGAGCTTCTTCGCGATGCCCCCTGCCCGGCCGATCCGGGCGCTCCGCGTCTTCCAGGTGCTCCCGAAGACCCATACGCACGTCGCGAACCAACCGCGAATCGGCTACGCCAACGCGGAGAGCGCCCGCATGTTGCTGGGCGCGGTGCCGGTCGAGTCGGACGGCTCCGCCTACTTCCGCGCGCCTGCTCGCAAGCCGCTCTACTTCCAGGCGGTGGATGAAGCGGGCCACGCGGTTCAAACCATGCGAAGCATCATCTACCTCCAGCCTGGCGAGCGGCGAAGCTGCGTCGGGTGCCATGAGCCGCCGGGAACGACGTCACCGGGTCGGCCCGACATGCTGGCCCTTCGTCGGGTGCCGTCGGCTATCGAGCCCGGCCCGGAAGGGACGCAGCCCTGGAGCTATCCGCTCCTCGTCCAGCCCATCCTCGACAGGCACTGCGTACGCTGTCACGATGGCAGCGAGGGCGACTTGAAGGCCGCACCGGTCCTGACCGCCGACGCCGCAGGTGCATTCACCAGGTCGTACGAAGAGCTGAAGCCCTATGTCCGCTGGTACGAATGGGGCGGCCAGTCCATTCGCGAGATCGGCACGGAACCGGGCCATATGGGCGCGGACGAGAGCCGCCTGCTGAAGGTCCTCGCGGACAAGACCCACGTCGAGCACGTGAAGTTGCCCGCCGAGGACTCCGAGCGATTGTGCATCTGGCTCGACGGCAACGCCCCCTTCTACGGCACCTACGAGAAGGAAGCCCAGGTCGCCCAGCAGGCAGGCCAATCGGTCCCCCCGCCGACAGTGCAGTGACGCGCCAATCTCAGGGGCTCCGCCCCGGAACCCCGGGCATTTGACGCCTTGAGCCAGCAGCATGGCACGGCAGCGGTGAGCAACAAGCCCATAGGGTGCTCGCCCATCGTCAACCCGTGTTCGTCCGCGCAAATCCGTGTCCACGTCATCCGCCCTGCGTCTCCGCGGCAAAACCACAGATTTGAAGTAGGAATAGCAAAATTCATGCAACATCGGGCAAGGGTGGAGGGACGCAGTCGATCACATCAACAGCAGGGCGCGTTAGTTGTTCCGCGAGCACACGTATCTGGATTTCCCGCAGGATGTCCGGGACGCAAGCGCGAAGGGTAACTGCACGGGTTAGCGGGCCGGTTGTCGCGCAGGGTGCAACTGCGTGAGGGCGGTCGCTCTCTGACATGCGAAAAGAGAGAGGACAGTCACCGCGCAGCGTGCCGGGGAGGAGAGAAGACGGGTTTGGCGCGCAGACATTCCTTGCTTCCCCCAATCGAACGCGTCTGTCAAGAACCGTCTACAGCGATCTGCGTCTTCGCAGCCAGCCGACCAGGCCCGTGCCGAGCGCACCCAGCAACATCGCGCCGGGCGCCGGGATACCGGCGGGACCGGGCTCTCCCTGGGCAACCCACGTCAGGGAGTTGCTCAGAAGACGGCTGTAATCCGCATTGCCCAATTCGCTGGAGCCGATGCAGGTCGAAAAACTGATCGTCCGGCCCGCGCCGTAATCCCAGCCCACAACGCCGTCAGTGTAGTTGCTGCTGTCGTAGAACACGTGCGCCCCGGCCTTCGCCCAGATGTCCGACTCCGTACCGGCGAAATTATCCGCATTGAATGTGAAGCTGTCCGCGACCCCTGCGTTGAGAATGGGGTCCGCCTCCACCTTCTCATAGGTGATCGACGACGTGTAGTTGTAGTTCCCGGCGCATTCGGCGGCGAACACCGGCACCAGTGCCGAGAAGGAGCCGGTAGCGGCATTCCACATGACCCACTCGCCGGTCACAAGTCCACCCCCTGAATTGACAAAACTCTTCAGGAGCGTCTGTCCCGCCGCGGGCATGTCGGTGCTTGCCCAGTTCGCGCTATTGAGGAACAGGACCGCGCCATAGCCCGAGATGTCCTGCGTGCCGTCGAAGGCCGACCACTGGACGCCGACGACAACATTGTGCCCATAGCCCTCCAGGACGGTTTTCGTGAGGGTGTCCAGGGATGCTTCGCCGCTCGATATGACGTAGGTATCGACGCCCCAGGCCGTCCCCGCCCAGAGCGCCGACAGGACAACCAGCACAAGACGGGTGAATCGTTTGGTTCTTCGTTCTGCAAATAGACTCATCACTTCCTCCATCTCTCCCCGCACTCTCCGTATTTCACTGCGTCAGGCCACCACCCTCATGACGGCAACTGCGAACCATCGACTCTTCCGTCACACCTCCTTCCTCGCCCACCCCAAGTCCATGCGATTCCACCTCCCTGCCGTCACAATCCCCTGATTCATACCACATGTTGTGGGAGATGTCAATCCGTGCAGCGACGCATTCCGCGACCACGCCGGGCTCGGAATTTTGCTCGCGCTGAACTCCGGTCCGCACACGCCGGTATTAGCTGTGGAGACCATCGTGCATGCAATGGGGGGCGCTTCCGGTGGACCGAGCCTTGCGGCGCCGCACAGTGGTTCCGGATGATCCGAGGCGCCCTTCCGAGATGCCAGCCCATCGAGGAACCGGGGGAATCCCTTGAATCTCGCTTCCGTACATCGTAGGATACCGCAAGGTCTTCGCACCCACGGGTGTGAGGAGGCCTGCGGGCGTGTGGAATCGCGCCAGGTCCCAGGGCATTGTGTGTCTTGCGGAGGCGAATCCGCAGGGTACGACGTATCGCAAAGGAGCACAGGGATGGCGAGGATCATCAAGGTCAAATGCACCGGGCCGGGACAACACGAGAATGAGATCGACCTGGACGACGTGATCGGGTCGGATGTGGTCATCTACGGCGGCCCGATCGCCACCGGGCGGGATCTTCCCGCCCAGATCGTCCGTCGGTGCGACATCTGTGACCAGGGCAAGGTCATCGTCACCCGCGAAATGATCGAACAGAACCTGTAATCGAGCGTGCCGGCCCCGGGACTGTCCGGTGCAGCGAAAGTAGGAGTTGTTTCCATGCGGAGCGATCCGCTTCCAAATCGAGAGGAGTGCATCGAGATCCTTCGGGCCTGCCATGTCCCGGTACACATCGTCAAGCACAGCAAGGCGGTCGCCAAGCTCGGGGTCTTTCTCGCCCGGCGCCTCGCGGAGAACGAGATCCTCGTCAACGTGGAACTGGTCGAGTGCGCCTGCCTGCTGCACGACATTTTCCGCGTGTGCGAGTTCCCGCTGGAGGATTTCAGCCGGTTCCAGCAGGTCGTGACGGAGGAGGACAAGGCCAAGTGGCGTCGGCTCAAGGAGCAGCACGGCGGGGTCCAGCACGAGGACGCGGCCTGCGCCTACCTGAAGGACGCCTACCCCATTCTGGCCCAGGCGATCCGCAAGCACCGTTACAGCGCCATCGTGGACCCGCAGGACAAGCCCGGCACGTGGGAGGAGAAACTGGTCTACTACGCGGACAAGCGGGTGATGCACCACACCATCGTGCCGCTGCAGGAACGCCTCGACGAGGCGCATCGGAGAAACGCGGCGAGGCGGAAGGCCTCCGGCGTGGACCCCGCGGAGATCGCACGGATCGACGCCGCGATCTTCGCTCTCGAGGCGGAGCTATTCGCCCCAATCGGGCTCGATCCGGACGCCGTGACCGGCGAATTCATCGACCAGCACAACGCCAAGGCAGGACGGTGACAGCCACCCTCCGTGGCAGACAAATCCGAAATTCGAAACTTGAAATCCGAAACAAACTCAAAGCACGAAACCCAAATGACGGAAACGCTGTCGCCTGTCGGCGAGCTGTTTGGGACATTTGGGTTTCGGTTATTCGTGCTTGTTTCGAATTTCGACATTCGGATTTCGTGCTTCGAGCACTCGACACCCTTGTCACGAGCCGAGGATTTCCTTGATGGGCGGCGCGAAGTATAGGCCCAGGCCGGAGACCGTCGGGCAGACGCGCGAGTCGAGGATTCGCACGCGGACCTTCGACGCGGTCACCGGATCGAAGCGGAACAGTCGCTTGTAGCCGACGGTCGTGCCGCGAGCGAATTCCTTCCAGCCGGAACTGGTGAGCGCCTCCAGTGTGAACTCGCTGATCCGCTGGCCGACAGCGATGCACTCCGCCAGCTCGGCGACATTGAACGTACACGGCTTGCCCAGATCGATCTCGACCGTCGCGGCGGTGGTCCAGTCGTCGGTCGTCCAGTAGGTCTGCGGGTCGCCATCGGTGATCTTGTCGGGGGCGAAGGCCGGGTCGTTGCCCCTGCTATGCGACGCGGTCGCCTTGGCGCGTGCAGCGAGGTTCTCGTCGAAGATGGCGTCGAGGACCTTGCGGAACTCGCGGAGCCGCTGCACGTCGTTCTCGTGGATCAGGCCTCTGCGGTCCGGCGGCAGGTTCAGCAGCAGGACGCTGTTGTAGCCGACGGAGCGGAAGTAGATATCCAGCAGGTGCTCGACGGATTTGACTTTGTCGTCCTCACCGGCATGGTAGAACCAGCCTGGGCGAATGGAGACGTCGGTCTCCGCGGGATACCAGACCAGGCGGTCGCCTGCGCCGAGGGCGCTGAGGCTGCCAAGGTCCTTGGCCATGGCGTTGGCTCCGTCATTGACCACGCTCCACTCGCTCTCGCGGGCGTAGCCCGATTCGTTGCCCACCCAGCGGATGGTATGGCCGAAGATCACAGCGTTGGGCTGGAGCTCGCGGACGATGGCATAATAGCCCGCCCAGTCGTACTCCATGTCCTTGGCGTTCTCGCCCTTGGCGCCGTCGAACCAAACCTCCGTGATCTCGCCATAGTTGCCGAGGATCTCGCGAAGCTGGTTCCTGTAGAACTCGTTGTAGCCTTTCGTGTCGCCGTAGGTGGGCTCGTGCCGGTCCCAGGGGGACAGGTACAGTCCCAGCTTCAATCCCGCGTCGCGGCAGGCCTGGGCCAGTTCGCCGACGATGTCGCCCTGGCCGCCTTTGTAGGGACTGTTCTTGATGCAGTGGTCGGTGTACTGACTGGGCCACAGGCAGAAGCCGTCGTGGTGCTTGGCGGTCAGGATGATCATCTTCATGCCCGCATCCTTGCAGGTCTGCACCCACTGGCGAACGTCCAGCTCGCTCGGATTGAAGATCGCAGGGTCCTCGGTCCCCTCGCCCCACTCCTTGTCGGTGAACGCGTTCACGGTGTAGTGGATGAACGCGATAAACTCCAACTGCTGCCAGGCCAACTGCTGCGGCGAGGGACGCACGTCGGCCGCACGAGCAATCAGGGTCTTCTTCTCGACGTTCTCCGCGTAGGCGGCCGGAGCAGCCAGGTCGTACACGCGGACGTAGTCCACGATGAAATGGTCGGGCAGACCGGCCTTCTTGATGTCGCCGCCCCAGGCGCCGATCTCCTCGGTGAGCTTGGCGTACCCGGGCGCTTGGGACACGCCGCCCCCGGTGGTGCGCCAGGTCTCCTTGCCATCAACGTAGAAGATGTACTCGTCGGGCGTCCAGTGCAGACCGAACGTGTGGAAGCCCTCGCTCAGGCCGGGGAAATCGAACGTCGTGCCGACGTGCTGGTGCTCCTTGCCGTAGCCGTCCCAGTGCAGATTCTGGGTGATGCGGTCCTCGCGCCAGGGCTTCTCCATGATGTCGATTTCGGTGCCGTCGCGTCCGGCGTCCCCGATCCGACCCACGGTGTCCGCGTGGAGCCAGAAGGCGGGCCAGTGCCCTTCCTGCGACGGGAACTTGCACCGACAGACCCAGTAACCATAGCGATGCTCGAACCGACCCCTCGTGCGAGCGGCCCCGCAGGTGTAGCGGTCGCCGTCTTTCTTCGTTCTGAGGATCAGGTGGCCCCGGCCGTCGACGTAGACGTCGTTCTTGACCCAGAACCCGTCCCGACGTTGGAAGTCGCCGAGGATCTCCCACTTGGAGGAATCGACGGTGCTGCCTTCGAACTCGTCATTCCAGACGAGCTGCCAGTTCTGGCCGTCGGGGAGCGGAGGGAGAAACTCCCTGTCGGGCGAGGCCAGCGCCGCCGACGAGATCCCTGCCAGCAGCGACAGGCACAGAACCAGGGACGCCAATGCGCATTCCATTCGGTTGGACAACGAAGGGCTCATACACACTCCTATCGAGTCAGGCTGCTTTGACTTGCGGGCTCCGGGTGCGCCTCGTGGCCTGGAGCCCCGAGATGATGGTCATGGTGATCATGGCCAGGTACGTAACGATCGTGAACCAGTGCCCCCACGCAGCGGTCTGCACGTGGGCGGTCTTGATCATCACGGTCCCAATCGCGAAAGATTGCAGGAGCATTTTGATCTTGCCGACTCTGACCGCGGCGAAATTGACGCCGCGAGCCTCGGCAATCTGACGGAGGATCGTGACGTAGGCCTCACGGATCACGAGAACTGCGAGGACTGCCCAGTGGATGATCCCGAGCGTCACGGGTCCCCAGTCGAAGAGGGTCGGCACGCCGATGATCGCAAAGCAAGTGAACGCGCCGCACACGAGGATCTTGTCCACCAGCGGGTCGATCATGCGTCCGAACTTCGTGGCGGCATTGAACCGTCGGGCGACGTGGCCGTCGACGATGTCCGACAGACCCGCGATGACGAACAGCACGAAGGCAACGTCCAGGAAAAACGGGCGATTCGCCGCATGGGGCGAGTGGAGAATCATCCACAGGAAGATGATCGTCAGCCCCAGCCGGGTGAACGTCAGGATGTTCGGCACGTGTTTCCACATGGCCCAGAGTTTACAGGGGCTTCGGAACCGCTTCAATATCAAACTTGCTCGACCAGCAAATCATAGTCCTGGGCGCTGACGACCTCCACGTCCACGAACCGTCCGGGCGTGCAGGAACGCCCCTGGATAAGGCAGATACTGTCGATCTCGGGGGCCTGTCCGTAGAAGCGTCCCTGGCCCGCGGGCCGAGCACGGCGTCTTGCGCCGCGTCCCGATCGGGCATCGCAGGAATCCACGAGACACGTGAGTCGGCTGCCGACGCGCGCTCGGTTCCGGGCGAACGCGATCTCTTGCTGCGCCCGCATCAGCTCGTCGAAGCGGGCCTGCTTGACCTCGTCGGGGATCTGGTCGGGCATCTCAGCCGCCGGCGTGCCGGCCTCGGGGAAGTAGGTGAACGCGCCCAGCGCGTCGAACCGGCCCCAGCGGATGAAGTCGATCAGCTCGTCGAAGTCCCGCTGGGTCTCGCCGGGAAAGCCGACGATCACCGTCGTCCGCAGGACAATATCGGACATAGCGGTCCGCAGCGTCTCCACGAGGCGGCGCAGCGCGTCGCCCGTGTCCGGCCGGCGCATCGCCTTCAGGACGCGGTCGCTGGCATGTTGGACGGGGATATCCAGGTAGTGGACGATCTTATCGCTTTCCGCCATCGTTCGGATGAGGTCCTCGCCAATGCCTGTCGGATAGGCGTACAACAGGCGAATCCAGGAAAGGCCGGAGATCGGCTCGATCTCGCGAAGCATGGCGGCAAGCCCGCCCGCAGGCGTCAGGTCCCGCCCGTATAGAGTCGTGTCCTGGCCGATGAGATTCAACTCCACCGCGCCCGCCGCGACCAGTTCCCTGGCTTCGTCCACGACCATCCGCGGCGGCTTGCTGCGGAACGGACCGCGAATCGCAGGAATCGTGCAGAACGAGCACCGGTGGCTGCATCCCTCGCTGATGCGGAGATACGCGGAATGGGGCAGTCCGATCCGCAGGCGGACCCGGTCGTCCGCCACCGTACCCGGCGTGGGGCCATGCCGAACCAGCGGTTTCTCGGACGCCAGGGTGTCACGAATCGCCTGGACGATGGCGTCACGATGCTCCAGACCCACGACCGCATCGACGCCGGCGGCCTCCTCGAGCAGTCGCTCGCCGAGGCGCTGGGACAGGCAGCCCGTGACAATCACCTTTTGAACATTACCTATCTTCTTATTCGCAATCGCCTGCCGGATCGCGTCGAGCGACTCGGCGCGGGCGGGCTCGATGAAGCCGCACGTGTTGACGATCACGACGTCCGCCCACTCCGGCTCGGCCGCGAGCAGAAACTCCGCCTGGACGATCTCCGCCAGCATCCGCTCGCTGTCCACCATGTTCTTCGGGCAACCCAGCGCCACGAAGCCCACCGTCACTCGTTTTGTCTTTCTATGTGTCATGTATCGCGGTACCTTAGCATCGAGACTGGATTTCCTCACCATATTTAATCTGGGTAAATTTGCCAATCCCATTTTTGCTAATCCAATCAAAATGACCTTGACGATAAGGAGGAGTGCAATAAAATGTGATATATTAGCGTCCTCCTTCGCGGAAAAGAGATTCGAAGGACAGGAAATGAAAGAGATGGAGCTTCGGGTTTCTTGAGTGGGAACGACGGGTGAAGGCCTATGAAGACTGACAGCCGCATAATCCGCAAGGGCGGGAGACTGTTCATGGCCTTCCTCGTCTGCGGCTGTGCGGGTCTCGTGGGTTGTCACGATTGGCCCGACGAGAGAGTCACCGCGATCGAGGCACAGAGCATTCTGCGGGATCTCAGCCGGATCGAGACCGTTCCGGACCCCAATGTCGAAGGTCCCGCCATCTACAAATCGGCCCCGAAGAAGATCAAGCAGATCGTCGGCGGCGGCGAAGAATGGAAGCTGATCTATTTCTGTCAGTATCACACCGCCGCGGAGATGAAGACCCTCATCGCGGAGCAGTTTGCCACGAAACTGTTCGATGAGAAAGGCAAGAGCACGAGCATCGACGACTACACGGTTTCGAGCAGCCCGGCCTCCAATCAGCTCATCATCCGATGTCCGATGGAGAAGGACCTCGACGCCGTGCTCGAGGTCCTCAAGGAAGCGGATATCCCGCCCGTCCAGATTCGCATCGACTGCATGGTCTCGGAACTGTACGCGGATCTCACGGTGGACCGCGAGACGACTCTTCTTATCGAGAATCTCTTCGGCGAGGGAATTGCCCTGGGCGGCAAGGACGGCAAGGCGGCGTTTCCGGGAGCCGCGCTTCGCGATCCGGCCCGCTCCACCTTCGGCCTGCAGGCCGGCGTCAGTCGGGGCATGGAAGGTCACCGGTTCCAGGCCCTGGTCGACCTCCTGGTCTCCCGAGGATACCTGAAAATCCTGATGAACCCAAGCCTTGAAGTCGTGAATGGGCAGACGGCGAAGATCCAGTCGATGCAGCAGGTTCCTTTGCAGCAGGTGACCTACACGAGTTCCGGGTACGGCGGCAGCGTCGTGCTGGGCACGAAGACCGAGTACGCGGACATCATCGATTCGCTCGAGGTCACCCCCTATGCGTTCGCGGACGGGTATATCGCCCTGGAGACAAAGGCCCAGATCGCCGCGTACCTGACGCCGGAAGGCATCAAGCAGACGCCCATCGTGACCGAGCGCACGATTACGAACAAGGACAACCGCATCCGGCTCGGCGAAAGCCTGGTCATCGGCGGCATTCGCAAGTCGGAAAAGCGCGACGTGATTCGAGGCGTTCCCGTCCTGAAAGACATCCCCCTGCTGAACAACCTGTTTTCCGGGCGGGATTTCGAGGAACGGGCCACCGAGGTAATCTTCATTCTGACGCCCAGCATCTCCACCGACGGCATCTCGAACCGGGAGATGGTCGAGAACCTGAGGGAGCGTCACGCCTCGCCGATGACGCAGACCCTTCAGGACGCGGTCCTGGACCCCCTGGGCACGAGGGCTCGCGAGGCGGAACAGGAACGGGAGATCGAGCGGGCTCGCTCCGCCCGCCAGGAATCGGAAGCCGCCAGGACAACCGCAAGGCTCGAAGCAATGGAAACCAGTCAACAGGTCGAGGCACTGGAAGCCGAACTCGAGCAAACCAAGGCCCAAATGACCCAGATCAGCACGAAGGCCGAGCAAGCTCAGGCAGAAAGTCAGAAGGCCACCGCCGAGGCGCAACAGGCCAGGAACGAGGCCGAGGCCGCGAAGACCAAGGCGGAGGCCGAGGCCGCACAGGCCAAAGCGGAGGCCGAAAAGGCCAAGGCGGAGGCCGAGAAAGCCAAAACCGAGAAACCGGCGGAACAGCCGAGCGAACAGTCGAGACCACAGGAGGCACCGAAGGACCCGGGGCAACAGCCGCCGCCGGGCGACGCTGCGAAGCCCCCAACATAGGATTATCGCATAACACGGATCGTGCAGTCCACCAGCAACAGGAACACGGGCGGTTCACGCCGTCGCAAACTCGATGGGCGTGACTGGCCCGATAGCGTAATCGGCGACTTACGAATATCGGCCTGACTTGTGTGGAGGATCGGACATGGACAACGTGGGCAGCAATGGACCCCAACCCCGTCGGGATAACGAGCCCATTCCCCTGGAGGGTGGCCCCGCAAAGACCGCAGCGACAGAGAACAAGCCGCCAACGACCGGACCCGCCCCTGTTTCTCGCGCCCCCTTGAACCTCGGGGGCCCTGCGGCGGCAGCGCCCGCCCCGGCGCCGACGGCGCCTGCGGGCGGACCGGCGGCACCGTCCGCGGCCCCCAGGCCGGCGGTCGCAAGACCCGTGCCCCCGCGTCCCGTGGCTGCCGTCGGCACATCCGACCGCATCACCGGCTGCAAGACCTTCTTCACCAAGCTGCACCCGGGCGCCATTGACTTCCTCGACGAGCAGATCACACAGTGGCTCAAGGACAATCCCGGCGTCGTCATCAAGATGACGAACACATCGGTCGGAGAGGTGCAAGGCAAGAAGACCGAGGCGAACATCCTGATGACCGTCTGGTATCACGGCACCGCGACAAAGTCCGTCAGCCATATGGGCTGACGACACATCGGCGTCGAGCCCGAATCCTCGGTTCGCGGACAGCCAATCGCCTCGCAGATGCCGGTGGTGATATGCCCATCCCGGCTGAAGGGCCTGTATCCGCCCTCGCCGGAGACGGGTAGGGTCTGACTCCCTAGACAAATTATCGGGATAAAACCCTTGACACGCCATCAGGATTACGTTAAGTAGTTGTAATTTCGCGGTTTGTTTCTGCATTCAAAGAACGGTCAAACGTGTTTTGGAGGTGTTTGTGGCTAAGCAGCTGGCTCGGGAACTCATCAACGCGGGGGTGCACTTCGGACACGGTGTAAGCCGGTGGAATCCGAAGATGGCTCCCTTCATCTTCGCAAAGCGGGGCAACATACACGTCATCGACGTCAAGAAGACCCTCAAGGGCGTCCTGATCGCCAAGAAGCTGCTTGCGGAGATCGTCTCGTCCGGCGGCGACGTGGTTTTCGTGGGCACGAAACGGCAGGCCCAGAAGGCCGTCGAGGCCGCTGCCAACCGCTGCGGAATGCACTTCGTCTCCGAGCGGTGGCTGGGCGGAATGCTCACGAATTTCCGGACCATTCGTTCCCGTCTGCAGCGTCTCGAACAGCTCGAGGCCATGGAACAGGACGGGCGGATGGAGGCCGAGAGCAAGAAGCAAGCCTCCCGATTCAAGCGGGAAATGAAGAAAATCAGCACCAACCTGGACGGCGTCCGCAAGATGACGCGACTGCCGGCAGTCGTGGTCGCGGTCGACGCCAAGAAGGAATACCTGGCCCTGCGGGAAGCCCGCAAGCTCGGGATTCCCACGGTGGGCGTTCTCGACACGGATTCGGACCCCGATACCGTGGACGTCGCCATCCCGGCCAACGATGATTCGATCCGGGCCGTGGAGATCATTCTCAACGAGCTGGCCGACGCGGTGGCCATAGGCAAAACGATGGTTTCCGCCCGCCAGCAGGAAATCACGCCCAGGCCTCGCAGGGTCCGCTCGCGACGGCCCAGCATGGCGCGTGCGGATGGTGGCGATGCCGCTCCCGGTTCGGCCTTCAGCGAAGAGCCGGCCGAGGGCGAGGAACCCGCAACAATGGAAGACGACGCGGGGCAGCAGGAGTCCAGCCCCGAGCAGCCATCCTCCGGTGCCTGATGATCCGCCGAGTAGCGTGGGGAGGGGCAGGCGAATGCAGAAACAAGACGGTGCGTTTGGCAAGTAGCTCAAGAGCAAGGCGGACTCGGTTCAGGTGCCCCACAGAGGGCAATGTGGTTCGTATGGAGCCTGATGCGGTAGGCAATCTGCACAAGGCATAGGAGATCGGTCAAATGGCGGAAATTTCGGCGGTAGCGGTAGTCAAACTGAGAAAACTGTCGGGCCAGAGCATGGGTGAGTGCAAGAAGGCCTTGGAAGAAGCGAGTGGCGATATGGACAAGGCTTCGGAAATCCTTCGCAAGAAGGGTCTGGCCACCCTCGCCAAGCGGGCGGAGCGGGAGACGACAGAAGGGGCGGTCGTCGCCTGGCAGAGTCCGGACGGAAAGACCGCTGCGATGGCTACACTGTGCTGCGAGACGGATTTCGTCGCCAAGAGCGATGACTTCATCGCCCTGGCGGAGAGCCTTCGCAAGTACGCCGCCATGGCAGCCCCCACCCCAGGGGCGGCTACGATCCTCCAGACTGCGGTCGAGGGAAAGAACTTCCAGGAGACTCTCACCGACGTCGTCAGCAAGACCGGAGAGAAGATGCAGGTCGGCGATTACGCCAGATTCCAACTGAACGGGCCCGGAATCATCGGCATCTACGTCCATTTCAACAAGAAGGTGGGCAGCATGGTGCAGATCGAGACCGACAGCGATCAGGTTGCCCAATCCGCTGCGATCAAGCAGGCCGGGATGGATTTCGCCATGCACGCCACGGCCAGCAAGCCCATCGCGTTGGATCCAGCAAGCCTGGATCCCCAGATCGTCGAGAAGGAGAAGGCGATCTACGCCGAGCAGGTCAAGAACAAGCCCCCGCAAGTGGTCGACAAGATCGTGGAGGGCAAGCTCAAGAAATTCTACAGCGACTACTGCCTGCTGATGCAACCCTTCGTGAAGGATGACACCAAGAGCGTCGAGCAGGTTCTCGCTGAGGCGGCCAAACAGGCCGGGGGCAAGGCGACTATCAAGCAGTTCGTCAGGTTCGAGGTGGGCTGATCACGTGCGGCGGATCACACGCCCCTGACGGCGCAGGGGGAAACCGGGGCGATACCCTACCTAGGATTGGATCGAAGATCGATGGGACAGTGCAGGTACAAACGCGTGCTGCTCAAGCTCTCCGGGGAGAGTTTCTGCAAGCCGGGCGAATTCGGCATCAACGGCGCATCGCTCGAATCCCTGGCGGAACGGATCTGCGATATCTGCAAGCTGGGCCCTGAGGTCGCCATTGTCGTGGGCGCCGGCAATTTCATTCGCGGGGAGACCTTCTCCCAGAAGAGCCGTATCCCTCGCAACACCGCGGATTACATGGGGATGCTCTCGACGATCATCAATGCCTGCGCCCTGCAGGAGACCCTGGAGAAGCTGGGCCAGCCGACGCGGGTCATGAGCGCCATCGAGGTGGCCGCCATGTGCGAACCCTTCATCCGTCGTCGGGCCTTGCGTCACTTCGAGCAGGGGCGAGTCGTCATCCTGGCGGGCGGGACGGGAAACCCGTTCTTCACCACGGACACCTGCGCTGCGTTGCGGGCCTCCGAGCTGGAGACGGGCCTGCTCATCAAGGCCACGAAGGTCGAGGGGGTCTACAGCGACGACCCGAAGAAGAACCCGGACGCCGAGATGTTGACGAAGCTGTCGTACGACGACGTGTTGCGGCGGGGTTTGCGAATCATGGACCACGCCGCCATCAGCCTGTGCCGGGACAATCACATCCCGATTGTCGTCTTGAACATCTTCAAGAAGGGGAACATCACGAAGGCGATCTGCGGCGAGCCGGTGGGCACTCTGATCGACAATGGATAATGCATAGCGAGGGCAGGACATGGCAACACTGGCGGTCGTTACCGAGAGCAAGACGAAGATGCAGAAGGCAGTCGGCGTCCTTCAGGACGACCTGAAGGCCTTCCGAGGCGGACGGGCCACTCCCGCGTTGGTCGAGCACATCAAGGTCGAGTACTACGGCAACCCCACTCCCCTGAAGTCCCTGGCTACGATCTCGGCCCCCGAAGCGGACATGCTCGTCATCAAACCATTCGACCCCGCCTCTCTCAAGGACATCGAAAAGGCCATCAAGAGCAGCGATCTGAGCATTGCGCCGATGATCGAAGGCAAGTTCATCCGCCTGAACATCCCGCCGCTGAGCGAAGAACGAAGGAGGCATCTCGTCCAGCAGGCCAAGCAGGCCGGCGAGCAGACCAAGATCAGCATTCGCAACATCCGTCGTGACGCCAACAAGGGTCTTGAGAAGCAGGAAAAGGACAAGCAGATCACCGAGGACGATCTGAAGACCGCCCAGAAACAGATCGACGACATCACGAAGGAATTCTCGGACAAGGTCGATTCGCTCGTCACCCACAAGTCTAACGAGATCATGAAGGACTGACCGCCCCCTGCTCTGCGTGGATGGCGTCTTGTTGTCGGCATGGCACAACCGCGAGAGTGCCCGCGCATCCGGCTTGCACCGTGTGGCTGTATGCTCCCCCACCCCATATCGGTTCGAACACCGCGTCGGGCGATTCGTACCAGTAGACTCGGAGTTCCCGGGCGGGTATCCTGTGCCCTGCAATCCTCCTTCTGTCTTCTGTCGCTGGAGGGTTGGGGGCCGCGAGAGGCTGCAATGTCCGCCCCGTCGATTCGGACAACCCGAGGGAAGACCGAAGGGAAGGGTCTATGATGGACACGCGAGAATCCAGGAAACGAAAACGATCGAAGAAATGGCCGTGGGTACTGGCGGGCGCATTCGTCTTCATCCTTCTGATCGTGCTGCTGGCGCCCGTCGCCCTTTCATCCCAGGGGTTTGCCCGCTGGCTTGGCGCCAGGATCGGCTCCGCCGCAGGCGGCCAAGCGGGTATCGGCGACCTCTCCATCGGATGGCTCAAGGGCGTGCGGGTCGCGGATTTCAGCTTCCGCGGGCAGGATGGATGGGCCCAGGTGGACATCGGGTGCATCACGACCCGCCCGCGACTCGCTGGCCTTCTGGGAGGCGATCTGGCCCTGAGCGACACGGTGATCGACCAGCCGAGGATCGCCATCGATCTGAGGCAGATGCCGCCGTCAACAGACGAGGAGCCCGCGTCGATGGACATGGCCGGTCTGGCCGGACTCAACGACGTGGTCGTCCGCAACGGCAGTCTCGAACTGACCGACACCGGCGGCCGAACGGTCCATCTGGCCGGCTTCGATTCCACCGTGAACATGAGACCCGCCGGCCAGACTTCGAGGTTCGCCGCCAGTGCGGTCGTCGCGCAGGCTGACGCCCCCGGTCGAATAGCCCTGTCGGGTGAGATCACCCCGGACAAGCAGGAGGGTTGGAGCCTCAAGGGCACCTCGGGCGAGCTGACCGTGGAGGTGAACGACCTGGACCTCAGCGAGATCGCGCCGTTTCTCGAAATGGCCGGCGTGCAAGTGCAGGCCAAGGGCGTCGTGTCGGCCGATCTGCGCGGGGCTATCCAGGACGGCCGGATCGAGAGCGTCGCCGCGAAGGTCGTCGGTCGGGACCTCCACGTCATGGGAGAAGCCCTCCAGGGCGACCACCTGCACACCTCCCAATTGGATGTCCAGGCAGGTCTGACGCAGACCAGCGACGGCATCCAGGTGGACCGCCTGAGCGTGCGGACCGACTGGGCCTCCCTCTCCGCCACAGGTCGGCTCCCCACGACAGTGCAGTCCATGACGGAACTGCTCAAGAGCGGCGCGTCGTATCTGAAGGGCCAGTTCGATATCGATTTGGCGACGGTTCTGTCGCAGATGCCCAAGACCATCGGCGTCCAGGAAGGCATGGTGATCCAAGGCGGTCGCGCCACCGGGACGATCGACACGACCACCGAGGGCGGTCGGGCGACCGTCGTGGCCGAGACGCAGATTGCCGGCTTGGCGGGGAAGGTGAACGACAAGCAGGTGAGCCTGAGCAGACCGTTACAGGCGACGCTGCGACTGTCTGCCGACGACAAGGGCAACTCGCAGCTCGAAGGATTAAACGTCTCGGCTCCATTCGCACAGGTGACCGCGGGCGGGGACTTCAAACAGATTCAGTACAGGGCCCAGGTCGATCTCGCGTCACTCCAGAAGGAGCTGGGTCCCTTCGTAGACCTCGGCGCGTACGGGATCTCGGGCCAGTTGTCGAGCACAGGGAAAGTATCGATCGAGGAGGGACTCATCGGCGCTGCCGGCTCGCTCTCCGCCAAACAGCTCGTCTTGGCCGCCCCCGACGGCAACAGCGTTTCCGAACAGGCAGCGAATCTCGATTTCAACCTGGGACTCAACCAAAAGGACCAGATCGTGACCGTCGATATGCTCTCGGCTACGACCAGCTTCGGCGCGATCAGCGTCGCCAAGACCTCGATCCCGCTCGCGCAGGACGCCAAGACCCCGTTGAACGTCGCGGTCTCCGCGCGTGACATCCGCCTGGCGGCCCTCAAGCCCTACGCCGTGATGTTCGCGTCGTTCCCCAGGGAGTTGGGCATGGCGGGTGTCGCACAATCTCAACTGGCCCTGACCCGCCAAGACGGCATCTACCGGCTCTTTACAGACACGACGAAGATCCAGAACTTCACACTGACCGCGCCCCAGAAGGAGCCGTTTGCGCAGAAGGAAGTGACCGCGATGCTGGATGTCTACGTCGATCCGGCGGCCCGGACCATCAATGTCGAGCGGGTCCAGGTGGACAGTCCGCAATTCAGGATCCGCAAAGGCTCGATAAAGAAGACCAATCAGGGCGATATAGCGAGGCTCGAGGGCCAGATCGACGCACAGGTGGACTGGGCGGCGGTTGCACAAGTGGCCTCGGCTTTCACGGACGAAACGTTGGACATCGCAGGCCAGAGGCAGGTGTCGCTCAACTTCGCGAGCACATATCCCGCCGACGACCCGAACGGCTTTCTCAAGAACCTCGACAGCACCGCGTCGCTTGGGTTCGACCGTGCGGCGTACAAGGGTCTTAACTTCGGCTCGACGCAGATCGACCTCCAGGTCACGAAGGGCTCTTTGCAGATCAAGCCGTTCACGACGACCGTCAACGAGGGAAAGGTCAATTTCGCGGCCCAGGCGGACCTCCGCTGGCAGCCGATTCTCCTGAAGGCCTCGGGCCCGCTCCAGGTGGCCCAGGGCGTCCGGATCACACCGGAGATGACCGGGAGTCTCCTGAAGTACGTCAACCCCATCTTCGCCGACGCGGTCGGCGCCAGCGGTGTTGTGAACCTGGACGCCCAATCCCTGACGATTCCGCTGACTGGCACCGACAACAGATCGATGCAGCTCGACGGCACGATCGGCATTCAGCAGCTCCGGCTCCAGGCGTCCCTGCTCAACAAGATCCTCAGTGTCATCAAGGAATCCGTGCGCGACCAGGTCCTGACGATCCAGCCAACGAAGCTCGTCCTGCAGAACGGCACGCTGCGATACGAGAACATGCAGGTCGATGTCGGCGACAACCCCGTCACGTTCAGCGGGGCCATCGGCCTCGATGAAAGGCTCGACATGACGGTCCTCTTGCCGTATACTTTCGAGGGTCGCACGGTACGAGTTGGAGACAAGGGGCAGGAAAGCAAGCGGATCTCCGTGCCCCTGACCGGCACGCTGAGCACGCCGCAACTCAATATCCAGAGGCTGCTCGAGACCCAGATCCTGCAGGGTTTCGGAGAGTTGATCAAGAGACTGTGAAAATGAGAGCCTTACGAGAGTTCCTGACGACGCCCGCCGCGAATCTCGGCCGAGCCGGCCGGTTCGTCGTCTTTCAGTACAAACTGTGGGACCACTGCCTGCGCCTGCTCAGGAAGAACCGCGCCGAGCAGTTGGCGGCGGCCCTCTCCTATTACACCATCTTCGGCCTGGTCCCCCTGGCGATTGTCGCGGTGCTGATCTTCAATGCACTGCCCGGCTACCGCGATACGGGCGATCAGATCAAGAAACTCGTCTACCAGGAGCTTCGGCTCAGCCAGATCGAGTACCCCAATCCGGACAAGCCGGAGGAAGACGTCGTTCTGACGGACTATCTGGACGAGATCATCGCCCGCTTCTTCGAGGGCCTCAACAAAGGTTCGCTTGGCCTGGTCAGCGCGCTCCTGGTGATCTGGGCGGCGCTGCGGCTGCTGGCGTTGATCGAGACCGCCTTCAACCACATGTGGCACGTGCCCAGGGGCCGCCGGTTCCTGCACCAGGTGATCAACTACTGGGCGCTGCTGACGCTGAGCCCCCTGCTGCTGGCGGTGGGACTCTACGCCACCACGCGGTATTCCCTGCTCCAGGACATCCAGGCCGGTCCCTTCGCGGCTCTGGGTCCGGTGATCTCGTTTCTCGTGTCCTGGACGGCCCTGTTCCTGCTCTATCTGGTAATGCCGAACGCCAAGGTCAGAGCAGGCCCCGCCCTCTGGGGTGCAGGCGTGGCGGCGCTGGTGTGGAGCCTCGCGAAATGGGGATTCGGCGTGTACGTCCTGCGGTTGATCCCCTACAGCGCCATCTACGGCGTGCTCGGTCTGATCCCGCTGGGCGTGTTCTGGGTCTACGTCACCTGGATGATCGTCCTGTTCGGGCTGCAACTGACCTTCGCGGTCCAGCATTTCGTGACGCTCGAATCGGCCGAACGACTCCTCGCCAAAGAAACCGACACCCGGTTCATCGCCAATGAGATGACCGGCATCGCCATGGCCAGAGAAATCGCCGTGGCATTCGAGAACAACCGAGGCCCCCTCTCGACGGACGCCATCTGCAGCCGGCTGGACATCCCGGGCGAGTTCGGCCAGAAGCTGCTCGATGAACTGGTCGGCCGCAGCCTGTTGGGCAGGACCTCCGAGCCGAACCCGGGATACGTGCTCGTTCGCGATCCCGCCCGCATCCGGCTCTCCGAGATCGCCGAGGCGGTTTCTGCCGTGGCCCTCGCCCAGCCCAAGCGGGACATGCCCGGCGATTTGCACCGGATCGCGCAGGCCCAACACGACGTGCTGATGCAGTACAGCCTTCGCGATACCTTGGACACACCGCCCACGATCAGCCAGGAGACTCCGCAACAAGAGCCCCATCCACCGGCACAAGAGACTCGCCCCACGGAAGACCCATTGCAGTGACGCAGGATGACGACGTCTCTCTTGCACAGATCGTCCCTTGCCGGCGTCGCGAGTAGTTCACAGCTTCGCGATCTGCGCCACGACAAAGGTCAGGCCGAATGCGAACATCGCCGCCGCACAGACCGCGAGCACGATCCGCTGCCCCCTCGGGCCGAAGATCGCGGTGCCCTTGAAGCTCGCCCAGGAGAGGATCGTCAGCCAGATGAGATCGACGGACCAGTGCGCCAGCGCGAAGAGCACGAACGCCCAGGCTCCGAATCCGCCGGCCTGGGTAATCATCGCCAGTCCGACCGTGGCCCACCAGATGAGGAAGTACGGATTGCTGCCCGAGAGGAAGACCCCCGCAGCGAAGGGCCCGCCCCGCGCCGGCTGGCCCGCCGGATCGCCCGCCCGCGAGAGCCCGCGGAGCATCTGGCCGGCGATGAAGATCATGACCGCCCCGCCGACCAGGCCGATGCCGATCTCCACTTGGCGGATCTGGAGAAATCGTCCGATGCCGAAGATCAGCAGGACCATCAACGGAAACTCCACCACGCCGTGCCCCAGCGCCATGAGCGTGCCCGCCCAACGGTTCCGCGCCCCCATCGCGATGGCGACCGTCGTCACCGGTCCCGGCGACATCGCCCCGGACAGGGAGATCCCGAAGACTTTGAGGAGAAACAAGAGCAATTCCATGAGGGCGGCCGCCTATTCCCCGATGATCTTGACCAGGACCCGCTTGTCGCGTTTGCCGTCGAATTCCCCGTAGAAGATCTGCTCCCAAGGCCCGAAATCGAGCCGGCCCTGCGTCACCGCCACGACGACCTCTCGGCCCATGACGCTGCGTTTGAGATGCGCGTCGGCGTTGTCCTCCGCGGTGTTGTGCCGGTACTGGCTGTAGGGTTTCTCGGGAGCGAGT
>JAGOLX010000024.1:0-39208 GCA_017993835.1 Phycisphaerae bacterium
ATCTACTATGTTGCAGAATAGCGAAGCGTCAATAACAGATCGTAAATGGCAGACGGGTCTTATGGCAAAAGAGCACATCGATTTGGCAGCGTACGTCCGTGCGATTCCGGATTGGCCGAAGAAGGGGATTCTGTTTCGAGACATCACGCCGTTGCTGGCGGACCCGAAGGCCTTCCCCACCGCGGTCGACGCCCTGTGCGCCCCCTTCTTCGGGACCGGCGTGCAGTACGTGGCAGCCGTCGAGGCCCGTGGTTTCATCTTCGGCTCGGCGGTTGCCGAACGGCTCGGAGCGGGGTTCATCCCGGTCCGCAAGAAGGGCAAACTCCCTGGCGCGACGGAGAGCGCCACGTACGAGCTGGAGTACGGCGTGGACACCCTCGAAATGCACCGCGACGCGATCCCGCGGGGCGCGAGAGTCCTGATGGTCGACGATCTGCTCGCCACCGGCGGCACCATGCACGCGGCCTGCGAACTCGTCGAGAAGGTCGGCGCCCACGTCGTGGGCATCGCCTTTGTCATCGAGCTGGCCGATCTCAAGGGACGCGAGAAGCTCGCGCGCCACAGAATCCATGCGCTGATCAGCTACTGACGATGCCTGCGCCCGGTGCAGCAGCCGCTCGGGCCCGCCGATCACTCGTCGTTGACCTCCACCGGCAGACTGACCGGCTCGGTGGCCTTTCCCTCGTACAGGACATAGTACGTAAGGGTGTAGAGGCCGACCGCGGGAGCTGTCCATGCGTGTCGCACGGGCAGGACCTCGCCCGGCGAGAGAGACCCAATCTCGTCGGTGAACGTAACGACGCGTAGACCACTGGAGTCGTCGATGCCGAGCAGGCCGGTGCCCGATAGAGGTAACCAGCCGGAGTTCTGAACGGTCGCGTCAATCGTGACGACTTCTCCCACGGAGGCGAGCTGCGGCGTCGCGTCCAGGTCGGACACTTGGCAGTCGTAGAGCCCCAGTTGGACGGTTCGCACACTCGAATCGAGCAGCGACCCCTCCAGCGACCGCAACTCTGCGCGCAGAACATAGACGCCGGCGGGGACATCGGTCGTGTCCCACAGGCAGGCGTATGACGCCCGACCCTCCAACGCGTGCAGACAACGCAGGGGCAGGCCGGCCACGACTTCGCTGGTCATCGAGTCGAGCACGACCGTCTGTACGACCGTGTCGTCCGCGGTCCCATCCCGGGCGAGCAAGAAATCCACGCAGACGCTGTCGCCGGGCTGGGCAATGATGTCGTCCGCCACCATGTCGGTGATCTGGACGTCGCCGGTGGTTGCCTCGACCGCGAAGCGGAACCACCTGTGAAAGCGGATCTCATGCGTCTGTGCATTGTACCGGACCGGATAGACCGACAGGGCCAGCACTACCTCCGTCGGGGTCTCGTGCACGTCCCACTTGAATAGCCTGTCCGGCCACCACGTGGACCCGTCGCTCGTGGTCAGGGGCCCGCCGATGCCGCCCGGCAAAGCGTTTGTCGCCTGCGCGAGATCGACGCCTGTCATCCCCTCGGGCTCCGAGAGTCCTTCGAGCGATACCTGCTGGATTTGCGTGTCGCGGGGATAGCTCCGGCGGATCGTCATGTAGGGCACAAGCGGCATGTCCGGAATCGAGAGGATCTGTCCCCCCGGCAACGTCAGGTACGTCCGGCCATCCACCTCGCGGGCTTCGTAATCGCCGATCTCGACCTCGACAGGCGTCCATTCGTTCGCGTCGGCGCCGCAGAGCGCCACGTTCTTGAGGCCGGCCCCCGGCGCCGACGGCGTTCCGACAGCTCCGAATTTCGGATCGCCAAATACATGGTATGTCTGGGACCAGAGCTCGTCCTCGATCTCGTCGCCGATGTTCTGCTTGGTCTCCTTGACGGCCTGGCCGACGGATTTGCCGAGATCCCAGCGTTGGAAGAATGAATCGGAATACCCTTGCCACCCGGCAGAGTCCGTGGCTCCAAGGTACACTGCCGCACCGGCGTCCAGGAAGGCCTCCGCGAGGCAATACGTTCCGGCGTACCGTCCGGTCTTGCATGAATGCGCGAAAACGAACGGGCTGGTCGTCCCGAAGAGATTGGCTTTGCCCTGGATGTCCGCAGTCGTGACGCCGTTCCAACCCGAGGGATTCCCGTGCCCGGCCAGGAAGATCACGTCCTGATCCGTCATCTCGGCGAGCAGCTTGGCGGTCGGCGGCTGATCCAGCACCGTCTGCGCGGTCAGGGGAGCCACGTACTGCTTCTCCAGAGCCGACAACGCACCGTTGACCCAACTCTTGAAGTCGATGGTATTGTCGCCTGTGCCGGGGTCACCGCTGACCAGCAGGGAATGGGATCGGTCGAACGTCTTGCCGCCCAGAGCGGTCTTGATGGCGGTCCTTATCGCGCCGGCGGAGTTGCCGATGATTCGCCCGATGCTTAGTTCCGGCCACTGTTCATCGCCCGACGTGCTCGCGTAACGGTAGTCGGAGACAAAGTCCCAGACCTGCGTGCCTCCCGTGTACTCGTAGGTGATCTTCTTTGCCTGGGCGGGTACGATCTCGTTCTCGCCCACGATCAGCAGGTATCCGCTCGATGCCCAGCCACTGGCGAGCTGGCTGCTCCACGCGCCGCCCACGTGAACGAGCTGGACGAGACTCGCGACGTCATACTGATCGTTGTAGCCTAGTGTGCCCTGCTTGGCGAGAGCCAGCTCCGCCATGAGGGACAACACGCTGTCCACGTCTGCCGTTGCCTGTGTGGCGCCCTGGTAGAAGCTGGGGTTGAATGCCGCGTAGAGCCGATATGGGTTGGTCACGATGAGGTAATCACAGACGCTAACCGCTGCCTGATGAGCCTGTTCCAGGTTCTGCGTTCCCTGGGGCGAGGTGACCTGAACGACAGGCCATGGATCGGAGCTGAAGTAGCCCTGGCTGGCCGGCGGAGGACCACCGTAGTCCAGGTAGATGAACTGGCCAATCTGGGATGCAGGGAGAGACGGATACTGCAACACCGGCACGGCGTTGTACGTGAAGGTCCTCTTGGCAGACGCAGAAATGTCGTTGCTGTGGATTTCGCAGTAGCCGAAGCGGCCCTTGGGATTGTAACGGCCGAACCACTCGCCCTCGGCGCTGCTGCCCGCAATGGCCTGGAATCCGGTCATGCCGGACTGAATGACGACGTCGTGGGCTGTCGCCGTGCCCTGGTTCTCGACCACCAGCGAGATGGTGAACTGATTGCCGGTCCTGGAGACGGTGTGTCCTATGACCTTGAGCCAGGGGTATTGCGGCACCGCCGTGACGTTGCTGATGAACAGGCGGACCATGTCCGCTCCATCCCGGTAGGCGGTGTCCCACGCCTGGACCGCGATGTCGTGCGGGTCGTTTGCGATCTCCTTGGACACCTGGCGCGTATCCAGCGTGAACTGGACGTGTGCTTTTGTCGGAGGTGTTGCGCCGCTGAACACCTCCTGCTGTACGAGTTTCCCATCCACATAGAACTCCGCCTTCCAGAGTCCTTTGTCGTCCGTCACGTCCGCTTCAATCTGGATGTCGCCTGAGACGGAGGCTCCCGCCTTGGGGGACGTGATGCGAACGTTCGGACCTCTCTCCTCCACCAGGTTCTCGATATCCACAGTCTGCGAGATCGCAGTGTGCTTGCCCACCTGGTCGTGGGCTGTCGCCGCGACAGAATGCGGGCCGTTGTCATACTGTGTCGTGTCTATCGGCGCCTCGTATGGTGGCGAGTAGTCGATCAGGATCGGCTCGTCATCCACAAAGAAGACGACGCGATCGACGCCGGTATCGTCCTCAGCCTGGACGGAGATGATGGCCATGCCCGCGGGGCGCGCAGGCGCCTCGATCGTCAGGCTCGGAGGACTGTCATCCTGTTCGGACAGGGTTTCAAACAGCAGGTCTCTTGTCGTCAGTTGGTCTCCGCTCCGGCCCGTGCAGGTCAGGACGAAATGGTACACCGTGGACTCTGTCAGACCCGACAGGATAAGATGATGGCCGACTGCCCAGAGCGGATCATCTGCCTGATGTGGGTACAGCCTCGCGTTTTGGCCGTAGCGGATGACGCCTGTGCTCTCGACGTTGGTCTGCCACGCAATTGCGACCTCGTGTGGGGACAGATGCTCAACGTTTGGCCCCGCAACGAGTTCCAGGCCGGTCTGGCCGTCGTCCGGGACGGAGCCTGTCTCGACATTGCCGAAGTCCGCTCGCGCGACCTGGCCCGGCTCGACGGTGACCGCCCACGCCGTCGGCTCGCCCATGTCATCGAGTGGCCAGACCTGCCGCCACCCATCTTCCACGACCTGACCCACCCGGTAGGCGCCGGGATTCAGATCGGAGAAGACGTAGTCGCCCTGTGGGTTGGTCCACGTCGTGTTATCGGAGCCGTCGGGTACTCCGTCTCCGTCGTCATCGAGGAAGACGATCCAACCGGCGAGGCCGTTCTCGTCCGGGTCCATCCAGCCATCCCCGTTGAGGTCGTCGAAGACCGTGCCGCGGATTTCGCCCATGGGCAGCGTCTCTGCGAGGACTGTCACGGTAACAATCGCGGTGTCCTCGCCGCCCCGACCGTCGCCCACTGTGTAGGTGAACACATCCTCACCGACGTAACCTGCATCCGGCGTATAAGTGACCGACTGTCTCTTGTAGACCGCGGCACCGTGGGCCGGATCGGTCACGCCAACGATGGAGAGCGAGTCGCCGTCCGGGTCACTATCGTTGGCCAACACGGGAATATCCACCGGCGTATCCGTCGCGGTAGTCGCGATATCGTCCCGGGCTGTAGGCGGGCGGTTGTCGCTTCTGTCATAGAAATTGTTGTCGGCGGTCGACCCTGTCATCAACTGTCCGAGATCATACCGGATCCAGTCGGCCGAGACATACGTACCGCCGACGGTGGTCGACGTGACGGACGTGTAGTCCGGGAGGTTGGTCTGGACGATGTGGAAGTACTCAGACGTGCCGGAATCGCGGAGGTGCAGATCGTAGTATCCTCGCTCATCGGTTGTCGTACTGAGAGCCCGTTCCCCCAAAACCATGGCATCGTTGGAGACGTACAGACTCACGGTCACGCCGGCCAGCGGGCCGACCACTTCGCGAGCCTCACCCTCATAGACGTGCCCGGAAAGATCGACCGAGTCTGCCAGAACCCCCTGGGGCAGTACGAGACATGACCCGACAATGGCCGCTACCCAACGTGCACCACTCATATCCGACGCTCCTGTCTCGCTGATAAGGGACTCGAGAAGCATGTGGCCAGCCGGTCCGAGGAGACCCTCCGTGCGGGATACAGCGAAGGCACGCCACAAGTCTCCGATACTGGGCCAAGTGTTTCGCGCAGCGTCTCCGATCTGACACCGACTAGTATACACTTGGAACGAATCCGCGGCAAGCTCTCTCTGGCCGTCTTCGCATCGCGCGTCCGGACAAGTCCTCAGGTTTGACGTTTGCGTCCAGATAGCCCTGGCTAGGCGCACCCCTCGCCGCTACCGATCACGCACCACCGTAACTCCTTGTCTGGAAACGTGTTACTTCGTGGCCCAGGTGTCAGACACCCGCGGTCTTCCCTGGTGATCTACCGTCCAGAGCGAGAAATCTATAACTTCTACGTGCAGATTGTAACATATTGCGCCATAATACGTCTTATAGAGTATACAGGAGTACATCATGCAACTAATGTCGATAGAAGATCTTGCCGTGTACCTGGGTGTGTCCAAGCGGACGATCTACAAGTATCTCGCTGACGGAGACTGCCCGCCTTACATCAAGCTCAGCAGCAAGAACATCAGCTTCGACCGCGGAGATGTCGATACGTGGTTGGAGTCCAAGAAGGTCTACCCTCCATGTGCCGCCCAGAACACGAGCGATCGGAAGCCCTGTAGCGGCAAGACGACCGCGTCGTCAGTTGATCCTGACCGGCTGCCGTGGACGCCGCGGGCAGAAGCCGTTCTGAATGGGGCACGCCAGCAGGCCCGCGAAGATGGCTTCGCCGAGGTCGGCACCGAGCACCTGCTCCTTGCGATGTTGTCTCTGAACGAATGCCTCGGAGCAGTGATCCTCGAACGGCTTGCCGTATCACGTGAGACGTGCCGTCATCGGTATGAGCAAGTCATGCACCCGTCGGGCAAACGGATTCGCGGCAGGATCCCCCTGTCTGTAGACGTCGACGAAGTGACACAGTGCGCTCGTGAGCAGGCTGGCCAGTGGGGCCACACATACATTGGCGCCGAACATCTGCTCGCGGGAATTCTCATGACCCAACGAGGAGTGGGATTTCAGATCCTCACTGACCTGGGCGTTACGTTAGATCGCGTCCGGGAAGAAACCGCCAAACTGGTTGTCTGCCATTGCGTATCGAACGAGTAGCTGGCAGGCGAGAATCGTCGGACTCCAGAAGAACGCTGGAGAACAAACGAGAGAACGTGAAGTTACGGCTGGAAGGCGGCAAGCTTGCCGATGAGCTGGAGCAGGTCCGCAAGCAACAGCTACCCCAATGATCCAGACACGCGACTATCCCGGCGCTCGCTCCGCCACGATGATGCGGTCGTGTTTCTGGAGGTCTTTTTCGACGCGGACTTCGGCGAAGACGCCGGTTTGTTCGAGCAACTCTCGGACCGCCGGACCCTGCATATACCCGATCTCCAGCAGGAGAATTCCATCGGGCTTGAGGAATTGGGCCACCTTCTCCGCAATCCGGCGGTATACGTCGAGCCCGCCCTCCCCTGCGTATAGCGCGATCCGCGGCTCGTAGTCCTTCACGTTCTTGTCGAGCGTCTCGTACTCCACGGCGCTCACGTACGGCGGATTGCTCGCGATCAAGTCGAATGGCGACACGCCGAGCTGTGGAATCACCGGCTCGAAGAGGTCGCCTTCGAGCAGTTCGATCCGGTCCTGGAGCTGGTGCTTCTCGACGTTCCGGGCGGCCACACGAAGCGCCGGCTCGGAGATGTCCGTCGCGACGACTTTCGCATCGGGGACGTTCTTGGCGATAGCCACCGCAATGACGCCGCACCCGGAGCACAGGTCGCACACGTGCTGGGGGCCGCTTCGCTTTCGAAGGAACTCGATGGCCCGCTGCACGAGCAGTTCCGTCTCCGGCCGGGGGATCAGACAGTCGCAAGTCACCTCAAATTCGATGGAGTAGAACTCTGCCCGCCCGACGAGGTATACGACCGGCTCATGCAGGCCGGCACGCTTGACCAGGCCGTGCAACTGGTCCAGCTGCTCCTGGGCGACCGGCTTGCCGTACTGCGTGTACAATTCGATCCGTCGCAGGCCCAGCACGTGGGAGAGCAACAATTCCGCGCTCAGACGCGGCGAATCGACGTCTTTCTGTGTCAGGTACCCGGTGATCCACGCCAGCAGCTTCTGGATCGTCCAGTCGCTCATCCTTGTCGCCTCGCCACGAGAAACTCCCCTTCCTTGAAGATGCGAATCGCAAAGTCATACCGGTCGATGTCCAAGGCGATCTGGAGGTCCTCCGGGTGAAAGTGCGGCTGCGCCGGATCGTGGAACTTGGCGACCTCGCCACTGGCCAGGACGAGCTCGCGAACCGCCTCGGGGTCCGACCGGCGGCCCTGCAACAGATTCCGCAAGTAGAGAGCACACTGTTCGTCTTCGTCGGTCCGGACCGTCGCATTCCACCCCATCGCGACGAGGGTCACTTCCCCCGGCCTGTCCTGCTGAATCGCCTTGGCGGTCGCATCGGCGACGACGAACGAACCCGCGTAGATCTCGTCGGCCCCCTGGGCGGCGGCGACGCCGACGGTGCCTGCCCGTGTAGAGAGAATCACCACCTGATCCGTTAGTCCGGCCTGCATCAACTCGTAGGGTGAATTGCCGAAGTCGAAGCCCTCCGGCCGGATACCGTTGACCTCGCCGACGCAAACCGCTCCGATGCCCCGGTCCCGCAATTGCAGCGCCTCGCCCGGTTCCGGGACAATCACGATACGAGAGGCACCCCGCGCAAACGCCACCGCTGCCGTGGTGAACGCGCGGAAGACATCGACAATCACCACGGTCCCGCGGGCCCGCCTGGCGCCCTCGATCAGACTCTCGATCTTGACGCTCATGGAGTACTGTTCTGCCATCCCAGCAGAGGATACACAGGCTTGGCTCACAGGCAAGAAGAATTCCCGGCTGCCGTGACGCCACGTCTCGCCGACAAATCGACGCAATACAGGTCTGCCTTCAGGCGTCCTTCTGATGAGTCTTGACAGACAGGTTCGGCAGCATGTGCCGCCGCTTTGGCGGACTTCGTGCGCCGGGTTCGGAGCTGGGATCGTAGTGTACCCCGGCTGGGATCATAATGTAGCCCAGCCGCCCCCGGCTGGGATCGTAGTGTAGCCCAGCCGCCCCCGGCTGGGATCACCCCCGAGGGCGGGGGTGCCGCACTGCCACACGGTTCGATGGCCGATCTTGCTCGTCAAAACGCATCAGAAAGTCCTTGTCCCACACGGCTTCGCGGCGATAATGGCGCCATCGGGCCCGGGTGAACCGCCGGGCCAGGAGCAGATGGTGACTCAAAGTCAAATGTCGCATCCAGAACCAACCATCACAATAGGAGGTAATCCCCCCATGAGCGAACAGATCCGCCAAGGTACGACCCGTCGTGAATTCCTCCAGACCACCAGTGCCCTGGCCGCCACATCGATGCTGGCCGCCGCGGTGACGCCGCGAATCTACGCCGGGGAGAACAACACGATCCAGGTGGCGCTGATCGGCTGCGGCGGACGAGGCAGCGGCGCCGCCGAGAACGCCCTGAACACCAAGAGCGGCCCGATGAAGCTCGTCGCCATGGCCGACGTCTTCGAAGACAGGCTCAAGAGCAGCTATGAGAACCTGGCGAAGGGGTACGCCAGCCAGGTGGATGTGCCCGAGGGCCGCAAATTCGTCGGCTTCGACGGCTACAAGAAGGCGATGGACTGTCTCAAGCCGGGCGATGTGGCGATCTTTGCGACCCCGCCGGCCTTCCGCTGGGTCCATTTCCAGTACGCGATCAGCAAGGGCATCAACGTGTTCATGGAGAAGCCTATCACCGTGGACGGCCCCACAACCAGGAAGGTGATCCAACTCGCCAGCGAGGCAGACAAGAAGAACCTCAAGGTGGGCGTCGGTCTGATGGTTCGTCACTGCCGGGGCCGACAGGAACTGCTCAAGCGAATTCAGGACGGCGAGATTGGCGACCTCCTCATGCTCAGAGGCTATCGCATGGGCGGGCGTGCCGCGGCGGTCGGTCCCAAGCGGCCCGGCACAGACGAACTGATGTGGCAGGTCCGCACCTTCCACAGCTGGATCTGGGCCAGCGGCGGCATCTACAGCGATTTCTACATCCACCAGATCGACGAATTGTCGTGGATGAAGGGCGCCTGGCCGGTCTCGGCCCACGCTTTGGGTGGTCGGCAGTATCGCGGCAACGCGGTCGACCAGAACTTCGACAACTACGCGATCGAGTACACGTACCCCGACGGCGCAAAGCTGTTCTACCAAGGTCGGAACATGCAGGGCTGCCAGAGCGGCTTCTGCAGCTTCGTGCATGGCACCAAGGGTTCGGCGGTCGTCTCCACCAGCGGCCATACGCCGGGCAAGGTCCGCACCTACAGCGGCCAGCTCATGGAGGGAGTCGAGCCGATCTGGCGGTATCCGCAGCCGGAGAAGAGCCCCTACCAGCTCGAATGGGACGACCTGATCGACGCAATCCGCAACGACAAGCCCTATAACGAAGCCAAACGGGGCGCCGAGGCGAGCCTGGTCAGTTCTATGGGCCGTATGGCCGCCCACACCGGCAACACGGTCACCTTCGAGCAGATCCTCAACTGCCCGCACGAGATGGCGCCGGATGTGGACAAGTTCGCACCGGGTCACCCAGCCCCCTTGCAGCCGAACGCGGAGGGTCAATACCCCCAGCCGCAGCCCGGCATTGTCACCGACCGCGAGTACAAGGATTTTGCGTAAGATACTGTCACATAGACAGTTGCATCGCCGATCCAAGTCGTTCGGATCGGCGACGCTTTTCCTTTTTTGCAGGAAATCCCACAGGGAATCAGCCGATGATGTGTTAGAATGAACCTGTGGGATGTATTGACTGAAACAGGAGGAGAATCCTGATGAGAGTACTGTCTCGCCGTGGATGGCGTTTGTTCGGGTTCATATTCGTGGTGATCCTGGGGTCGGCCGGATCGGGATCTGCTCTGGTCGTCAGTGAGATCATGTACCATCCACTCGAGGATGCCGCCACCGGCGACGAGATACTCGAATTCATTGAGCTGTACAACAATCGGGCGGTGTCGGAGGACCTCAGCAAGTGGGCCTTCACGAACGGCATCGAGTACACATTCGATCCCAACACGACTCTGGGTCCCAAGTCCTACATGGTGATCGCAAGAGATCCCAATGCCCTGTCGACGGCTTATGACATCACGGGCGTCCTCGGCCCCTACACGGGCAAGCTGAATAACGACGGCGAGCGGATCGAGTTGTCCAACGCGGCCGGCATGATCGTGCTGTCGCTGCGGTACAACGACGCGGATCCATGGCCCGTCTCGCCGGATGGAGCCGGGCACTCGCTGGTCCTCGCCAAGCTCGGCGGCGATCCGGATCAGGCGAGTTCCTGGTCGCCCAGCACCTATCTCGGCGGCACCCCCGGCCAGCCGGACAAGATGCAGGCCGTGCAGGAGGACCCGACGATGGTCGCTCTTGTGCAGATCGGAACGAATGGCCGGTACTTCAAGGGCACCCGAGAGCCGTCGCCCAGCGCCAGCGGACAAGCCACCATCGCCTGGACGCAGGTAGGCTTCAACGATGCTGCGACCGGCTGGCTGCAAGGCGCCAACGGCTATGGCTACAGCAACAGTTCCGCGGAACTGGCATATATCAACACCGTGCTGGCCGATATGTCGGGGAACTACATCTCGATCTACGCCCGCCTGCCCTTTACGCTGACCGCCGCACAAGTGGACTCCTTCACCCAACTGCTGGCCGAGGTCCACTATGATGACGGCTACATCCTGTATCTCAACGGCACTCGCGTCGCAGATTCCGGCACGATGTCGGGCAATCCGCCGGCATACAACGCCAGCGGCGGCACGGCCACCGAGCCGGAGGTCGCCACCGTCGACCTGACGGCCTACAGCAATCTGTTGTTCGAAGGGACCAACATCCTGGCTATCCAAGCCCACAATGCGGCGCTTTCGGGCAGTTCGGACGCCTTTGGATGTCCCATCCTTCGAGGCGTCATCGCCCAGTCCGAGGCCGACGAGAACGTGAGCGCCCGCCTGCTGATCAACGAACTGCAGGCCAACAGCGATGCGGCCCCCGGCGTCGATTGGATCGAGCTGTACAACCCGGGTCCCATCGCCGTGAGCCTGAACCACATCTATCTGAGCGATGACCGTCTGGACCTGCTGCAATACAAGATTCCGGACGGCGTCATGCTGCAACCCGGCCAGTTCTGGACGGTGCAGCAGGGTGCGGAGCCGTCAGGCTTCCCCTTCGGCCTCGCCTCCTCCGGCGAAACGGTCTACCTTACCGCGGCGACGAGCGACGCCCAGCCGACGCCCGTCCGCGTCCTCGACGCGATGCGGTATGGGAACCTGGAGCCCGATGTGACGTTCGGGCGGTGCCCGGACGGCGCCGACTCGCTCGACTGCCTGGCCTCGTCCACATTGGGAGCGTCGAACTCGGACAGGCTGATCCGCGACATCGTGATCAACGAAATCATGTACCACCATGCGTCGCGAGAGGAGCAGTACGAGTACGTCGAGCTGTACAACCGAGGCGAAAATCCAGTCTCGCTCGGCGGCTGGGCGTTCACCGACGGGATCGAGTACACGTTCCCCGACGGCGCCACGATCGCGCCGGATGGCTATCTCGTCGTGGCCAAGGACCCCAATTTCCTCGCGGTCGTCTATGACGACCTGGTCGTCGGAGAGAATCTGCTGGGGCCCTATGAAGGCGGACTCGACGACCGCAGCGAGCGAATTCGCCTTTCGTACCCACTCAAGCAGGTTGGGGAATCCGCCGAGGAGCAGTACGTCACCGTCGACGAGGTGACCTACCACGACGGCGGACGCTGGCCATCCTGGGCGGACGGCATGGGCGCCAGCCTGGAGCTGCGCGACCCGCGAGGCAACAACGACACCCCCGACGCCTGGGCCGACAGCGACGAGAGCGGCAAGACCCAGTGGCAGCAGTTCTCTTTCACGATTCCGTCCACGGACAATCGCTACACGCACAGCACCGTCTCGATCTTCGACTTCATGATGCTCAACGCCGGCGAGGTGCTCCTCGACGATCTGCAATGCGTCGTCGGCGGGACCAACCGCATCAGCAACAACGGCTTCGAGAGCGGCGAGACCTCCTGGCGAATTCTCGGCAACCACACGCGGTCGTTCGTCACGACGGAGGACCGGGTTTCCGGGTCCAGCGCCCTGCACCTGGTCGCCACCGGCCACGGGGACCCCGGCGCCAACCGGATCAACCAGTCGATCACGAACGTCAGCGCGACCAGCGTCACCTTCAGCGGCTGGGCCCGCTGGCTGCGGGGCAGTCGGTTCCTGCTCCTGCGGACGAGCCGACCGCAATCGCCTGTCATGCCGCCTTGGCCGTCTCACGCCTTCGAGCTGAGCATGCCGCTCGATCTGGGCACGCCGGGCCGGCAGAACACCGCATTCGTCCACAACCGCGGGCCGGATATTCTCGACGTGCAGCATTCGCCCGCCCTGCCCACCGCAGGCGAGTCGATTGTCGTCACCGCTCGCGTCGTCGACAACGACGACGTTGCCTCCGTCACGCTTCGTTACCGGGTCGAGGGCGTCACCACGACGTTCTTCACGGCGCCCATGGTGGATGACGGCTCCGGCCTGGACGAGGTCGCCGGCGACCATGTTTTCACGTACGCAATCACCGGCGCCACCGCCGGCAGAATCTACGCCTTCTACATCGAGGCCACCGACGGCGCCGCATCGACGCGGTTCCCTGCGAAGCTGGCGTCCTCCGCCGAGGCGCCGGAACGGACCTGCCTGGTCCGCGTCGGCGACACGAAGAGCACCAGTCGGCTCGCCAACTACCGCATCTGGATGCCCAACGACGTCATGAGCGCGTTCCAGGCTCGCGCGAACCTCTCGAACGAGCTGCTGGATTGCACGTTCGTTTACAACGACACGGACGTGTTCTATAACTGCGGGATTCGCCTCCGCGGCAGCCCGTTCCTCCGCAGTGGTTCGGGCTGGACCCCGCAGGTCGGGCGGGGTCTCCGCATCGAATTTCCTGCGGACCACACGTTCCGAGGCCGCGAGGAGATCAACCTCGACTGGACCGAGGGCAACGACCGAGGCCCCCTCCAGGAACGCGCCTCCTACTGGTTCTATGCCCAACTGGGCTTGCAGCACTCCCGACAGGAATGGGTCCGCCTGTTCGTCAACGGCAACAGGCTGAACAACTTCGAGGATGTCCAGAAGATCGACGGTGACTACATCGACGCATGGTTCCCCGAGAACAACGAAGGCTACATTCACAAGATCGACGATTACTTCGAGTACAGCGCCGACGGCACGCAGTACTCCAATATCGACGAAGGCCTCCTGTACAACTCTTCGCATCCGCTGATTCCGGAGACCTACCGTTGGCACTTCGAGAAGCGATCTCACCCCGAGGACGACGTCTGGCAGCACCTATATGGGTTGGCCATGGCGTTGAACACCTCCTCGACCAGCCCCCTGTACGAGAAGCTCGTCGAGGCCCAAACAGACCCGGCGCACTTCGCCATGATGCTGGCGCTGCGTCATGCGGTCGGCGATTGGGACAGCTATGGATACACGCGAGGCAAGAACAACGCGTTGTACTACGCCCTGCCGGAAGGCAAGTGGTACCTGCTGCCCTGGGACATCGACTTCACGCTCGGATCGGGCAACGGCAGCAGCACGAGCCTGTTCAGCGTCGGAGGCCAGTTCCCGGAGGTCAGTCAGTTCCTGAACTACGCCAAGTACAAGGAGATGTATTACGATGCCTTCCGGGAGTTGGTGAACGGCCCGTGGAAGACATCCTATGGAACGAACAACCCGCCGACGCCCTTCGACATCTTCCTCGACGAAGGGGCCGACCTGCTGACCTCCGAGGGGCTCGGCGACGGCCGGCGCAACGGCATCAAGCAGTTCGTTCGCGACCGTCGGACCTTCATCCTGTCGCAGATCCCGGACAAGGACGATACGCCGAGACGATAGCCAGTCTTTGAGACAGAAGGCCCCGAGTTGTCGAAACGGTCTACGACAGGTCGTAGACCCCGAGGCACTTGGCTACGCCGCGAATGTAATCGGCGGCCTGTCGGTATTCCTCGGCACTCGACAGATGCTCCAGCATCAGCGGGGTGCCCGGAAACCGGCTCAGTTCCTTCAGGAACACGGCATAGTCGATCCCCCCTGTGCCCGGGCGGACCTCGTCGAGATGCGTGGTCAGCTTCGTCTGCAGGAGAATGTCCTTGGCGTGGCAACTGCGAATGTGCGGCCCGAGCTTCTCAAAGCACTCCCGAATCAGCTCGGCGTTGCCGTAATATCGTTGCGGGCTGCACACCAGATTCACCGGGTCCAGATGCACGGCAAATCCCGGACGGTCGATCGCTTTGAGCAGCCGCAGATAGCTGTCCGCCGAATCCGGGTACGCCCAAGGCATCGTTTCCAGTGCAAAGTGCGTCCGCATCGGCTTGACGGCGTCGATGATGACGCGGGTCGTCTCGACAATCAGGTCGAAGGCATCCTGTGTGAAGTTCTTCGCATCCGGCCCATCCCAGGTGTCCCCGAGAGAACCGGCGATGTTGACGCAGCAGCGCGCGCCGATCCGATCCGCCAGGTGCAGGTGTGTTCGGCACTTCTCGATGGCCGCCTTGCGGGTCGGCTCATCCAGGCTGATCGGATTGCTCCAGGCGCCGACCTCCGCGATGATGATGTTCGCCCTGGCTGCGGCCTGTTCGTAGGCACGGATCTCCTCGTCGCTGGCGTTCACGCCGACCGGGCAATAGGCAGCGTGGTAACCAAGCCGCCGGAGAGCATCGACCCAGCCTTGCGGGTCGTTGTACTTCTCGAAGACCGGCCCGCCCAGCCGCAAGAGCCCAGCCGACCGGGATTGGCCCGGCGCTGCGATTGCACCGCACGCCATCGCTGCAAACCCGGCAAGGGATCCCCTCAGAACGCTTCGTCTCGACAGATCACGCGTGTTGCCCATGGTTGTGGTCTCCTTAACATGGGAGACACTCTAACCGCAGACTATCCGCAGCACAAGGGAAAGAGGCATGGCGCGCTGCGGTCGAAACGCCCCGCAAGACAACAGGCTGAAGACTGGGCATCCCCGCAGGTCCCCAATCTCCAGCCTGTAGAAAAACAACGTGCTCGCGCGTAGCGCAGGCAATGCCCGGACTACAGTTCGTAGGCGTAGAACGCGACGCACTCGTAGGTGTAGACTTTGGAGTACTCCTTGATGAGCAACGTGTACTCCGCCTCGCTGATCGTATAGAAGTAGCTGCCGTCGCTGTTCTTCATGAAACGATAGACGGGCATGACATCCGCAGGTTGAGCCCCTTCGGGATAGGCGTAGAACACAATCCCCTCGTAGGTCCAGACATCGGACGACTTTGCTACGAGCGAGTCCTTCTCCTGTTCATCGATGGTGTAGAAGTGGACCTGACTCTTGTCCGACCAGAAGCGATACACCGGCGCCAGGCCGGACCTGAAAGCCGTGGTGGCCGCCATGAAGACCGGTCCTTCGTATGCCCAGGCGTCCGGATACTGCCTGACGAGATAGTCCCGCTCCGCGGAGTCGATCGTGTAGAAGTGCCTCTCCAGGGCCGCCGACCAGAAGCGATATACCTCGCTGAAGGAACCGACCACAGACCTGTGCAGGGCGCCTGCATCGACAACGAAGTTGTCGAACCAAACGTCGCCCGACGCCACGGCAAAGCCGCTGGCCCCGCCGGCAAAGAAGATAGCGACCGGCACACCTTCCCAGGAGTCCTGGAGCACATCCGAGACTGTCACCCAGGCATTCTCTCTGCCGTAGCCCCTGTCGCTGATATACAGCTTGTCCAGCGCCGCATCATAGGACAAGTAGAACGTGCCGCCACTCTGCCCACGAATCATGCTGCGGAACTGGCTGAGCTTACTATCGCTCGTCTCGTGCCAGATGTACGGCTTCTGCTCGCTGCACCCGACTCCCACGCGGACATAGCGCACATCCAGGTTGTTGACATCGGGCGCGATCCCGAAGGAGATCCATCCGGACTCCTCGGTGACCAAGTCATAATGGAAGTCCACGCGGAACGAGAAGTCCCCGCTAGGATCGATTTGCCAGTCGTCAGCGGCACAGTACGCGGCGAACCCTCTCGACTTCCACGTCGTCAGCAACTCCAGACGCTGATTCCTCTCTGTGAGCAGGCAGTTCGTCAGGTCGTCGCCAGAAATCGCCCAGGAGTCCGACAGAGCATTGTCGTCGAAATCATCGGAGAAAGCCGTCGCATCGTCTCCTTCTTGTTTCGCCTTCTCGGCGGCCAGCGCCAGGCTGAAGTAGAGCCCGCCGGCGATGGCCTCGAAGTCGTTGCCGTCCGGCGGAACCGCCTGTCCCCAGTCGGGGTGATCGCCGACCTCGGCGCCGGCGCCCCAGCCCACGAGCGTTCCGTCCCGCCTCAAAGCCAGACCGTGGAGGTAGCCTGCGGAAGCCGCGACGAAGTCCTCGCCTCTCGGCACGAGGTCGAGGCCATAACCGTGGGAATCCAGCCCCCACCAGACGAGCGAACCGTCGTCCCGGATCGCGACGGAGAATGCCCCACCCGCGGCGATGGCGGTGAAGGCGCCGGTCGTCGGCATCCCATCGAGCGCAGCCCAGTAGCCCCAGGCCGCAAGCGATCCGTCGGAGCGCAGGGCCACCGCGTGATCGTCGCCAGCCGCCACGGCCGTGAAACCCGTGCCGGAGGGAACATCGGAGACCTGTCCCCAGCGGTCATTGCCCCAGGCGACGAGCGAACCGTCGGACCTCAACGCCACCGCGAAGAACTCCCCGCCGTCCACTGCGACGAAATTCGTGCCTTGCGGGACCCCGGAAACCTGTCCGCCGCCGTCATAACCCCAGGCGGCAATCGAGCCGTCGGAGCGCACCGCCAGACTGAAATCGGCGCCGGCTCCTATGGCCCGGTAGACCCCGGTGGGAACATCGCACTGGCCATCGTCGTTGCGACCCCATGCTACGACGATTCCGTCGGACCGCAGTGCCAGCCCGTGGGCGTCGCCCGCAGCGACCGCTGCGTAGTCCCCTCCCGCCGGGATGCCTGTCACCTGCCCGTCCCTGTCCAGACCCCAAGCCCGCAACTCGCCGGCCTGCGATAGACCGGTTGCGCAGACAGTCAGCAAGACCGCCGCCACCCATGCACGATGAATTGTCGGCCACTTCATGATTGATCCTCCTCACTCCCTTCCTTCGATGAACTCCTCCTCGGTAGCTGGGCGCACACCGAGCGCGCCAGCAGCGGTCACGGTCCGTCGTCGGGATTTTGAGCCATCCCGGCTTGGGCGCAAGACTCACTCGCGTGACTATCCTTCAACAGAACTGGGTTCCATCCCCCAACACGGCTGTGCCACCGTCGATCCGGTCACGCAGAGCCGGTTTGACAAGAACTGCACTCACGCACAATTCCAATTGTCTATTATAGCGATTCGATCCGACCGATGCAAGTCGATTTCACCTGCCACGATGCAAGCTCGGATGACGCCATGCTGGCGAGGGAAGACAGAGAAAGGACCATTTGTCTCAGGAGTGATATCTTCTCGGGGGTGATTCGGTCCGCGGCACAATCACGGGTGGAGACCCGATCGGAACAGGGAAGCGAGTTCCATGCACTTGGCCGCTTCGTCCTTCCTGCCGGCCTGGTCGTGGATGGCCGCCAGGAGCAGATAGGCTTCGACGAAGTCGGGTTTCAGCGTAACCGTCCTGGTCAGATGCTCGGCCGCCTTGTCCATCTGCTTGAGCCGGATGGACTGGATCCCCAGGCCGATATGAGCGAAGGGACTCTGCGGGTCCAGTTCTACAGCCCGAGCGAACCACCTCTGCGCCTCGGCGGGCTGGCCCTGCTTGGCGTAGTAGTTGCCCATGTTGGTCACGGCCAGGACCGAATCGGGAGCGATCTCGAGCGCCCTGTCCAGGTGCTGCTTCATCACAGGCAGGTCGCCCCTCTGCAAGGCAGCAGCCGCCTGGTTCACCAGGATGTCGAGGTTCTTGCCGTCCATGCGGGCCAGCTCATCGTAGATCGCGGTAGCCTGGGCGATATTCCCCGTCTGGGCACAGGACGCGCCGAGCGACAGCAAGGCCTCTTTCCGCGTGTAGCGGTCAGGCGTTTGTTTTGAGGTGAGCACTTCGATCGCGTCGTCCCTCAGGTTGCCCTGGACGAGGACGTGGGACAAGGCGACTCGAATCCGCATGTCGAAGGACCTCGCGTCGAGGGCCTTGCGATACAGGCCCATCGCGTCCCCTGGCCGCCCGGCTCGGATGAGGAATTGCCCATGGCGGAGAATCAGATACGTATCCAGCGGCCGCCGATGGACCGCTTCGACATAGACCGTCTCAGACTCCGTCGCGCCGCGTTCGACCCGACGCAGGCGAACCAACTCCTCGCGAAGGCCGGCCAGTTCGGCGTCGTGGTCGAGTTGCCCCGAGAACGGCGGGATCGTCTTACGCCGGTACATCACCATCGCCAGCCGGTAGGCCTCGTGCTCGTCATACAGTAGACACTGACGGCACAGGTCGAGCAGTTCGTCCTCGGACCGCTTGGGTTCGACCAGACCCGCCTTCGGCAACATCTCACGAATCTGGCGCATCGCGGCCAGGGCCGCCAGGAAGTTGCCCTTGAAATCCAGATGGACGTGATCGACCAGGAAATCGTCGCCCAGGAGATGATCCGCCGTCCGGGCCTCCAGGTCCGCGTCCAGGTCGAGCAGGCGAATACCCTTTGCCGACCACCGCTGCGCCGTCTCGCGAATCGCCTTCAGGATCGTGCTGTCGGCGCGAAATCGCAGCACATCGAGGTCTCTGGCCTCGATGAAGGCCTGCCGGGCTTCGTCCGTCCTGCCAAGGGCCGCGAGACACCGGCCCGTGCAGAACAGCAGGTCCGCGAACGAACCGTCGATTTGCTGTACTTTCTCATAGGCCGCCAGTGCACCTGCAAAGTCCCCCGCCTGTTCCAGCGCCCTTCCCTCCTGGAACGTCCGGTCCCACTGTGCCAGCGCGTCCGCAGACAGGCCTGCCTTGTGCTGCGAGCCGAAGGGGGCGCAGGACTGGACATTGATCGGAGCGGTGCACAGCAGGACTCCCACGCCGCAGCTCTGCGCAGTCCGGAGGATGTCGTCGAGGTTGGCCCGGAAGTGGCGATAGCAGTCCTGGAGCTTCGGGTCATCGAACGCAATCCGACTGGTCAGGAAGCTCTCCATGCCCTGCCATTCGTCTTGCTCGTGGCCCCTACCCCCCCCTGCTTGACTGATGTTCTTCAGGAGCTGCCCGATCCGGGTCTCCTTCTTGGCGGTGATGCAGGCGTTAATGAACCGCCGGCTGCGGTAGAGCGACACCGGCAGGGTGGGCGGGCCGTAGGGACCGACCACTTCGTTGTTGCCCATGAACACGATGAACAGGTCGGGCTCCTGCGAGACGCAGTCTCTTGCGATTCGCCGGGCGACGTGCGAGTTCATCGCGGTCACCGCCGCATTGACCACTTCGAACGACTTGCCGCTCGCGTGCTCGTTGAGCAGAACCTCCAGTTGGCGGCAGAATCCGTAGGCCGGCTCCGGATCGCCATAGGCGGCGGAGCTTCCCAGCACAAAGATCCGGACTGTTGAATCGCTCTTGGGACCCAGCACACAGGGCTCGGGCGTCCGGGACAGCGACTTGGGGACGAAGTGCTCGCAGTAGTGCTGGTTGACCAGGTGCAGCATCTCGCCAGCGACCTGCCAGCGGATGAAGATACCCTTCGCGTGCCCATAGCCCACCAGCGACAGAACCGCCTCCACGAGCGCCAGGAACAGCACCGGGCTGACGATCATCGCCAGCAGGCGCTTCCACAGCGCCGGTTTCTTCGTCGGCGTCCCTTGCTCCTTCTTGTCGCGCGACTTGTGCTTCGTTCCCATATCGATGGCCGGCCCTGATTACGCGTCGGATTCCTCGGGACCAGGCAACGCCTTGCCCCCCGCTTCGAGCGACTCCAGACTCATCCCCTCAATCTGCGGGAGCGTGCTGCCGATGATGCCCTGGAGATCGCCGTAGAGGCCGGAGGTGCTCAGAAGGACGCGTTCGAGCTGCTTCTCCCGCTTCTTCCAGCACGTGTTCAGGGCCCGCTTCTCCACGTCCAACTCCTGTCTCATGGTCATGAATGCCTCGACGACGCCCGAGACGCGATTGCAGAACTCCTGACCAATCAGATAATTGTAGACCAGCTCCATCTTCGTGTGCTGGCCGTCCAGAGCCCGTCGGCTCTTGGCGACGCCGATCAGGCCCTCGCGGAGCATGATCGCCACCGGGTGGACGCAGGGCCAGCTCGCGACCCAGACGCCGTCCACCTGGCCGAAGTGGCGGATGTGCTCGGGCAGTTGCTCGCTGACGATGATGGACTTGGAGGCCCCCACCATCCGCAGGTCGTCCCGCAGCTTGGGGAGCCACTCCTTGGACCAGTGCCGCGTGCGTTTGGACTCCCACAGGATCAGGCCGCAATCCGTCCCGCTGTCGTCGAAAACCCGCTGGATCACGTCGGCGCCGCGAACCCCCTTGGGCACGGGCTCAATGAAATCCATCGGGAACAGGCCCTTGAGCAGTTCCTCCAGGGCGACCTCCAGGACCTCGCCCTGTGCCTGTTGCGAACCCTGTTCGGCCTTGCGCTTGAGTTCGTCGATTTGGCGTCGAAGGCCCTCGACCTGCTGCTCCTTCTCCATGAGTCGAAGCCTGTGCTGCTCGTCGAGTTCCTTGAGGGCCTGCTCGCGGACCTTCTCCAACTGCTCGTGGGTCCGGCGGGTCACCTCCAACTCGACGGCCTCGACCCTCGCCTGGAGTTCCCGCTCCCTCTTGAGGAAACCCAGCTCCTTCTGATTGGCCTGCTGGACCTTGGCCTGCAATTCCGCGATGGCCGCAGCCTTGTCTTTCAGTTCCACGTCCCGCTCTTGCGAAACGCGTTCTCGGATCATCCGTTCGAGCGTGGGACGCTCCTGGGCCAGTTTCGACTTGACTTGTTCCTCGACCGCCTCGGCCTTCTGCTGGAGCTGCTTCTCCTGTCGGGCCAATTCGTCCTGTTGCTGCTTGAGCCGCTGGCGGACCGGACCCAACTGAGCCTCCGCGTCGGCCAGAGCGCTTGCCTTCAGTTGGCTCGCAATCGCCTCGGTGATCTCGATCTCGGTCCGGCAATTCGGGCAGGTAATCCGGCTGTTCACAGGTTCCTCCTTGGTCCTTCCTGTCACCCGGAACGAAGTGAAGCGTCCGGGCTGCAGCTCATTCGTACAAAGTGGGCTTCACCCGCCAGTCCTCGGTCGGGACGTGGTTGTACTCCACGACGCGAGGGCGGCGCTCCCGCAGACGGACGGACTCGATGCCCAGGTAGTATCCCTCGGAAACGGGGGCCTTGCCCACGCACTCCAGACGCAGCGTGTACTTGCCCGGTTCGGGCCAGAAGTCCAGCAGGTGGTGCTCCCAACTCTTCACCTCGGGGCTGTACAGGTCCACCACGCCGCCGAGCTTCACGCCGTTGAGCGACACCTGGTACCTGCCGTAATCCGAGGCATGCGTCGTGACGAGCAGGAGCCTCAGCGGCTCTTTCTTCTGGACCTCGAACGGAATCTCAAGCCAGGCGTTCTCCTGCTGCTCGGGCTTGTACAACAGATGTCCCTCGGGATAGAAGTCGAGGTTCTGCGCGACGGCCTCGCCCTGCCCGTGGCATTGCTCCGCGACGAAGTCTTTGGCGAGAATCGTCTTACGCTCGATGCTCGGCAGCGTCCGTTCACGGGCGTGCGGCGCACGGGCCGCAAACGTAGGCGTGCCCGTCTGGTACCAGAACGCCACACTCGAATAGTCGTCCTCCCGCTCGTTCCAACTGTCGGTCTTGGCCTGAGGGTTCTCGTCGGGCGAAATCCAGCCGTAGTGCTCGAACGTCACCTTGATCGCCGTGTTGAACACGAACGGATCGGCGATGTGCCAACGGTAGGCAGAGGTGTGGCCTCCGACGATGCCCCACTGATCGAAGTACGGGACGCCGAAGTACGGCGTGCTCGTCGTCTTGAGGCCCCAGGCCGAGAGGAAGTAGTCCTCCGTGCCGGTGCCCCAGATGGAGGGTTTCTGTTCGCCGTCGATGTAGATCTTCTCGTCGCCCTCGCCGAACCACATCGGGCTGCGGGTCCGCACGCTCAGGACCGTGCCGACGTAGTGACCCTTGCCCTTCGTGTCGAGAATGACGTAGTCCTTGCCCTTCTCGGCCGGATACTCCTGGCGATACTGAGCATAGAAGTACGGCGTGCCCTTGGGGAGCTTGTCCTTCTTGATCCAGTCGATGTTGTAGTACAGCAGACTGATCTGCTTGTCGCTCTCGTTGACGATCTCGACCCTCGCCGACTTGCGGAACGGCATCTGCCAGAAGCAGTTGTACGAGTCCGCATCCTCCACGATCACAGGCAGGCTGACGACCGGACTGCGTTTGCCGAAGCTGTTGGCGAAGAAGTCCCCCACCGGCGCTTCGACGCCAGGGCGATCGGAGCCGTCCCAGTAGATCCGCAGGAGCATCTCCTGGTGGTTGGCGGAGCCCTTCTTGGCCCAACCCTGCGGCTCGGGCCCGAGGAATGTGATCCACATGTGCGTGATGACGCCTGGACCTTTCACATCCATGAGGATCTTGCGTTGTCCCGGCGGAACGTTGCTGTTGTCATAATTGCTGTTCGGATCGGGCACCCCGTTCGGATCGGGTTTGCCATCGGCCCCGATCTTGCGAGTCGAGGTCGCCCTCATGCTCCGCCCATCGTGAGGCTCCGCCAGATTTCCCAACAGGTCGCCCCAACAGACAGACCCGCCCAGCAACGCCAGACCGACCAACATCCAAAAACGCAAGACCCAGCCGCCCAAATGATTCCAAGATCCCATCGCATCAACTCCGCTACAGCACAGTTCTTCAGTAAGTCCGTCGAACACGCATCAACACGCGAAGTGTACCCGCCGGCCCAATGCTCCGCAATCCCCTCGCCGATTCCCTCCCGCTCGCTGCTTGATCGCATTCTGCGAAGCCCTCTCCCTACCCTCGGGCGCACGCGGCCCGGTGGACTTCTGCGCGTTCAAACGATTGGCCTGGATCTGATCCCGAGTCTACCCCTAGTCACCACTCCCTCTTCCCGTCAAACGGTCGAGTTGGTCAACTCTGTGGAAGAGGAGGATTCGGGGATTATTGGCGAGGATGCGCGGGATATAGACCTCGTAAGCCTTGGCATTCAGGGGGTTGCTTCGTAGATCAAGCTCCTTGAGGTTGGTCGAGCCAGACAACGGCAAAAGGGCTCATCCGGTTTTTGCGTACTTTTCATGGCGAATCATCCTACGAGTTCATAGCGGGTTTCGTGTAAGGCGTAGATCTTGAGTTTGAGAATTGGTTCTCTCAACGGATTTGTGGGTGGATTTGGGGGATGAAGGCCTCGGCCTACCTCTAAAGTTCCAGGGACGAAGAAGGCGAGACCTCGCTGTTTTGTGGATGCATCCCGGCTTCGACAAGTCGGAATCGCTGCGGTACATATCCGCCAAAACTACCGCGGTTCTTGAGCCAAGCAAGTTGGTGAAGCTGTCTCGGATCATCCTCGTCGACCAGACAGTCCTGCACTTGCCCCATTTCACCAGGCAATTCACATCGAGCACGGTATTGCGGAGATCAAGGACAGTAGTTTCTCTGGGCTTCCAATCAAACACGCCTATTTGATTACTCCACAGCGTGCTGTGGACATCAAGTCACCCCGCCCAGCCGAACACACGACGTAGGGATCACCCTTCCTATTTGTCGGAGAGCCAGGAGGGTCCCCACTTGGTGTCCACCTTCAGCGGGACGTCGAAATGGAGGGCGTTGACCATCTCGCAGGCGATCCATTTGGCGTGTTGCCCGACCTCCGCGACCGGGGCTTCGAAGACCAGTTCGTCGTGGACCTGCAACAGCATCCGCAGCGGGTACCGCTCGGCCTGAATCCGGCGTTGGATTCGGATCATGGCGACCTTGATGAGGTCCGCCGCAGAGCCCTGGATCACCGTGTTGACCGCCAGACGCTCCGCCTGGGCCCGGCGGCCCTGATTGACGCTCCTGATATCCGTGATCGGGCGTCGCCGGCCGAGAATCGTCTCCGCATAGCCCGTCCGCTTGGCCTTGGCGATGCACTCGTCGATGAAGGCCCGGATCGAGCCGTAGCGGGCGAAATACTGGTCGATGAATTGGCGGGCCTCCGCGGTCGTCATGCCGATGTTGCGAGCCAGACCGAGAGCCCCCTGCCCGTAGATGATGCCGAAGTTCACCGTCTTGCACCGCGATCGCTGCTCGCTCGTCACCTCGTCGAGCGGGACGTTGTAGATCTGTGACGCGACGAAACGATGGATATCCTGATCGGCTGCGAAGGCCGCCCGCAGGGTTTCGTCCTTCGAGAAATGAGCCAACAGGCGCAGTTCGATCTGGCTGTAATCGGCGCTGAGGATGCAGTCGGTCCTATTCTGCGGGACGAACGCCCCACGAATCCGCCGTCCGAGCTCCGTGCGGATGGGGATGTTCTGGAGGTTGGGATTGCTGGAGGACAGCCGCCCGGTCGCGGCTACGGTCTGGTTGAATGACGTGTGGACCCGCCCGGTCCTCGGGTGGACCAGGGCGCCGAGCGCATCAACGTACGTGTTCTTGAGCTTGGCCAGAGAGCGGTATTCCAGGACCATGCCAGGGACGGGATGCTGGTCGGCGAGCTGTTCGAGGACCTCCGCATCGGTGCTGCGAGCGGCCTTGCCAATCCGCGGCGGCTGGAGCCCGAGCCGGTCGAACAGGATGTCTCCGAGCTGCTTGGGCGAATCCACGTTGAAGACCGTCCCGGCCTCGCGGTAGATCTGCTCGGCCACGTGACTCAGCGCCTGGTCCAGCTCGCCGGACATCTGACGCAGCAGACCCGTATCGACGGAAACGCCCGTGTGCTCCATCTCGGCCAGCACCTCGACGAGCGGCATCTCGACCTCGTGGAACAGCTTGTTGAGACCGGGCTCGCGTTCCAGGCGATCCTTGAGGCGCAGGTACAGTTGGTACGTGATGTCCGCGTCCTCCGCGGAGTATTCGCAGGCGGTGGCCAGGTCCACCAAGTCGAACGTGAGTTGGTTCTTGCCCTTGCCGAGCAGCGAGACCAGCGGGATGCACTCGTAATTGAGAAAGTCCAAAGCCATGTTGTCCATCGAGTGCGACAGCCGTTCGGGGTCGAGCACGTAGGAGGCGACCATCGTATCGAAGTAGATCCCGTCCAGCGGCATTTTGGCGTTGCGCAGGACGAGCATGTCGTACTTGATGTTCTGGCCGATTTTGCGAACCGAAGGGTCCGCCAGGACCGGCCCGAGTTCCCGCCGGACTGTCTCGATATCCAGGTGCGGCGCCCCGAGCGGACCGCGGACCGCCAGGTAGAACGCCCTGCCGGGCTGCCAGCAGAAGCTCAGACCCACGAGTTCGGCCCGCATCGCGTTGACGGAGGTTGTCTCGGTATCGACCGAGATGAGTTTTTGCCCTTTGATCTGGGCCATGAAAGCCGCGAACTTCTCGGGCGTATCGACCAGCGTGTACTCGTGCGCCGCCGTGGCGGCGGACCCGCGAACGCTGAAATCCTGCTTCGGCAACGACGGCGAGGGACTGCTCGCGCCCGCAGTGACTTCGGACGCGGTCGCACTGCCCTTGCTCTCGATATCGCTCAGGAACCGACTGAAGCCGAGCCGGGCGTAGATTCCTGCGAGCCTGTCCCTGTCGGGCTGCTTGAGGGCCAGGGCTTCGTAGTCAAACTGCATCGGGACATTACAGTCGAGCGTGACGAGTCCCCGGCTCATGTACACCAGATCCTTCGAGCTGCGGAGGTTCTCGCCTCGCTTGCCTTTGATCTCGTCGGCGTGGGCGTAGAGGTTGTCGAGATCACCGTACTGGCGGATCAGGTCGCGGGCGGTCTTCTCGCCGATCAGCGGCACGCCGGGGACGTTGTCGATCGCGTCGCCCTCCAACGCGAGGCAGTCCACGATCTGAGCGGGCGTGATCCCCATCTTCTCCTTCATCGTCTCGCTGTCGGTGATCTCGTCCTTCTTGATGTCATAGACGCGGATGCCCCCGCCGATCAGTTGCAGGATGTCCTTGTCCTTCGAGCAGATCCGCACGTCGAAGCCGTCGGCGGCCGCCTTCTTGGCCAGCGTGCCGATGATGTCGTCCGCTTCGTAGCCGTCCAGGCAAAGGACCGGAATCCGCATCGCCGCCAGGATCTCTTTGATCCGCTCGACCTGGACCGGCAACTCCTCGGGCATGGGCGGCCGGTTCGCCTTGTACTCAGCGAAGACCTTCGACCGAAACGTCGGGGCCTGGGAGTCCATGGCCACCGCGAGCAGATCGGGCTTGTTCCTGTCGAGCAACCCCAGCAGTGTGGCTGTGAAGACGTACGTCGCCTTCGTCGGCTCGCCCGACGGGCTGCTGAGCTGCTGCTTCATCGGGGCAAAATGTGCCGCGTAAATGTGAGCGTGACCATCGATGATATACAGTGTCTTCGGCATGATCGCCCCACTGTACGGGCAACCCACACGGCTGTCAACTCGGCTTCTTCCGTGCGACGGCAACCATCAGGTCGATGTCCCCATGGGCGGGCCACTTCGCCCTGGCCTGCGCCCACGCGCGCCACGATCGGACGGCGCGCAGCGGATGTTGGACGAGTCTCTTGGGGCTTAGCGAAGGGTACGAGTGGTTGACACGCAGCAGGCGAAAGCCATCGTATCCAGCGCGACGCAGAACCTGCTCCAGGCTGCTCGGACTGAAGTAGAATTGGTGGTCGAGAAGGTACAGAGGCCAGCGGTCCTTCTCGACGCTCCGAAGCCAATGCTCCACGTTGCCAGTCTCGATGAAGAGCATGCCTCCGTCCACAAGGTGCTCTGCGACCGTCCGGAGCGTCCCCTGCAAGTCGCGTAGGTGCTCGATCACGTCCCACAGGGTGGCAACGTCGTACCGCTCGTCCGGGAATTCCTTGTGCAGTTCGACCCGATGGAACTCCCTGGCCCGGGCAATCGCCGAATCGCTGGTCTCGATGCCGGTGGCATCCCAGCCCCGATCCAACGCGGCGCGGACGAACGATCCGGCGCCGGCTCCGAAATCGACCAGCCTGGCCGGCCTGCCTGCGCACTTCTCCACGTAGCAGACTTGTCTGCGTGCACGCCGGCTCTGGCTCCCGGCATTCCCCACGTAGGCATCCGAGCAGCGCCACCGCCAGTTCATGTAGGCCAGAGATGCCTCCGCGGAGGGTCGCGGCGTCTGGAATTCGATGCGACAGTCCGGACACTCCGCGACCATCGCAACCTGCCCATAGCGGACCGCGACACGGCGTGAGGGTCGGCGTTCCCCACAAATGGGACACCCGACCTCTTCTGAACGGGGGAAAGCCTGTCCCTCAATCACATCGACCACAGCGTCTGTTCTGTCCATTGCGTCTACCTGGTGTCGCGGTCTCCCCGGCGACCTATCCGAAGGCCCTCGGGTCTCCATCGTTTGCTGGAGATTATATCCCGGACGTCGGGGAAGGCCAGTGCGAAATCACGCGACGTCCCGGGCGTTGATGCGAGGATTCGGATTGATCCCGCTTGCGGTTTCGGCTATGCTCTGGCCATGGCAGGTCACCGGATCAGAACGACAGCGATCGGCGCGGTGCGCAACGTGAGCGGCCGCATGACATATCGAAATGCTCATTGCAGGGGAGACAACCTATGGCCGGGGATATGGAGCAGCTCTATCAGCAGCGACTGAACCGATACGTCACGGCGATGCGGAACGAGAAGCCCGACATGATCCCGCTGCGACCGTTCGTGGCCGAGTTCACCGCCAAGTACGCGGGCTTCACCTGCCAGGACGTGGCCCACGACTACAACAAGGCGTTCGAGGCCGCGGTCAAGACCGCCAAGGACTTCCAGTGGGACGCGGTCGTCGCGAACATGGTCTACGTCTGGACCGGCCTGGCCCAGGCTGCGGGACTGAAGTACTACGGCATCCCGGGCATTCACATCCCGCCGGACAAGGGGTTCCAGTACAGGGAGCCTCCCCAGGAAGACGCGTTCATGAAGGCCGATGAGTACGACGCCCTGATCGACGACCCAACGGGCTTCCTGTACAACGTCTGGCTGCCCCGCGTCTCGACCGAGATCAGCAAGATCGGCGAGCCCTCGACCTATCGCAACAACCTGGCCTTGGTCAAGAGCGCGATGGCCATGATGCAGTATTTCTACGCCTTCGGCCCGCAGGTGGCGAGACTGCGGTCGGAGTGCGGCACCGGGTCCGCCATCGCGGGCATCTTCAAGGCCCCCTTCGACATCCTGGCCGACAAGCTGCGGGGCTATCTCGGTCTCGTGAACGACATGCACACACAGCCTAAGAAGGTGCTCGAGGCCTGCGAGGCCCTCATGCCGCACCTAGTCAACGTAGGTCTGACAACCTGCGACCCGGGCAAGCTGGTCCCCATCGGCTTCTGGATGCATCGCGGCTGCGTGCCCTTCTTCAATCCCCAGCAGTTCGCGTCCCACTACTGGCCAACGCTCAAGCCGTGCATCGAGGAGTTCTGGAAGAACGGGCACCAGACGCTCTTCTACGCCGAGGGCCGCTGGAAGTACCATTTCGACACGTTCCGCGAACTGCCCGACCGCAGCATCGTCTTCCACTGCGATCAGGACGACATCTTCGAGGCCCATCGCAAGCTGCACGACAAGTTCGCCATCAGCGGCGGCATCCCGAACATGCTGCTCAGCTATGGCTCGCCCGAGGAGGTGCGCGACTTCGTCCTGCGGGTCATCAAGGAGGTGGCCAAAGACGGCGGCTACATCATGGACGCGGGCGCCATCATGCAGGACGACACGAGCATCGAGAACATGAAGATGATGACGCAGGTCTGCCGCGAGCATGGTGTTTACTCCTCCGGCTCGTACCCAGCGCCGACCGCGACGCCGCCGTGCGACCTGCCGTCGTCGGTCGAATCGCGAAGGAAGGTCAAGGGCATGGCAGGCCGACCCGCGCCGAAGGTCAAGCCGGGCGCGTGCTTCCCCTGGGAAGAGCGCGTCAAGGACCTGCCCCAGATCACAGGCGACAAGGCGATGGTCCAGCGGATCTGGGAGGATATCGATGCGTTGGGCAATACATACATCTGGCAGATGCTGCTGTCGTTTTGAGCCGTTCGTAGTGACGCCGTAAGGTGTTTCTTCATATGCCCTCACGGGCAGACCGCGGATTTGCCGGGGACCGGAGGAATTCGATGAACCGCAGAATGGGACGTAGGATCTTCCTGAAGCAGACCGCGATGGTCGCCGCAGGCGGCATTGCCTTGCCTTATTTCGTTCGTCCCTCGGCGCTGGGGATGGCGGGTGCCGTCGCTGCCAGTGAGCGAATCACGCTCGGCATGATCGGGACCGGGGGGCACGGACGGGAGATGAACCTCAAGACCTTCCTCGGTCAACCCGATGCACAGGTGGTCGCTCTGTGCGACGTGGACCGTGAACAGCGTCAGATCGCCCGCCGGATGGTCAGCGAGAAATACGGCAACGAGGATTGCGCGGTCTACAGCGACTTCCGCGAGGTCCTCGCCCGCGCCGACATCGACGCGGTGATGATCTCGACGCCGGACCATTGGCACGTGCCGATTGCGATCGCCGCCGCCAAGGCGGGCAAGGACATCGAGTGCGAGAAACCGACGCTCACCGTCGAAGAGGGCCGCAGGCTCGTCGAGACGATGAAGCGATACAGCCGGATCTTCCAGTGGTCCACCGAGGACCGGGCCGTCGACGTCTATCATCGCATGTGCGAGCTGGTCCGCAGCGGGCGGATCGGCAAAGTCCACACGATCAAAGTCGGATTGCCGAGCGGCCCGGACGAGCCGGGCGACCCCACGCCCATGCCGGTGCCCGACGGCTTCGATTATGACATGTGGTTGGGTCCCGCTCCCTGGGCGCCCTATACGAAGGGCCGCTGCCACTGGAATTTCCGCTGGATCTTCGACTACTCCGGCGGCCAGCTCACCGACTGGGGCGCCCACCTGCTCGACGGCGCCCAGTGGGGCAACAACACCGAGCACACCGGCCCGGTCGAGGTCGAAGGCAAAGGAGTTTTCTGGAGCGACGGCCTTTACAATACTGCCAAGGAGTATCACATCGAGTACACCTATGCCGACGGCGTGAAGCTGTTCGTCGATTCAGGCGAGCCGAGTCTGCGATTCGAGGGCAGCGAGGGCTGGATCGGCAACACCGGCTGGCGAGGCCCCTTGCGAGCCGAACCCGCCTCCATCCTGAAGTCGGTCATCGGGCCCGATGAGGTTCACCTGTTCACATGCCCCCAAGGCGAGCAGCGGAACTTCCTCGACTGCGTCAAGTCCCGACAGGAATGCTATTTCCCGCCGGAGATCGGCCAGCGATGCTTCACGATTGCGCACATCGGCAACATCGCGATGCGGACCGGCAAGAAGCTCCGATGGGACCCGCTGGCCGAGCGGTTCACGAACGACGACGAGGCCAACCGCATGTTGGGCCGGGCCATGCGGAGCCCGTGGAATCTGCTGTGAGGAACGGCGAGATGCTGGGGCAAGTCTCACCCTATGATTGTGCCGATAATTGGATCATCTCGTCATGCTGAACGAAGTGAAGCATCCGGCCGGCGAAGGGAGAGTCACGCATATCCGATAGCGACTTTCCGTCCGCGACCCAGATCTTTCGCTTCGCTCAGGATGACAAATGACGAATGCGAAAGGACGCAACCATGATGAAATGCGACAGATCGATTGCGGCAATCCTCGTCGTTCTGGCCGTCTGCGCGGTCCCCGTGATCAGCAGGGACTGCAGTACGTGCCACGCGATCCAACTCACAGGCGACGATCTCTCCGCGTGGCGGGCAGACACCGGGCAATGGAGCGTGGTTCGCGATGCGGCACTGGCTCCGAGCAACGAGGAAATGCTGGCAACCGAGCCCGGGGTTGGAGCCATCGTCAATGGTCCGACCGGCAAGACCGTCAATCTGTTCACCAAGCAGGAGTTCGGCGACATCCGCGCCCACATCGAGTTCATGGTGTCGAAGGATTCGAACTCGGGCGTATACTTCATGGGGCGCTACGAGGTGCAGGTGTTCGACAGTTGGCAGAAGACCTCGGAGTATCCCGGCATCGAGTGCGGCGGCATCTACGAGCGATGGGACGAAAATCGCAGTCCCAAGGGGTTCGAGGGACATTCCCCGCGCGTCAACGCGTCGAAGCCCCCCGGCCAGTGGCAGACATTCGACGTGGTCTTTCGGGCCCCCCGCTTCGACAAGGCGGGACGCAAGGTCGCCAATGCCAGGTTCGAGAGCGTGACGCACAACGGCATCCTCGTCCACAGCGGTATCGAGCTGACCGGCCCGACGCGGGCCGCTGCCTACGACGACGAGAAGCCGCTCGGGCCGCTCATGCTCCAGGGCGACCACGGGCCGGTGGCCTACCGCAATCTCCGGGTCGCGCCGGTGAATCCCTTCTTTGCGATGGATACCGCCACCAAGGATGCGAGCCACACGACCGCGGCGCAGCAGGCGCAGATGCTCCAGGACCTAGGCTATGCCGGCATCGGTCTCGGCTACGAGGGGGTCGGCCCGCTGACCGAGATGCTCAAGGAGTTGGATGCTCGCGACCTGCAGCTCTTCGCAATCTACACGGGAATCAACATCGACGCCGGCGTACAACCCTACGATCCCTCGCTGAAGGACGCCATGAAGGTGCTCGAAGGCCGCAACGCAATCCTGTGGCTGTTCGCCCAGAGCGGCAAGCACAAACCCTCGACACCCGAGGGCGACGCCCGCGCAGTCGAGATCCTCCGCGAGCTTTCCGATGCCGCGGCGGCACACCAAGTGCGGATCTCGTTGTACCCCCATCACACCTTCTGGGTGGAGACGGTCGAGGATGCAGTGCGAGTGGCCCAGAAGGTGGACCGTCCGAATGTCGGCGTCACGTTCAATCTCTGTCACTGGCTGCGCGTGAGCGAGAGCCGGGACGCCAGGACCGTCATCGAGAAGGCCATGCCCTATCTGTCGGCGGTGAGCATCAACGGGGCCGACGCCGACGGCAAGGACTGGAAGTCCTTGATTCAGACGCTCGATCGCGGTACCTTCGACGTGCGTGGATTCCTGGAGATCCTGCGGGACGCCGGTTACGGCGGACCCATCGGTTTCCAGGGCTATGGCATCGGCGGCGATGCCTACGACAATCTCAAGCGCACGATGGGCACCTGGCAAAGGCTGTCCCAGGTCCTCTGTGGAGAGCCGAGAGGATCCGGGCAACCCGGCAAGGCGCCGTGACGAAGGTGGTCGCGCGAGTCCCATAGGCCCTGTTCGTTCCATGGGTCTTATAGGACGGACAGGACCGATACGACGAATAGGACGGACAATGGAAACCCTCAAGCTCCTGCGTGATTACTTCCCGACTGCGGTCTACACGGGCAAATGCCTCGTGTTCATTAGCGAAGACTGGCGGGTCGAGCTGACCGAGCACAAGGACAGCGACTACACCAAGGGTGCATCGCAGGCGTCGATCATCCGCGTGAGACTCTTCAAGCGGGCATTGAACGAGGAACTCGTGCCCAGTCTCTACGAGGACTTCCAACTGCCTACTCTGGGAGAGCTGGCCGAGCAGATCGAGAAGTACGTGCAGATGGCCATCGGCACGAACCTGCGGGAGGCGGGCGACTGACCCATGTCGAAGGCGGCCATCCAGCAGGACAGCGACGGCGTCCTCTTCACCGCCAAGATCGTCCCGGGCAGCAGCCGGACGACGGTGGCAGGCGTCCTCGCGGATATGGTCAAGATCCGCGTGGCGGCCCCGCCTGAGAAGGGCAAAGCCAACGAATGCCTGATCGCGTTCCTCGCACAACAGCTCGGCGTGAAGAAGAACGCCGTCACCATCCTCGCCGGCCAGACCAATCCGGTCAAGCAGGTGCACATCGCCGGCGTGTCTCGCGCGACGCTCCTGGAGAAGCTGGGCCTGGGCGAATGACTCGCCGCTCAACGGCAGATATCCCGCGTTGAGAACTGCCCGGCGCGGGCGACTACTCGCCCTGCTCGGGCAGACGTCTGACCTTGATGTTGCGGACCGCGCCAGCGGTGTTCCACGTTGCGATCCCCAGCGGCTGGGATTCTTCCACTTCCATCCGGATGCCGATTTTGTGGCCCGTCGTCTCGAAGTCCAAGAGGTCCTCGCCGTCCAACCAGACCTGGATGCGGTCGGGGGTGACGCGGAGACGGACGAAGTACCATTTGCCCGTCTCGAAGCTGACGATCCGGGTTGTCGGGTTCTCCGAGGCGTCGTAGTAGTCGATGCTGGACAGGCCGCAGACGCTGCCGCCCCAGCCGCCAAGGACGAGGGTACAGGGTCTCTCGCCCACGGGGAACGTCAAGCCGCAGAAAAAGTCGCTGCCCGCGACCCGCATGGCCTCCAGCGTGATCTCGTAGTTCATGCGAACGACCGGGCCGGTCCAGGTGATTCCGGTCATGTAGCTGCCCATGGCCATGTGGATGGCGCCATCCTGGACGGAGACCTCGCCCTGCCCGCCGAAATCAGTGGATTTCCACTGCCCGAGCGACTGGCCATCGAAAAGACTGATCGGCTCATCGGCCTGTGCGGCGGGCTGCACCGGAGGCTCGGGCTCCTCGGGCGACTGGACCTGTACCGGCTCGGCCTGCGGTTGTGTCGGCGTCTGAACCGGCGCCGGCTGCTCCCGGCGCTGCCCCTCGGATCGGCATCCTCCCAGCAGAAGGCTTGCCGCCACGAGAAAAACACACCAAACCACTGCACTATTATGGGTCGGGCCGGGCCTTTCCGCGGACCTGCGACCCCCACGAACAAATTCGACGACTCTCATACGGTCCTCCTGACAAGTCACATTTCAGTTGAACAGCCTACGCAAAAAGCTACAATGGGACAAGAAGAAACCTGGGGGGCTGCCTGTTTTGCGGGTCCCTTGCGCCGAGGGCTCAAGCGGGTGCAGTTGCATGACGATAACGAACTTGTGTCGATGCAACCGCACGCATCGGGCGGCGTAGTTTCCTCTGGGCGATGGGTTGGGCAAAGAGTCGGGTTAGAGAGGGATACATGAAAAGGGTCCTTCTGAGTGTCATCATTCTCCTGCTGCTTTCACCCCGTGCAACGTTCGGGGAACGGATCCGTCTTGCCAACGCCGGCAAGGCGGGCCTGAACGTCACATCCCTGGAGCAGGTCCTGCGGCTTTCGGAAGACGAGATTGATCTGGCCACCGCGACGCTGATCGCGTCGGAATACTGGAGCGACGTGGTCGCCGGCCGACGCTATCTCGACGAGCTGGATGCGATGGCGACGGAGATCCTGAAGCGCCTGCGCCAGCAGCGATTGCCCGTGGACTCGCGAGCCATCCCGATCATCAACCAGTATCTCTTCGAGGAACTCGGCTTTCAGACAATCGCCCACGCAGACGATCCCAACGACCTGTTCCTCCATTCCGTGATGGACCGGCAACAGGGCTACTGCCTGAGTCTGTCCATCCTGTATCTGTCCATCGCGGAGCGGCTGGGGCTCAATGTCTACGGCGTCGTCGTCCCGGGCCACTTCTTCGTCCGGTACGAGAAGGGGCGAGTCCGATTCAACATCGAAACGACCAGCAACGGCGCCAGTCCGCCCGATGAGCACTACAGGACCCGGTTCAACGTGCCCGAGGGCGGACGCGACTCCATCTACATGAAGAGCCTCAACAAGCGCCAGTCGCTCGGCTGTTTCTTCAACAACCTCGGCAACGTCTACAGCGAGATCGGTGACGTCAATACCGCCATGGTGGCCCTCGAGCGCGCCGTCGCGATCAATCCGACGCTGTCCGAATCCCGCGCCAACCTCGGCAATATCTATCTGCAGAAGAATCGTGTGAACGAAGCGATCCGTCAGTATCGCGCGGCCCTCGATCTGAACCCCCACGATCCGAAGACCCATAACAACCTCGGCAACGCCTACATGGCAATCGACGAGCTCAACGCGGCGGCCTCCGCCTACCGACAGGCGATTCATCTCGATCCTGACTTCGTCGATGCCTATCGGAACATGGCGCTGCTCCTGACGAGACAGGAGCGATACGGTCAGGCGATGTCTCAACTGAATCTGGCGATGGCCCTCGACAGCGAGAACGCGCAGATCTACAATCAGTTCGGTGAACTGTACTGCCGGATGCACGAGTACGACAAGGGCCTGTCGCAGTTTCGCAGAGCAGCGAGTCTCAAGCCGGATTCCGCGGAGGCCTACTACGGCATGGGCATCTGCTACGGCGGCTTGAAGCAGGCCGACGCGGAAATCCAGTCGTACATACAGGCCCTGACGCTCAAGCCCACGATGCTCGCGGCCCTTATCGATCTGGGTACAGCGTACTTCAACCAGGGCCAATACGACCTGGCGGTGCAGTACTACAGGCAGGCGGCGGCGGCCAAGCCGGATGACTCGAGAATCCTCTTCAACCTGGGTTCCGCCTATCTGAAGAAAGAACAGTGGGATCTGGCCGTCGAGGCCTATCTGCGAGTCGTCAGAATGGAGCCCCAGACAGGCGACGCACATCACGCGCTGGCGTACGCCTTCTACAGGCTCGGCAACGTCGAGCAGGCGTGGGGCTATGCAAACACAGCCAAGCGACTCGGAACGAAGATCCCGGAAGACCTGCTCAACGCCATTCAGAGCCGGCTCAAGCAGGCCGCCCGACGCTGAGCAAGAAAATCTCCGAACCCATTGACAGGATCGGAGACCACCGATAGAATGCAGGGGCAAAGTGGGAGTCAGCAGCAGAGCTGCCTGAACGTGGTCAATCCCAGCAGAAAGCCAATTATTGGAATCATCGGCGGAATCGCTTCCGGCAAGAGCACTGTCGCCACGGAGTTCGGGAAGTTGGGCTGCGGGGTCATCAGCGCCGATGCCCTTGTGCACGATCTCCTTGCGGAAGAGGCAGTCCGCGATCAGGTGTGCGAGTTGTTCGGTCGGGAGATACTCGGGCCCGACGGTCGGATTGACCGCACGAAGCTGGCTCGCATCGTATTTGCCGACGAGCAGAAGCTGGCCGCGTTGAACAGGATGATTCACCCTCGCGTGCTTCAGCGAACGGAAGAACTGATTGCCCGGTCCAGCTCTCGAACGGATATCAAAGCCATCGTGCTGGACATGCCCCTGCTGGTCGAGGTGGGCTGGGCTGACCGCTGTGACAGACTGATCTTCGTAAAATGTGACCGCGTCCGACGGGCCGAGAGAATCCGTCGGACCGGACGGATGAACGAGCAGAGCCTCCAGGCCCGCGAAAATTTTCAAATTTCTCTAGACAAGAAGGCCAGGCTGGCCGATAATACCATAGACAACAATTCTGACTTCTTGACACTGGTCAGGCAAATCCAAGATATCTTCTCTGACATAGCCGGAAACAGGTAGTGGGGTTCGTTGGGAAGTCGTGCTGTGGGTGGCCGTCCCGTCGGGCTGTGAGGTTCTGGGGTGCAGCTCGAGACGCCCTCGTGCGGAATCGTCGGAGAGAAGATGCTTCACGTCGGCGACAGGCGTGTTGCCCGTATCTGTTGCGGAGGCAGATGTGTACCCGTATGACAGGGGGCAAGGGTGACAGTAGGGTTATGTATCGGAAAAAGGAGTAGTTATGGCTAAGGCCAAGACAACCAGAAGGAAAGGGAATAAGAGGAAGGCTGCCGGGGCAGAGACGCCGCAAGGACAGCTCGATCGATCGCAGGAGCTGCAAGGCGCCGCCGCGGGCGAAGAGACAGCCGAGACCCCTATGGCCGAAGCCGCAGAGGCACAGCCGGAAGGCGACTCCGAGGGCATGCCCGAAGGCGTCGAGGTCGTCGAGGGGACCGAGGAAGAGTCCACCCACGCCAAATACGAACGAATCAAGAAGGGCAATCTCTACCTCACGGACCTGCAGCGTCTCAACGTGGGCGAGCTCCACGAGATGGCCAAGAAAGAAGGCATTACGGAATACAGCGCCCTGAAAAAGCAGGACCTGATTTTCCGAATCCTCAAAGAGCGGATCCGCCAGAGCGGTCTGATGTACGGCGAAGGCGTCCTGGAGGTCCTTCCCGACGGCTACGGATTCCTCCGCAACCCGACGTACAACTACCTGTCCAGTTCCGACGACATCTACGTATCGCCGTCGCAAATCCGACGCTTCGGACTGCGGACGGGCAACATCGTTTCCGGACAAATCAGGCCGCCAAAGGATTCCGAGAAGTACTTCGCCCTGCTGCGCGTCGAGGCGATCAACTTCGAGAATCCCGATCTGCTGGCGGATAAGATCGTCTTCAGCGACCTGACGCCGCTGCACCCGGAACAGCGTCTCATCCTCGAAACGAGCGGCGACGAGCTGAACATGCGGATCATCGACCTCGTCACGCCCGTGGGCAAGGGCCAGCGCGGCCTGATCGTCGCTCCGCCGCGAACCGGCAAGACGATCCTGCTCCAGAAGATGGCGAATGCCATCAGCACGAATCATCCCGAGGTGAAGCTGATCGTGCTGCTCATCGACGAGCGACCCGAGGAAGTGACGGAAATGGAGCGAAAGACCGCCGATTCCGTCGAGGTCATCAGCTCCACGTTCGACGAGCCCGCCGCACGGCACTGCCAGGTGGCCGAGATCGTCATCGAGAAGGCCAAGCGAATGGTCGAGTACGGCCAGGACGTCGTCATCCTGCTCGACTCCATCACGCGTCTGGCGCGAGCCTACAACAACGAGACCCCGCACTCCGGGCGCATCCTGACCGGCGGCGTGGACGCGGGCGCCATGCAGATGCCCAAGAAGTTCTTCGGCGCCGCCCGAAAGGTCGAGGAAGGCGGGTCGCTGAGCATCTTCGCCACCGCGCTGATCGACACCGGGTCCAAGATGGACGAAGTGATCTTCGAGGAGTTCAAGGCGACCGGCAACATGGAACTGCACCTGGATCGCCGGCTCGTGGATCGTCGAGTCTGGCCGGCCATCGAGATCACGCGAAGCGGAACGCGACGCGAGGAACTGCTGCTGGACCCGAAGGAGCTCGAGCTGGTCTATCGTCTGCGCCGAGTCCTCAGCGATCTGAACCCCGTCGAAGCGGTCGAGCTGCTCAAGAGCCGACTCGCCAAGACGCGGAGCAATGCCGAGTTCCTGATGACGATGAACCTGGACTGAAACCCTGGCCTGAATCAGGGATCGGCCGGATCACACAGGCCGCCTGTGAAATGCGACGGCCCGGCTTTCAACCAGTCGATCCCTTTACAGACCATCGTGGTATGATTAACATGATTTCCGGCAGGCGCGCGTCTGCCGGATTTTTTTTGCACGGTTTCTACGCTGGATAGGTCATGACAGAGCAGTTGTCAAAGACATACGATCCGAAGTCCGTCGAGGAGCAGGTCGCTCAACTCTGGCAATCGAGATCCTACTTTCACGCCGAGCCTTCGCGTGACGGCGGCACGCGAAGACCGTTCACCATTGTGATCCCCCCGCCGAACGTGACCGCCGCACTGCACCTGGGACACGCCTTGAACAACACGCTCCAGGACATTCTGATCCGCTTCCGACGGATGCAGCAGTGCGAGACGCTCTGGATGCCCGGCACGGACCACGCGGGCATCGCGACGCAGACCGTCGTCGAGAAGCGCATCCTCGCGGAGGAAGGCAGGCGGCGCACCGATTTCCAGCGGGAGGAGTTCGTCAAACGCATCCAGGCGTGGAAGGACGAGTACGAAGCCACGATCCTGGGCCAGCTCAAGGCGATGGGCTGCTCGTGCGACTGGGAACGCACGCGGTTCACGATGGACGAGGTTTGCGCGAAGGCCGTCCGAGCCAACTTCTTCAATCTGTTCAAGGACGGCCTGATCTATCGCGGCAAGCGCCTGGTCAACTGGGACCCGGCCACGCAGACGGTCCTCGCGGACGACGAGGTCGAGCACGAGACCGTGCAAGGCCATTTCTGGTACCTGCGGTACCTGCTCGTCGAACCGGTGG
>JAGOLX010000024.1:39308-81794 GCA_017993835.1 Phycisphaerae bacterium
ACGCGTCCCGAGACGATGCTAGGCGACACCGCGGTCGCGATGAACCCCAGCGATCCGAGGGCTCCCTATCTCGTCGGCAAGCAGGTTCGTCTGCCCATCGTCGGGCGGATCATCCCGATCATCGCGGACGAACACGTCGTGCTGCCGAACCCCGAGAGCGAGGACGAGAAGGCTCGCTTCTCGACCGGCTTCCTGAAGGTGACGCCCGCCCATGACCCGGACGACTGGGCCATCGGGCAAAGGCACAATCTGCCGGTCATCAATATCATGGCGCCCGACGGCTCGATTAGCGACAAGCACGGCTGGCAGGACGCTACCGAGCCCGAGGCCCGCAATCTGCTGGGCCTGGACCGCTTCGAAGCCCGCGAGGCCATCGTCGAGTGGTTCCGCCAGGAGAACCTCCTGGAGGAGATCCGCAACTACGCCCACGAGGTCGGGCACAGCTACCGCAGTCACGTGCCCATCGAGCCATACCTGTCGGACCAGTGGTACGTCGCGGTCAAGAAACCCATCGAGCATCTGGCCGCCAAGTTCGGCAACGGGCTCATCGAAGGGACCGATGTCCCGGTGAATTCGCTGGCGGGCCTGGCGCTCAAGCCCCTACTCGACGGCCGTCTGCGGTTCATCCCCGAACGATACGCCAAGACCTATCAGACCTGGCTGGAGAACCTGCGGGATTGGCCGATCAGCCGCCAACTCTGGTGGGGACATCGCATCCCGGTCTGGCGATGCACAGCCAGACTCGGATCCGTGGCGTTTCCCAGCAGAACACAGGAGCCCAAAGAGTATCAAGCTGAATTGCAGAGACGTCTAAATGAATTTGCGCGCCTGACGGGAACTAGTGGCTATCATGCACTCGTCGATCCGGAACGACTCGAGTTCTTCATCTGTTCTTCAGACATCGAGGGGGATGAGGCCTTCAAGAAGATCGAGTCCCTGATGGAGTTCAGGGGTTCTCCAGGAGCTGGAGACGGACAGCCAACGCCCACGTATACGCTCCCCGATTTTCCAAACGAAGCTTATCCTTCGGCATTTGAAGTGCTGGACATGATTGCCACGGTTGACCAAGACCAAGACGTGCTCGACACTTGGTTCTCATCAGCCTTGTGGCCGTTCAGCACGCTGGGCTGGCCCGACCCGACGCCCGCGTTCAAGGCGTTCTATCCGGGCGACGTGCTCTGCACGGCGCGCGAGATCATCACGCTGTGGGTCTCCCGCATGGTGATGATGGGCCAGTACTGCGCGGGCGATATCCCGTTCCATGACGTCTACATCCACGCGATGATCCAGGACGGCGAGGGACGCAAGATGTCCAAGAGCCTGGGCAACGGGATCGATCCACTGATCGCGATCGACAGCCACGGCGCCGACGCGATGCGGTTCACCCTGGCGACCATGACGACGGACACCCAGGATATCCGCATGCCGGTCGCGTCGATGACGCTGCCCGATGGCCGCACCGCGAACACCTCGCCCAAGTTCGACCTCGGTCGCAACTTCTGTAACAAGCTGTGGAACGCGTCGCGATTCGCCATGATGAACCTGGAGGGCACCGATCCCGGCGCGTTCGACGCGAGCAAGATGGATATCACCGACAAGTGGATCCTGTCCCGCCTGGCGACGACCCGGGACGAAGTCACTCAGTCCATCGAGTCGTTCAAGTTCAGCGAGCCGCTCAACCAGTTGTACCGCTTCTTCTGGAACGACCTGTGCGACTGGTATCTGGAGTGGGCCAAGTCCCGAATGCGGGACGACAGCAGCAAGGGTGTCGCACAGAACGTCCTGGCCTTCGTCCTGGACCAGACGCTGCGACTGCTGCACCCGTTCATCCCCTTCATCACGGAGGGCATCTACCAGAAGCTCAACGAGCTGGCGCCGGTTCGCGAACTCCGGGGCATCGCGTCGGGCGGCGCGGCGGCGGCCCTCGTCGTCGCGCCCTGGCCCGAGAGCATGGCGACGATGAAGGACCCGCAGGTCGAAGCGCACATCCAGGTCGTCCAGGACGTGGTCCGCGCGATCCGCGATATTCGAAGCAAGTACAACATCCCGCCGAGCACGAAGCTCAGGGCCTCCGCCAAGGCGTCGCAGGGCGTCGCAACCATGCTCGCGGCGGGAAGCGATCTGGTCTGCCAGTTGGCAGGGCTCGAGACGTTCTCGGCTGCCGAAGGGCTCGCCAAGCCGAACAACGCCGCGACCGCGATAGTGGGAGAGACGCACGTCTACGTACACGACGTCATCGATCCTGACGCGGAACGGGCTCGACTGGCAAAACAGAAACAGGAAATCGAACAGGCAAAAAGAGGCGTGGAAGCCAAGCTGAGCAACGAGAACTTCGTCGCGAGGGCCAAACCCGAAGTGGTGGCCCAGGCCCGAGAGAAACTTGCGCAGCTCCAGGAACAGCTCCAGGCGGTCGAAAAGCATCTGGCCGAGCTCGACGGGTAGGAGTGGACTTCTGCGAAATGGACGATTCGGCCTGTATTCTTCAAGAGAATCGCGTTCTTCGATTTCCTTGAAGAATCGACGTAGGTCTTTGTGATTCGTATGGTGGTGAAGATTCAGGAAGGAAAAATCGAGGGACAGGATTCTTCCTTCCTAAAGTAGGCGCAATTGCCCATTTTGCAGAAGTCCAGTCAGGAGATACAGGGGGATCGAATGGAAGTGGAAGTTGAACTGTCGCGGATCATCATCAATGAGACTTCCGACCAACAGATCATCGTGTTGAAGGAACGTCATGGGACGCGGGGGTTCCCGATCGTGATCGGGATCGTCGAGATCTTCGCCATCGACCGGCGTCTCAAGGGGATCAAGCCGCCGCGACCGATGACCCACGACCTGCTGGCCAACGTGATCGACGGGCTCGGCGCAACGGTCGAGCGGATCGTCATCACCGACCTTCGCAATCACACGTTCTACGCGACCATCCATCTGGCCATTGACGGTCGCACGGTCGAGATCGATTCAAGGCCCTCGGACGCCATCGCGCTGGGCGCCGCCATCCAGGCCCCTATTTTTGTGGCTGAGCATGTTTTCGATCTGACGAATCAGTGAGGAAGGTGCCGATCACCAGCAGCCCGACCGCGGCGCAGAGCATGGCGTCGGCCACGTTGAACGTGTGCCAGTGCCGCCCGGGCCAGTACACCACGTCAACGAAATCGCGGACCTGCCCTTCGTTGAAGATGCGATCCCACAGATTGCCGCAGACGCCCGCGCCGAACAGTCCCAGTGCGGCCTGAACGATGCGCTGGTGCGTCTGGCTGAAGAAGAACCACCCGAGAATAATGAGCATGGCGAGCGAGGAGACCCCGATCAGGAAGGCCATCTGCCCGTCGGCGATTCCGAAGGCGGCGCCCCGATTCAGCGCCAGTTGGAACGACAGGAAGCCGTCGAGGATCGAGACCCTCTGTCCCGGCACATCCCGCAGCCAGACAAACACCGCGTGCTTCGTCCACAAATCCAGCGCCAGGCCGAGCAGCAACGTCGGCCAAAAGACCAGATGCGCCGTCACGTCAGGCAGCTCGATCCTGCGACGGGCGGCCAAAGAGCAGCCGGATATGACATGTCCCCCGGTTTCCTGATTGCCTGTTTCCATAGCTTCAGTCGTTCAGTCCCTGCATAGGATTCTGTCGTTTCGAACTCTCCCGAATCAGCTTCTCCAGCACTTCGTGCTTGGGCTGGTCGGGCTTGATGAGCAATGAACGACGCCAGTGCCGCAGCGCCTGCTCCTCCCAGCGTCCGCCCTCCGATTGGCGGGCTTTCAACATGCACGCGACGCCCAGGTTCCGGTACGCTTCCCAGTCGTTATCGTCCAAGCGGATCGCCTGGAGGTACGTCTGGATCGCCTGCTCCAGGTCCCCCCGCTTGATGAAGCAGTACCCCAGATGCCTCAGAGCGGCGCCGTCCTGAGGCCGCATCTGCGATACCGAGACCAGGACCTCCTGGGCCCGGTCATAGCGACCGGCCTTCACACACGCTACGCCCAGGGATAGCAGGACGTTCGGATCCGGGCTCCCCGCCGCGGAAAGTCTCTCATAGACCTCGATGGCCCGCGCGTAGTCCTGTTGGCCCTCGTAGGCCCGCGCCAGCAGGGGGAGCAATTCCTGTCGGTCCGGCGGAGCTTGTTCGCAGTAGGCCTGCGCCTTGGCGTACTGCCCCGCCTTGACGCAACACGCCGCCGCACCCGCCAAGGCGTCGAAATCGTTCGGGTCCAGAGCAACCGCCCGCCCGTACGCGATGGCCGCCTGGAGGGGCTTGTCCAACTTCTCATAGGCCTTGGCCAGATTCACCTGGTTCTCAAACGACGAGGGCTCCAGCTTGGCCGCCTGCCTGAACGAAGCCAACGCCTTGTCGGATTCGCCAAGCTCTTCGTAGACCTTGCCCAACTCCGCATAAGCCGCAGCAAATGCCGGGTCGGCCTTGATTGCCTTGTTTAACGTATCGGCCGCAGATCGATCCTTCCCCGCTTCACGAAGCGCCAGGGCATCCCTGTACAGGTCCGTCGCAGATCTTGGCGAGGCACAGCCGGGAAACAGGCACAACGCCAGCGCCAGGCCGGCGAACCTTGCCACACTCACCCTGTTGTCTTCCGCAGACGCCAATAGACTGCCTTTCCAGAGGCCCGACACGCACCCGTGCGTGGTCCTTATCTCGTGCCGAGAGACGGATTATACCGTCGCCCCCCTGCCGGTCAAAGCCCTTGGCGCCTCCCGCGGGGATTTCACCCATTTGCCAAACATTTGACAGGGTGCGGCGGTACCTGTATGATACCGGACCCGTAGGCAGTCCGGCGGGACCGCTTCTGCGCATCGGATCGGGCTTCGGACGCGGTGTATCGCGTCGCGGACCCCTGACTTGTTTGAAAGGCATGTTCTACATGACGAAAGAGAAGATCGCCCTGAAGAAGAGACCTTGCGTCTTAATCATACGCGATGGCTGGGGTTACAATCCCGACCCGAATGAAGATCAGTACAATTCCATCAAGCGGGCCCGCGTCCCGACGGACACCATGCTGATGGCCGAGTACCCCCACTGCCTGGTCCACACGTACGGCGAGTGGGTCGGCCTGCCCGACGGCACCATGGGCAACAGCGAGGTCGGCCACCAGAACATCGGGGCCGGACGCGTCGTGCCCCAGGAATCCGTCCGACTGACCTTCGCCATCCGCGACGGGTCGTTCTTCCAGAACGAGCAGTTCCTCAAGATGATCGAGTTCGTCAAGGCCCATCAGGGCAAGATGCACGTCATGGGCCTGTGCAGCGACATCGGCGTACACTCGCTTCTCGGGCACCTCTACGGCCTGCTGGAACTCGCCAAGCGGAACGATCTGAAGGACGTCTTCATTCACGCGTTCACGGACGGGCGGGATTCGCCGCCGGACAGCGGCCTGGGCTACCTCACCGATATCGAGAAGAAGGCCGCCCAGATCGGGGTCGGCAAGATCGCGACGGTCATGGGCCGCTTCTACGCGATGGACCGGGACAGTCGCTGGGACCGCGTGCAGAAGGCCTTCGATTGCCTGCGGTTCGGCAAGGGTCTCAAGGCCCGCAGCGCCACGGAGGCGGTCAAGGGCAGCTACGACAAGAGCGTCACCGACGAGTTCATCGAGCCGACCGCGATTGTCACCGAGAACGGCGAGCCGCTTGCCAAGATCGAGGACGGCGACGGCATCGTGTTCTTCAACTTCCGAGGCGACCGGCCGCGCGAGATCACGCGGGCGTTCGTCGATCCGGAGTTCAAGGAGTTCACCCGAGCCGTCAAGCCGGACGTGTATTTCGTCTGCATGACCGAGTACGATACCTCCATCCCGGCGCCGGTCGCCTTCCCGAAACCTGCCAAGATGAGGAACATCCTCGGCGCCTACTGGGGCTCCCTCGGCATCAAGCAGTTCCGCTGCGCCGAGACCGAGAAATATGCCCATGTGACCTTCTTTTTCAACGACTACAACGAGAAGCCCTTCAAGGGCGAGGACCGTCAGATCGTCCCGTCACCGAAGGTGCGGACGTACGACCTGAAACCCGAGATGAGTGCCTGCGAGGTGACGAACGTCGTCCTGGAGCGTCTCGATTCCGACAAGTACGACGTCATGGTCGTCAACTTCGCCAATCCGGACATGGTGGGCCATACGGGCGACCTGAACGCCGCGATCAAGGCCGCCGAGACGGTGGACGAGTGTGTCGGCAAGATCCTCGGCAAGGTCAAGAGCATGGGCGGCGCCGCCATCATCACCGCGGACCACGGGAACTTCGAGAAGATGATCGACGGCTCGCTGGACAAGCCGCATACGGCCCACACCGTCGGCGACGTCCCGCTGATCGTCTTCGACGACCAGTACAAGGGCAAAAAGCTCCGCGAGGGCGGCACCCTGGCCGACATCGGTCCCACGCTCCTGGAGGTCATGGGGTTGCCCCAGCCGAAGGAGATGACCGGACGAAGCCTGCTGCAACTGTAGCGGACGGCCTGGGCGGTGTCAGATCTATGAGTCGAATCGTTCTGCTCGATCGCAACATGGTGAATCTGATCGCCGCCGGCGAGGTGATCGAGCGTCCGGCCAGCGTCGTCAAGGAGCTGATGGAAAACAGCATCGACGCCGGTGCGACCGCCCTCACCGTGACCATCGAGGACGGAGGCCGCAGGCTCATTTCCGTCAGCGACAACGGCAACGGCATGGACGCCGACGACCTGGCGACCGCCTTCGAAGCCCACGCGACGAGCAAGATCCGCGAGGCCGCCGACCTGAACCAGATCTCGACGCTCGGCTTTCGAGGCGAGGCGCTCGCCAGCATTGCGTCGGTCGCACAGGTCCGCGCGGTCAGTCGCACGCCCGACAGCGACTCGGCCCACTGCATCGAGATCGACTGCGGCGACAAAGGCCCGGTCGTCCCGTGCAGCGGGGACGTCGGCACGACGATCCAGGTCCGCGACTTGTTCTACAAGACGCCCGCCCGCCGCAAGTTCCTGCGGACCGCCAACACGGAGCTGGGCCATATCACTGAGCAGTTCGCGAGAATCGCCCTGCCCCAGGGCCATCTGGACCTGGCGTTGCTCCACAACGGACGGGAACTCTACCGGCTCTCGAAGACCGACGATCTCAAGCAGCGGGTTTCACGACTATTCCCCATGCTCGTCTCGGCAGGCAGCGACGACCTGATCGAGACCGAGACCAACGAGAAGGGCATTCGCATCCGCGCCTTGCTGGGCCTGCCCGGCCTGTCGCGGACGAGCAACCAGTTCCAGTACACCTTTCTCAACGGTCGATTCATTCGCGACAAGTTCATCTCGCACGCGATCAAGGAAGCCTATCGGGGCATGCTCGACGCCAATCGGTTCCCGGTCGTGTTCCTGTTCATCGAGATGCCGTTCAGCGAGTACGACGTGAACGTGCACCCGACGAAAGTGGAGGTGCGGTTCTTCAACTCGAATCTGGTCCACTCCCAGGTTCTCGGCGTCCTGCGGGAACGCCTGCTGGGCACGAATCTGAACATCGCGGCGCAGTTGCCCGCTCGGGAATCCCCGCCGACGGATGAGGAGAACGTGGGCCGGGACTTGAGGAAAGAGCAGATCGCCGACGCGATGGCAGAGTTCTTCAAGAGGCACCGGCCCGTCCATCAGCCGCAGTTCGATCTGCGTGCGGAAATCGCCGCCGACCGTCGCGACTCGGACTATCGCAGGACCGCAATCGACCGGCCCGCTCCCGTGCCGGTCTCTGTGACTCAGGATCGCAAGTACCTGCAGATCCATGACAGCTACATCATCGAGCAAACCGACGAAGGCTTCGTCATCATCGACCAGCACGCCTTGCACGAACGGATGATGTTCGAAACGCTTCAACGCCGCTTGCAGCGAGAGAGCCTGGAATCGCAGAGGCTGCTGCTGCCCGAGAGCATCGAAGTCACCGAGGCGCAGATCGGCGTCATCGAGAGCCACGCTGACGTGCTGACGCAGTTGGGCATCGAGCTGACGCCGTTCGGGTCCCGGACCTACGCGGTCCAGGCCTTCCCGGCTATGCTGGGCAACGTCTCGCCCGTGGAATTCGTCCAGGGGCTTCTCGACCTGCTCGTCGAGCGAGGCGGCACGATGGCGAAGCAGGACCTGTTCAACGACATCCTGAGCATGGTCGCCTGCAAGGCCGCGATCAAGGCCGGACAGAAACTCTCCGATAGCGAGATCCGACAACTGCTCGCGGACCGCGAACGATTCGAATCGACGAGCCGCTGCCCGCACGGCCGGCCCACGACGATCCGATTCACGATCGGCGAGCTGGAGAAACAATTCAAGAGGACCTGATGGTCAAATGGTGGCTCCTATCGGCGGCATTCGTCCTGTGGACGGCGCTGGGGTCCGTGATCGTGCGACCCCCGGCCGATGCGACGGGACACACTCCGGTTTCGCCGGCGCCCGCCCGCATCGTGTCCATGGCGCCGAACCTCACGGAGATCCTCTTCTCGCTGGGCTTGGGACCGAACCTCGTCGGGGTGACCCAGGACAGCGACTACCCCCCCGCCGCGACACAGAAGCCGACCGTCGGGAGCTTCTGGCAACCGAGTATCGAAGCGGTCATCGCCATGCGACCCGACCTCGTCGTCACACAGACGTTCGCCCAGCAAAGAGAGTTGGCCAGAAGACTCCGACGCATGGGCTACAAGAGTCTGGAGGTCGCCGTGGAGACCGTCGCGGGTCTGTTCGAGGGGATTTCCGCCATCGGGGAGGCGACGGGAACGACTGGACAAGCCGACGCGCTGTGCGCGAGCATACGAGCCGAGATCGACCGGCTCAGGGCGTTCACCGCCGGCACGCCTGCGGTGAAGGTCCTCTGGGTCGTGCAGCGAGAGCCGTTGCGAGTGGCCGGACGGAACACCTTCGTCCATGAGATGATCGAACTGGCCGGAGGCGAGAACGCCATCGGCCCGACGGTCCACATCTACCCCGCCATCGGGTCCGAGCAGGTGATCGCGGCCCGTCCCGAGGTCATCATCGAGCCCGCGATGCTGCCGGGAGTGATGGAGCAGCAGCGTCAGCAGGCCCTCGCCTACTGGAACCGATTCGAGAACGTGACCGCCGTGACCGCCGGAAGAGTCTACGTGATCGACGGCGACGTGGTCTCCCGGCTGAGCCCCCGCCTGCCCATCGCCATCGAGACGATTGCCCGATGCCTCAGGCCGGACCTGTTCGGAGACTGACCGGTGCATTCGTCGCTGACTCCCAGAATCCTGTTGTTCAGACTGGCCCTTGCGACGGTGTTGCTCGTCGCGCTCCTGCTGGCCTGCGCAATGATCGGTCCGCAGGATATCTCGCTGAGGGCGGCGTTGCACAGGCCTGCCGCAGGTGCGGCGGTCAGTCCGGACTATGAGATCCTCGTTCGGGTCCGCATTCCGCGGGTCCTGCTGGCGGCAATGGTGGGCGCGGCGTTGGCCGCTTCCGGCGTGATCTTCCAAGCGCTGTTGCGCAACCCGCTGGCCGACCCGTACATCCTAGGCGTGTCCAGCGGCGCCGGGCTCGGTGCGATGGTCGCAGTGATCGCCGGGCTAAACTGGACCCTGTGGGGGCGATCCCCCATCGCAATCTTCGCCTTCGTCGGCGCCCTGGGAACGGTTTGGCTGGTCTGGGGCATCGGTCGCGTCACCGGCAGATACCAGGTCACCGGGCTGCTCCTGGCCGGCGTCGTGGTCAACGCCTTCTTCTCCGCGATGATCATGTTCCTCGTTTCCGTCGCCAAGAGCCAGCAGCTCCACGCCACCCTCTTCTGGCTCATGGGCAACATGACGGAAGAGGATTTCTTCGTCCTCTGGATGGGCGGCGGCGGCATCGTCGCAGGCATCACGGCGCTGTATTTCCTGGGTCCGCAGCTCAACGTCATCAGCGTCGGCCACGAGGACGCCAGGAGCATTGGCATCTCGGTTCACCGGGTCGAATCTATCGCCTTCGCGATTTCCGCGTTCATTACCGCCGTGGCGGTCAGTCTCAGCGGGCTGGTTGGCTTCGTCGGCCTGATCGTGCCCCACGCGGTCCGACTCCTGTTCGGGCCGGACCATCGACAGCTCGTGCCGCTCAGCGCCCTGGTCGGCGCAGTGTTCCTGGTCATCGCCGACACTGCGGCCAGGATGGTGGTGGCGCCCGCCCAGTTGCCGGTCGGAGTGGTGACCGCCATGATTGGAGGTCCGTTCTTCCTGTTGTTGCTGGTCAGTCACAGCAGAAAGGTGTTCTGGCCGAGATGACAGCCGCAATCGAGGTCAAAGAGGTCTCGTTTGGCTATGGCCCGCACAGGCCGGTCCTGAACCGGATCGACCTGGCGGTTCGGGCGGGCACATTCCTGGCCGTGGTGGGCCCGAACGGCGCGGGCAAGAGCACGCTAGTCAAGATCATGGCCGGCCTGCTCAAGCCGCAGTCGGGGAGCGTCCTGCTGGAGGGCCGGGAGTTATACTCCTACAGCGTGCAGGAGATTGCCCGGCGAATCGCTGTGGTTCGACAGGAATTCGTCCCGGCGTTCGAGTTCTCGGTCCTGGAGACCGTTCTGATGGCCAGAACCCCGCGCTATGGCTCGTGGGGTTTCGAAAGCGAGCAAGACCGCACCCTGGCGACCCGTGTTCTGGAGATGACCGACACAGCCCGATTCGCCTCCCGTCCGCTCGGCAGCCTCAGTTGTGGCGAGCGGCAGCGAGTCTTCATCGCCCGGGCCCTCGCGCAGGACACCCCGATCCTCCTCCTGGACGAACCGACGTCTTTTCTCGATCTCAAACACCAGGTGGACATCTACGACCTCTTGAAATCCATCCAGCAGCAGACCACGCCCACGATCATCGCGGTCACCCATGACATCAACCTGGCGTCGCAGTATTGTGATGAGGCCCTGCTGTTGTATCCGCCGGTTCCGGGCGGGGATGCGAGCCTCGATGGCCGCTCAGCATCTGCGACTCGCTGCCGCGTCGGCCCGATCTCCGAGGTCCTTGCACTGCCGGAGATTCAGCAGGCATTCGATGTTCAGGTCTTCTCTGGCGCCGTAGGACGGGAGAGGTTCATCGTGCCCCTGGGAATCCGAGCAAAGGACGCGGATCGCGCCGGTCGCTCGACGTGAGGGCAGTCCGCCGCACGGCGGACCGCCGCGGCAGGGAATACCCCATTTCTTTATAGGACAATCCAGGCCGTTGTCATGGGCCCATAAGCAGTTTCCTCGTGTCTTTCCCGCTTTTTTGAGAGATTGGGCTAGGATTCGACCGGCCGCAATGGTATAATACATAGTTCTATAGATGTGAGTGAATTTGCCAGCATTCATGTGAGAGGTGACTTCGAAGTGGCTGAGAAACGGAAAAAAACGTCAAAAAGAAACGGCGACCGCGCGCAGATCCCCAAGCCGCACCTCACAGCGAAGGAACTGTCGGTGCTCAGGGCAACGCTGCTGGAGAAAAGACAGGAGATTCTCCAGAACGTTCATGAGATCGAGGGCGAGACACTGCGGAAATCCAGACTGGATGCGAGTGGCGATCTGTCGAGCATGCCTATCCACATGGCCGACCTTGGTACCGATAACTTCCAGCAGGAATTCTCGTTGGGCCTGATGGATAGCGAGCGAAGGCTCATCGGGGAGATCGACGACGCGCTGCATCGCATCGAGAGCGGCACGTACGGGATCTGCGAGGGTACCGGCAAGCCCATCACCAAGGCGAGACTGGAGGCTCAGCCCTGGGCGCGTTATTCGGTGGAGTACGCCAGGATGGTCGAGGAAGGGCGCGTGCCGGAATTCGAGTGAGAAATGTGCGATCTCGGCTCGTCGGCTTCACCGGCCGGCGGTCCGGATCCCGGAAGAGAAGAGCGGTCCCAGTTCGACGCGGGAAGCGGCTATGGAGAGCATACCCCAGGACAGACAGGACACTCGAATGCGAGACCCGAGTCCGAGAGAGCCAGACGGTCCGGAACCGTCCCGGCGGTTCGTGTGCCCGAGCTGCAAACGCCCTGTGAATCGCCCGGCTGACGGCTCATCCGGCCTGCCCCGGTTCTTCCCTTTCTGCTCGGAGCGGTGCAAGCTCATCGACCTCGGGGCCTGGTTCGACGCCGACTACCGCATCCCCGCCAAACCCGATGAGGAATCGAATGAATCGCCGGACGCCGGTGCGGACGCCGGTCGCCGGACGCACGGGCAGTAGCTCGCCACAGGGAGTCTGGACACCGAAGCGGTCCCGCAGTAACATGGCGGCAGTTCCACCATTGGTTCCGTGTTGCAGCGATGCGGTCAAGAGGTCTTGAAAGGAGGCAGCATGGTCGACGCAAGAGAACCGACATCCCCGTTCGGCAGTTTCCTCTTCCCCCACATCTTCCGGTCCTTCCGCCTGGCGGTCCATCCGTCGAAGTTGGCCGTCGCATTCGCGGCGGTGACGGTGATCTGTCTGACCGGCTGGCTCATGGACTTGAACCGGACAGTCGTCGTCACGGGCGCACCTGCCGGCGTGCCAGGCAGCCTGATCATGAACATCGCAAGCCGCGGATCCACCACCGAACTCGACGTCTACGTCGCCTCAGAGTCGGCGCTATCCGTTGTTCTGGCGTCTATCCCGCCGGACGCGCCTCGCCTGGGCGTGTTCACAACCCTGTCGCGCTTCGTTGCCGCCCAGCTTGGCAGCGCAGTCGGCGCGGCGTTCCGACTCGATGGTCCGCAGTCCGCCGGCGCCTTTCTGCGATGCGCCAAGGCAATTGCCTGGGCGTTCGAGCGCCACACGATATACAGCGTGGTCTTCTTCTCCGTCGCGCTGGTCGCCCTGTCGCTGGCGGGAGGTGCGATCTGTCGGATAGCCGCCCTCCAATTCGCCCGTAACGAGCGCCCCCGCCTGGTGCAGGCCACACGATTCGCCGCGAGGAGGCTCGTCAATTTCCTGGCGGCCCCGATCGCACCGGTCGCAATCGCGATCCTTCTGGGACTGCCCATCCTCCTGCTCGGCCTGCTCGGCAACATCCCATGGGTCGGGGAACTGCTCACAGGCCTGCTGTTGCCCCTGGCGTTCGTCGGAGCGTTCTTCATCGCGGTCGTGCTCGTCGGTGCGGCGGCCGGGCTGAGTCTGATGTTCCCCGCCATCGCCTACGAGGACTCGGATTTCTTCGACGCCGTCAGCCGGTCGTTCAGCAACGTCTATGGGAGACCCTGGCAAATGGGTTTCTACACCCTTGTGGCCGCTCTCTATGGGACCGTTTGTTATCTCTTCGTCCGGTTCTTCGCCTTTGTCGTTCTCTGGGCGACTCGCGGGTTCCTCCAACTGGGTCTGGGCGATGAGAAACTCCAGGCAATCTGGCCGCCGCCGAACTCTGTGGATCTTTTGGGGACCTTCCCATCACCCGATGGCTGGTCGCTCTGGCTCGCGGCCATCCTCATTCGGATCGGGGTCCTGGCGGTGGTTGGGCTGACGATCTCGTTCGTCGTCAGTCTCTACTTCTCCGCCAGCACGGTGATCTATGCCTTGATGCGAAATCGTGTCGACGGGACCAGCCTGGACGAAATCCACGAGGAGGCGGAGGAACCGTCCGAAACAGCGAACATAGCCGAAAAGTCCGAATAAACGCGATTTGCCGTCCCCCCGGCCGGCAGATCGAGGCGCCACAGGCCGGTCCGCAACTGAATTGCGACCCCGTCTGTGCCGATGATACGGATGGGCCCGCGCGACGGCGCCCAAGTGCCTTCCAGGCTTGATGTTGCGGTAGAATCGAAAAGCCAGGTGTGATGCCGGGGGAATATGTGCGATCCACGCATTGAAACCGACACGCCGCCCAGTGACGGCGGGCTTTCGCACGCCCCCATTTCACCGGCGGGGCCTCTCCTGACGTTTCGCAGGCCGCTGATCGTGCTGGCGCACATCCTGGCATTCGCCGCCTCCCTGATGTTCTCCTTCCTCGTCGCGAATAACATGCAGTTCCGTCGCGACTGGCTTGTCGGACAGTATCCCTTTCTCCTGTTGTTCGTGCTCCTGGTGAAGCTGCCTGTGTTCGGGGCCTTCAAGCAGTATCGCGGGTGGTGGCGCTACGTGAGCATCGCCGACCTCCTCCAGATCGTGCGGGCATCGCTGGTCAGCACGCTGATCATCGTCGCGGTCTGGTTCGTGGTGATCCTGCACGTCCCCTGGGTCCGTCGGATTCTGCCGACAGGGATCACGGCGGTCAGCCAGGGCGTCTTCATGGCCGATCTGTTCGGCACGGTGCTCCTGCCCGCCGGCCTGCGAATGATCACGCGCCTCTACCACGAGGAATACCGCACCACCGAGAATCGCCGGCTGACGCGATTCCTTATCGTCGGCGCCGGCAACGCCGGCGAGGGGCTGCTCCGCGAGATCCACCGCATGCCCGTCACCCAGTACGACGTCGTGGGTTTCATCGACGACGATCCCGCCAAGCAGGGCATGAACATCCACGGCATTCCGGTGCTCGGGACCGTGGCGCAACTGCCTCGGATCTGCAAGGAGCGCAACATCGAGGAGATCGCGATCGCAATGCCCTCGGCCACCCGCGAGCAACTCCGGCGGGTCATCCAGGTCTGCGAGGGCGCCCAGGTCCGCTTCCGCACGGTCCCCTCCATCACCGACATCGCCTCGGGGAGACTGCGGGTTTCCGAGATTCGAGACGTGGACATCAACGACCTGCTCGGACGCGAGGTCGTGCAGCTCGACCTCGATCGGATCGAGGCATTCGCCAGGGACAAGATCATCCTGATCACCGGGGCCGGCGGGTCCATCGGCTCCGAGATGTGTCGCCAGATCTGTCATTTCGGTCCCGAGCTGCTGCTGCTCGTCGAGCAGGCGGAGAACCCGCTGTTCTATGTGGAGCAGGAATTGGGACGCCGGTTCCCGAACGTGCGGACGCACGCATTGATCTGCGACATCACCGACCGGGCGCGAATCGACGCGATCTTCGAGCAACACCGACCCCAGGTGGTCATCCACGCCGCGGCGCACAAGCACGTCCCGCTCATGGAGACCAATCCCGGCGAGGCCGTCAAAAACAACGTCCTGGGCACGCAGACTGTCGCGGACGCAGCGGACAAACGCCACGCGACGCACTTCGTCATGATCAGCACGGACAAAGCGGTGAACCCGACGAGCATCATGGGCTCGTCCAAGCGGATCGCCGAGATGTACATCCAGGACCTCGGCAAGACCAGCCGGACGCAGTTCATCACCGTCCGATTCGGCAACGTGCTCGGCTCCGAGGGCTCGGTCGTCCCGATCTTCAAGCGACAGATCGCGGAGGGCGGGCCCGTCACCGTGACGCACCCCGACATGAAACGCTATTTCATGACCATTCCCGAGGCCAGCCAGCTCGTCCTCCAGGCCGCCAGCATGGGCCAGGGAGGCGAGATCTTCGTTCTGGACATGGGCGAGCCCGTGCGGATCGTGGACCTGGCCAAGGAACTCATCACGCTCAGCGGCTTCCGTCCCGGTGAAGATATCGAAATCACCTTCACCGGCCTGCGACCGGGCGAGAAGCTCTTCGAGGAGCTTCGCATCGAGGGCGAGGACATGCAGCGGACCCGCCACCCCAAGATCAGCATCTGGCGGAATATCCCGATGGATCGCGAGGCGCTCCGCGCCGGCATCGGCGAATTGCTGGATCTCGCCAGGCAACAGAATCATGACGGATTAACCGCCAGGATCAAGGCCCTCGTGCCCGAGTACTCCCCCAACCATGACTACTTGTCCCGGACCGCGGGAGCGATCCAATCGTAGCTCGGCAGTGTGCGACCGTCCTTCAGGCGGATGCCGGAGGAATGCATGGGACAAACCCCGTCCCGACCGGTCGGTCGGGTGCCAATCGCCTCGATGCCTAGACTGTCGAGTGAGACGACTTCGCCTCGGTCCGTCCGCCCGTCGCAATTCTTGTCGAACCAGACCGCGATCCCCTTCAACTCACCCGCGGTCAGGAGGCCGTCGCGATTGTCGTCCAGCAGGTCCATGGCCCGATAGCCGTTCATGAAGAACAGCCACCACGTCACCGAGCCGAACAGTTCCCGGCCGGAGGCGATCTTCCCGTCGCCGTCCGCGTCCCAGACGAGCAGCCCAGTCGTCGGTTTGACCCAGGGCCGGCGCTCGACGATCCCGTCGCCGTCCAGGTCGAACCGCACGATTCGCTCCGACGCCAACAGCTCCGCAAGCGATAGGCTGTCCTGCATGCTGAACACGATGGGCGTGATCGCACCGATGGGCAGCGCCGCCATCTTCGCCAGATTGGCCTTCATCTCATCGATCCGCGCCTGCACCTCCGCGGGAATCGACTCCTCGGCCTCCCACAGGCGGATGTAGGCGCTGCCGGCCTCGTAGCTGATGATCCCTCTGATCCCTTCCAGCGGCAGATGCTGGAGCTGCAGATCTTCCTGAATCGAGAGATTGTACGACAACAGGTAGATGTCCTTCACTGCGGCCACGGCGATGGTCTTGAGCGATGCCGGCATCGGGGCCGTGCTCGAATTCCCAAAGAACTCCAGGTACTGCTCCTCCAGACTGGCCAGCCCCAGGTAGTACAGAGCGTTGTTCGGGTCTGTCGCGATGGCCCGGCAGAAGTTCCATTGCGCTGCCCCGGCGTGCTGGACGAGTTCGTCTACCCCCGGCTGTTCCGGCCGCCAATTCTCAGACTCGAGCCTTGTCTCTATGGCGGAGACACGGGCCCAGAAGGCCGTCTGGTCGGCAGCAGGGACGTCGCCGGTCGATTGGCGTCCGTATTCCTCCAAGGCGAGCCGTTCCGCCTCTGCTCTTCGCATCCGCCAAAGGTAGTCCCCCCACCACCAGTACGGTATCGGGTGAGGCGGCGTGTAATTGCCGAAGACCGCGACGAGGAAGGCCTTATTGACGAACGCCAGGTAGTGAATCCGGGCGAGAACATAGTAGGCGCTGGCATCCGCCGGATGTTCCTGAACGTACGCGGCAGCGTTCTTGATGAGCTGATCGGCCGGGAGGTAGACCGGTGACGCCCACCGCCCCGCCGCCACGCCGGCCCACACCACTGCGACCAACACAGACCCAGTGCACCACTGCACTCTGCTCATATGGTCCCCTTTCCTTTGTGGAAGTGGTCGTCGCACTCGACCACTATAGTATCTATTGTACCACAGGAGGACCTCTCACTATACTATAGATCCGCGAATCGCGGAGTCGGCAACGTGCATAGCAATTGACGAGGATGGGGTAATGGCAGCGGAATCACCGCGGTGCTTTCGGGGTTTCTCCCGCAAGACGTTCAGCTTCCTCCGGGACCTGAAACGCAACAACGACAAGGCATGGTTCACCGCGCATCGAGCGGTCTACGAGGAGCACGTCCTGCAGCCCTTGCGGGACCTCGTCACCGACGTCTCGGACTTCATGCTGGGGATCGACTTGTCGTTCGAGGTCGCGCCCGCGGTGGGCAAGACCATCTCGCGGATCTACCGCGACACGCGATTCTCCAAGGACAAATCCCCCTTCCACGACTGCGCGTGGATCGTCTTCAAGCGGTCGGGCAAGGACTGGGCCCGCTACGTCCCCGCCTATTTCCTGGAGATCGCCGCTAAATCCTACCGTTACGGCCTGGGCTTCTACGATGCCGCCCCCGACCTGATGGCCCGCTTCCGCCAGCAGATCGACGACAACCCCGAGTCGTTCTTCAAAGCCGTCGGCTGGTTCGACAAGCAGAAGGTCTTCACTCTGGAGGGCCAGCGGTACAAGCGTCCCGTTGGCCAGGACAAGCCCGAACCGATCCGCACCTGGTACGGCTGCAAGAGCTTCTATCTGACCAGCGAGCACAAGATCGACGACGCGATCCTCTCGCCCAAGTTCGCCGACCAGCTCATGGACCACTTCGGCCTGGCCACTCCGCTCTACCGCTACATCCATCGCATCGTCGCCCAAGTCCTCGCCGAACGACGCTGATGCAGGACAGAATCTCCAGATAGCAGGATCATCTCACGCAGAGCCGCAGGGACGCAGAGGATCATTCTTCGAGGCCATTGACGATTCGTTCGATGCCGTTCTTCATCAGAGCTTCGCCGAAGTTGAGGAGATAGCCGAGCTTCAGGCCGGTCAGACGCAGGTAGGTATGGACCTGCTTCTCGTGAGCTTTCGTCGTCTTCTCCACGCTCTTGAGTTCCAGAATGACTTTGCCGTCGAGGACCATGTCGGCGCGGAAGCCTTCCTCGAATCGGATGCCTCGGTACTCGATGGCGACAGGCATCTGCCTCTGTACGGTCAGACCCCTTCGCTCCAGGGCGTCGGCCAGGCACACCTCATAGACGAACTCCAGCAGTCCCGGGCCGAGTTCCCGATGCAGCGAGATCGACTCCTCAATCACGATGGTCCCGATCTCATTCTCTGTCATTCTCAGCACCTCCGCATGATGCCTATTGAAGACCTGTTTCGACGTTCTTTTTCACGCAGAGCCGCAGGGACGCAGAGGGTCAAGAGACCTCCTCGATGTTCTCTTCCCTCATTCTCAGCGTCTCTGCGTCTCCGCGTGATATCTCTTTCAGTTGAATCGGTTCTCACCCCTGCGTGGCCCCCTCCACGATCCGGATCTCCTCCTCCATCAGGCCGTACAACTCGTACACCAGCCGGTCGATCTCCGCATCCGTCGCCATGTGCTGGAAACGGGCGAGACTATTTCACCAGCTTGGCGATCTCGCGGAAGCGCGGGTGTTCGGAGGTCGCGAGCAACTCGAACAAGACCATCTCCGTGCTGCCGATGCCGGCCCCTTCGTCGGACAGGCGCGTCAGCGCGAGCTGCTTGTTCTGCTCGGTCCGCGACGAGATCGCGTCGGCGACGACCGTGACATCGAGCCCTTCCTCCATCAGGTCCATCGCGGTCTGGTAGACGCAGACGTGGGTCTCGATACCGCACAGAAGGACCTGCTCCCGGTCGAGCACGTTGAGCAAGTCAGCGAATTCCTCCTGACCCCAGCAACTGAAGCTGGCCTTGTCGATGGGCTCCTGGCCCGTCAGAAGCTCAGCGATCTCCGGCACGGTCGGCCCGAGCGACTCGGGGACCTGCTGGCACCACAGGATGGGGATCTCGAGGATCTTCGCCCCCTGGATCAGGATACGAATGTTCTTGAAGAGAGATTCCTTGTCCGTCATCGACTGGGCGAGCTTGCCCTGCACATCGATGACGACCAGACAGCAGTTCTGGATATCGAGCATTCCTCTGCCTTTCCACAGTGAAGGAGTTCTGCCCGACGCAGGATTCGGCCTGCTTCAGGCGCGACGAATGCCCAGAGAATAACAAGACTGAAGAAAAAGAGGAAGCGCATCCGTGCGCTACATCCAGTCACCGTGTGGTACGAAGGAGGACGATTGTCAAACTGGCCTGGGCCGATCCTTGAACAGGTGTGTGTGTGGCATTATTCGGTCGCTCGGGTCCAGTCAGCTTCGGCATGGGGATAGCGTCCATCGCCCAGAGGCCGCCCGAGTCGTCGGCAATCGGCGGCAAATCGCCGCCGGGGGCGTTCCGCATCACGCGATTCATGACCGCGTATGTTGCCGCCGTTTCGATCGAGGCTTCGGTGCTGTTGCGGTCCACGACGGCGACGATCTGTTCCGGCGTGACCGATTCGATAGTCACCGGAGTCGCACGGCCGTCAGGCGACTCGACAGACAACGCGGCCGAGTCAAAATCCTGCCAGACGCCGCCGAGCGACGCGATCAGGCGATTGACGCTGTCGCGGGTGCCGGCGACCCGGTAGACCCGCTGGTCGTCCGCGGTCCCGGTCTCGCTCAGATTCGTCAGGCCGCAAGTCTGGATCTCCCGCCTGACGAACGTGTCCGTCGATCCAAAGGCCGCGGTCCGCAGCTCCAGCCGGCCGGAGAAACCCGCATCGGCCATTGCGAGGGCAGGCGCCGCCCCCCCCAAGTCTTCCACCGCCGGCGGCAGCGGATTCGGCGCCGTCGCGACAAAGGGTCCTGAGCCCGGAACCGGCGCGACAACCTGGTAGACAACGACCCCAAGGGTCGCCAGCAGAGCGATCATGGCCGCCGCGGCTACGAGCTTGCGGAACACCAGATGCACGACGCCCGCGGTCCGCCGCGAGGAGACCGGGTGCTCCTGGAGGAGCGTCTTGCGCTCGAGCGTGTGCTTGATCTGTTCGAGCAGGTCGCCGGGGGCCTCGGCCGGGGGCAGCGAGCAGAACAGGGTTCTGCAATTCTGAAGCTGCCGCAGACGCCGGGCCACTGACGGATCGTGAGCCGCCATGCGCTGCACCTCCGTCCGCTGACGGGGGGACAGCTCCCCATCCATGAAACTGCTGAGCAGTTCATCGAGATTCGGGTTCGGCTTCATTTCAGCATGGCCTCCAGTATCTCCCTGAGATTGCCCCGGGCCCGGCTGAGCCGGCTCCGGACGGTTCCGAGTTCGATATTCAGAACTTCGGCAATCTGGGCGTAATCCATCCCTTCGATGTCGCGGAGCACGACCACGGCCCGCTGGGGTTCTTCGAGCTGGAGCAGACACTTTCTGGCCAGTTCGCAGAGCTCCCGGCTCTGAGCCACGGTGGCCGGATCGACCGCCCGCTCGTCGCTGAGGCAGTCCCTCAACATCAGCGAGGTCGTTCCGTCCGGCTCCGTTTCTTCGGCATCCAGAGATCGAGCGGCCATTCGGCTGCTCCGCTGGCAGTGGTTCAACGTCAGGTTCACCGCGATGCGAAACAGCCAGGTGTAGAAGCTGCTCTTGCCCTGGAACTTGTCAATACTCTCTATCACTTTGACAAACGCTTCCTGGACGAGTTCCGCCGCGTCGTCGGGATTTCCACACATTTTCAGGATGACGTTGTAGATGCGGTTCTGGTACTTGAGAATGAGCCGTTCCATGGCCGTCGTGTCGCCCATCTGCGACTGCTGGACGAGCACGGAGTCGTCAATATTGATATTCGCCGCTTTCAAGTACACCACGACCTCATCAGAACAGCCTGTCCACGAAAACACCTCCCTTGCGACCGGAGATCACCAGCTTTGGGGGAGTCTATCATCGCAGATTCCGCGGTTGTGGTCAATGGAATTTGGCGTCCGTCGCAGGACAACTCGCCCACCAGCCTTGCGGCTATGTCCCTTCGTCGCGGGACGCCGATAAAACAAAAGGCTGGCGGTCCATTACGACCGTCAGCCTCGATCTTTTTCATTGCCCCGTGTGTGCCGGCGCGCCGGTTGCGCCGCGAACGATTCAGGCCGGCCGACGCCCGTTCAGATCACTCAAAGGCGATCCCCAGGCCGATGTTGGCGTCGTCCAGCGTGTGGCGACGATCCACACGGACGACGCGTCCCTTCTTGATCCGGGCGTACTGCCCCTTTTCCTCGGCAAGGGCATCGGTCCGCGGGAAATTCAATTCCACCACGCTGCCCTCGCGGACAGGCGTGCTCAGCGGAACCGTAATCAGAGCGCCGGTCTTGCTGACATTGGCGCTGCGACCGTTGAAGAAGCGGTCCGCCTCGGGCAGCCAGACGCTGACCGGCCACGAAAGATCCATCCTTCTTTCCTTACGCTGCTCTACCAAGGTTTCCATGTCATGAACCTCCATTGCACCTGGAACCATCGACGGAACAGTCATCGACATGGATAACATGGGAGCTTTACAGAATTTAGCGAATATGCCGACTAGTCCGGCATTTTCCCTGAATGATCTCGCACCGCATCGACCTCCGTCGAGATTATCGGTCATACGGAGGTCTCGTGTGCAAGAACGTTCTTCGACAACTCTTGCGACGCGAGACCCTTTCGGGTATCGTTCCATCCATGGCAGCACGAGTCATCGGAATCAATGGCCAGCAGGGAGATCTGGATCGCATCAAGGAAGCGGCACGGATCGTCGAGGACGGCGGCCTGGTCGCCTTTCCTACGGAGACGGTCTACGGCATCGCCTGTCGAGTCCATCCCGCCGCCCTGGCGAAACTGGATCGCATCAAGGGTCGGGACGCGAGCAAGCACTACACCGTGCACATCGGACAGATCGACGAGTACCGCAAGTACGTGCAGGGAATCGGGATACAGACCGAGAAGCTCATCCGGCGCGCGTGGCCGGGCCCGTTGACTCTCGTGTTCCACCCGGCGCCCGCGCAGATCGCGGAACACAGGAATCGCCTCGGCTGCGACGTCGCCGACACGATCTACAAGGACGGCTCGGTCGGCATACGCTGTCCGGACCACCCTGTCGCGTCGCTGCTGCTGCGTCTGGTGGACGCGCCGGTGATCGCGCCCAGCGCCAATCGGGCGGGCAAACCCCCCGCTGCCGAAGCCGCCGGTGTCGTCGCCGAGTTGAGCGACGACCTGGACGTCATCCTGGACGGCGGCGCCTGCAAGCTCGGCAAGAGCAGCACCGTCGCGACGGTCGGACACGACGGCATCCAGGTGCTGCGGGATGGTGCATACTCGATCGCGGACCTCACGAAGGGGTCCACGATCACATTCCTGTTCGTCTGCACGGGCAACACGTGTCGCAGTGCGATGGCGGAAGGCTTGTTCCGCAAACACCTGGCGGAAAAACTGGGCTGCGACATTGACGCCCTGAAGAAACGGGGCTATAACGTCCTCTCAGCAGGCACGATGAATATGGCTGGTGTTCCCGCCAGCGTCGAAGCCGTGGCGGCTTGTGCGCTGCAGGGAGTGGACATAGGCAGTCATGTGAGCCGGCCTTTGACCCGATCTCTCATCGACGCCAGTGACTACATCTTCTGCATGACGCGGGCGCACTGTGAGCAGGTCATCTACCTGTCGCCAGAGGCGGAAGGGAACTGTCACCTCCTCGTCCCCGGCGGCGAGGTTCCTGACCCCATAGGTCAGCCGCAGGAGTACTTCAACAAGTGCGCCGCCCTAATCGAAGCGGCCGTGAAAGCAAGAATAAGTGAGCTCGCATTATGAGAGTAGCAGTGGGAAGCGACCACCGGGGTTACGACGCCAAACAGTTGATCAAGGCCATCGTGGGCCAGATGGGACACGAGTGCATTGACGTCGGGACCGAGAACGCGACGCCGGTCGACTATCCCGACCTGGCCTACGTGGCCGCCAAGACCGTGTCGGACAAACAGGCCGACAGGGCCATCCTGATCTGCGCCACGGGCCTGGGTATGAGCATCGCCGCCAACAAGGTGCGAGGGATCCGGGCGGCTCTGTGCCACGACGAACTCAGCGCGAGGATCGCGCGGGACCACAACGACACGAACGTCCTGTGCCTCTCGGGGGACCAGATCGGCGAGGTGCTGCTCCGCAGGATCGTCGAGGCCTGGATGACCACGGAATTCAGCGGCGGCCGTCATCAGCGACGGGTCAACAAGATCGCTGCCATCGAGGAAGGCCGCGATCCGCGGGAGATCTCGAACGGGTAGCGTTCACATGGGTCCCGCAAAGGAGAGCGGGATGCCCTCGCCGCCGCAGGTCTACTCCAGCTTCTGTTGCAGTTGATCCAGCACAGACCGCACCGACTTGATCTGCTCCTGCAGCTCGATCATCTGCTGCGTCTGGGCCTTGAGCCGGTCGCTGAGCAGATCGACCTTCGACTGGGCGGTCTTGGCGTCTTCCATCGCCGCATTCCGCGCCTTGGTCAGGGTCGCCACCTGTTTCTCCAGCATGCCTCGCGTGTCGATCAGGCCGGAAACCATCTTCTGGAGATCGTCCCGCGATTTCACCAGCTCTTCCACGCGCTGCTGGAGCTGACCGCCGGAGGTGGTCAACTGCTCGACCTTGGCCGCCAGATCGCCGCGAGCCTTGTCGAGATCGCTGACCCTGGCTTCCAGGCCGGTGCGGGCCGTCGTCAGACCCTCCACCTGCTTTCGAAGGTCTTCCTCGGCCTTCCTGGAATCCGCCAGTCCCGATTCGGCGTTCTTCAGCGAGGCTTGCAGCTTCGTCACGTCGCCCTGGAGATCGGTCTTTTCCCGCTGGCTCTTGTCGAGCGCCGTCCGGAGCTGCTTGATCTGGGCATTCGCTTCCGCCTGCTCCTTGGCGGACCCGTTGCACCCGCCGCCGGCCAGCAGACAGATCGCCGCACCGATGCCAGCGATCATGAACCATCTGTTCATCAATCCACTCCTCCTTTCCATCACATGCACTGCATCGCGAACGACCGTTCCTCCCGGCGCGGGGTCCGCCGCTTCCCGTCTCGGCCCGGTCTCATTCGCCTTTTCATCACACCCTGGCGGGAGAAGAGCCCCGCTGTGTTCCTGCCGTTCGGCCCGTGCTGACGATTCGCATCCCGGACTTCCCGCCCGCCCGCACCCCGTGGTCCGTCCCGACAGACCGCCACTTGCGATAGCGACTCTCGACCAGATCGCGGATGGACATCCGCTGCAGTTGGGACAGCACCTGGGCAATATAGGATTCCACGTTGTACACAGTGTCGTGGACGTTGCGGTGGGCGCCGCCGACGGGCTCGGCGATGATCTCGTCGACGAGTCCCAGCTTGTGCAGGTCCTTGCTGGTCAGCTTCAAGGCTTGGGCCGCGTCCGGCGCCTGTGACCCGTCGCGCCAGAGAATGGCCGCACAGCCCTCCGGCGAGATCACCGAGTAGTACGCGAACTCGAGCATGGCCAGGCGGTCGCCGACGGCAATGCCCAGGGCCCCGCCGGAACCCCCTTCCCCAATGCACACACAGACGATCGGCACTTTCAGACGTGACATCTCGGTCAGGTTGACCGCAATCGCCTGGGCCTGTCCGCGTTCCTCAGCGCCGATGCCCGGATAGGCCCCCGGCGTGTCGATCAGCGTCACAATCGGCAGGCCGAACTTCTCCGCGAACTTCATCTTCGCCAGAGCCTTGCGATAGCCCTCCGGGTTCGGACACCCGAAGTTGCAGACGATCTTCTCCTTCGTGGTCTTGCCCTTGTTCTGCCCGACGACCAGCACCTTGTTCCGCGCGATCTGCCCAATGCCGGTGACGATGGCGCGGTCGTCGCCGAAGCAGCGATCCCCGTGCAACTCGCGGAAGTCCTTGACCATCAGGTTCAGGTAGTCCGTCAGGAGGGGTCTCTGGGGATGCCGGGCCACCTGGACCGTCTGCCACGCGGTCAGGCTCGAATAGACCCGCTTGAGTTCCGCGATCCGGTCGTTCTCGAGACGCCGGATCTCCACAGAGTAGTCGATCCCCTTCTTCATGCCAAGCTTGCGCAGCTCCTCCACCTGCCGTTCCAACTCGGCCACCTTCTGCTCGAAATCGAAGTATCCACCGCCTAGTCTACTACCTTCGGGCGCCATAGTCCTCATTCGACCCACTCGATACGTGGGCGCAACCAGTCCTTCTGTCAGCCAGACACCTTGTCGTGTATACAAAAAACCGGCCGCTCACTCGCGGCACTGAGGTCCTTGTCGCCGATTCCTTCGGCTGCTCTGTAGAACTCCAATTTAGCATTTGCCCACGCCAAATGAAAGAAAAAAATTGACAGCCGCGCGGAGCAACTATAGTCTTGTGTATCGCCCGTGCGGCACACTTCTCTTAAGGTCTTATTTGTGAAGAGCTTACGGCAGGTTTCCATCGTAGGATTGGGGCTTCTGGGCGGCTCGATCTCGCTGGCTGTGCGCGAGCGTATGCCCGGCGTCGCGGTCGTCGGATACAGCCATCGACCCGCGACGAGGCGCAGAGCCAAGAGCCTGGGAATCGTAACCCGGGTCGCGGGCGATTTGGCCACTGCGGCTGAGACCGCCGACATGGTCATCCTGGCAACCCCCATCTTCACCTTCGAGCAGTACTTCGCGGACCTGGCCGGCGTGGTGCCGTCGGACTGTATCGTCACCGACGTCGGCTCCACCAAGCTGCTCCCCCACCAGTGGGCCGACCGCAGGCTCGGGAAGTCGGCCCGTTACGTCGGATCGCATCCGATCGCCGGCTCGGAGCAGCGCGGCGTCGAGTTCGCCCGGGATGACCTCTTCGACCAGGCGCGATGCATCCTGACCACCACAGCGACAACGGACCGCGCCGCCGTCAGGATTCTCAGGGAGTTCTGGTCCGCCCTGGGGTGCAATGTCCACGTCATGAAGCCTGTCGACCACGACCGGGTCTTCGCCAATATCAGCCATCTGCCTCACGTGATGGCCGCCGGACTGGTCAACGCCAGCGACGAGGAGGATATGAAGTACGCCGGCAAGGGGTTCCTCGACAGCACACGGATTTCCTCGGGCCCCGCGTCGATCTGGACGGACGTCCTGGTCGCCAACGGGCAGAACATCACCGACGGCCTGGACCGTGCCATTGTCGAACTGTCGAAGCTGAAGGAGGCCATCCGGAACGGCAATAGAGAACGGATCATGGAGTTACTGGAGACGGCCCGGTGCAAGCGGGCCGCACTCATCAAGTACAAGATCAGGAAGAAGGAACTACTGTAGTGAGACAATGGCGTTTCGAGGTATTCAACCGGCCCGGCCTTCCGGACGTGCAAGGCAATAGCGTACTGGCGGACATTCGAGAACTGGGCATCACGACGATCGAGGTCGTCCAATCGGCGAGGGTCTTCCTGATCGAAGCCGATTTCGACAAGGCCTTCGCGGAGCGAGTGGCCTGCGAGCTGCTGACGGACCCGGTGTGCGAGCAGCACTACCTCGGGCGGAGCACCGCCCCGCCGGGACTGGCCAAGGCGACGCTGATCGAGGTCCATCTCAAGAGCGGCGTGACCGACCCGGTCGCCGAGTCCGTCATGGCGGCCCTCAGGGACATGGGCGCAAATCCCGCCGGCGTGCGGACCGCACGCAAGTACGTGCTCCTGGGCGAGAAGATCAAGCCCGCACAGATCGATCTGATCGCCCGCAAGGTCCTGGCCAACGACGTGATCGAGGACGTCGTGATCGGCGATGACGCGGAGCCGCCGAGCCCGCACCTGAAGCCGTACGAACTGAACCTCGTCCATTGGCCCATTCGGGACCTTGACGACGACGGGTTGACCGCCCTGAGCAAGCAGCGGGACCTGTTCCTGAACCTCGTCGAGATGAAGACGGTTCAGGACTACTTCCGTCACCTCGAACGGGAGCCGACCGACGTCGAGCTGGAATCCATCGCCCAGACCTGGAGCGAGCACTGCGTCCACAAGACCCTCAAGAGCGAGGTGGACATGACCCACAACGGGGAGAAGGTCCACTTCGACAACCTGCTCAAGGAGACCGTCTTCAAGGCCACCCAGCAGCTCAACAAGGACTGGTGCATCTCCGTGTTCGCCGACAACGCCGGCGTGGTCGAGTTCGACGAGCAGTCGGCAGTGTGCTTCAAGGTCGAGACGCACAACCACCCGTCGGCGCTCGATCCGTACGGCGGGGCCGCCACCGGCATCGGCGGCGTCATCCGCGACCCGATGGGGACCGGCATGGGCGCCCGCCCGATCGCAAACACTGACATCTTCTGCTTCGGCCGGCCCGACAAGAGCCTGGACGAGATCCCCAAGGGCGTCCTGCACCCCCGGCGGATCATGCGCGGCGTCGTCGCAGGGGTCCGCGACTACGGCAACCGCATGGGCATCCCCACCGTCAACGGCGCGATCTACTTCGACGACCGCTACATGGCCAATCCGCTCGTCTACTGCGGCAACGTCGGCATCATGGACAAGACGAAGGCCTTCAAGCACCAGCAGGCGGGCAACCTGATCGTCGTGGTCGGCGGACGGACCGGACGCGATGGCATCCACGGCGCGACGTTCTCCAGCGGCCAGATGACGCACGAGCACGAGACGATCTTCTCGCACGCGGTGCAGATCGGCAACGCCATCACCGAGAAGAAAATGCTCGACGTCATTGTTCAGGCCAACGAAGCCGGTCTGTACGAAGCCATCACCGACTGCGGCGCGGGCGGACTGAGCAGCGCGGTCGGCGAAATGGGCTCGGAACTCGGCGCCGAGGTGGACCTGGAGAAGGTCCCGCTGAAGTACACCGGCCTGAGCTACACGGAAATCTGGATCAGCGAGGCCCAGGAGCGAATGGTCCTGGCGGTCAAGCCGGAGAACCTCGACGCAATCCAGAGAATCTTCGCAGGCGAGAACGTCGAATCGACGGTCATCGGACGCTTCACCGGCGACGGCAAGCTCCACCTCCGTTACAGCGGACAGCAGGTGGGCGAGCTGGACATGAGCTTCCTCCACGACGGTGTCCCCAAGTACAAGCGTCAGGCCGCCTGGACAAAGCCTCGCGTCAGCGAACCGACCCTGGCGGAGAAGGACAACTACAACGACGACCTGCTGCAAATCCTGTCGTCCTTCAACGTCGCCAGCAAGGAGTGGGTGATCCGCCAGTACGACCATGAGGTCCAGGGCGGTTCGGTGGTCAAGCCGCTGGTGGGCATCGCCAACGACGGGCCGAGCGACGCTGCGGTGGTCCAGCCCAAGTTCACCTCCCGGCGGGGCGTCGCCCTCAGTTGCGGCATGAATCCCCTGTATGGCGACATCGATCCCTACTGGATGGCGCTGGCGGGTATCGACGAAGCGATTCGCAATCTCGTCTGCGTCGGCGCACGGGTGGACCGCATCGCCCTGCTCGACAACTTCTGCTGGGCCCGATGCACTGATCCGGAGGTCCTGGGCAGTCTCGTGCGGGCCGCCCAGGCCTGCTACGACGGCGCGATGGCGTTCCAGGCGCCGTTCATCTCGGGCAAGGACTCCCTCAACAATGAGTTCGTCTGCGAGGACGGATCGCTCATCCGCATCCCGCCCACCCTGCTGATCAGCGCGATGTCCCTCGTCGACGACATCGACCAGTGTGTCACGATGGACCTCAAGAAGCCCGGGAACATCCTGTTCATCGTGGGCAGGACAAGCAACGAGCTGGGCGGCTCGCACTACTACCAGGCTCGTGGGCACACGGGCGCCAATGTCCCCAAGCTCGATCTGACGCTGGCGCCGAAGATCGCCCGACAGATCGCGTCGGCCATCGCCGACGGCCTGGTCGCAAGCTGTCACGACTGCTCCGAGGGCGGCCTGGCGGTCGCCCTGGCGGAGATGGCCTTCGCCGGCGGCCTGGGCGCCGAAGCGGACCTCCGCGGACTGCCCAGGGGCAAGGACTGCTCGCGAACCGACGTGCAGTTGTTCAGCGAGTCGAACAGTCGATACCTCGTCGAGGTCGCGCCAAAGCACTTCGACGCCTTCGCGAAGAAGATGCTGAATCTGCCGTTCGGACAACTGGGCGTCGTGACCGAGGCGCCAAGCCTGGTCGTCAAGGACGCCGAAGGCCGGAACATCATCGACGCCAAGATCGGCCAACTCAAACAGGCGTGGCAGAAGACGTTCAACTGGTAGAGAAATCCGAATTTCGACCCCGCCAAGGCGGGAACGTAAATCCGAAACAAGCACGAATGACCAAAACCCAAAATTCGAAACGGAGTATCCGAGTGACCGTAGCGTTTCGGTCATTTGGATTTCGGGCCTTTGAATTTGTTTCGAGCTTCGTGCTTCGGATTTTGAATTTTGCTTTTTGAGGCAAAGATGGAACAAGTCCGAGCGATAGTCCTACGGGCCGCGGGAATCAACACCGACCTGGAAACCCAATATGCGTTGGAGCTGGCCGGCGCCAAGGCCGACCGCGTCCATATCAATCGAGCGATCGAGGACAAGGCACTGCTCGATCAGTACCAGATCCTCATCTTCCCCGGCGGATTCAGCTACGGCGACGACGTCGCCGCCGGCAAGATCATGGCCAACCAGGTCGCCCACCATCTCGCAGAGGCGGTGCGGAAGTTCATCGACGACGGCAAGCTCGTCCTGGGCATCTGCAACGGATTCCAGGTCCTCGTCAAGGCAGGCATCCTGCCGGGGGGCTCGGAAAAAGGCAGATCGGGCCTGTATTCTTCAACGAAATCTCTTGGCTCGATTTCGTTGAAGAATGGACGTGACGAAGCTCTCGACGCGCGGCCAGGGTTTGAGGGGGAAGAATCGAAGAGGGAGATTCTTCCCCCTCAAAGTAGGCCCGATCTGCCTTTTTCCGAACCTTCCGCCGCCGGCGATTGGGAACCCTTCCGCCAGCAGGACGTCACCATCACGTACAACGACAGCAACAAGTACGAAGACCGCTGGGTCTACCTCATGCCCCAGACGGATCGCTGCGTGTTCATCGAGCCGCAGCGGCAGATCTGCGTGCCCATCGCGCACGGAGAAGGCAAGATCGTCACGAAGAGCAACGAGACCCTCCAGAGACTCAAAGACGAGGGCTGCATCGCTTACAAATACGTCGATGAAGAAGGCAAAGAGGGCCCCTATCCGATCAATCCCAATGGCTCGATCGAGTCCATCGCCGGCCTGACGGACCGCACCGGGCGGGTCCTCGGACTCATGCCGCACCCCGAGCGATACGTCCGGCGGACCCAGCACCCCCACTGGTCCCGACTCGGCGAAGACCTCGACCCGGACGGCATCAAGATCTTCCGCAACGCCGTCAAATACGTCCGCGAGAACCTGTAATACAGGTTCTCGACCTGTCCGACAAACGTTCCGCCTTCGACGAAATCGAAGGTGGTGAATAGAGGACCTGTGCGTGTGGGTTGAGAACCCACGGGCCACTTGATGTCGCACAGCCCTCGCGGCTAATCGCCCAGCGTGGGTTCGGCGGCTTCCCAGTTGGCTCGGTCGTTGCCCGACCTGCCTGCGCTGGATTCGATTCGGTGGAGGGCCAGGCCCTGCCCGTCGGCTTCTGCCGGCCAGGGGGTCGTGTCGCCGTAGATCACTTCGTCCACGATGACCCACGCGACCGGGGAGGCCGGGTTGTCGCCGGGCATGGATTTCTCCAGGGCCACCCGCTCGCCGCCGTTCGACAGGTTGCCCTTCCATGGGCCGAAGAGCCGAATACCGAGGCGCGATGCCCCGATCTGATAGATCTCGATGAAGGCATCGAGCCGCGAGGCATCTACGAGGGGGTCGAAGCCGACGACGATGAGGTGTTCTCCCGGATCGATCGCAGTCCCGGCGGGGAAATCGTATTCCACCCCGCCGTCGAGTCGCCAGACGACGTTCCCGCCGCCAAGGGAGATCGCCTCGCCCAAGGGGTTGTACAGCTCGATGTATTCCTCGTTGGCGTCGGGCGGGTGGTACATCAGTTCGCTGATCACGAGGTCCAAGATCGGATTGGCGTTGGCGGCGCCGGGCGAGGGCGTCAGGCGGAACCAGCAGTCGCCGCCGTCGGGGTAGCGGCCCAGCGCGACGTTGGGTTCCTGTGCCTTGAACCGCACCGCGTCCGCAACGCGGTCGGCGGTCGTGCCCGGCAGGTGCGACAGGAAGAGTTCCTCGCCGTCTTTGCTCAGGCCGAAGGCGCGGACATCCTCGAAGACCGCGTAGCCCCCCGCGGCGACCAACGTCTCCGGGATGGCCCACTTCTTCAGGTCCGCGGCATCATCGCTCAGATACCAGTCGGCCAGGGTCACGGCCCCCGTCGTCGGGTTGTACAACTCGATCCAGTCACGGCCGGTCACGGGATTGGCCAGGAACTCGTTGATCCATACCATCGTTTCAGGCTCGGGATCGTCCTGGCCAGGCGAACCGCCGACGTACGTGCCGGCCCGCCAATTGCCCGGCCAATTCAACGAACCCTCGGGCTCGCCCGGCAGGGCCGAGTCCAGCGGGACGAGCGAGTGCCCGCCGCCGTCGGCGGCCGGGGGCCAGCCGCGACCGTCGCCGTACTCGTACTCGGCAATGGTCCCATTCCACCTGTCCACCAGCGAGACACGCTCGCCTTCGTTGGCCAGCTTGCCCGCATACGCGCCCGCGACAAGCCCCGAGAGCGCCGGACCATAGCGGGACAGGAACGCCTGCTCATTCGCGACGACCAGGACGAATCGGCCCGGGCCGAGGCTCTTGACCCTGCCGTCTGCGAAGCGGAAGGTGACGCCTCCGTCGAACGAAACGCCGTTCAAATCGAGGATCTTGTCACCGACATTCTTGATCTCGATGAACTCGCATTCGTCGTTGTCGGCTCCGTCGCCCAGTTCGGGCGGGTTGTACATCAACTCGGTGATCCGCAGGTCCGCCAGGATTCCCGCCGCGACCGGCTCGTCCGCGACGAACTGCACGGGATTGGACCAATGGCTCCACCGGCCCGTGTCGTCCTTCATTCGGCAGCGAACTCGATAGGTTCGCCCCGGCTTGGCGACAGTCGCAGGCAGCCAGATCCCGCTGCCGAATGCCTTGATCTCACCGCTCTCCCAGGCCGCGTCGATCTCGTACTTGCCGGGCGCCCCCTGCACGGTCACGGACGCGCCGGCCTGCACCGACTCCGCCAGCAGGCGCGCGTCGATATAGCAGTCGGAACTGCTCGATATGTGCGAATTGAGCACCTGGATCGCGATGACGTTGTCGCCTGGGACGAGCCACGTGTGAGCATCGCCCAGGTCATGCGTGACGAAATCCGAGTTGTCGATGGCGCTGACGGCGGTGTCGGAGTACGCGACGTTCTCGCCTCGGACATTATCCTGGAAGGCGAGGACGCCATTGACCCACAGGTTCACGCCGTCGTCGTATTTCACGTCGAGGGTCAGCCGGCCGAGGGCGTCGAGGTCGGCGACCTTGAAGGTCCTGCGGAGATACACGCTGGTGTAATTGTAGCGCATGTCCGCCAGGTTGGTTGCAGCGGGCTCATCGGCGCCGTACCCAATGATCGTCCTCCCGAAGAGCCACGAGGAGTCGTCGAAGCCGAGCTGACGCCAGGCGCCCTGGACCGTGGAGGGCTCCTGCGTGCCCTTGAAGTACTTCCACATGCCGCCCTCGGGCACCACAATGATCGTCTCGCCGCCATCCTGTATCGCGGCCCGCGAGCCCGCCGCCACCTCGGCGATCCGCCACTTCATCGCGCCGAACGTGCCGGCGCCCTGGGGATCGGAGAAGGCGGAGACGCTGAACGTCAAGGCGTTGACGGGGAATCCCGTCGGGGCCGTGGACTGGATCTGCGGCGTGTCGGGAATGGCCTCGTCCGCGGCCTTGCCGGCCAGGTAGATGACCCGCTCGGCCACGTAGTCCTTCATCACCTGAACCATGCCCTCGAAGGTTCGCTTGTAGCCGCGATCAACCGCCTCCTGGTAGAAGCGTCCCTGTCCAGCCTTGAGACTGGCCTGCCGGTCGATGTACGTGGGGTAGGCGCCCTCGCCCAAGGCCCAATGGTAGTCCCACATGCACTGGTCGGCGTCGGCCAGGGACAGGCCGCCGGACGGGTCGTCGATGATCCCGGCGTAGTCGTCAATCAACTGGTTCGTCTGATCGGTGTTGAACAGCAGGTCGATAACCTCCCGCAGACGGTTCTTGTTCTCGATGTCGATGGAACTGTAGCTCAGCACGCCAGCCCGGCGGAACGGATCGTCCGGATCGTTGCTGCCGTAGTAGGTGGTCCACGTCAGATCGAGGTCCCAGGGGAGCTGCCACCACTGGTCCGTCTCCGGATGGTGATAGAGGAACCAGTTCTTCTCGGTGATGTCGCCGTGATGGACGGCCTGATAGATCGCGTGGTAGCCGTAGTAGGCGTCGAGGCTCACGTTCCGGCGCCACCACGATTCGTCGGCGTTCTGGTATCTGCCGAGGAACTGACTGAGATCCGACCCGTCGGAGGGCTGCGTCGGACCCTGGTTGTTCTGCTCGTCGTTGCTGTAGTCCATCTTGAAAACACTGCCGTCGGGCAGGCCGTGCTCTTCGAGGAACCGACCGTCCACGCCCTCAATGGTCATGTACAGGCCCCAGAAGTCGCCGTCGTACTGCGTCCCCTGGGTCGTCAGCGGCGCGTGGGCCGCGTTCTGTGTCCCGTCTTCGTGGAGTTCGTCGATGATGCGGAAGTGGACGTAGTTCGTCTTCGACGCCGGACAGCCCGCCAGGTTGAACAGGCGAAACGACAGGGCCTCGAACATCCCCTGCTCGCCCCGCTGCCCGAAGCTGCCCTGCTGGATGCAGGCGGAGAAATTCAGTTTGTCCCACGTCGTGTCGTAGGGCTCGCCGTAGTCGTCGCGACCCTGGAAGTAGTGTCCCCGGCCGAAATCCACCTTCCACATACTCTTGCCCATCGAGTAGCGCCACACTCCGCCTCGGGCGCGATAGCGAATGTGGTCGTAGACCCGCCCGTCGTAGACGAGCGTCCCGTACCAGCGGAATTCGCTCCCACTGTACTTCGACAGCCAAGTGCAGTCCTCCACGTCGTTCTTCTTGCTGAGGAGATGGTAGACGGGCAGGCTCCGCATGACCTCGGCGGGGAACTCGATTTCCGGCGTGACGCCGGGCTGCACCGCTCCTCGCCAGGCGGGCACGCCGTCATAGACGAAGTACGCGAAGTTCGGCTGCGGATCGTCCGAATAGGGCGCCGCCGCGGAGGCGCCCAGAACATCCGTCGCCATGATGCGGTATCGAACCAGGTTGCGATGCATCTGCGCATCCGCGGGGATCTGCACGCTGTATAGGCCATCCCCCGCCCTGGCGTCGCCCAGAAGCCCGTTGTCGTGCATCCTGACGCTCGTCCACCCGGTGCCGTACCGCGGGTCGGTCTTGGCGATGTAGTCCCCCGGCGTGACGACCTGGTAGCGCAGCGTCACCTCGGGAATCCACTGGTCGTCGGTGATCTTGGCCGTGACAGTCACGACCTGGCCGCCCTTGGGCTGCCCGGGCGAATGGTCCACCTGTCGGATGCGCGGCGGCACGTTCTCCACAAGCACACGGTTGGCCTCGCACGGCGTCGGATACGCCGACCGCCAACTCCCGCCCAGGTCGTTGTCCGCCCGTGGATTCATCAACTGGAGCGAAGGACCCGTGCCCGGCGAGGTCTCCGGGACCGCGTCGCCGACGGTCGGCCAGGGGAACCCGAGCTGATAATCGACCTCATCGACGACCGACCCTGAGGCATCGCACAGGACCACCCGTTCGCCCTCTCCGTCCAGTCCGCCGGCATAGGGCCCGAACACCGAGCCGCCCGGCAGCGGAACTCGATCCGCCCCGTACTTCGCCGTCAACTGGTCCGGGTCCTGCGCAACGACCACGAACCCGCCGGCGGCCAGCGTCGTCCCTTCCGGAAACGTGTAGAGCACCCCCTCGACGAACGACCAGCCCGACAGGTCCGCGTCCGCCGTCCCGAAGTTGTGCAATTCCACAAACTCCACCAGCTCGGTCTTGATGTCGGGATTCGTGTGCAGCTCGTTGATGACCACCGAGGCCGCCGCGCCCTGCGCCGCGAGCACAGCCCCCGTTCGCGGCACGGCCACGCAGGCATGGCCCCCAGGAAAGAACCGCCTCACGGCGTCACTACAAACCTCGCTCCCGAGCAGGCACAGAACCGCCATGACCATCGCCGCCCGCGGAAATCGATTCGATACGCGCACGTTCCATCCTCTTCCATTCCCCGATCATGAGCTGGTCGTCGCACCGCGCACGACCCATCCGCCCCGCGCCGCCACGTCCCATTCTATTCGATTGCCCCCCTCGAAGTCAAGGGCACCCGGACTGTGGGACTGTGTCTGTGCAAGTTCCCGGGCGTCCAGGATGCTGGACTGAGGGCGGTCTTGCCGGCAGGCACGAAATCCGAAATTCGAAGCTCGAAATCCGAAACAAATTCGAAGCACAAAACCCAATAATCGAAACGCTGCCGCGTCGCCGGCGGGTCCCCGTTTTGGATTTTGGATTTCGGTTATTTGAGCTTGTTTCGGATTTCGATATTCGTGCTTCGAGCTTTCATCGAAGTATGTCGCCCGACATGAAGCGCGATGTCGGTTCATCTTCACAGACACATGGGATCGCCCGATAAGTCGTCTCCCCCGCCGCCATCAGACCGACGCTGAGGGAGTGCTCCAGCCGCGAAATACGCGAACCGCCGAAGAAGGCAACCGATGTCGGTAGGATGGGTTCTCAACCCACGCGTCCAATGTCCGTCATCGCAAGCGATAGTGCGGCAATCCGCGTCAATCGGCGAAATCGGCGGGTACCCCCTGACCCTCGAACCCACTCTCCTTGGGCTCTCCTAATTCCTAAATCCGGATGCGGCCGCTCGATCCCCCCTACTGGCTGAGGTCTTTGATGCGGATGTTGCGGTACTCGTGGAATCCATCTTCTCCCTGCAGCCCGAGATACCCGCGCGTCAACTTGTCCATGTTGGCGGAGACGCTCACCACTTCGCCGTTCAAACGAACCACAACGCTCGATCCGACAAGCACGATCTCATATTCGTTCCACTCGCCGACAGGCTTGAGCGCCTTCTGTGCCAGCGCAACATTCAGATCGTGTGTCGCGCCGAAGATCATCGCCATGCGGGCGGTGTTCTGGCACTGAATCTCGTACTTCTGACTGGGCCAGTCCTCGCCTTCCTTGTTGGATCGCAGGAACACGCCGCCGTCCTGGTCGGGTCTCATGAAGCGGAACTCCAGGCGAAGAATGAAATCGCCGTACTCTTTGTCGCTGCGGAGCCAGCCACGCCCGCCATTGAGCTTGATGACCCCGTCCTCCGCGACGAATTTGGCGCCGTTCATAAGATGCCAGCCGTCGAGAGTCTCCCGGTTGAAGAGGCTCGCGAAGCCCTCTTCTGCCTTGCTGAGGTCCTTGATTCGGATGTTGCGGTACTCGTGGAATCCATCTTCTCCCTGCAGCCCGAGATACCCGCGCGTCAACTTGTCCATGTTGGCGGAGACGCTCACCACTTCGCCGTTCAAACGAACCACAACGCTCGATCCGACAAGCACGATCTCATATTCGTTCCACTCGCCGACAGGCTTGAGCGACTTCTGTGCCAGCGCAACATTCAGATCGTGGGTCGCGCCGAAGATCATCGCCATGCGGGCGGTGTTCTGGCACTGAATCTCGTACTTCTGAGTGGGCCAGTCCTCGCCCTCCTTGTTGGATCGCAGGAACACGCCGCCGTCCTGGTCCGGTCTCATGAAGCGGAACTCCAGGCGAAGAATGAAATCGCTGTACTCCTTGTCACTGCGGAGCCAGCCACGCCCGCCATTGAGCTTGATGACCCCGTCCTCCGCGACGAATTTGGCGCCGTTCATGAGGTGCCAGCCGTCGAGGGTCTTGCCGTCGAAGAGGCTCGTGAAGCCCTCTTTGGCCTCTTCGGCAGCCCACGACCCGTTTGACACGTTCAGAAGACACCACGCAGCAATGACGATCGTGATATGGACGAAACTACGGCTGTGGACCATGTTCTTCACCTCCTTACGTGTCAGTCTTCAGTATTGGCGTTTGCCATTTCACTTCGCGATCCGTGCTCCTGCACGGGGCGTCTTCGATAATACCACAATGGTGACGGCGATTACAGCCACAATGCTCCCGGTCGTCAGGATCGTTGGATAAGGCAGTGTCACAGTGGTCCGGCGGTACCCGACAGGGGGCTCTCATCACACGCCGGAAGCACCATGGCGGCGGGTTCAACGCACGACGCGCTCGGCACGACACACAACAGATCGTCATCCGCAGATTACACAGATTTCACAGATTACGGGACCCCACATCTGTGTCAATCGGCGAAATCTGCGGCTGCGCCCTCCGGAATCATCACAGAGTTGTCGGCTCTGGTATCGGCGATATCCGTTAGAGCTTGAAGCGATGCCTGACCTCAAAGCCCCTCGGCTCCCCCCTCTACTTCGTCAGTTCACGGGGTCGCCGCTCGGACGATCAGCATAGCGAACGACACAAATCTCCAACTGCTTCGATGCCGTGCCCAGAACAAAGGGTACCTCCCTCCAGCCAACAAGTACAATGGCGTCTCCGCCCAGCCTCCTCGCTTTCCCTAGGGCCTTTTCAGCGAAACCGCTCCAGGATGCGACCGGATCGCCGGAGACTACTATCATGCCAAGTTCAATGTGCTCTGGGATCTGTGAGTAAGGGAGCAATGGCTGTTCGAGCGGGAAATCGGCGTCGCCCCCTGCGCGTGAGTAGATGGCGACAGGATGTGAAGCCGGGTAGGCCGGGAACCGACGCGCGACACCGGCGTCATTTACCGTTACCGGCGCGCAGCCAGCTACGATCATCAAAACCAGAGCGACTCTACTCAGCCCTGTCAAGGAGCCTGTCTTCATAAAATCGCCTTTCGTGGTAACTTCGCGCAATCCTCTTCGCGAACGATAGGAGGCGTAACGACACACAGGAGGACAGTGTCATTCAGTGAGGCAACACTGTTGGTCTGTAGCTTAAGTGCATCTGCTATGCAAATGGGCCTATCAGATCCCCTATACCAGTTCAAGTCATGTGTTTCTGAATGCCGAGGACTCCTCCAACGTGGGGTAACCGTTCACGGGAACATCGCGTTCTTCAGTGAGAACACCGTGTTCCCACGCAACTCGCAATCTGTCTTGAGGCAAATTGCCATGTCACATCGTTTGTATTGCTTCAGAATCGCCGTTAAAGGCCCCGTGAGCGGCTAAAACGTGGGCAACGTGGGCGGGTCAGTATCTGCACGCCAGCATTGAGGACCTCCATGATACCGATCTCCCTGCTCAACTGTGACGCGGCAGATCGTACCGGCTTGGTCAAAACAGACGAAGATAGTGTTTGCGCAAATGAAGCCGGCGAACTTCCCGAAACGCTGTCTCGCAGGCGCATTATTATAACCCCATATCTCAGCGACGTTTGGAGTGAGTGACAGCTCCTCATACCAGGGCATGATGGTCGGCATGAGCACCTTGCCGTGAGGCTTCCCGAGGAGCGACAATACATCATCTTTGGTCAACCTGCCGGTCTCGGATTCCAGGGTTTCCGCGTGGGCCAAATCAACCGTCGTGCGGTCCTCACGACGTTCACTTATGAAATGAAAGCCATTGAGCCGGTCGTTGCGGAACTCGAGGACGACCGCGCACCCAGTCACGGAGAACGATGTTACGTACTGGTAATAACGTCCGACGAGCTCGCATCTTCCCTGTGGCGTCATTCTTGTCTCGCCAAAACTCTGCGCGCCGAGGCGTGCGAGATCGATCTGGTCTCTCGCTTGTCCAAGGTCGAGCGCCTCGACGGCTGACATTTGAAAACTGCGACCGGTCGTTGCCGCGCAAGAACACGACACTGCCAATGACCCCAAGAGTACGGTGTAGGCAAGATAAGAACAGATTCTCATAACATACTCCTGATTGAGGACTGTGTGGACGTTGGATGCCTCTTGATAGGGGCACCATCACTTGACATTCGGACAGAGGGCTACAAGTCCTAAGGCTATGCTCATACGGTCCGCTTCAGTCAAGTCACCAACAGGAAACATGCAGAAGATCCCCCCCTTCTTGGCAGAGAGGTAAATACGATATTCTTCAGACACTTCCATGTCTTCGAGGCTGGGACCGGACTTGTACAACTCAATCTTCGTGACGATGGCGAACGGAATCACCCGCGGCCCGTGACTCAAATATGTGATCCCAGCCATATCGACAGACTGGATCAGACACCTGTCAAAAGCCTTGGCAGCATCGTCAAAGAGGAGGCCGGGATTTCGCACCCTGGCTTTGCGGCCTGCCAACACCTGTACCTTCTCCAGCGCATCCTCTGGTCGGTCGGCTCCTTTCAAGTCCTTACGAGTGATCGTCTGGCCCGTACCGCAACCAACAACAGCAGTCGCGAGAGCAGATGCCGTAAACACTGCACAGAAGTACCTGAGGTTCTTCATATTTCTGATGTCTTTTATACTCGTATTGCACGTCTTCTTCATATGGACTTCTCCAAGCCCCCGCCCATTATGTCTGTGAGAACACAGCACGAGTCTATGACGTCCCAATCAAGAATAGTCATCTGAAATGCGTAGACACGCCACGGCGGCGACCGCGCGCGTATGAGGCGATGCGAATTCCGGAACTGCCACATGACTCGCCCTCTTTAAGATGAAGAAACCGTTCTCACCTGACCTCTCGGGCGCGCTACTCCGGGTGTATCTGTTTGGCAGGTTGACCGGCCGACGCAACCGGCCACCTATCTGGCATCCTATACTACCCCACCCACCCCCACACAAGTCAACCGAGTTCTCTCAAGAAACTCATCTTCGCCGAGATTACAGCAAGGTCGCAGCGACAATCAAGGGTATCACGTGGATTCTCTCGGTATCCTCAGTCTCAACACAGGCTCCGGCATCGCCTTTGATTTCTCGCGTGGCGGCCTCGGGCCCGCCAAACTGGAGTCGATCATGGCTGGATGGGGAGGGGATGTCAAGGCCCGTCTTGCGGGCCTTGACCGTCGCTCGTCATTTGGCCCTCGTCGCTCGGATGGATTCCCGCGTTGGCGGGAATGACACCCCAAGAGCCTCTGCGTCTCTGCGGCTCCGCGTGCGTTGGTCTGTTTTCCTTCGTTCCCCTTCGTGACCTTCGTGGTGTCATCTGTTGGCACACTGGCGGTTCTCGATATCCTCGAACTGGCTGATGACCACGTCGCCCTGGGGAAAGCGGGCGACGATCTGGAGTTCTCCGCCCATGGCGGCGATGAACCGACGGAGCGTGCTGATGTACATGTCCGACTGATGCTCCAGCTTGGAGACCGCGGCCTGGTTCATGTCGAGCTTGGCGGCAAGCTCCTCCTGGGTCAACTGCATCGCCCGACGGAGTTCCTGCAGCGCCATTTCCGAGTGCATCTGGGCAGTTCGTTTGCGAATCCGCTCCCGACTGGCCGGTGACATCTTCTCAAGGAGATTCCTGAACGGCTTCGCCATCATCCATTTCCTTCATTTCGTAGTGAATCGACGTGTTCGTCGTAGAGTCTGTCGGCGACCGGAACGAATTGCTCGTACCAGCGGTCGTTGCCGGTCTTGTCCCCGCCGATGAGTAGAATCGCACACCGGCGCGGGTCGAAAGCATACAGGACCCTGTATGGGCGTCCGGCGTGCTGGACACGAAGCTCCCGCATATGCTCATGCCTGGAACCTTCAACACCCGAACTGTACGGGAAAGGCAGATGTGGCCCTTCGATTTCCAGCAGTCCGACCGTGGCGGCCACGGATTCCTGTTCGGCCTCGGTCAGGCGTCCCCACCAATGGCCGAACTCATCCGTATACTCTACGTCCCAAGCCATATCGGCATAACCTATTAGGAATATAACTTATTAGTAATATTCTGTCAAGTGGCTTTTTCTGGAATTCTCTCGTCGACTCGCCTTTCAGTCCCTTCGGCTTCTCGCGTGGCGGCTGCGGGCCCGCCAAACTGGAGTCGATTATGGCTGTACGGGGACGAAGTGTCAAGGGCGGCGAAGCCGCGTGGAAGCGAAGAAGCGTAGGAGCGTTTTGCGAGCGGGGCAAGCGGCCGGGGGCCGGGGTCGGGCCCAATCCCCGCAAATCGGCGAAATCTGCGGATGCAATGCCGCATTTCGTGATTCGTGGCCCGTGGCTTGAGATGGCCTCAGATGGGAACGGTGTGCGGAGCACACCCTACCGCTGCCGCGTTCATCAGCGTTCATCTGCGGTTGCATCTCCTCTGGGGCCTCTGCGCCTCTGTGGTGGAAAGGAAGATGGATTCCCGCTTCCGCGGGAATGACACAGAGGGATTGCCACGCTGTCCTTCGCAATAACAGAGTCGAATCCGCGTCCATCCGTGTGAATCCATGTCGAAGATCGAGCGCGTGGGTTGAGAACCCACCCTACCCGCTTCGTGCCCGTCGTGGTTTCAAACGCTGAACCAGTCCGGCGGAGCCTCTCATGCGAATCGACCATCGAGGTCCCGCGGTTGACAGGCGCGCGACTGGGCATCTCTATCCGGCGTCGATGTCACGGGGCGTCATCCCCGGACAGCGCGCGCCCGACGTAGACGACCTCGCCCACAGAAGACTCCGTGGCACCACGGTAAAAACCAACGCCCTCCAACGTACCGTCGAGTGCATTCGGATCCATCGTGATGGTCATCATGTCAATTCCGACAGTACAAGAGTCGCCTTCACACCTTTTGCCCTGCAGACAGAGCGTGGCACGGATCTCGTTGTTCATGCGCTCCATGTTCCCAAAGAGGCTGAACGTGAGATCCTCGGGGTCCGTAATCGCCAGGACACCGCTGCACAGATAGTGGTCGTCGACCACCTTCATAACGCCTAGGCGAAGCGTTCCTGAGATCGGGGTCCCTTCGATTGTATTCGAGAAAGACCACAACTGTTCACCGACAAGACCGTCTGGGTCGCCGCCCCCTCCCCCGGCGTCTCGTGGGGGCAGAATGCCTACCAAGCCGACAACACAAAGACCGACAAGAATACCCGTAGTGAATCTCATCTCATTGTCCTTTCACTAACGCAAGGTCATTATGGCTCGCAAACGATGATTGCGTGATTCCGTCGGCGGAGAAGTACAGGCGTCAGGCATATCATTCTCACCAACCTCCCCTCCCAGGGGGCCTCTTGCATTGCCTTTGATCTCCCGCAGTGCGGCTGCGGGCCCGCCGAACTGGAGTCGATTATGGCTGCATGGGGAGGAAATGTCAAGGCCCGTCCTGCGGGCCTTGACCGTCGCTCGTGTCTCGTATCTCGTCGCTCGATGGATTCCCGCTTCTGCGGGAATGACACCCCGCAACAGCCTCTGCGTCTTTGCGTCTCTGCGTGAGAGAGTTCCTCTGTCTTCGTATTACTACTTGTTCACATCTTGTTGTCCTGCGCAGATATATCAAGCCGGTATCTTGTTAAGTTGTTGCAGGGTAACACTTTGGTACCGCAAGACGGCCGTGGCGGTAACGCGGCCTTT
>JAGOLX010000025.1 GCA_017993835.1 Phycisphaerae bacterium
CAATCGAATGGATTGGTCACCACAAATTCCCTTGCAGGGCGAGGACAGAACGGGTACGAAATGGCAAAGAACACTGGCTGGTTTTGACCCGATCCCCGGTGGCTGGTCTTAACCCGATCCGTGACAGGCCACCGAAGCAGCACAATGCGCAGCCAGCGGTCCTCGGGCCGCTTGCCGTACACGCAGTTGCGACAACAGCGAATGTCCACAGGCCGTGACTCCGGCGGGCGATCCGTCTGCGACTCCAGTTCAGTCGGCTTCATGTGTCTTTGCCCTCCAAAATCGTCAATCACAAATCGCAGATCACCAATCCGAAGGACCACACCGTCCCTCTACCCTTGCCCGATGTTGCACGAATTTGTCGAAAATTCTGCGTTTCGCGGAGTGCTGGAATCGCGATAAGTCCAGGCCGGAACTGGAATAGAAAAAATCTCGCGCGACGAGCGTTTTCCGTTTTCAGATGTTGCACGAATTGTGCTATTCCTACTTCAATTGCGGAGATTTACCACAGAGGCACGGAGGACACAGAGCGAAGCAGGTGAGAAGGGAAGAAGGTCAGACGCCGGAGGGGCTCGCTTGGCTCTCTGACGCACAACGCGCGCCGCAAGACGCAAGACGACGCGATCCTTGACAGCTCGTCGCTATACGGGTCCGCCGGCAACCGGGACATGTAGCCCGCGGAAACCAACTCGTGCAGACTGGGCGGGAACTCGCCCTTCTCCCGTTTGTATCGGATCAAGGCCAATGTGGTCGCCAAGGCATCCTGCCTGGCTGTACATCAAGCGTGGAATCCGGCCACCGCGGGAGCATTGAACATGACCAGTCTCACCAACGGGTTCTTCCGTGTGATTCCATCCAGGTCCTTCCAGAAGTCCAGCCCGTCTGTTCTTGCCTCGCATGGGCTCATTGAGAGGAATCGACCGCAGTAAGTATATGCCGCCTCGAAATCCTGAGCCGTTCTACCATGCCGAAGGTCCAAGTCTTTCCCTGGCATGGCCGAGTGGAACCCGCGTAGGCCGCGTGGTCCAGCATCCGGCCGGCATCTTTCATCCGTTCTGCTGCACGCAGGCAAACGCCTGTACAGAGGCTGTGCGCCGTTCCGACCGATCCTTATTGGGCCTTGGCCGCGACAGGGACCGAAAGCGAGTCTTAAAACGCCCGTCTGCATTTTTTCGACGAAAGTCACCCGGTCGTTCGGCCGATAGGGAGGAGGGTGATGGTTCGTAAATCCTTGTGGGAAACACAGTAACAGACCTATGTTCAGTAGATTGAAAAAAGACGGGCTTCTGCTGAAGACCAAGCTCTTCCTCATCCGATGGTATCCGAGCAATCGCTCGTGCCTGCCCAGCGGCAACCACCGACGCCCGCCCCACTTGATGCCCCCGCTGATGGTCCGCAAACCCGAGTGGCGCAGATAGCCGACGGTCCCGCATCCCCCCAAACGAAAAAGGGCCCGGCTTGCGGTCTGTCCACCGCCGCCGGACCCTCTGTCGGTCCTCCAAAGATCAGACGACTACACTACGGATAAGGCACAACGTAGACCGTCACCTCCGCCACCTGCACGGTGGACCCTGCGGGCAGCGCCGAGAGGTCCAGGCCGGCGCCCTGGACCCAGAGCTGAACGGTGATATTCGTGCCCGGTCCCACGATGTTCGGGACGAGCCATCCAGTCCACGTCCCACCGGCGGCCGAGGTCGGCGTAACCACGCAGGTCAGCTTGCCCTGGAAGTTGAGCGAAATCTGCACATTCGTGTAGCCAACGTACGTGTACGAAGAGGCAGGCACGTTCGGATCGGGCAGCAGCGTCATGCATCCGGAGCCGAAACAAACGGTCAAGCTGCCGTCGAACCCGCCACTCGATCCACTGGATCCTTCGTAGGCACCCATATCCACGCGGGTGCCCTGAATCCGAGCCTCGCTGTCCAGGTCCAGCGGGAGATTCTCCAGGACGTCGCTGTCGGCATCGAGATCAAGGATGTCGGCGGGAAGCAAGGCGTTGCTGCCCGCGTTCAAGGCCGGCGACGTGGACATCAGGCGGTAGTCGCCGTCGATCCACTCGCCCTCGATACTGCGGCCGCCGGGAGAGACGAACTTGGGATTGCCGCTGATGTTGCCCGTGCCGGTCCAGCCGCCCTGGACATTGCTGTAGGTGACTTGGACGACCGAGGCGTCGTTGCTGCCGATCTCGTCGCCGCCGTTGTAGACGATGCTGTTCGCAACGCGGACCGCAGTGCCTGCGGAGGAATCCCAACTGAAGTTCGCGATCGCCTGGCCGCCGGGCGAGTCGTTGTCGGCGATCGTGGAGTTCAGGATCGTCAGGGTCCCGCCGAGATTGTACATGGCGGCCCCGCCGACTGCGTCGGCGTAGTCGGCGGTATTGCCCACGACTCGGCAGTTGTGCATCGTCACATCGCCCCCGTAGTTCTGGAGGCCGCCGCCGAGCATCAAGGCGCGGTTGCCGATCAGTTGCGTGTTGACCATCCGGATCGGGGCCGCGAGGTTCATGATGCCGCCGCCCCAGGCGCCGGTGTTGCCCTGGAAGAGACAATTGACGATGTCCAGGGCGCCGCCCGGATTGTAGAGGCCGCCGCCGCAGTGATCGGGGTAGCCGCCGTCGGCCCGGCCGGCCGTCACGGTGAAGCCGTCCAGCAGGGCCGTTGGCTCGCCCGCCGGGCCCGTGACGACATGGTAGCTGTTGTCGTCAACGTTCAGGATACCCCACAGATCGTCGTCGTTCAGGTCGCCGTCCAGGACAGTCTCATAGAGCGAGAAGTCCCGTTTGTCCGGACTGGCGTGTCCATATCCGGCGTACCCGCCGCGGACCGTAAGGCCTTCCGCGAGCAGGAACGTGGCGGCGCGGTCGCCCGAGGTGACGCCGGTGCCCTCGTCGGGCTTGTAGACCCCCTCGGCCACCAGGACCTCATCGCCGTTTCCCGCGACGGCCAGGGCGTCCTGGAGGGTCAGGAACGCCTTGGTCCACGTTGTGCCGTTGTGCGTCGGGCCCGGGGCATCCTTGTCCACGTAATAGACCTTCGACGAGTCCTGCACCGTGAAGGTGATGTCCAGGCCGAGGTCCTCGTATGCGGAGACAAGATGCCATTCGCCTGCGTCCAGCGGCCCGAATTCGCCTTGCACGCCGCAGACCGGCATGTAGATCATCGGGCATATGCCCGTCGTCGTGCCCTGGAACCACAAGAGAATCGTCTTGGTGGCCGGGTCAATCGAGAGTCCCGGCGGCCCGCCCATGGCGTTCTCTGCAACGCACGAATTGGAGTAGACCTTGGTCGGCCCGGCAAACGTGATGATATCCGAAGAGCCGGGGTCTGTCGGGCTGATGGTCCACCCTCCGGCCGGCGTCGTGCCGAGTGTCCAATCCACACTCTCCGCCTGCGCCGACTGCCATAGCGGCAGCAGCAGCAGAGCACTGAGGATTATCTTTCTCGCGTTCATCTTCCGTTCCTTTCCAAAAGCCCTCGTTGTCCTGGCCGGCATCCGTCGTGGAGAAGCTGACCCGCCGGAATGAGGCAACCCGACCCGTATCCCATCAAGCTGCCATCCTTAAGGATACCCGCCGGAGCCCGACAGGTCAACCCTAATCTGAGCCAGGGGCGTGACATACGCCCATCGCAGAGCCCCGGGACCGGTGTCGGACGAAGGGCTCGCGATCTCGGGGTTCGGCAGGGCCGGCATTGACATCCCCATCGACGATCTTCCGGAATCCCGGAATCCCGGCGACAGAAAAAAATACGCTTGACGCCCTCCGGCGTTCGCGTCATAATGCCGGAATGTTCCCGCGGATGTGGCGGAACTGGCAGACGCGCAGGCTTCAGGTGCCTGTGGGCTTACGCCCGTGTAGGTTCGATTCCTATCATCCGCATTTTGACAAATGCAGCGGTGGCAGCGAGTTGCGCAGGAGGGAGCGTCTTCTCATGGGCTGCATAGATTGCGCGCAAGTCTCTGGGGGCGATGGATAGTTGGACCCGCACAAGGACCGACACACGGCAGATCGGGCTGATGTCACGTTTGGATGCGTGAGGAACGCGCGTGGCGCATAAAAAAAAGAAGAGGGCCATCTCTGGCCCTCCACAATCGGCTTTGCTGGGATGGGCGAGAGTCGGTGGGAACTTCGCGCAAGAACCGTCTCGCCGGTCAAAGCCGAGTCATTGACTGTTTGGATCGGATTCCGTGCTGGGAGAGGCGGACTGCTGCTCGCGTCTCGATTGCCTCGCGAACTCGCACAGACGACATGCCCTCGTGCTGCAGGCGCCCGGGGTGGCTACTTCTGGCCGTCGGGTGGCGATGCTGCCGGGGCGGCCAGCCCATCGAGCAACCGGTCGATCTCCGACCGCTCCTCCGGGGTAAGGACGTTCTCTTCGCTATCGATCTCCAAGGCCTTCTTCAGATGCTGTTCTGCCTGCACCGCGTCCTTGAGCTTCACATAGACACGACCGAGCTGGAAGTGCGTCAGGGCCAGTCGTCGAGCATCGGAACCCGGCAGGGTCAGGATCTCCTCGAAGCAACTCTTGGCCTCCGCGAGACGCCCGGGCATACTCGACAGAATGGTCCCCTTCGTATCCAGCAGGTGCAGATCCCCGGATCGGATTCGGAGGCCCCGATTCACCAGCTTCAGCGCCTCGTCATAGCGTTGATACTTCTCCTGCAGGATCCACGCAAGATCGTTGAGTGCCTGGGCATCATCGGGATGCCGTTCGAGCAGTTCCCGGTAGACCCGTTCGGAAGCCTCTGTGTCTCCTGTCTGGTACAGACTGGAAGCGAGACCGCGGTGCAGATCCGCGGAGTCCGGCCAGAGAGAGACTCCGTGCTGGAACAGCTTGACGCCTTGGCCCCTGAGCTGCGGCGACCCCAACGACACGAGCAAATGCGCCGCATTGCGGACAATCGTCATGTCCTGACCCTGGGCGGAGATGTACGCGGACGCAACCTCGTTGAGGTCGTCGAACCGCTTCATCGACACCCACAGGAGGGATCGGCTGTGGACAACGGCCTGACTGTTCGGCTCCATTTGCTCCGCCTTGGCGACGACCTGCTGGGCCTTGTCCAAGTTGCCGGCCATGCGATAGAGGTCGGCCAGCGCAATGAGGGCCGTGATGCTGCGGCCTCCCTCGGCGGTCTGGCAATAGGCTTCCGTTTCCGGAATCGCGGCTTCCGCACGCCCCAGTGCAACCAGGACGTGCACGCGGGAGAGAACGATCGCCTCCCCCGCCGCCCCCGAGCGCTGGGCCGACTCGACAGCGGCCAGTGCCTGCTCCAGGGCGGTGCGATCCCTGCTGTTCAGAGCCGCCTGAACGAGCACATCGACCGCGTCGACACGGTTGGGGTCCGCCTGAAGGACCTGGCCGGCCAGCTTGGCCGCCATGGAGGGATAGCCCAGCAACAGCTCCGCCCTGGCTCGGGCGACCAGCAGCGCCGGGTTGTTGGCGTTCGAAGCCAGCGCGCGAACCGCCAGATCGCAGGCGGCCTGGTATTGCTGCTCCTGCATCGCCATGCCGATCAGAGCCAGATGGGCATTGACCATCGTCGGTTCCAGCTTGACGACAGTCTCGCACTTCTCCTTGGCCACAGCGCGAGACTGAGGCGTCGCCGATGGATCGCTGAGGATCTGCGTGGCCCGAGTCATCAGCAGTTCGATGTCTTGAGGCAGCTTCGCCTCCAACTCCGTGAGGACGTCGAGAGCCTTCTGCCGGTCCTGCCCCTGGGCCCGCGCAAACAGCAGACGCATCTGACGCCGCTTCAGGAGAACGTCTTCGGGATACGCCTTCAACCCCTCCTCGACAGTCGCCAGCCCCTGGTCGAGCCTCTCCGTCGAAGCGTAGAAGCCGGCCAGAAGATCGTATCCCGCCCCGGCGCGATCGGCAAATGTAGTCAGCCTGCGATAGTCGGGTTCGGCGCGTTCGGTCTGGCCTGCTTCGGCCCAATAGACCGCTCGCATCCAGTATGCGTTGAAGTTGTTGTAGTCGGCCACGTAGTCGTCGAGGACCTTCAGGGCCTCCGTGTCCTTGCCCTGCGCCCTCAGGACCGAGACCCTCACCGCCGTCTGCGCGCGGGAGTCGGGCGCGATGGCCTTGGCCTCATCGAGATATCGCATCGCCTCACTCGCGTCCTTCGTTTCCTGGTAGAGGAGCCTCGCCAGTTCCACCCGCGCGTCGGCGTCGCGCTTGTTCGTATCATTCGAGACCCGCAGCTTGAGATCATCGATGGCCCGCGAGAAATCCCGGGCGCCGACCGCCAGACGGACCTGCCAATTGGCGGCGGTCTGGCGATTCTGGATCTGCCGGAGCACGGTCTCGGCCTCCGCATAGCGACCCTGCCGCTCCAGAAGACGGAGCAACAGCTCGCCAACCTGGCCGGCAACCGACGGGTTCTCGACGTTCGCCGCCAGTGCCTGCCGGTAGACTTCCTCGACCCTTCCCAATTCCCCCTGCTTCTGGTATGCCTCCGCCAGGAGCAGCACGGGCGCCAGCCAGGTGCGGTCCGCGCTGGTGCAGTACTCGAGCATCGTCACGATGTCCTTGTGCTTCACGGCCGCATCGGGGCCGGACAGCCAGATCGACGCCTGATACAGACGCCACCACAGCCCGCTCTGCCCCTCGGCCTGACGCAATTCGTCGACGAGCCTCGCGGCCATGCCGGGATCCTCCCGAATCTCGCGAACCCCCAGAAGCAGCAGCCGCGCCTGGACCTCCTGCGGATCGCTGGCCAGTTCCTTCAGCAGACTGATTCCTGCAGCCCGGTCTCCATGGGCCAGTTCCAGAACGGCAAGCTTGGCCGAGACGGACTTTTTGGCCCGATCGTCCGCTGCCACATTGAGCCCTTGCTGAAGACTCCGACGCGCCGAATCATAGTCCTCCTGCATCACATAGAGGTCGGAGAGGGCCACCCACGGTTCCGCATCGCCTTCATGGCGTTTGCACGCCGCCTCGCAGACGCTGATCGCATCCTGGACCCGTTTGGCGGCCACGTAGTGACGCACGAGCTGCATCTCTGCCCGCAGCGGTTCCTTGCACTCCTCGATGGCCTGCTTCAATTCCCGCTCGGCCTGGTCGGGCTGGCCGAGAGTCGTCGCGATAATCGACTGGAAGATGCGTATGTCCACGCGGTCGGGATACTGTTCCCTCAGTTCCGCGAGTTCCGTCGAGAGTTCCTTCAGACGCGATACGTCGGCGCCTTTCCCCGATCCGCTGGACCGACTGATGTCGGCCCCGATGCGCAGCAGCCTGCGGCCAAGGTCCGTCGGGTCCGTCGACTCCACTGCCTTGGCGACGTTGAACGCTCTCTCGAAGTTGCTCGACTGCGCGTATTGTCTTGCCAGTTCCCTTTGGGCCCGCTGATCCTGAGGATTGAGACGAAGGTACTGCTCCCACGCCACGGCCGCCCGCGAGGCCTGACCGGTGTCGCTGTAGGCCTGTGCCAGCAGGCGCAGCATCTGCGGATCGTTCGGATCGTTCCCGACCACCGGCTGGAGCACATCGATGACCGCGTACGGCTTGTTCTCCGCCGCTGCGACCAGGCCCTTGAGCACCGCAATCGCACGCTCCTGCGCTCGGGTCGGCTGCCCCTGCACAGAGCCCACATACTCATCAAGATAACGACGCGCATCGGCGGTTCTGCCGACGCCGACATAAGCCTGAATGGCGAGAGGGAGCACGAGCGACTTGTACGACTTTCCGTGGTCTGCCAGCGAGGCCAGCGTCTCATCGGCCAGACTCGCGGCTCGTTCGCCATCCGCCTGGCGCACCGCCAGCTCCCACCCGAGATGGAAACGCCTCACCGACCACTCCATGTCGCCAAACAACTCCTCTTTGAGAACATCCTTCGGGAGCTTGTCGGCGGCCTGGAACTGGGCGTCCGCCCGGTCGAGGTCCCCATGGCGGATCCATTCCTCCGCCAGCACATGGCCGACGCGGGGGTCCTTCGTGCCCAGGCGGTCAGCGGCCTCGAGGTCCTGGCGCGCCAGGGCCCAGAACGCCGCCTTGTCCACCTCGTTCACATCCGAAGCCATCGCCCGAGTGCGGTGAAACCTCGCCCGATAGACCAGAGCCTCCGCGGACGCCGGAGCGTACGCCACCGCCTTGTTGAGCCAATCCAAGGGCGTCATAGGACCGGTCGCCCCATCGCCGCCGACGGGAGCTTCGCCAGGGACGGGAGGCTTGGGCGTGTTGGCGTCCGCCGTATTGGCGTCCGCAGCCAGCACGCACGCACGCACGTACTCGACATGGACGCCGCCAAGACCTTCCAGACGCTGGATGAATGCCTCCAGCGTCTGCCGAGCATCCGCCTGCTTCTTCAGTTGGATCTGCGTTTCAGCCAGCCACAGCGGTGTCGCGAGGTCGTTGGGGTCCCGCGCCATGCGGGTCCTGGCGACCTTCTCGAACTCATCCAGCTTGCCGATGGACCGATACAGCTTGGCCAGACGCTCCGAGGCAACGTCGTCCTGCGGGTCCAGCTCCGTGATGCGCCGGCAGGCGGCGATCGCGCCGGTCAACGCCTGAGCGTCGGGCAATCGCATGGCCATCAGAACGTCGCTGTACTTGCGCAGGATGTCCAGGTCGTCGGGATTGCGGGCCAGGTACGCCCGGAAGCTCTTCGCAGCCGCCGGCCAGTCCTGCTTGTCGAGAGCCGCCTGCCCGGCCACCCGGGCCTGCTCCGAGAGGAGCCGACGACGAATCTGTCGCGCGAACACGAGAGACACCCCGACCGCCGCAACGACCGCGATCAGAATGACCAGCAGCTTGACGTTGACCTTCCCGCTTGTACTTCGATGATACATCACGCGTTCCCTCATAAAAACGCCCGCACGGGCCCGATCCACCACGCTACGCAGCAGCCGTTCCAGGTTCCTGCGAGCAATCAGACAATACAGTCCTCCCCGGAGGTCTCGTTTCCACATACCCCCAGCGATTCACGAGCATTCTACAGCATCCGCCGCTCGAAATCACCAACTTCTTGACACACAGACACGTTGACCTTTCCTGCACGCCGTGAGACACCCCCGAGAACGTGTGTGAACAAGCCGTCGTAGCATGGGCATCTTGCCCATGAGTCGCAGAGCCATCCTGGCCCTGCCAAGACGAGCTTATGGCTCATCCGGTTCTTGCGTACTTCCCTGTGTGCGACGGGGGCGCTGCCCCCCCCCGCCCCCCGGCATTTGACGCTTTGGGCCAATAGCATGAGCATAAAAAGGGAACCGACCGGTCAGGCGCCCCGTGTCTGTGAAAAGAAACTGGCCATCGGCTGGTGATGACAAGCGCCGGCCTGCTTGTAGTGTGCCCGTAAGAACCTGCCCTGAGCCTGTCGAAGGGGCACATCTTCCGGGCCGAGGAAGATGACGCCTCACGGCGTCACTACAAACGGCCTGCCTGCGCACAGGACAGATCCGGATCGGAGGGGCTCTGACGCCCGGAAGATCGCGCAGACACGGCGCCCCGCGGCCCGGGTCTGCATTCGCTCGGTGTTCTCCCGGTCATATCACGAGCGAGCCCATTCGGTTCCGCCGTCGGCCCCGCACTACCATGCTGCTGGCGTAAAGCGAAAAATGCCAGGGGTCCGGGGACGGCGTCCCCGGTCATTGAGCTCTGCATGACCCCCGAAGCACGCAAGAACCAGATGAGCCTACCCTATCTTGCGGGCGGGACGCCCGTCATACTCACGGGCAAGATGCCCGTGCCACTTCTCATACGGCGATCGAAGAGGCGAACATCAGGGCGCAGAGGATCATCCTCTCTGGCTCATTCAGCAGGGGAACACAGCGACGGGACAGCGATATCGATCTCGTCGTGATATACGCACGCGATGGCGAAGTGGTTTACAGCTCTGCAGCACCCTGACGGGACAACAACGCCGGTGAAACCCGACTGGGCGGGTTTCACCGGCGAACATCTTCCATGATCCCGAAGGATCACGCGAGACTTCTCCTATACGAGGCTACGCAGCTTCCGGCCCGCGTAACCCAGACCCAGGAAGCCGAGCAACACCGCACCAGGGAGAGGGACCGGCACGGCCTCGACTTTGTCAATGGCCAGTTGTCCCCAGGTTGCGGCCCATGTCGGGTTAGGATTAGTAATCGTAAGCGTCAACACGGAGCCGGGAGTGCCACTGAAGGACGTGGTCACCCAGGTTTCGCCCCCGAGGGCATCCGTGTAACTTCCCCAATCTGCCCCGTCAACATCAACAGAGAACGTGTCGTCTATCAGACCGGCAAGATGCCTTATCTCCACCGACAGTATGTCTGTGGGGTAGGTGATCGTCGCCGTATAGGTGGCGTCACCGCTTGCGTCGTTGCCCTTCACCATCATGGAGTTGTTGAGACCTATGTCTCCATAGCCCACTCCAGTTGAGGACTCATACTCTCCCCACCCGGACAGGGAGATCGTTGGAGGAGCCAGATAGGTCGTCCCCCCCGTGAAGTCAACCACGTAGAGGTCGGCCATCGCCGGGGTGGCGAGGAGGGCCAACAGCACTGTCAAACCGCATATCGTTCTTGTCTTCATCTTTTTCACCTTTACTCCATTGTCAAGTGGATATTTTTTTTGTGAACAACGTCTTCAAGACTTCAGCAGACTGCCTGCGAAACGAAGTCTTGGCCTGCCTGGCTCCGATCAACCCAGTCTGCGTCTGCGCAGACGCCAGTTAGCGTACCCTATGCCGATCGTACCCAGCACAACAGCTCCAGGGACCGGGACGGGCGCCGGGACTGTAAAGGAAATCTCGCCCTTGAAGGGCGACGCCCACGAACCAGCGGGAGCCCCACTCCAAATACCCCAGCCGGGGTGGAAGGTCCCACTAGTATCGTGGAATGACTCCTCGGTCAGTACGAACTTGCAGATGTAGTCCCCATCCGGCAACACAAGCTCTCCCGGTTTCGCCTTTCCGGGAGTAGTGTAGAGTTCGGACTGGGCATAGATCCCCACCGTAGCCGGGCCGTAGTCGGTGGCATACCACTCCGAAGCCGGATCCGGGTTGAATGTGACATAGGTGATCGGACCATCATACGCCGCGGGCATTCCAAACCCATATGTGCCTGTCGTGCCCGTTGAATCGGACGTCCTGAACAGGACGTGGTAGCTGCTATCCGTCACAAAACTCGTCGTCGCATTTCCCGACCCGTCAGTCACCAACATCCCGAAGGGCAGATAACCCGTGGTGCCGCTCGTACGCCCCAAGTCTGCAAGCGTCGTGTTCGTCCAGGCGTCACTTGAACCTTCGAGTTTCAACTGATAGGCGAAATTGGGCTTGAGGCCGGTCGCGGTGACCGTGCCGGTCAACTGGCTTCCAACGACATCATAGCTCACACTGACGCTTGCACCAGCATAGTCAGCCGAGCTTGCAGTCATATCGGGCGTACCTTCATACATATTGCCCGCGACGTCTTTCCATCGCTGATTGCCGGGCCAAGGCCAGCCGGTATCATAGTCGAGACTCAGATTGCAGATATCAGCCCCTACGGGCGTCACAGTGCCGATCAGAATCACAGCCAAGCAAATGACTGAGAACTTCTTCACGTACTCACCTCCTTTCCTCCGCATGCTACAAGCTTCACTGCATGGTGAAACGTGGTGGAGCCGACGCTAACACGCGGCAACCACCCATCAGCCGCCTCCGACGGCAGAAGAACCGAAGAGGCAGCTTGTCATGTCACACAGGGAGGTCCGCGAGGCGCCACTACGGACGGTGAGAATTGATGTATCCGCCAATGGCATGTGATCGTATCCCAGTGGTATTGCGGCGGGAGGTCGAAGTCCCCAGAGCCTGCTTGAAAACAGCAGGCCAACACGGAAGCGGAGCCAAACCAGTCCGGCGAGCCGGCAAAGCGATGGCCGACCCAGAGGGGATCGCCGTCGCGATGCCAGGCGGGAATGCCGCCCAGCGAAAGCTTCCTCACCCACGGGGCGGACCTGCACACACCGAAACCGAGCAGCGCGTACAGGCATAGGCTGAGACTGTCCTGCCTATCGACGAGGATGGCGGGCGACCGCGGATCGGGGACGCCTGTCGCACCCACCTGGATCCTGGGGAGGGATCCGATAGGAATGGCATTCACATCGGCAAGCGTCAGACAGACCGAATTCGACCAGACGCACGCTCGGTCATCTACACGACGACAGGGAGAAATCGACGGACTCCCCGCGGTCGGCCGGACCATGGGCATCATGTCCGCGCAGACCGGCGACCCGGCGAGCAACATCGCCGTTGTCACGAGGACGACATTCCACCAACCTTCTCTCATTTGTCCCCGCCGATAGACATCACCGCCACCACTCCAAGGAACCGCCGCATCGGAGGCGGAAACCGGCAGGAATCCTCAGATCGTTGCCGACGAAATCAAGATTATGCCAACTCACGCAGATCTGCGGAGCCTCATGCCCGCATACCCCAGACCGAGCAGGCCCAGCAAAACCGCCCCGGGGACCGGGACCAGTCTGACTGTCATCGCGGCCAGAGCGAATTCGCCAGCCTCGGGACTGAACACGAGCGCGTCGCCAGCGTTCAAGACGATTCCACCCAGACTCTGCGTGACTGCGCCATCCGTCCCCCATGCAATATCCTCGAAGCCCAGTAGCTGCCAACTCGTCTCCGTCACTTGTGATGACGTGCCATACTCGCGAATCACGGATACGACCGCGATCTCTCCCGCCGCCGGACTCGGATCAGGTTTGAATAGCGACCTCAGTTCAACGGAGTCGATGTAGTATGCCTCAGTGAATACCACATCGATGTGTTCCACGATACCCACGAGGTCCTTATCCACTTCATCCAGTTCGCCCCCCTGGATGCCGAGGCCACGAGTGTCTCTCTGCGTGAAGACGCCAGCGCTGCCATTGCGCATGGCATAGGCCATGGCGTCACCAGCGAGTAGAGACAGTTGGCTTACTGCGAGGACGTTGGTCCCCGCGCCAAATCCGGTCGTGCTGTCCACGTTGTCATAGGGCAACTGGTAGAACTGCACCATGTCCGCTGTCGCGGGTGCGGCGAGACACGCGCCCGCAACCACAAGGAACAGTACCCGTTTCATAGCTCCTTCTCTCTTTCCCCATCCACTCCCACTCAACACTCCTTTGGCTCAGGCGTACCTGCGCAGCTTCATCCCGGCGTAACCTAATCCAACAGCGCCCAGCAGGACCGCCGCCGGGACAGGCATATGCACAAAATTGCCATACAAGACCGAGTGATCCAGCCAGGCTGTCGCCTGACCCAACGGGTTCGAGACGGAGATCTTCACATCCAGGACGCCGTTGTCATTCAGCCAATCGACGTTCATCGCCAGTTCATAGGCGCCGTTGTCCACCTCGTCCAAGCCCTTCCATGCAGAGCCATCGAAGACGAGGGTCGTGAACTCCCGAAGATCCAGGAGCTTGATCCGGCCCATCGAGTAGTAATCGCTCAGATCATTCACGAAACTCAGTTCCAGCCATGCCTCCGCGACCCGGCGTTCGTCGGGGACGCCGTAGACAGTCAGGTCGTGCCGATAGGCCAGAGGACTGCCCTGCGTAATCCTGGTCGCATCCAGATCCCAGCCCAACAGCCGAGGCCATGTGTCAACCGCGATCTGATCGACAAAGCCGTAATCAGTCCCCTGCCAGAGGTCCGCGGAGGCAGCATTGACTCCCAATACGAAAAGGACAGCCGCCGCAACCATCCCTGTTGCACCGACTCTTCGACTCATAGCCCACATCCTCAGTCTCTCCCAACGCTGCTCAGAGAGCCGGACACCCGAAGCCCGATCTCCTACTCGGATAGGCTACGCCCCAAGTCAGTCACGCCATCTGGGGGACACAACACACTCCCTGGCGAAGCCCCTTTCTCAGAGGCTTCGCCAGGCCATCTCTTCTCTACTGAGCCCAGGCAGTGACCGCCTTCTACGCGTTCACTACGCGCGTTTCCGCAGCTTCAGACCGGCAGCGCTCAAGCCAAGGAAGCCGAGCAGCACAGCACCCGGAACAGGAACGCAGACCAACATGTCCTGGGCAACGCTCCCATCCAGACCCCACAAGCTCATGACCTTCACAGGGATAGTCCCAAGGTTGTCAGCAAATGGGTCCGTAAACTGTGCCTCCACCATGGCCAGGAATTTTGTGTCATCGGGTTTGCTGCCTTCTCCTTCCAGGTACCAGATTGTTTGCTGGAGGATCCCCGCATCTGTTGTACGACCTGGGTTATCCCAGGCATATTCTTCGAGTGTCTGACCTTGGAACTCATGGTAGAGCCAAGCCGTCCCGAGACTGATGGGATCACCTGTCCCCGGCACGCCACCATACATCGCATTGTCACCAAATGTCACATTATACGTGACACCGGGGGAGAAACGTTCGCTATACTCTATACAAAATGTCTGAAAAGAAGGGTCGTGATCTCCGATGTTGCTTGTGCTCTCATCGTAGTACTTGAGGGGATCCCAACTCCAAAGGATGGGGTGCGCCGTGAACTCACCTCCAATGCCAGAGGAGTATATCGATGTGTACACCTGTACCTGATCAGCCAAGGCAGGGATGGTCAATAACACACAAATCGCCCCGACAAGCATCCAAGTTCTCATTGTTCGTGCCCTTTACAACCGATTGCTGGTGAACCATACACTGCTTCTCACGCAAGGGAGGATTCACTGGGCACGTCGGGGGTCCTCGGGATACGAGTGTCTCGTATGTGAACTGCGACTCTCGCCAGAGGGAGACGATCATCTCCCGGCGATAATGAGGCGAAGGATCATGGGCGATCTTCCCCGGCTGGATGAAGCAATAGCCCGACGCCACGGTGAGACAGTCGGGTGAGATCGCATGGCTGTGGCCCACCTGGAAGGGCCCGCCATCGTGATACCAGCCTGGGACAACCCCAAGGGACAGCTTCTTCACCCACGGAGCGGACTTGCACAGTCCCAAGGTGAACAAGGCATAGAGACACAAGCTGCGGCTGTCCTGCCTATCCGACAGGATAGGGACAGGCCGGGATTCATCGACACCACCGGCGTCCGCCCTTGCGCTTGCCGGAGGCACGGTGGACAGGAAACCCCAGTCGTCAACGATCGCGGAACAGGCAAGGACGTTCGGGAAGCCCGGAGACTCCGGCTCGGAGACATCGCAGCTCGCCGTCCGGATTCGCCAGTCAGCGCTCGCCTCGGACATACGCACCATGTCGGCGCAGACCATACGCCCGGCGCTGAGCACCAACACGGTCACCAGGATGGCCTTCCTCAAGTCCATTCCTGCCACTCCACGGACAAATCAAATTCCGACGATATTGTCAGGCCGGGCCGCTACCCTGTCAAGGATTACTTCCGAAAATAATTGTAGTTATTTTATACGATGGCGTGTTTTATCGGGTGATGGTCATCGGGCCCTACAGACGGGATTCCGCCTCGGGCCAAGACCATCCGAGGTATACCCCTGCCGGATGGCGACGAGGAGCGACGACGCTCTTCCGCGTCGGTTCGCTCCTCGTCGGAATCGCAGATGCGATAGACGCATTCTGCGATATCAGTGTAAAGTCATGTCAGACCATGGCTTACGAGCTGCCCGCACAGGGTTTGTCGCATAGACCATCCGTCCTTGCGAGCTCGCGCCACAGAGCGACCATTACGCCATCTTCCGCAACCGCCTGCCGGCATAGCCCAAACCCAGCAGACCCAGCAGAACCGCACCGGGAACAGGAACGCAGACAAGCAGGTCCTGGTGCTGATGGCCCAACACTCCCACGTAGTTCTTGTCCCAGAGATTCATGACTCTGACAGCATACGCACCGTCGTTATCAGCTTTGGCATTCGCGGCTGAGCCGAATTGGCTGATTGCCAGGGCCGTATATTTATTCTCCGCGCCGTCCTTCTCGCCTTCCAACCACCAGATTGCCTTCTGTAGCAGATCCGCATCATATTTGCGCTCTGCGGTGGTGCCATCATAGGCATAATCGAGCGTCCCGTCCTGAAACTGCTTGTACAACCATGCGGTACCAATAGAAAGGGGGTCAGCGCCGCCCACTCCGCCGTAAACAGCAGAGTCACTTAAGACAACCGCATACTCTGAAGGGTACGCACTAATAGTCTCAAGGCGTTCAAGGCAGAATGTCTGGAATGTACCATCAACTCCGACGTCTTTCAGGTCTTTGTCGTCAGCATAATATGGCAGAGGATCCCAGCCTGAAGGATTCACTGTGAACTCGCCGCCCAAGCCCGTTTGATATGGCCCGTAATTAGACCCCGAATACCCTATCTGAAGCGTCAGATCCGCAAGGGCCGGCGACGCAACAACCGCACACAACACCCCTATGAATAGCAATTTCCTCATTTCTATCTCCTCTTGAGCCTGACTAATAGAAGCGAATGCTTCGACTCGTTCTTACGCACAGAGCAATTCCGGAGCCAGGCTCGGCGGACCTCGGGAGGCGAGTCCTACAGGCGAAAACTGCGATTCCCGCCAAAGGGAGATGATCAACTCCCGGCAGTATGCTGGCCTAGGCGATTGGGCTCCAGGCTCCGCCTGAACAAAGCAGACCAGCGATGGGCACAGGCAATCTGACGAAAGGACACGCCGGTCGCCGATCTGAAATGGCCCGCCATCATGGTACCAGCCGGGCACAAGACCCCGCGACATCCTCTTGACCCAAGGGGCGGATTTGCACATGCCCAGACTGACCAGGGCATACAGGCACAGTCCAAGGCTGCCCTGCTTGTCCGCGAGGATCAAGGACGCCACCGGCGGCTCGCCAGAATCGATAGCCTCCACAGGCATGTCTGGGCTGATGCCGGTGGGCGGGAGTCCCAGGTCGGCACCGAGGCAAAGAATGGATATGTCGAAGGCACTGGCGACGTGCGGATCGTCGCGATCCCGGATGACCGCCGGCAGCGGAGGCTCGGTGTCCCCCTGGAACACCCGGACCATGTCCGCGCGCACCGCGCCCGCCGCGACGAGCGCGAAAACCACCGCCAGAATTGTCTTCCTCCCGTTCATCCTTGTGCCCTTCCACGGACACATACCGTTCCTCATGTCCCGGGGCATCGCCCGCAAGTACGAGGCGATCCGTCAGATCCATCCGCCTATCATGTACACATGGCGCCGCCGCGTCGCCTGGATGGCCACGCGCCGGCGGTTCTGTCAGTCACACCTGCGACGTAGTCGCAGGCCGGCGTATGCCAATCCCAGCGAGCCCAAGAGGACGGCGCCGGGAACCGGAACGGGAGACAGGTACAGTTGGCTCTGGAGGACCCCGTACTCCCCTGTCTTCTTGTTGATCCCTTCCAGGTTCAACACCATCACTTTACCAAGGGCGCTCCCTACAGTCGTCCCAGATGCCAGATACGCAGTCTCCCACGTGTCGATCAGTGCAAGTTGCGCACCATTCAAGTACACTCCCGTGTACAGATCATCTCCATATGCTCCGTCTACATCCCATTCGGTACCTCCTCCCTCGTCCTCCAAGGACCATATGAGCCTCTGAAGAGCACCGGCAGTCTGCACGCGAGTGAGTCCCCCGACGGTTCCCGTGTATGCATAGCCCGCCAGATTCCCCGTGGCAAACTGCGTATAGAGCCAGGCGACTTCGGGACCGATGTAATCCGGATGGTCCCCACCCCCTCCCTCGATGGCATACTCTTCCAGAGAGGCATCAAGATTGTCCTCCGGAGGATAAATGTGCTCGCTGAATTCGACACAGAAGGACTGGAACGACGGATCGAAGGCTCCTTGGTCGCGCGCGACGTCAGCATAGGCGTCCAGACTGAGACTCGTGTCACAGATCGTGTACTCGCCGCCCCACCCACTGTAGCAACCGGTCACGCGCTGCACATCCACCGTGCCGACGGAATCCGCGACCGCAGTCCCGGCGGCAATGATCCCAAGGATCATGCTGACGGCTGTCATTCGATTCATCATCGTGTGTTCCCTTCCTTCCCCTACTCTGCTCTCTCTACTCTACCTATCCGACCCCACCTGAATCGGACCGCTCTCTCTCCTGCGGGCAGACCTATCGCCCGGCAAGAAACCGACATCCTGTCGGCGTGGCTGGAGATTGTGGACTACCGGCCTCCCACGAAGAGCTGCGAGATTCCCCTACTCCTCATCACCACCGAAGTGGCCGACCTGCCAACCAATCCATTCATGCACCTATATACTTTATTAGACCTTGATCGGTGCAACAAGTCAAGTGACAATCAACGTGGAAGGCCGCACCGACCGGACACCCATCTCGCACATGTACACCATAAGTCCCTTAATTACAAGCACTTACAGTGCACGCCAGGAGAAGTCATCGAGGCGGCCGAAGAGGGAAGATTTTTCTCCCCGAATGTCACGAGGTGCTTGTGCGTTTTCGCACAACCACCCCGCCGGCGGGCCGCGTTGAACCGCTGTCACGGCCGGACCGGCTCTCGGAGTCAGGGACGATGAGCCTGTCCATCAGCCAGATCTCGCTGAAGATCAGCGAGACGGCCGCAGGCATCATCACCAGACCCGCGAAATCGTGGAAGAACTTCTCGCCCAGTTCCACGCTGACATACAGCATGATCATCGCGGTCAGTGAGATTCGGATGATATTGCAGATCACCGCGATGGGAATGCTCGATGCCAGCACGATTCCCTTCTGCCATCGAGGCCGCTTCACCATATAGGCGATGAACGCAGCGACAATGATGAAGGCCGTCAACATGCGAAGGCCGCTGCACGCCTCCGCGACAGCCATGGGGGTATTGTCCCCCAGCATGACGACATTGCCCTGCTGAGTCACTCGGGTCCCGAATGCCTCCAGCAGAAAGACCGACCCGGTCGTCGCCAGCCTCTGAAGAGGACCGGCGATAACGTTGTGAACAGGGGTGGGAAGGGGTACCATGAGGAACAGAAACAGCAATACCCACAACAAACGCCGAAATATCTCCCGGCCCGCCACCATGAGAAGCAGCCCTGCAATGGTCAGCACGAGCGTGTATGGGTCCCCTGATCCGATCCCGAAGAACAGCGCGAACAAGCGCAGGGACTGCGCCAGCAATACCAGAGCCAGTCCACCACTCCAGCAGGGTACCATAGAGTGCCACGTCAGAGTCTTTCTCTCACGCCAGACAAAGAACAAGGCAACCAACGGAACAAGCTGTCCCGCGGAGTAATCCATACTCCACTGCCACCGGTTGACGAGAATGTCTATCGTGGACCAATGCGCCCAGGCAGTCGTGCACGCTACAATCAGCACAGGCACGACCTGTGTGACGCGATTCGGCCATACACGCTCTTTCGCGAGATCCTGGAGGGAAGACGTGCGCGCGACATGTTGAGACAGTTTTTGCATCAATGGTCCCTCGGCTCCCACAGGGCAGGGGCTGAGTTGGCGTCCACACAGTCCCCGGTCTTTTCGCACTGTTGGGCTATCAGAGGAGCGGAGTCAACCGCGAAATCACAGGCGATCCTCGCCGCCTCGTCGGCAGACAGAACCTCTGTGACAGAAGTGACAATCTCCACTTGGGCGACATAGCCAATGCGCCAGTGCCGGTATCGCCATTCACGATCCGTCTGGCAAAAACGTCCATCCACGACGTAGTAGTGCACAACCACGATCTTGGTCGTATTCAGACCGCCTCGCGAAAACTCAATAACAGCGCACGGGAGCACCGCTCCAGAACCCAGGGACAACTGCCGAAAGGACCGACCTGTGCGAGTCCAGCCCGCTCCGATGTAACACCCTTCAGGCCGATGCGGCAGCATATCGCGCAGTCTGGTACCACATCCAACATAGAGAGAGACCGACTCGCCGCCGCGCGAGTATCGGCGGTTGATGCATGCATCGGTACCTGTCCTTCGTGCCACAGCCTCGTCGAGCGGAACATCTTCCCCTGCCCAACCGGCGATCCGCATGGGAATTCCCTCGAGCGCGTCGGGCGCAATCAGAATCGTGCTCGGACGTACTCCCAGCCGGATAGCCAGCGTGCGATAGGTCCATCCAAACAGGAGCATCAGGACGCCGGCAATTACAGCAGCCCCACCCGGTCTGTGATACAGGCGTTTTCCTATCATCACATGGGTCCTTGTTCCAGTAGCACTATGCTTTTCAATCCACCCCAAGAAGAAGCAGAGTGCGAATGTGGCGGCTCCCCGGGCCGGATATCACATAGAAGCAAAGGTCGCGGAAAGAACCGCCGACTCCGGCTGAGGCAAATCCCGCAGCAACCTCGCATACCGACGGCTTCTGGGGAAGAGAACAACCCAGATCGTCAAGAGAATCAGGAGCAAATCGAACCCAAGGGATCGGTGCCCCGCATACCATGCCTCGAGTTCACCTTTGTAGGGTGCAATATGCCACTGATAGCACTCTGCGGGAGGCAGACCCGAGTTGGCGATCAGGGTCTCCTCATTACGGAACATCAGCGAACCAACCCCGCTGAGACCCGGTCGCATCCGGCTGATAGCCGTCTTCACGCGCTCGTTGTAGCAATCGAAATGCTTCCTTGTCACCGGCCGGGGGCCAATCAGGCTCATATCGCCCTTGAGAACATTGATCAACTGCGGCAATTCGTTGATCTTGGTCTTCCTTAGAATCCGTCCGAACGGAAGCACACGCGGATCGTTGCGAACGGTGATATCGCCCGTTCCCATCTTGGGGCTGTCCTTCAGCATGGTCGCGAACTTCAGTAGGCCAAACGGCCTTCCTCCCAGCCCGATGCGCTCCTGCACATAGAAGATGTAATGTTCTCCCGTGACCTTCAAGATAATCACGACGGGTATCAGCAACGGAGACAGCACAACCAGAGCACAGAAAGAGAGTGCTACGTCACACAGGCGCTTGACGATCATCGAACTACCATCCTCATAGTGCGTGGGAGAACACGCCGGGTCATCGAAATCCCCCCTATCCCCAGGCGGACATCACCTTGGCATTGTCGACTCGCCAGGTGCCTCTGCCTTTCACATCTTGTGGTCGAGATTCCTGCCCGTCTCCACATGGTGCAGCGTTAGCACAACCTTGGACATGGCACGGACGTACTCTTCTTTTGTGACGTGTAGATCTCTTCTTGCGGTACGGCAGAACTCGAGGAACTCGTTGATAGAGCCAGCATTCTCCAACGGCTCTCGCTTGATAATGCCGATCCTCTGGAACCGGTTCAGGTCGAGTTGCTCCCCTTCGGTATAGAACTCCTCGTATCCCTTCTCCCCTGTCGTGTCAGATTCAAAGAAATAACAAGGCCATCTCTTTTGGGGAATCAGCTCGGCTGCTCGGGACTTGGCCTCTTCCTCGGAACTGCATTCCACCGGCTCATAGCCAAGCCTCTCCAATAGGGTCACCGCGATCTGCGCGAAGGTCTTCTCATCCTCGCCCCGGGTCAGTTTGGGAAAGAACACATCACAATTCTCTCCTAACAGACAGGAAAGCACGCACAACTCCCCCGCTTCCTGATGGGAGATGAAGTAGCGTTTGACGTCCTTCGGCGCAGAGAGCGGCTGACGCTTCTCTATGCGGCGCAGAAAACCGTACGGCAGGCTTCCGTCTGAGAAGGCTACGTTCGCGAAGCGCGCGGTGGAAAACGCTTGCTCCCGGGCGTGGGCCAGGAGTACCTGTTCCATGATCATCTTGCTGGCCCCCATCAGGTTCGCCGGGTTGGCGGCCTTGTCCGAGGAGACGGAGAACACCTTGCGGAACCGGTATGGATTGCCCCGCAGCAAGTCGTGCAGGAAGATCACGTTCGTATCAAGCATCCGCATGAGGCAGTAGATGTTCTTCTCCGACCGCACATGCTTCACGGCGCAGAGATTCAGCAAGTAATCGAACGGCGGAGAGTCCCGGAAATAGCGGTTGCACTCCACCGACCCAAACCCGATCGGCATGGTCTCGAACTCGGCCGGCACACGAACCGCGGGGGAGGAACGCAGGTCCCGGACAAGTTCCACCAGGTTATTCTCACTCAGATCGATCAGCGAGAGGGCCTTGGGGCCAAACCGCAGCACCGTCTTCACCACCGCTGCGCCGATCGACCCAGCCGCCCCAATGATGACGACACGCGCTCCGTCCAACCGCTCTCGCAACACATCTTCATTCCCAGCAAAATCCGCCTCGCAGAGCGATTCCTCTCGACCTGTGACTGTCTGTTCGTATGCTACTGCCATGCAATCCTATTCACGCCCGTCATACTCGCCGCCCATTCCCTCACCTCGGCACACCGACTCTACCCGGGCTTCGTGACGGACTTGATAGACCTGTTCTCTCCGATCTTCGTCTGGCAGCCTCCCCTACCTGTTCGGGCGACCAGAGCCGTGCGCGGTGGCGCGGGCCCCCAGATCTCCCGTTGCGACCCGAACCGTCTGTTCTCCATTCGTGAGGTCCAAGTACAACCGATAGAGCGACTCCCAAACATCTTCTGGACGGAACTCCTGGAGCACTCGCTCGCGGCCCGCTTGGCCATGTTGGCGTCGCAAGATCGGATCGTCGAGATACGCCGTAATGGCGTCCGCCAACGCAGTTGCGTGCCGCGGAGGAACCAGCGTGCCTGTCACACCGTCGCGGACCGAATCAACACACCCCGGGATACGAGTCGAGACAACAGGCAACGCCATAGCGGCGGCTTCAAGGTTCACAACTGGAAAACCTTCCCGGTAAGAGGGCAATACAAATACGTCCATCCCTGCAAGATACCGTGCCACGTCCTCGCGCAGTCCGGTTAGGTGGACTCGTCCATCAGTACGAAACAGAGCCTCATCTTCCGCCGACACCGGATCCGTTGCATCGAAAGGACCGACCAACACAAGATGCAGCATAGGATATCGATCACGTAAGCGACGCCAAGCTGACGCAAGTTCTCGCATGCCCTTGTCCGCGACGATTCGCCCCACGAAGCCAACAACCTGTGCATCGTGCGGAATTCCATTTTCTTCTCTGACCGCTTGCCTCGCAGCGATACCCCATTCGTACGGTGAGAATGCTTTTCTCGCGTCGACCCCCGCCACACTTCCGGCGCACAAGACTATTATCTTCTTGGATCCACAGAGTCGCTCCGCCACGATGAAGTCACGTATGGAGGGGCTGTCACACCAGATCCGGTCAGCCAGTTTGCACGACAACCACGTAGTGAAATCCAATAGCCGCCGTGGGAAGCCAGTCATGGTTATCTGTCGCACGCCGAAGATCGAGAGAAGCACGACCTTAACTCCAGCGGCCCGCGCGGCGACCGCGCCGAGCAGCGCCGCCTTGGGCGTGTGTGAATGTACAATGTCCGGTTGTTCCCGCATCAATATGCGCCACAAGTGCCACAGACTCACAACGTCCTTGACAGGGCTGATGCGGCGTTCCATACTCACAGGATGCACGGAGATGCCTTCGTGTCGTCCCACCTCGTCGAGAGATCCCAAGGCGTCACCGGGCGAGGAAATCGCGTGAATCTCGACACCTTTTGACTTGCTAAACCGGATATGTCCACGGTGAAATCGGAGAGTGAATGGGACCGTTGTGATGTGGATAACTTTCATGGATATCACCAACTCCTAGAAGTGAGGCGTATGACATGTGGCCGCAGAGCCGCCCTGATCGCGTTCACGGACCTCCTCAATCGGCAAGCTAATCAATCAAGGCCGGGTACACGGGTTCGCCGAATCTGGTCTATTTCCGCACACAGGCGGGCTCTCAGATTCGGACTCTCAACGGCCTGACTCCTTCGATGCAACAGCCATTCCAGCCGGTTCATCGTTGTCAGACACCATACGACCACGGACTTGCCATAGGACTTCGTGATGGCAATCCGTTTCCCCAGAGGGCCGTATCGGAGATGTCCATATGTACGGAACAGTTCGCGGTGGACCCGATAGGCCCTCAGACTCTTCGGAAGAGTCACGTTGCCATCCTCACGGTAGTAATACAGAGGCTCCGGTATCCGGTCCACGCGCAGGTCCTTCTTCGCACACGCCCGCACCCAAAGTTCCGCGTCCTGTGCCGTCTGAAGGTACGTATCGTAGGAATTGCGTAGAAACCAAGCCTTTCGACCCAGGATTGCCGCGTGCGTGATCACGCACCCCTTCATTGGAAGGACGTCGTGAATCGTCACGCCACCCGGAGACGGGTTGCGAATACCGATCGGGCGGCCGTCCTTCGTGATGGAGCACACGCCCGTGCTGACCAAGTCAACCTCAGGATGGGCAGCCAGGACAGCCATCTCCTTCTCGAACCGCGCTGGGGAAATCAGGTCATCCGCATCCATCCGGCCGATGAAGTCATACCTTGCCTCCGCAGTGATCTGGTTGAGCCGGTATGGGAGTTTGCGGTTCTCGCCGTCCGAGAGGACACGCACCCGCGGGTCTCTTACAGCCCGCGCGATCTCCAGAGACCGGTCAGTCGAGCCGTCGTCCACGAGAATCAACTCCCAGTCCTGATACGTCTGGGCAAAGACCGAACGAATCGCGTCCGCCAGGAATTCCTGCGCATTGTAGAACGGTATGCCAATCGAGATCGGGGTCATAGTGTGCGTCAAAGGTAGAGACACCCGCAAGGCGGCTGCCATCTGCGGCGTGGCAGTCACCATCCGAGCCCACCCCATCGGGCGATTTCCTCGTTGAGTCTGTAGGGGACAAGATTGCCAATCTGCGACAGAAACAGGTAGAAATAGGCGAGGTGTCCCAGCACGATAGGAATCGCTTTCACGTATAGCCCAGTGCTCGTATGCGGCGGGACTCTGGTGTTCAGGCCGGGATGCACGGACACCGGCAGGAGTCCTTTCTGTCGCGTCCACACAACAGACGCGTTCGGCAAGAACTGCGGGGAAGACATCTGCCCACTCTTAAAGACAAGAGGCCACAGGAATACCGACCCGACCTGGAAGTAGAACGCAAATCGAGTCAGTTCCACATATGCGCCGGATGTCGCAACACCGACGTAAACCGTCGTCCCGAAGATGAGCATGTTCAGAAAGCAATCATAGGCACGGCGATCCTCGCCCATTATGGCCGGTTTGAACAGCAAGAAGAAGACGCTGAGCAGCACGTAGAACACGGTCAGCCACCGACCGCCTGTAGCCTCCATCTCAGCGTACATCGAATATCGTTCGTTGATGAACACGCCCAAACTGAGAAACACATGGAGAAAACAGACGACAACCCCAGCCCCGACCATTAGTGCAGCAACGTACCAGAATGAGCACTTGCGCCGGAACACGAAGTACAGCGGGAGGGTCAGAATCGCGGTGCGGTGGAATAGGAACGCGATGGCCACGAAGAGGGCGTACCGCCAAAACCTGCCCGCAACCAGGCTCGTAAACGCCAGACAATAAACCGCAGCGGCCAGCCCCTGCCGAGCCCCATTGAAGAAGAACGTATAATAGCCCATCGTGATGAAGACAAACAGGGAGATGGCCGGATTGACAGACAGTCTATAGATGGTCCACATGTAACAGAAGATGACGACCCCGGCACTCGCAGTCAGAATAGCCCAGTAGTTGTCCGATACGGAGCGTGCGGCAAGTTCCAACACGAAATAACCCAACTCGGATCTGCGATCCCATACATCGGCGACCGTACTGACCCTCTCCGCTTCGTAGCCTTTCGCGTATCCGCCTGTATCGGTTCCCACGGAAGACCCACGCATTCCAGCCACAACGACCATCGTGGTGAAGGCTACCAACATCCACAGCCGAGTTATTTGTCTGTGTTGTCCCGGCCTCTGAGCCAGACATGCGACGACCGTGACAACAAAGAGACACAGATAGTATGCTTCCATCGACTCTCTACCATTCCTATGACTCTCCGCCAGTGGCTCTCACGACTACACTGCAGGGTCGCGCAATGAGCTTTTCAACGTGAGCATATCGCCAATGCTCTGATCATACTCCTCTGGTAGTATGTGACCGCCGGCCCCTCCCGGATAGAATGTCATCTCTCCAAAATACACTCTGTCTTCAATCGTGTAGAGATCCACTCGCACAAAGGCAAATGGCTTCGCGAGTGCACGCGAACACTCGAGCATGAGACGCAGCGTCTGGGGGCATTCCTGTGCTTCCTTTCGCGAGGCATATGCGTGTGTAAATGGCTGCAGTACCCACGACGTGTCGTAAATGCTCTGCCGATGATTAGAGAAACGGTCGACGTCTACCTGAATCAGACGGGGCTCTCCATTGAAGCAGAACACCTTGTAGTCTCGTGGGACGTCTTCACGTTCATCCAGCAGCAGTTCTTCGCATACTATTCGCGGCTGGATATCTCTATATGCCCATTCGTAGCCGAAATAGTAGTAATTGAGGTGTAGCCACCGCTCCAGCTTTCGCTTTGCCATCGTAACCTTCAGACTTGCTTTGTCCCGACATATTATGTTGCACCCGCTTCCATGTGTAGCCTTCAGAACAAACCGCGGAGGCAGCCGCTCAAACGGTATCTCTGACACATGTTGGTATACCCCTAGCAGGGGGATCAGATATTCATCTCCGATCGCGTTGCGTACATACTCTCGCACCATACACTTGTCCGCACATTGCACCATGAGCGGGTCTCGTGTGTGTAATTTGATCCAGGCGATCTTCTCGTTAAAAGTGCGCGGCTCCTCCATATTCGGTCTGCGCCCATGCTTCTCCGCGAAATGCCGGCACACCATTTCTCTATCTCCGTACAGCCGGAGAAGCAATGCGTTTCTCGTGACTACATATTTGTGATAGGCGGGGCGAACCGCGTTGGTCAGGGAGTGCGGCATAACAAGCTTCATCTTTGCGAACATATCCGGGACCTCCTGCGCGCCGAGACTACGCACCTGTTCTGAGTTGTGGCTTGGGCCGGCCACGCTGTTCCATTTCCGGCCGCTCAGTAAGTCGCCGCCGATACAGGCGCAGCAGCGATTCCAGTGACGCGCTGATCGAAAAACAGCTCTCTTTCACCAAGCCAATCCCATCCTCCGCAGAGATCCGATTCCGAATGCCTGCTTCAAGACGGTCCGCCCACAGGGAAGCCGACGCTCGCAGTGAAACGGTTGATACACGGGCGGCAAAAGACTCGGTAAACTCCCTCGTAATTGTGTCGGAACACACTGTGAAGCAACCACTTGCAACCGCCTCCAATCCCACGACTGGCAAACCTTCGTGCAGTGATGGAAGCACATGGACGTCAAAGCCATGAATCATCAACGATGGAACATCGCTACACAGACCTGGCATGCTCACCCGATCGTCAAGACCGCGTGCATGGACCATCCGTTCAATATCCCGCCGTAGCGGTCCATCCCCAGCCATATATAGATAGTACCGGGCATCACGCTTGGCAAGTTCACCAAATACGTCCAGCAAAAAGCCATGGTTCTTGACCGGACTCGGCCCCATGCTTCCGACGTGTCCAACAACAACTGCGTCTTGGGGAATACCATGCTTTTTCCGAAAGTCGGAACGTGTCCAATCACTGTGTGCTCGCTCGAACACGTCCAGCGGCACACCACAATATAGCACGCTACATCGCGGGTCTCTCTTCCAGTACCGGCCCATCAGAGATAACCCCGCGTCATTGCTGCACGCAACAATATCCGTCGCATACTTCAGGAGGCGGTAGCGGTCCACTGTGCGGACGCGTAGGTACCGAAGCCTCCACTCCCAAGTCAGTCTCTCTCTGATCCATCTGGTGCCATGCGCGTGCGCGATCCGAACAGGTACATCCATCCGAGTTGCTGCTTTCATCCCGTCCCCCAGAAACTCCGAGCCATGCATGTGGAACACGTCATGCTTGTCGGCTGTGAGGACTTCCTCCAAGCAATGCGATTGTCTCCCCAGGCCGATGATATTCAGCCTCTTCCCCAGCCGGCTGATCGACGCTCGATGATAGATATGGCACCCGTGACTCCTCGCTTCCTCTTCATACACCCCGCCTGGTCTGTCCAGGAGAAAGTCGAAATGCAGTCCCGGCGGATGCTCCCGCAGGATGTTCATAAGCCAGGTCTCGATTCCGCCTCTGTTCAGACTGGCAAAGCTATGCAACACACGAATCGGACGTTCAATCATAGAACGGTATGTTCCAATGGAGTCCCGACGCGCCTTGGGTTTCTCCCAGTGCCTGAGTGCGCATGCATTCTTTCCTTCAGCCTTCTGTAGCACGCCCGAGTGGACAACCACACCGCGCGGCGTACTTTCGCCCCGACGGAGCCACGCAAGGCCATGTAGAAGTCACGGTCTTGCCATCGCAGCTTGTTCTCACCACAGATGTAGAACCATTCATCATCACCCAATCGATCTCGAATCATCGCCAACACCTGCCGCTTGAATGGCTCTTCCATAGCGTCATACAGACTCCTAAAGTGCCCCAACCGCCGCAGCAAGAACACGTCGCGATAGTCTCGATAGAGATCCTTCTGAACCAGCATGTCTTTGATCATGTCGTAAATAGCGATAGCATCAGCCCGCTTCCAGTCGGTTCGACAGGTTGTCGCCGCCGCGTTGACCCGGTAGTAGTACAGCCGCTCAGGCAATAGGGCCAAGCCATCAGCCAACGTCAGCAGTCGCCAGTGAACGAACACATCCTCGTAGATTCGGCCTTCGGGGAAGCGGATACCATGCGATCGTAACCATTCCAGCCTCACGAGCTTCGTCCAAACCACCCCCATCTGTGCCAGAAGGCTCTTGCGGTCGGATGCTCTCACAGAAGCAAGCAAAGACCCATCGGTGCCTCTGCTGCGAATGTGGCCGTCCTCTGAACATTCTACATAGTCGTACATGACGACGTCGGCCTGGCTCTGTTCCGCGCATTCATAGGCCATGCGGCACAGGTCGCAGTCCACATAATCATCGGAATCCACAAACACCACGTACTTCCCCGTCGCGGCAGCGAGGCCCACATTCCGAGCCACTCCTTGGCCCTCATTTGGCTTGTCAATAATTCGGATGCGGTTGTTTCGCTCCGCGTATTCTCTCAACACCGCAGGGGAACCATCTGTTGAACCATCATTGACACACACAATCTCCAGTTCACGGAGGCTCTGCTTCACCAACGAATCGAGACATACACGCAAGTACTGCTCCGTGTTGTACACGGGAACAATCACAGATACCAAAGCCACGCCAGGATTATTCATATCATCCATCCGCGTCGTCATCGGATGTCAACTGCATGTCGCTGATTCCAGCGATTCCCTGAGGTACCGAAGCGAGCTACTTCGCTCCCTCTGCAGGACCACGTCAGCACCGGTGTAGTCAAGACTAAAGGGATCTGAAGGAAGTACCCCATGAGACTGAACCAACTGTGCAGTCAAACCGCACAGATTGAGAATACTGTGGATGCGACTGGACATCGCCTTGGCCCCAGAGGAACCGGGGCGCTCAAATGTGTAGAACGGTCTCCTGTAGTTGATGGAGAACAATGTTCCGTGAAAGGAGTCCGTGCAAATACACTCGGCCCGCTTTATCAGTCCCAGGAATTCCGCTGGACCTACATCATGCCGGGGTATTGCATGCGGCACCCTTCCTTCATCCCGTACGCGCGAGATAAGGACAACGCGCGTCCTTGCTTTCTCCGCCAAGCGATACGCAAATGTCCTGTATTCAGCGCTTTCCCCCAGGTAGTACGCAAGCACATAAGGTTCCTTGATGCCCGGCTCCACCGCGACCTTGTCCCAGCACTCTTGACTCAATAGGAGAGTCGGGTCCAACACCACACGTGCCTCTCTCCCAGTCATCTCCTTGATGAGCCGCGCTCCGTGTATCTCACGTACCGACAGGTGCGGGATTCCACGCAACATGGAAGCCATCTCTTCGCGCAGGTGGCCGGGAATGGAAGGAATCGCGATACTCGGAGCGTAGGCGACCCGCTTGGACTCCGCAGCAAAGGTGAGGAAGTACGCGCGCTCATTCCATGCTTCGCCGGCCGGTTTACAGATGTAGGGATTCCAGATTTGATCACTCCCACACACAAACGCATCATAAGGTGGTGGGCTATCCTCAAGCGATTCGCTCGAAGTGTAGCGTCTCTCGCTCAGCTTGATGTACCGCCTGCGAAAGCAGTCGAAGTTCGTCTTGCGCACCCCCACCGACTGATGACCGTGTCGTGGGGGTAGACACACACCATTCCGGATGCACATCGCTGCATAATACCCGAAATAATGCAGGTAGACGGGTGTGCGCATCAGCCGTCTCTTCAGCCCTCTAGACACATGTCGGATCAGTGACGGGATACGGGTCGGATCAAAATCGATCACACGGCACTCATATCCCAGACGCTCCACTGACTCCTGCAGGGCATAGGCGAGCAGTACCCCCCCATGGTTATCAACATAATGGATCGCCATAGTTCCTACAGTCTTCATAGATCACTCTGAATCTGAATATGCACGAATACTGCGGGTTGCCTTCGAAACGACGCTCACATGGACATGCGGGGCGAGAAGCAGGACCAGCGCGCACATTGGGCTGGCGAGGTAAGGGTTCTTCTGGGAGAATCGTTTCATGTGACATGCCCTTACACGAGAAAATTCTCTATGCTGGTGATGGCTGCTCAGGATGCAGTCACCCTGCTGCGGTTCTTCGATGATCTTCCCGACCCTCGCTCGAACGCCAGTTAGCTTCATCGATTGGAGGATGTGATCGTGATTGCCAGCTGCGCGGTCCTCGCAGACGCCGAGGGTCCCACGGCGATTGCACAGTGGACCAAACCGAACGAAGCGTGGCTGTACAGACACCTGGCGCGGCCGGGCGTCATTCTCCTCAAACGCCGCTTTCAACGTGGCCGTGTCGCCGACAACACCAACCTGGCAATGGTAGAGTACCATACACTCCATGGATCCCCTCGCCATGCTCGAACATCCTTCTCCCGCATCCCTCATTTGTACATCACTCCCTGATTGCACGGCAGCGTTTGCTCTTCACAATTATCTGCGTGTGGAAGTATCCCCTGACAGGTCGGCATCCGGGGAAAACAGCAGCGGCCTCTACACGACCTCGCGGGCGCTTCTCTTTCCTCCAATGCACCAATCCCTTGAAGGCAGAATAAAGGCGGGGAAAACACGCCGCATGAATTTCTTTTGCGACACTGAACCGAAACATGCACCAGATGATCGGAGAGAGAATCACTCGTCGTGCACAGCGTGATTCTGCAAAATAGACGATCAAGTCCTGCATTGCCAACAACCGCCTTATTCTGTGTTCAATCCCCTCGACCTCGCGAAGGTCGGGACCCGCTCTATCTCTCATGCTCTGTATGTCAACCAAAGTCTGCAGATAGGTCTCTTGTCGCATCCTCGCGAACTTCACGACGGCCGCTCGCGCGTCCTTCGCAGCCGTGATGCACTTCTCATGCGATCTGTACTTCACCAAGACGGCACACACAGCAAGAACGCCCGTCAGCAGGCCCGCACGCGCGACAATAGCCCCGTCTTCGATGTTCCGGATAATCAAGGGCCCGAACAAAGTAAAGATGCTCCTGTGCAGACAGAAAGTGCATCCCATGAGAACACACCCTTGCCTTCTTCCCGTGTTAGCCATCAATTCTGTCTTGTCAGTGATGGCCTTGTTCTCTTCCACGGCCACATCCGCAATGGCACGCCCGCCAGCGTCCACCTTGATGTAGCCGCTTGCCATTAAGCTATATTTCCTGTTGGTTGCCGCCCACGCACACCAGAGAGTCTCCGTGCGTTCCGCAATCGATACATCATCTCCTGCTGCAAGCACAATGAGGTCACCACTAGAGACGTCCAGAATCACCCTATTCACGTGGGCGCAGATGCCGAGATTGTTCTCATTACGATTCAGGATGATCTTGTGTGGGCCCTCGTATCTCTGTGCCATTTCCTTCATGATCTCGAACGTGCGGTCGGTGGAACAGTCGTCGGAGAGAATGATCTCCAGCGGTGAGTACGTCTGTGAGAACGCACCCCTTATAGCCTCTTCGATGAACTGCTCCTGATTGTAGGCGAAGAGGGCGAATGTTATTAGGGGTCGATCTTCTATTCCGCGTTCACTCATTGATTCGTTCATACCTCATTTGGCAGGCGTGACGGCTCCGAGCCGAACCAAGAGGGAATTCCAGCTGATTCCGGATTTGTGCGACAGCTGCATCGTGCAGCAATAGGTGATAACGCCCAGGACTGTGAGGCTGATCCCCCAGTAGACAGCCGGGCTGGTGCCAAGATTACAGATAAGCATCAGTGCTGCCATCACGGCCATCGAAAGAACGACCAGAGTGACGGTGTGTGGGGTCCATGTCGCCCCTACCAGATGATGCATCAGGCCTAAAACGAATACTGTGTAGACGACATAGAGAGCCATGAACGCAATCCCGGTGCCTGCAAGGCCCCAAACTGAGGTGAAGCAGTATACGGCAATCACGTGAGCGGCGGCGGCCATCATTACGGTGATGAAGAACAACCGTCCTCTCCCCTTGGCCATGATCACAAAGCCCAGCGGCCAGGAAATAACACGGCCGAGGACACCGAGCAGGCACCAGCGGAGGACAGGAATCGCCGCGACAAACGATCCCGCGTAGAAAACCCGAATGATCAGCGGGGCGAAGACCATCATGGCGGCCAACGGCGGCAAGGCGAGAAGAAGCGACACCTCTGACTGCTCGTTCACCATCTGACTGACCATGGCATCGTCTTCGGCGATGGCAGTCAGACGCGGATAGTAGTCTGTGCTCATGGCCGTCAGGACGAAGCCAACGAGAACGCCCGAGAGACCGAAGGCGGCCTGGTAGATGCCGACCTCTTGGAGGCTGAACTCGCGAAGAAGCAACACGCGGATCAGGTACTCCGACAACGCAGTAACCACGCCCGCCCCCATAAAGGCAAGTCCCAGGGTGAGCAACCGACGTGCCTCTTCCGTACTGCCGTGCCAGGACAGCGCAATTCTCTTGATGTGTACCCGCCGGGCAAACCACCACGAAGTGCCCAGAGAGGCTACCGCACACACAATCAGGCTGACGACGATTCCCCGCTGGCCCCAGAAGTAGAAGCAGGGAATGCTGATGATTGTGCCATTGATTGCGCCGATAACGCTGATCTTGGCGAGATCAGCAATGCGCCGGGTTCCCCGGAGCACACAAGCCTGCCCGGAGGTAATCGCCGCGAGAAGGATCGTGCCGCCGAGTAACGCTATGGCTAGGGCGTGTTCGCTGTTGCCGAAGGAGATCCGCGAAATGGGGACACAGAAGATAAGCATGGCCGACAACCCTAGGATCCCGGTTAGCCACACCGTTCGACGCAGGGTCAGCACCGTACGGGCGACTCGTTCGTCATTCCCGGTCCCTACCGCCTCTGCGACTTGCCGCACGCCGCTCTGCGAGAGCCCCATACCGGAAATGGTCGTGATCAGAGTCACGACCTGCGTGTACATCCCCATCAAACCGACGCCGCTCGGACCGAGTAGGATGGCCACGAACTTCGTCCGGACCATCCCAATCAGGATATTGGCGACCGACGCTCCGCCAATCAGCGATGTCGATTTCAGGATGCTGCGGTAGCTGCCGGAAGCAGCATTTCCCTTGCTGATCGCCTTGGGCGAAGCAATAGCTTGACCTTCCATAGAAATGTCAGTGCGCGTGGCCGTGACAGTGCTCATGACTTCATGGCTTGAATACCATCAGGCGAGGCTAAACCCTGCCGTCTACTGTACGGATCACTCTGGCCGGGACCCCGGCCGCAACACAGTTGGCCGGGAGAGAGGTTGTCACGATCGAACCCGCTCCCACCACCGAATTCGCTCCGATCGTTACACCCTTGAGAACCATGACCCGGCTGCCCAGCCAGACATTGTCTCCAATCTCGACAGGCATGTTCGGCCCAGGGCCCCTATTACGCAGGATCGGATCGATTTCGTGAAAGTCACAGTCGTAGATGGCCACCGAGTCACCAATCCGACAATCCGTTCCAATTCGAATGCTGCCCATTGCGACTAGGGCTGTATTGTTGTTGATGATCGTTCCATCCCCAATAATGATGACTGCATTCGGTCCTCTCGGCTGGACCAGTATTGTGCCGTCACCTTGCCTATGCGACATCCAATACCCGAGGGATACGTTGTCACCTATGTGCAGCGTTCCCCGGCCCCCACGGATTACCGTGGGCGCGGACAGGCAACCACCTTCTCCCAACGAAAACTCCTTAAGCCATATCTTGGCTTCGAGGATAAATGACCATCTTCGCAGGCAGCCTCGAACCGTTCTCGACCTCCGTTGTAGTCCGCGAATAACACGACAGGCAAGATCCGACATCATGCGCCCTCCGGCATCTTGGCATCGTGATCCCCGCACAACTGCCGGAGAACCCCAATCACTTGCGAGCATTGGACACTCTGCAAGTGCGGCCCCATTGGCAGACTGAGGACGGTCCTGGCCAGGAATTCGGCGATAGGAAAGTCGCCGGCCTTCCAGCCCCTATCCGCGTACGCCTCAGACAGGTGTGGAGGAATCGGGTAATGAACCAGTGTCCCAATCTCTCCGGCAGATAGTTGTCGCTGCAGACCATCGCGGTCCTCGTGGCACACCACGAACTGATGCCAGACCGACTCAGCCCAGTCAGGGACAAACGGCAGGGTCACATGCGGGCACTCCGCCATGCCGTCACAGTACTGCCTCGCACGCTCGCGTCGCCGTTCGTTCCATTCATCCAGATACCGCAATTTGACACGGAGAAAGGCTGCCTGTAACTCATCAAGGCGGTTATTGAAACCCCTGATCTTGTTGCGGTACTTGATCTCCGATCCGTAATTCCGCAGAACCCGAACTCTCTCGGCGATTTCGGGGTCATTTGTGGTGACTGCACCCGCCTCTCCGAGAGCACCCAGGTTCTTCCCGGGATAGAAACTGTGTGCCGCGGCATGACCAAGTGAACCGGTTCTTCGCCCCTTGTACTTGGCCCCCTGGGCCTGAGCGTTGTCCTCAATCACGATGAGACCTCGCCGTTTGGCGATAGCCATGATGGGATCCATGTCGGCCGGCTGCCCATAGAGATGGACTGGCATGATTGCTCTCGTACGCGAAGTTATGGCTTTTTCAACGAGCAGAGGATCGACATTGAAAGTCCGAGCATCCGGCTCAACCGGAATGGGCGTCCCACCGGCGTAAGTCACAGCCAGCCACGTGGCGATGTAGGTATTCGAAGGAACGACGACTTCGTCTCCCGGGCCGATGTCACAGGCTCGAAGAGCCAAGTGAAGTGCGTCCAATCCATTGGAAACACCCACACAGAACTTCGTCCCACAGTACTGGGCATATTCCTGTTCGAATGCGGTGGTTTCTTGGCCGAGGACGTACCACCCCGATTCCATGAACCTCAGGTAGGCCACATCCAGCTCTTCCTTGAGTTCCAGATAGGGGGATTTCATGTCGAGCACTGGAATCTTCATAAGTCAGGATCTTGCAACATTCAGGAACTCGTCATAGTTGCGAATGTAATCGCTTGCGTCATAGGGGTGAGATGCAAAGACCATAAGAATGGCATCGGCGGAGTACTTGTACTGAATTCCCCAGACTAGCGGGGGCAAGTATAGACCCAACCAAGGACTGTCGAGCAGGAATTCCTCACGTTGAAGGCCGTCATCTGCAACAACACAAACAGATCCCTTGACGCAAACGAGGAATTGATGGCATTTTCTGTGAGCATGCTCACCCCGAACGCGAACGTTAGGTACCCCATGAACGAAGAAGACCCTCTGAGGGGGAAAAGGCAAGTCCTTCTCCCATTCCATCACACACAGGTTCCCCCTCAGGTCGTTCACATGCGTGAATTCCCTCAGTGTAACGCCTCGAACAGAACAAGACGGCTTCTTCTCCGGTGCCTGCGGTGAGACAGACGCACGGGACACCGCGTCCATGTATCCGACAATTTGTGCCGGATTACCGGTTACGATGGCGTTGCGAGGCACATTGAGCGTCACGACCGCACCAGCCCCAATCATGGCTTTTTCGCCGATTCGCAGCCCGGGCAGAATCGTTGCATTCGCCCCAATAGACGCCCCGCGACAGACGCAGGTCTTCAAAAGCTGACCTGGGCATTGTTTGCTGCGGGGGAACTTGTCGTTCGTGAAGGTGGCGTTAGGACCCACAAAGACATCGTCTTCGAGAACGATGCCATCCCAGAGATAGACTCCGCATTTAATGGTCACACGGTTGCCGATACGCACATCGTTCTCGACGAACACATGGTCACAGATGTTGCAGTCACCACCGATGACGGCGCCTGGGCATATGTGGGTAAAAGCCCAGATCCGGGTCTTCTCGCCAATCGTGGCACCTTCTTCAATAATGGCCCTGGGGTGGACGAACATCTTCATACGAACACCGCCTTCCTTAGGTCTTCCACACCATCGAGAGCTTGGGGAATGCCGTACAGCCGATACCCTCCTTGAACTGACACAACCCATAGTTCGGCACCGAGTTCTCAGTCGAGGGCCCTACGTCAACATACCTAAACCCCTCGTACCTGTAGTATTTGCATATCTCGAGCGCCAGGCAGTTCATCGTCCCCTTCTCAGCATATTCACGTGTATCACCCCAAAGAACCACCTGTGCAATCTTCCCTTCTTGGACACGGAATACTATGGCGGCGGCAATGTCCTGGCTGTGGGAGTCTGCTACCAGGAAGACATCCGCCGGGACAAGAGATACGGTTTCCTTCACCTGTTCCCAGGTCATTCTGATCGGGTAACCGCGTTCCAGTTTGTTGTGTTCAACTATCTGGTATGCCGTACGCAGATCGTCGAACACATTACATCGCCGCACTGTCACACCTCTTCCAAAAGCGGTTCTCACAATTCTACGGGCATCGCGAGCGACGTCCGTATAACCCTGATTGTCCATGGCGTGCAGATCCAACGCATGGTTCACGTCCACACTTGCGATAGTGAACCCTTGTCGAAACAAGGCATTGATCATCTTGGAAATAAACGACGTGTCATAGATCAACGGCGGCAAGGTCACCTTGATACCATTGACCCTTCCTCTTGAGCAAGATTTCTGGAGTTCTTCAATAGCCCGTTCGATATAGGGAATTCCTATGTCACTTCTGAGGTAGGACAGGCCCCCAAACGGAGCAGAGAATGGCGACAACAGCATGCCGTCTTTCAGCCCGCACACCAGACCCAAGCGATACTTCTCATCTCTGAAGAGAAAGAAGAGAACATCATCGCATTTGTGTCTATTGAGCAGATTGAACTCTGCCGAATTGAACACATGGTATGGTCGGTGGATAACAGCGCGGTATTCTTCACTGTCTACTTCAAGAATCTCCATTCAACTCTGACCCATCCGCACAACGATTGCTCAGCGGTTCGCTGGCTCCAGGGCTTCAGTCGCACACCTACCGTTCCAGCACACCTATCGCACGCATTTCGGTAACCTTGGTGGCTTTGTCCGGCAATCTCTACCCTATCGAAAAGGCTCGATTCATACAGCACTGGTCGATCGCAACCTTGAGGTTCTGCCGGATCAGACCGACCTCATACCGATGGGCTCGCCGCGGCCACCAGTAGGCGACGGCGATCTGCTTGTGCGAAGCGTTCGCTCGATCCTCTGAGGAGAAGCCGGTGTGCACAGTTGCCACGCCACTCATGATTCCATTGCTCGCGTATCGCCCGGCGCGGTCGGGGTTGACGTCTATCGTGCGAAGCACCCGGGCCAGAAGTCCGGCTCCAGTACAGTACGCCGACGGGGGCTGCTTACGATCAAGCCCGTCGCAAGATGTTCACTTCTCCCGGGCAGACTCCGTCCCCCTCAGGCGCACCCGCGTGGTATTCCGCGAACATTCCTCCCACGCAAGAGCCACCATTATGGGACACCACCGCCTCAGGCCGGAGCAGAGATTCCACAAGCACAAACAGTTGTAACCACGCAACTTGACTCGATTCCCAAGCAATGCCTGTTCGCCATCCGTAGCTTCGCACTGCCATCCGTAGGGTGCCAAATACACCCTCAAACCCTGGCCGATGAACAGCGTCGATCTGCGGTATTATACCACGTTTTCTGCGTACAAGCCAATACGTACAACTACGCATTTCGTCCGCGTGTTTTCACTCGTGGGACACCCATCACCTGCAACGGCGGAGGTTCGATAAAACCTGATCTTCGACACTACGGCCAAGCCCGTGACCTGGCCGGACACCCTCGTCTACCCTGAAACGCTTCGCCGCGACAGCACGAGTTTTTCGCACTCCTTGACCTGGAGTGGAATTCGCCCTTGCCTCAGCGTCGTCCCGCGCGATATCCCCAGGCGACTCCGCGTGGGTCGCGACGGCTTGCAGAACGCTGTCCAACCTCCACTCCGGTACAGTGTCCGGCCAGAACACCCGATACATCACAGGGGCCTCACGAAAGGGATCCCGACGCAACCAGCCATTGTCAAATAACAAATGTCGACCGGAAGAGCATTGGCACGCCTCCGCCGATTACATATACTCTCATTATAGCACCGAAGTACTCTATAGACGCAATGCCCGGCCATCTTCCAAACGGTGAAAGAAATGTCCACTGTGCAACAAGTTCGTGGCGGCCATCGCAATGGCAGCCATGTCGCAGTCGAATGCTCAAGTGGCCTCGAATCGGCACAAGTCCAACGGGGCGTTCCACGGCGCGCATTCGCGTCTGAAATGCACCTGGAACGCGGTCAGAACCGCGATAGGGCTGATGTCAGCATAGGAGGCGGCGCCAACCTTCTGGAAAGGACTGACGTGCGTGCAACATTCCTGGCAGCAGCCATTCTCCTGTTGTCCTTTGGCGTCGTGGCAACGGCACAACCGGCCACATACGTGAATGTCACCGACTATGGGGCCAGCCCGACCGCCGATGCGGCGACGAACACGGCGGCGATCCAGAGCGCGGTTGACTATGCCCGAGGAATCGGCGCGATTGCCTATGTCCCGGCCGGTGCCTATACCGTCGATGCTGTTACGTCTATCGTTCTGTATGACGGCGCTTCGCTGGAGATGCACGATAACGCCACACTCGTCACATTGCCCAACGACTCAGGGTACGACAGCGGCTTGGGACAGTACCAGGTGCTCAAGATATCTGGGTCTAACGTCACCGTTCGGGGTGGGGCCATCAAGGGCGACCGGGATGGTCACCAATATCCTATTCCAGGCAACACCTACGAGTTTGGTATGGGCATTACAGTTGTGCCGCCAGTAGGGATTAACATCAGCAATGTGCTCATTGACAACATGTACATATATGACTGCGTGGGTGACGGCATCCTTTTGACCGGGAGGACTGTAGGTCTGTGGGGAAGCTCCAATGTCGTGATCTCGAACTGCCGCATCGAGGATTGCCGAAGGCAGGGGATTTCCATTGTGGTTTCAGATGACGCGCATATCTTCGCCTGCAACATCACCGGGACTGGTGTCACCAAATACGGAAAGGCCGGCACAGCCCCGATGGCCGGAATTGATATCGAGAGTGCGACATCTCCTCGTAATACCATCATTGAGGGCTGTTACTTTTCGGGCAATCTCGGAGGCGGCGTCATTCTGTACAACTGTAACCGATCCATCGTTCGCAACAATACCTTTGTTGACAACTGTATCTACTATCAGTACACTTCCGATAGTACAATCTCGGGCAACACGTTTGACAACGCCACACAGTCGGGGATTTTGCAGTCAACCAATCCGCCTGGTATCACATCGGATGGAGGATACACCGCCGTAGGCATCCGTTACGTCATTATCTCCCAGGCCACTCGGGATTTCACAACCATAGGGGCGGCCGACAACAATGCCGGTACGGAGTTCGTTGCTGCCGCCCGCGCCGACTTGGGTAAAGGCGACCAGATCAGGCGTATTCCAGAGAATGTCACGATCACCGGCAATGTCATAACGTATGCAACAGGCGGCGAAGTCGGCACAGTCGGGATTGGTTCCAATAGCAGCACTCGGAACATCACGATCACCGGTAATACTCTAAGCGGCAAACCAACATACGGGATTCACGTAGGCACAGCCACTGGGGATGGAGTCATATACGGTGGGGAGGTAGTCACAGGCAACATCCTGACGAATCAGTCCCAAGCCATCCAATCCGGGGTAGTCACAGGTTCGTCTCTAGGGCTTGAGGGAGCGACTATTTCCAATAATACGATCACCGCCGCGTCCTACCGCGGGATCAGTGCGTTAGACATCTCCTCCGGCGGAATGATCAGTGACAACACACTGACCGATTGCGGATATTCGTCGCAGGCCTCGATCTATCTTGTGGCAGGCACATGGCAGGTAGAGAACAATACGATTGCTTTTGCCGCTTCGCCCGAGACATCCTACGGGATCTATTGCGGCGAGGAGACAGAACCCAACTTGACCCGTAATACGATCACGGGGACCTATAGTAAGGCGGCTATCGCGACACTGGCCGAACCCCACATCGTCGAGAATGATCTGAGCGGTGCGACTTCCAGCAAAGAGATATACTATCTCACGCCCACCGGGGATGGAAGCCTTGCGCTGATGGCCCTTGGGACAGTCACTGTTGCCACCGGAAACACCCTGGAGTTCACGGCTGCCGGGACTGGCGGCAGCGGCACCAAGACCTACTCTGCCGCAGACCTGCCGGAGGGAGCGACATTTGTCGGGGCCAACTTCACCTGGACCCCGACGGCAGAACAGGTTGGTTCCTACGAGGTTCCGATCACCGTCCACGATGACCTTACATCCGTGTCGCGGACTATCACTATCAACGTTCACTCGCGATATTCCCTGGATGTAGGCGTTGAGCATGGACAGGTGACCGTCATCCCGGCACGGAGCTACTACACGATCACCGATACGGCGGTGTCGTTGCAGGCGGTTCCGAATATCGGATACGCATTCAGTGGCTGGTCCGGCGATCTCTCCGGAACGACGAATCCGATCACGATTACGATGGACGGCGACAAGTCCGTGGCAGCCAACTTCGCTGAGACTTCTGCAACGTACGCGCTCAACGTGAGCGCCACAAACGGCACAGTCACCAAGACCCCGGACTACACGAGTTACACGTCCGGACAGACTGTGACGCTACAAGCGACGCCAAATGCCGGTCATGTGTTCAGCGGCTGGTCGGGCGACGCGTCCGGGACGACAAATCCGACCACGGTCACGATGAACGCCGACAAGTCCGTGACGGCGAACTTCGCCGCCAGCACGTACACGCTGAGCGTCAGCGCCATCCACGGCTCCGTGACGAAGAGTCCGGATCAGGCGACGTATACGTACGGCCAGACGGTGACCGTGACCGCGGTCGCGAACACGGGCTACACTTTCAGCAGTTGGTCCGGCGATGCGGCGGGGACGGTCGCCTCGACCACGGTCACGATGACTCGCGACAAGTCGGTGACGGCCAGCTTCACGATCAATACCTATACGCTGACCGTGGCGGCGACTGACGGGACCATAAGCAGGAACCCGAACAAGAGCAGCTACACGCACGGCGAGACAGTCACGTTGCAGGCGACGCCCGACACGGGGTACAACTTCGTCAATTGGTCGGACGATCTGTCGGGCAGCACGAATCCGACGACCCTGGTGATGGACGAGGACAAGTCCGTGACAGCCGCGTTCGCGGCGAACACCTACACCCTGGACACTGCCGCAACGAACGGGTCAGTGACGCGGAGCCCGGACCGGGCCAGTTATACATACGGGGAGGTCGTCACGCTAACCGCGGTGGCGGACACAGGCTACAGCTTCAGCGGCTGGTCGGGCGATGCCTCGGGCACGGCGGCCTCCACCGTCATTACGATGGATGAGGACAAGTCCGTGACCGCCGGTTTTACGATCAACACCTACACGCTGAGCGTCAGCGCCAGCAATGGCTCGGTGACCAAGAGCCCGGACCAGGCCACCTACACCTACGGCCAGACCGTCACGCTGACCGCGGTGGTGGCCACCGGCTACAACTTCATGAATTGGGCGGGGGATCTGTCGGGCAGCACCAATCCGGTTACCGTGGTGATGAACGACGACAAGTCCGTCACGGCTACGTTTGCCGCCAACACATATACTCTGGAAACCACCGCGACGAATGGATCGGTGACCCGCAGTCCGGACCAAGCCAGTTACGCCCACGGCACGTCCGTTACGCTGACGGCCGTGGCGAACGCCGGATACAGCTTCGGAGCCTGGTCGGGCGATGTCTCGGGCACCGTCGCCTCTGCGACGGTCACCATGGACGACAACAAGTCCGTGGCGGCAACCTTCACCGCCAATGCGTATACTCTGGATACCGTTGCGGCCAATGGCTCGGTCACAAAGAACCCGGACCAGGCCACCTACACCTACGGCCAGACCGTCACGCTGACCGCGGTGGCGGACACGGGCTACAGCTTCAGCGCGTGGTCGGGCGACGCCTCCGGTACGGTGGCCACCACAACGATCACGATGGACGCCGACAAGTCCGTCGCGGCCACGTTCGAGCGGGACAGCGACGATCAGGATCCGCCGGTGCTCCTGAGTTCTTCCCCTGCGGCGAACGCGATCCAGGCCCCGCGGAACTCGATCGTGCTGCTGCACATCGCCGATGCGGGCGATGGGGTCGATGCGAACACCGTCAGCATTTCGGTCAACGGCGAGTCCGTGTATGCGGGCAATGTGGCCAGCCATACGAGTAGTTCGGGCGTGTGCCGCCGCGTGGGCACTCCCGCGGACTACACCTACGCCTATCAGGCGGGCGCCGACTTCGACTACGATGCGACGATCACGGTCACGGTCAACGCCGCCGATCTCGCGGGTAACGCCATGGCGCAGAAGTCCTACGGCTTCAAGACCGAAATGAGGGCCTTCGGCGCCAATCGCTGCGCCAGTTGGGGGCCCCAGGGTGCGGATCTCGGCGCTGCGGCCACCGTCTGTGACGCCGACGGGAGCATCTGGGTCGTCTATCATGCCGGTGACGAAGGCTCTCGCGACATCTATGTGTCCGAGCGTGCCGCCGGTGACGAAGAATTCGGCGACCCGGTTCAGGTGACGACCAACGTCCTGGACCAGTGCAACGCGGACATCGCAGTCGGCACGAACGGCGTGCTCTACGTCGTCTGGCAGGACAACCGCCGGGGGAACTGGGACCTCTACGCGAGCACGTCCGCGGACGGCGTCACGTGGTCGGCGGCCGTGCGCGTGGCCGACTCCAACGACGACGAAATCAATCCTGCGATTGCGGTCGATTCGCAGTCGCCCAATCGCGTATACGTGGCCTGGGAAGACAATCGCGCCGGGAACCAGGACATCTATGTGTCCCATTCGATCGCCGGCTTCGCCTCGGCCACAGTCCAGGCGGTGACCTCGAATGTCCAGGACCAGACGGATCCCCGCATCGCGGTGGATGGATCGAACACGGCCTATGTGGTCTGGACCGACGCCCGGAACCAGTCGAAGGACATCTACGGCGCCGCCTCGAACAGCGGGCCGTGGACGAACGTCCCCATCGTGACGGGCACGGGCGTCCAATTCCTGCCCGCCGTCGCGGCCGAGGCAGGCAGTTCTGTGCTTCATCTCGTGTGGGTGAGCGATCTCTCGGGCGACGATGACATCTACTATGCGTCCTCGAACGGCCTTCCGGCGACACCGTTGACAGGCGTGAATCTCATCGACGACACATCCCGGACGGACCAGCGGACTCCCGCCATCGCGGTGGCCGAGGAGGCGGGCGACCTGCGGGTCTTCGTATGCTGGCAAGACGCGAGAAATGCCACCAACACCTCGGACACGGATGTCTATGTCGTCGAGATCCGCGACGGCGACGAAACGAACGTCCTCGTGGGCGACAGCGGCACCGGCACGAATCAGCGAGAGCCGGCCATCGGGGTCGACGTTTCCGGCCGGCCGTACGTCCTCTGGACGGACGATCGAAACGCCGCGGACCAGATCTACTTCGCGGCCAGCACGTTCGTCGACCCGACGCCGCTGGCAGAGCGACTGGTCGCCGCCGCAGTCGGCGGCACGGTGGGCACAGCCGCGCCGGTCGATGCGGATGACGTCTCGGTCGTGATCCCGGCGGGGGCGGCCCCGTATGACGTGACCGTGACCGTCGCGAGGATCGAGGACTTGCAGCCCGGCTCGACAGTGGACGTTCTGCCCTATGAGTTCGGACCCAGCGGAATGCAGTTTGACGTGCCGGTCACAATCACGATCCCGTATCTGATCGCCGACTACGGCAGCGACGTGCCGCAACCGTACTGGTATGATTCCCTGACCGGCACGCTGACGCAGGACGGGATCACGAACGTTCAGTACGTCGCCCTCTCCGCGACGGTCGGCGCCCTGCGTTTCCAGACGACGCACTTCACGCCGTACACCCTGGTCGCCGCGACGACTGATGACGGCGATGGCGACGCGGATGTCTCTTCGGGCAGCAGCGGTGGCGGCGGAGGCGGCTGCTCGCTGTCCCCTGTGACAGGCCCATGCGGAGCCGCAGAGTTCTTCCTGCCTTTCGTTCTGTTGGCTCTGGTAGTGATTGGCATTCGACGCAGGGACAGGCGACAGTGCTGGAACTCAGATAGCGGTTCGAAAGGCAACTAGGTCGATGCCATCTTGAGGTTCTACATGAAATAGCCAGTGTCATATGGACGGGCCCGGCGGAGTCGCCTTTCCGCCGCCTCGCCAAAGTCGATCACGACTTCCTTACCCGGTAGACTGTGATCGAGAGGATCTCAAGCAACTTCGGCTCTGCCAGCCGGCGTGATTGAACCGGTTGAATCAACCACGTCCCTGCGATTCGCTTGTCCGTGGGCTCCAGACACTATCCAGGCTCCCCGACAGGTCCGTCTGAAGGAGTCGTTTGTCGGGGGGGCTTGCGATCAGGTTGCGTGACCTGCAGCTCGTGCGGTGTTCTCGTCGATCAGGCGGCCGAAGAGGGTGGCCCGGCGGCCGGCGGCTTCCAGGGAGCCGTTGACGCAGATGGCCACTTCGAGCTGGCGGGAAAGGCCGGGCTCGTGGCCGTTGCCGTTGCCGTTCGTCAGCGGGATCGTCATCGTCACGATCCGCGTCAGGTCGGGCCTGCCCTCGGGCGAACGCCAGAGTTCCTCGTCCACACGGCCGTCCTGATGGGTCGTCTGGAGGGCGATCCAGGCGAAATCCATCTTCTTCGCGGCCTCGCAGACGGCCGCCCGCCACTGGTCCGAATCGCGGGCCTGGCGGAACTGCAACTGCAGGGTCTCGAACGTTCGCCTGTCGTTCCGCTGCTGGCAACTGAAGCTGTATTTTTCCTTGAGGCGACTGACGGTTTCGTGCAGCCGGACCACACCGACGACGCGGAATAGCAGGACGATCAGCAGCAGCGTCGCACCGAAGACTACCAACGACGTCAGGCTGTCGCTGGTCATCATCCACAAGCCGAAACCCGCGGCCAGCAGGGTCGCGCCGTAGATCGCGAAGACCGCGTGGCGATGGGTCAGGCCCATGGCGACGAGCCGATGGTGGAAATGGCTGCGATCGGGGGCGAAGAGCGAGCGGCGCTCCAGGAACCGCCGGAGCATGGAGAACAGCGTGTCGAAGATCGGGATTCCCAACGTCAGGGCCGGCAGGGCCAAACCGACCAGCGCTGCCGACTTCGAGACGCACATCACACTGGCCGCGGCAATAGTAAACCCGATGAACAGGCTGCCGCAATCGCCCATGAATATCTTGGCCGGGTTGAAGTTGAAGAACAGGAAGCCGGACAGGCCGCCCAGCAGCGCCAATGCAAAGAGCGCCATCATGACATCGTTGGCCTGTGCCACACCCGTGTGAATCACGCTGCCGTGAATCGCGAAGACGGCGATCACGGCACAGGCAATCGCCGCGATGCCGGTGGCCAGCCCGTCGAGACCATCGCTCATGTTCACGGCATTCGTCACCCCGACAATCCACAAGAGCGTGAGGGGTAAGCCCAGCCACCCCAGATGGATGACGTGGCCCCCGATTCCCACGTTGCCGATCCGCACACCGACCAGGCATAAGGCTACGGCGCCGAGCAGTTCCACGAGGAACTTGAACCGAGCAGGCATGCCCCGCAGATCGTCGATCAACCCGATCAGGAACACACCCGTGGCCGCCCCCAGCAGCGTCAGCACCTGAAGCTGGACTTCGCGGAACCGTTGGCCGATGTTGTTGTTCAGGAACAGCAGGGAGACGATCAGACATACGGAGGAAACATAGATCGCCACGCCGCCGATCCGCGGGATGGGATGGGTGTGGACGCTCCGGATGCCTGGGAAGTCCACGGCGCCGATCCTCTTGGCCAGCCGGATCACGAGAGGCGTGATGAACACGGCCAAGTACGCCGAGCCGAAGAAGACGCAGATATAGGTCAGCATATATCCCCTCCGTTTCCTCCACCGCAGGCAGGCGTGTCTCTCACAGATCCCGCCGTCGCACTTCCGGGTCGGCCCTGACCACCTACTGCTGTTTGTCCACCGGCGGCCCGTCGTCGGCCTGGGGCCCCGCCCCGGACGGCAGTTCCTTGCGAGCGGCCTTTCGGCCATCTCCGTCATGACCGTTATGATGATAGTAGCTGTAGGCGCCGTAGCCGTAGTGGCTGTATCGACTGTCCCCCTTGCGGACATCGTTCACCACGGCCCCGACGACCCTGGCGCTGACGGTCAGTAGGGCGTCGCGGGCACGCTGGGTAATCAGACGCGACGACTTCTGGGCCCTGAGAACCAACAGGGTCAAGCCACACCGAGCGGCGAGAATCTGGGCGTCGGCAACGACCCCGACGGGCGGCGAATCGACGAGAACACGATCGTACCGGCCCTTGAGCTGTTCGAACACGGCCCAGAACAGGTCGCTGCCCAGCAACTCCGACGGATTCGCGACGATCGTGCCGCACTCCAGGACGTCCAGCCCGGGTACTTCCGTCGGACGGATGGCCTCGTCCAGTGTCGCCGTCCCGGTCAGGACGTCCACCAGACCCTTGGTGTGCCCCTTCTTGGCGAACACCCGATGCTGCGTGGGTTTTCGCAGGTCGGCGTCGACGATCAGGGTCTTCTGCCCCGCACGGGCCATGGCGATGCCCAGGTTGCTCACGAGCGTCGTCTTGCCCTCCAGCGGACCGGGAGACGTGACCAGGAGCGTCTTGGCTTCCTCGCGGACCGTGCCGAAGAACAGGGCGGTCCGGATCGAGCGATAAGCCTCGAACTCGCGAGTGTGCGAAGCGAGACGCGATCGGGGGCCTCGCCGAATGAGTCCGCGCCGCGGAATCGTCGGCACCGCTCCCAGAATCGGAACGCCCAGAATGGCGGTGATCTCGTCGGCCGAGCGGACTCGCGGATCTCGCCAGTCCCGCAGGAAGGCCAGCCCCCCGCCCACCATCAGACCCAGCACAAGGCCAACTCCCATGACCCTGGCCGTCTGGGAGGGCGCTTCGCCCCCCGCCATCGCCTTCTCGAGGACATGAATGCTCACGGCGTCTAACTGCCTGTTGACGTCGATGCTGTTCATCTTGGCCAGGACGCTATTGTACAGGTCGTTGGCCATCTGGTATTGACGCTTGGCTATCTCATATTGAGAGTCCTCCGCATTGGCGTCCCGGAGGTTCTTCATTTCGTCGTCGCACAGCTTCTTGAGCCCCTCGACACGTTTGTCCGCGTCCTCCGCGAGGTCCTTTGCGAACGCGAGTTGCTCCTGCACGAGTTTCGCATCGTACTGCGTGATCTTGCGAACACACTCCTTCTCGCGGTTCTCCAACAGAGCGACCTGAGACTTCTGCACGGTGCCGACGGCCAACAACTCCTCCAACTGCATGCGCGTCCTCTCCAGGACCTCCGCCAGACGAATCCGCTCGCGATCTTCCGCGGCAAGCCCCTGGCTCAGAACGTACTGGCGGAATCGGTTCGGGTCCGCTTCGAGCGAAACCAACCGATCGTAGTGGGTCCGCTGCTGGATCGCATGCAGGTTGGCGGCAATCAACTCCTGCTCATATCTATCGAGCGTCTGGGAATCCGCACTGCGTTGCGAGTTGCCCAGGAGACTGATCGGCTTGCCGAAGTCGGCGAGTCGGCGATGCTTGGTATCCAGATCCTTGGCGATTTCCTTCAGTTTGTCGCTGAGACCGTCGTACAGATTGTCCGTGCTGTCTCGCTTGTTCGCCCGGCGCCAGTTCACGTAGGCCGACACAAAGGCGTTCACGATGGCTGCAGCGCCATTGGGGTCATCCGAGGACGCGGTCACGTTGATGATGTCGTCCTTCCCCACCCTTGCCGAGAGGCTTTGGAGCACCGCCTGCATGCGATTGGGGTCACTCAGGGCTGGGATCATGAGGAGATTCGGGTCCCGGAGGGCCTCGTTGCGTCTCTCCCGGCTTGTGATGATGCTGGCCTGCTGCTGCAGGTAATTGACGGCGGTATCGCCGGGCTGCGTGATATCCACCCCCTGCATCAGTCGGGGCTTCTCGACGAGGACTCGGGACATAGCCATGTACTCCGTGCCCATGGTCTGGAGATAGAGGAACGCACCTCCCAGCCCGAGGACGACGGAGACCAGGATGAACCACTTTCCCCGCCAGGCGATCTGAAACAGGCTGTCGCCGGCGGCGACTGGGGGGACCATGGGCGGAACATACGGCACCACACCAGGGTGGATGTTCGCGTTGTCGCCCTGTCCGTAGATGATGTTATTCATGCTTGACCCCCTGCCATCCTCCCTCCGAGCCCGTCGCAACGGTCGGCTACGCCGCTGCCCATCGCCGAACCTGCTCGCGTCGTTCCTCGTCCCTGCAGCGGCCCGCAACGCGACAGGCCTTCGCCTCCCTGTGCATCACAGACTCCCCGTCTGTTCCGTCCCTCTTCAGGACGCAACCCTGAGAAGATGTGCTCAGTTTCCCTGAGGTCAGACTCCGTCCCCGTCGGTAACAGCCGAAGACTCTCGGCTGATATCACTCCGCTGCCTGCATCGCCACAGATACGGGCCATCCATGCAGGAGACCGCATCAAAACACCCTGGCAAAGCACTTCGTCTCGCATGTGACACTCCATCGCCTGGTTTCAGCGCACCCGCGCACCGCGATGGCCACACGCATTGGCGAAGGCCTTGCCTCTGGGAACTCACGGCGGTCATCGTGCACGAGGTGCGCCGAAGGCGCTATCGGGGCGCGCACATATCTCGGATATGTGTGCCCACCATCTGCGCGAAGTTCGCCGTGGCCTGCCGTACCCACCAACGACGCCGAGTCGTCCCGGATATCCCAGAATCCGAGAGATCGGCTACCCTTGTCACTGTGATGGATGACGCACTGAAAACACTTCTCCCCCAGGTGCCAGAGTCTGGGGTCCTGATTGTCCATCGAACCGGATCATCGCTGGAAAACCGTGTCACAGCGGTCCGATCCCGGTCCGCAACGTGGTGCGACCTGCCAAACCGTGCGGCCGACGCACTCATCCAACAAAGGATGCGTACCGTCTGCCCGACGTCGAGCAGACACTACGACACACAGAAAAACCTCCTGACAAGCGCCGCTACCCTGCCCGTTCCCAATGGCAGTATTTCCCGCCCTCATGACCTTTCCCTATCCCCTACTCGTACCGGAGCGACGCGGGATCACAGGATGACGAGCCCTTGCCCCGGCATATGCATCTCAATTTCGTTAGATTGTACCCTCCTCAGCCCAAAAAAGCAATAGGTACAACTACGTATTTTTGGGCGGTCATCAATTCTCGCCAATCCACGGACGGGCTTTTTTTCTTGCCTTCATCACAACAAACGCACATCATACGACCTTCAGACAAGGGCCCGACGCCAACCGGGTTCCTTTTCCAGCCCGAGAACCGATTGTTGTGGAGGTTTTATATGATAGGCAAAGCGATACGACTGGAGCGAATCATCGACCGTAACTCGCAACGGACGGTCATCATCCCGATGGACCACGGGGTTACCGTGGGCCCGATCGAGGGTTTGACGGACATGAGATCGGCGATCAGCCACATGGTCACGGGCGGAGCCAACGCCATTCTGATGCACAAGGGCATGGTCCGTGCGGGTCACCGCGGCTCCGGACAGGACGTCGGCCTGATCATCCACCTGTCCGCCGGCACCTCCCTGAGCCCCGATCCGAACGCCAAAGAGCTCGTCTGTACCGTCGAGGAAGCCATCAAGCTGGGCGCCGACGCGGTCTCCATCCACATCAACCTCGGCGCAGAGACCGACAAAGAGATGCTCCGCCAGTTCGGCCTCGTCAGCGAGCGCTGCACGGAATGGCAAATGCCTCTGGTGGCCATGGTCTACACCCGAGGGTCCAAGATCAAAAATGAATACGACGTGAACAATGTCAAGCTCGCCGCCCGCGTCGGTGCGGAACTGGGCGCCGATATTGTGAAAGTAGGGTACACAGGCAGTGCCGAGACTTTCAGACAGGTCGTCGATGGGTGCCCGATCCCGGTCGTCATCGCCGGCGGGCCCAAAATGGGCAGCGACGAGGAGATCTTCAAGATGGTCGAGGGCGCCCTGGCGGCCGGCGCCGCAGGCCTGTCCATCGGCCGTAACGCCTGGCAACACGCAAGGCCCGATAAGATGGTCCGAGCCCTGAGCAAGATGGTACACGAGGACGCCTCTGTCCAGGACGCCGTCGCCGTCCTGAACGGGTGAAGATGTCCAGACCACAGGATTCAGGACTATGCCCAGGGGGACCCCTATGACAGCACACAGGAATTCGCCGTTGCACCCATCCCGTATCATCCTGACTGCCCTGCTTGTCTTGGCCGCCCTTGTGGCTACACAGGCCGCTCGGGCTTGCACCGCGTTCCTCCAGGACGGGCTGTTCGCGGGCAAGAATCTGGACTGGCACATCAATGACGGCCTGCTCATCGCCAACAAGAGAGGCGTCGCCAAGCGTGCTCTGCTGCTGAACCCCACGGAGAAGGCCGCGGAATGGGTCTCCAAGTACGGCAGCGTCACCCTCAACCAGTACGGGCGGGAGATGCCCAACGGCGGGATGAACGAGGTCGGCCTGGTAGTCGAGACCCTCATGCTCCCGAACACGCGCAATCCCGCCCCGGACGACCGCCCCGCCGTCACTGCGTGGACTCAGTACCAGTTGGATAACAGCCGAACCGTGGCCGACGTCATCGCCAGCGACAAGGCGATTCGTATCTCGCTGGCCATGCCGATGCCGATCCACTTCTTCGTCTGCGACGCCCAGGGCGCCGCCGCGGTCGTCGAATTCATCAATGGCAAGCAGGTCGTCCACACAGGCGAACAACTGCTCCACAGACTCATCACGAACGACACGTGCGACAACTCGCTCGCCTACCTCGCCCAGCACGAGGGTTTCGGCGGGGCCAAGCCCGTCCAGAAGGGTTCGCACAATTCGCTGGACCGGTTTGTCGTTGCCGCCGACCGGCTCAAGATGTACAAAGCCGATGGGTCGAAGTCATCCGCGATTCAATACGCCTTCGACACGCTGGCCGCGGTCCGACAAGGCGATGCGACGAAGTGGACCATTGTCTACGATCTCAAGGACGTCGAAATCCACTACAAGACCGACGAGTGCAAGGAAGTCCGGATCGTCCGCCTGAAGGACCTCGACTTCGCTCCGCAGACCCCGGTGCGGATGGTCAGTATCAACACGCCGCACACAGGCGTCCTGAACCCGTACTTCGCCAACTACGACCCCGATCTGAACAAGTGGCTGGTCTATTACACCATCCGCCACACGCCCATGCTGTCTCTGATCCCGGACGTCCTGCTCGAGCAACTCGCACACTACCCGGAAACCACAGTCGCGGAATAGCGAGTCCGCTTGACGACGGCGGGCCCTTGTGAGGGTACAGGCCATGAAGACATTGATCGTGTACTTCTCGAAATTCGGGAACACCAGGAGGCTCGCCGAGGCGATGGCCGAGGCCTTCAAGCAGGCGGGAGAGGCTCGCGTCATCGGCATCGATCAGCTTGCCGTTTCCGATCTCGATGGCATCGACCTGGTCGTGATGGGCAGTCCCACCCATGCCTTCAGCGTGCCGAAGGCGGTCCGCACGGCCCTGGAGAGCCTGCCTCTGGCCATTCTATCGGCCAAATCCGTCGCTGCATTCGACACAACCGTCACGGTTTGGCCATTGCGCCACTGGAGGGCGTCCCCCAAATTGCTCGCTCACCTGGCCCGCCTGGGAGGCACTCCCGTCGCCAAACCCCGGACGTTTTCCGTCCGGACGAGCAATCCGCAGAAGACCGGCGAGATCGACCTGTTGCTCGACGGCGAACTGGAACGCGCTCGCGACTGGGCCAGCACGCTCTGTGGACAATCGAAGACATAGGCACGATGCAGGTCCGCACATATCACCCTGCCAAATGCCTGGCGTGAAAGCCCCGGCAGGCTCGAGCAGCTCGGCGAAATCGAGGTGTCGCTGGCCGATCAGTCTGTCAAGAATGCCTGTGTCTGCGGCCAATTGCGAGTGCGGATCAGGGAATTTCAACCCATCGTCGCGGAGGTGCTGTTCCTGGATATGGAACCCGATGACGAAGGCGAATACGAGCCGCTCGTCGGTTACATCGCCCTGGAACAGGCGGGGATCGCCTTCGAGCAGCGGGACAACTGTTTCGTGTGGATCGAGGACCTGCCGCGGGCGCGACAGATGATGCGGGACCTGGAGAAACGCAAATGGGAGCGGTGGCTCAAGGTGCTCTCGGTCCGGGTGAATCCCTTGCTGGGTCCAGACAGCGGACTGGACTTGCACCCGTATTACTGGAGCGTCTGCGAGAGCGAGTACGCGACGGATGTGATGTTCCGGGACGCCCCGGCGTTGGCGAAGGTGTATCCGGCGTTGGGGGACCATGCGATCCGCAGGAACGCCGTCGGGTTTCAGGCCGAACGACACGCCGGCTGCGGTTGTTGCGGGCGCACGGATTGATCCGCAAGGTCAGCGGCAGCCGCTATTATCGCGTTACGCCCAAAGGACAGCAGATCATGACGGCGGCCCTGAGGCTGCGTGACGCGGATGTCGCGAAGCTGGTATCCTGAAAATGCTTGCGAAGAAAACAAGATCTTGCGCCTTTGCAGTGCAGGAATGACAGGGTCGTTGCCGATGGTTTGAGAGAGATTCCCGATGTGTGCCCCTGCTGCCGATTGTCATTCCCGCGAAAGCGGGAATCCAGAAACCACGGGACATGATACATCGCGAGGAACGGGCGCGCATGCACCATCGCTGCGAACGCAGGAGATCTTGCTTAAGTCAAAGACACGCGAGAACCGGATGATCCCTACTTCGCCAGTTCCCCGAATCGGTTCGCGATGGCCAGGGCCGGGTCGAGCGGAACATCGACGGGCGCCACGTCCCGCGGGATCTTGACAACCGGCCTGGCGACCAGCTTCCTGCCCTTGAACTGCGGCAGCCATTGGCTCTCGGCGTCGAGCATCTCGCGGGTCATCTCGCGGGCCTCGCGGAGCGTGCAGACCGTCGAGGTCAGCGGGTCCATCGCGATGGCCTGCATCGCGTATTCGGGGTCGCCCGTCAGACCCGCTTCGACCGCCAGTTGCTGCACGGTGACATTGCTCTGATTAAGCGCGGCGCACTGGATCGGCAGGTCCCCGATCCGCACCGGGTGGAGCCCTCGCGAATCGACGAAGACCGGCACCTCGACGCAGCAGCCTTGCGGCAGGTTGGTGATGTATCCGTCGTTGCGGACGTTGCCGTTGAGCCGGAACGTGCGTCCCGTCTGGGCGGCCTCCAGGATGTACGAGCAGTATTCGACGCTGCGGCGCTCGATCTTCCGCGATTCCGTCGCCAGGTAGTCCACGGTCTTGTACTTCTCCGCGAGCATGTTGCAGTAGTTGAAGTAGGCGCCCGAGGCGCCGCCGAAACCGGGCTGATCGCAGTACAGCTCCAGGGCACGCTTGCTGCTGCGGAACCACGGGACGTACTCCGACAGGTGCCCGGTGCTCTCAGTCATAAAATACCCGAAGTGCCGCATGACCTCGCAGCGGACCTTCTCGTTGACATAGTACTCGGGCTTCTCGCACCGCTCGCGGAGGATCGGATACAGGTCCCGCCCGTCGCGCTTGTCCCGCAGGGCCAGGAACCAGGCCATGTGGTTGATCCCGGCGCAGACGAAATCGACCTGGTCTTTGGGCACGTCCACATACCGGCTGATCAGGTCCAGCGTCGTTTGCACGCCGTGACAGAGGCCGATGAACTGCACCTTGGCGACCCGCCCGAGCGCCGAGCAGTTCGCGCCCATCGGGTTGGCGTAGTTCAGCAGAATCGCGTCGGGGCACAGCTCGTTCATGTCCCGCGACATGTCCGCCAGGGCCGGGATCGTCCGCAGGGCGCGGAAGACACCGCCGGGACCGATGGAGTCCGCGATGCACTGATCGACGCCGTACTTCAGCGGGATCTCGTAGTCCATGCGGAAGGCGTCGACGCCGCCGATCTGGATCATGTTGATGACGTACTTCGCGCCGTCGAGGGCCTTGCGCCGGTCGAGCGTCGCGGTCACCTTGGCCGGCAGCTTGTTGGCCTTCACGACCTCCTTGACGAAGGCCTCCATCTTGTCGAGCTTGGGCTTCGTGCGGTTCATCAGGCAGATCTCGACGTCCTGGAGGGCCTCGGTGGCCAGGATGTCCATCGTCAGCGTCTTGCAGAAGATCAGGCTTCCCGCTCCGATCATCGCGATCTTCGGTCTCGGCATGGCAAAGGGCTCCTCATTGATGGTGGATAATTGGTTATTGATGATTGAACAGCATCGCGGGTTTTGCCGCGGTTCATCGCCAATTATCCATTATCCATAATCAATCACTTCAACAGGTTCTCGAACAAGTACAATCCGCTCTTGCCGGGGGCGACGACATCGATATCGCCGTCCGCGTCGACGTCCACGGCCATCGTGTTGATCCCGAATCCGACGGCTCCGCCCTCGTGCAGGACGTGACGCGCCCAGGTTCTCGATCCCGCGTCGAAATCGTACCAGTATACGCAGCGAGGATCGTTGCCGCCGGGATCGTTGCCGTTGTGGGCGTGGTAGCGTTTTCCGGTGACCAGTTCGTCCTTGCCGTCGTTGTCGAGGTCGGCCATGAGCATGAAGTGCGGCTGCGACCACGAGTCGTCGATCAGGTGTTTCTCCCACGTTCGCTTGCCGTCGGCGGATTTCTGTTCGAGCCAGAACACGCCGTAATTGTGGCCCAGGCCCCAGACGATGTCCGAATCGCCATCGCTGTCCGCATCGGACACGAGGATCGGGATGCACGCGTAGCCCAGCTCGAACTCGGGCCGCCACTGCCAGCCGTCGGCGGTCTGCTCGAGCCAGCCCTTGGGCGTCACCACGTCGCAGCGGCCGTCCTTGTTCACGTCGCCTGCGCCGATCCCATGTCCCGCGGCCTCCTGGGGCAGCGGATGCTTCTCCCACCGCACGCCCTGCGGGGCGGACACATCTCGACGGAACTCATACCAGGCCGCGGCGGTCATGATGTTGGGCAGGATGTCGAGCTGCCCGTCGCGGTTCATATCGTAGGCCATCGCGGTTTCCATATTGCCCGGCGCATCGACCTCGTACACCTGCCAGGGCTCGTCGGTCTTGCCTGGATTGCGGACCCAGTAGACCATCTTGTTGTGCCAGGCGGCGCCCGCGGTATCCATCCAGCCGTCGCCGTCCACGTCCATCGGCAGATTGGCGAAGTCGTAGAAGTAGTTCCCTTCCTCTTTGATCTCGCGGACGAAGTGCTTCTTCCAGTCGGGGGCCTCGTACCAGAACCCCCCGGACAGGATGTCCAGCTTGCCGTCGCGATTCACGTCGAGAACGCCCGCAGCCTCGAAGCGAGAATCCGCGTTGATCGTATGCAGTCGGAAGCCTTCTCCGACCTTGGGCTCGACCGGCCTGCTCTCCTTGATGCGGACGATCGCGCCCCAGGGCAGGTTGTTCTGCGTCACCTTGAGCATCAGCGTATTGAGGCCCTTGTCGAGCGTGACATTCGCGCGGTCCGGTTCGGCCAGGATCGGCCGGGCGGTATTGTTCGAGTGGACGACCTTGCCGTTGAGCCATGCCTTCACGCCGTCATCGCTGAAGATCTGCAGCGTCACGGTCTTGGTCTCGGCCGACTCGATGCTCGTCCGCAGGTAGGCGACTTTCTGCTCGCCACCATTGAGTTCCTTGAGCAGATCCAGGTATGCGGGATGCTGCTCGTACTTCGAGATCGGCATCTTCCGCCACAGGACCTGGGCGTTCGGCACTTCCGGCCCGAACGCGATGTCGAACAGTTGCGAGTAGTTCTTGCCTTCTTCCGCATACGGCCCGGCCACTTCCCACTCCGTCAAGTAGCTCTGGACCGCGCGGACCTCGTCGAGAACCTTCTGTGCCCGAGCCTTGGTCGCATCGGCGACGTTGGCCGCGACAATGCGTTCCAGGACAGGACCGACCACCTTGCCGTTGCCGCCATAGATCGCCTCGGCAACGGTCACCGCGGCGAGAGCCGCCTCCTGCCCGGCTTCCTTGTCCTGCACGCAAGAAGCAGCCAACTGGAGGGACTCGACCGTCTTGACGTTGGCCAGAGAGGCGAAGAGCCGTCTCTTGCCCGCGGCGTTCGGCGCCAGCTCCATTGCAGTCCTGTAGCATGGGACCTTCTCCTGGTCCGGCATGGAGGTCAGTGTTCCCACGAGATCGATGTATGCGCCCAACGCGCGGACCTGGCAATCCCCGCTGCCCTTGTCCTTCGCGATCCGCAGCAGGTCGGGCAGCGGCTCGGCGTTCGGCCAGCGGGCAAGCCCGCCGATCGCTGCATACCGAATCTCCGCATCGGAGTCGCTCAGCGACTTGCGCAGGGTCGCCAGGGCCGACGGGTCGCCGAGTTGCCCCAGGATGCCGATCAGCATCCCCTTGATCCGCACATCCCGGACCGAATCGAGTTTCGCCAGGATGGCCCTCGAAGCCTCCGCACCGGCGTTCGCCCGCCTGGCGACGCCGAGAACCATATTCTCCAACGGCTTCTGCTCGCCGCTCGTCGCATTGAACAACAGCGCGACCACCGCGCCGATGTCACTCGCTGCCGCCAGTTCCCGCAGAGCCCGGTACGACGCCATCCGAACGGGCGCCTGGTCGCTCGCGGCCGTCTGCAACAGCGAAGGCGTCGCCTCCGTCGCCCGGCGATCTGCCAAAGCCTGGATCAGCTCCACGCGCACCGCCGGATCGGCCTGTTTCACACGCGCGATCATCTCGGCGTGGACGCTCTTGCCGCGAAGCACCCGGAGGCTCTCTCGAGCAGCCGCCTGCTCCTCGCCGGAGGTCTGCGCCGCACGCTCCGCGAGGAGCACCACGTTCTCCGCACCACCAAGGCTCCCGACCGCCTGGATTCCGGCGACGCGAACCGATTCCTCCGACGACTTGCACGCCGCCAGGACATCCGCCAGCGAAGCCCGATCCCCTCGGTCCGCCAGCGCATGGACAACCGCCACCTGCGCGTCGGCACCGAGCGATTTCCACTGCCGCAGGCACGCTTTCACTACCTCACCATCCCCCGTTTCCCGCACGAGCTGGATAACCGCCAGACGCAGGGGCTTGTCTTCGCCGGCCATGGCTGCAACGATGAGCTTCGCCCGTCCGGCGTCGTCCGAGAGAGCCTGCCCCCTCCAGGCTGCGACCCGGATCGCCAGAGGCGGGTTCCCCTCCAGCACCGCACGGAAGAGCCCCAATGCCTGGGACTTGTTCCCCTGATTGAGATGCGCATCTCCACAGTGCAGGAGCCCCCGCCACACGGCTGTGCGGACCTCGGGATCGCGGCTGTCGCGAGCCGCGACCAACGCGGAGGCAGCGGTCGAGTCGCCGATCGCGCCCAGCGCCGAAGCCGCGGCCATCGCGACGCCCACATCGGCGTCCTTCAACAGCGGAACCAGCAGCACCGTCGCCTGCGCGTCGCGACGGCGGCCGATCGAATCGACCAGGCCTGCCTTGGTCGCCCCCGTGGTCTTGCCCAGCGCGTCTCGCAGCGCCGCGCCCGCCTCGGGGTACGGCATGCCCTCCAGCGCATACCTCGCGGCGTGACCCACCCGTTCGTCGCCCAGCACCGCGGCCAGGGCCGCGACGGACTGCGCGGTGCCGCAGATCCTCAACTGCTGGCAGGCGGCGCATTTCTCCACCGCGCCGGCATTGGATCGCAGAACGGCGATACAGTCTTGTTCCTGGGCGGCCCCGCCGGCACAGGCCGCCAACAGCAGAATGAATCCGGCAAACAGCATCTGATTGAACACAACACTCTTCATGAACCACCTTTCATGCAGCGGATGGCAAATATCCTCGGCGAAGCGTCCTTACTACAGAATCCACGGCGGTCGCGGCGAGTACGAGAGCAGCCGATTCGCCGTGTCATCCCCCACGAATTGCAGCTTGACCGGATCCCAGCGGAGGTCGCGTTTGAGGGCCAGGGAGATGCCACCGATGAAGATGGCATTGATGGTGTACGCGGCGACCTCCGGACAACAGATCGTGGTCTTGCGCGTGCGGACGCAGTCCAGGAAGTTCCCGGAATGGCTGTCCGCGCGGTACACCCGCTCGTCGTCAGGCCCGAGCGGCTCTCGGAGAATATTCGCCGGATAGGAGACGATGTTGCCGCGATCCACCGCGATGCGGCCTGTCGTACCGACAAAACACGCCCCGCCGTCCGGGCCCACCGGCTCGTTGGGATAGGCTTCGCCATGAACCACGACGCCGTTGGCGTAATGGTAGTCGATTGTGCCGTTGCGGTACTTCACATCGATCGGCGCCTTGAGATCCGGGTTGACCGTCCACTGGACGATGTCGTAGTGGTGCGGGCTCCAGTTCACGTCGCCGACGAACAGGCCCGACAGCGTGTGGCCCGCCTCCCCGCCGAACGGCCGCCATGGCAGCGGCCCGAGCCACATATTCCAATCGAACCCCTCCGGCACGGGCACGGACTGGTCCGAGGTCCACGCGCTCGGTACGAAGGCGCCGGGCTCGCGGTAAGCATAGACCTCCTTGAGTTGCCCGATCCGCTTGTTGCGGATCCATTCGCACGCCTGTCGGAACTTGCCGTCGTATTCGGACCGCTGCTGCGTCCCCGCCTGGTAGATCCGTCCATAGGTGCGGGCGGTCTCGACCACCATTTGCGCCTGCTCGACCGTAATCGCGACCGGCTTCTCGCAGTAGACGTCCTTGCCCGCTCGCATGGCCAGGATCGACATCGGCGCCGCCCAGTGATACGGCACCGCAAGCAGCATGGCGTCAATGTCGGGACGTGCGAGGACTTCGCGGAAGTCGTTGTACGCCCTCACGCCGTCGTAGCCGGGCCGGCCGAACCGTTCCGCGTAGATCTGGTTGCACCGCTGCCATGCGGGCTCCCGTCGCTCGCGCCGCACGTCGCAAACCGCCAGCACCTGGACATCGTTTCGTGCGATGTATCCTCCCGGCACGTAGGTCCAGGCCCCTCCCATGAGGTGGCCGCTCCCCTGGCCACCCAAGCCCACAAAGCCCATGTTCACGCGTTCGCTGGGCGGGACTGCACCTCCGGCCCCCAGGGCCGAGCCCGCGACCACGTACGGCATCGCAACGGCGGAGGCCGCAGCCTTCAGAAACTCCCTTCGCGTCGTTCTCATCCGATCGACCATAATCAACTCCATTGTCCTGAATCTGACCATCCCCAGCGGGGAACCGACTGCGACATTGTAGTCTCGGGTCCGCCCGAGATAAAGATACTCCTGCCGACACGGGCAAGATGCCCGTGCTACTCGGCCGGCCGGCCCAGAGAGACGTCGTCGATGTAGACGATTCCCGCGCCGCCGGCAGTGGGCTGGCTGCGATTGCCGACGCCGATGCACATCGTCCGGACCTTGCTCAGGTTCACGCCCGCCAGGTCGCTGTAGGGGATCGTCCAGGCCCGCCACGTGGGGCGCAGGGCAACGGCCTCGTCGGCGCACACGACCGTGGCGCTGGCGCCGGTGCTGTCTTCGATCCGCACGTACATCAGCTCGGGCGCGTTGCCCACGGGCTGTTCTGCGCCGATCTCGGCCACCTGCCACTGGCCGGTCACGTTGCCGGTCATCGAGAGGTTGGAGAACTCGGCCGCTGTGGCGACCGCGGCATTGTGGCTCGTCACCGCCAGACCGATGAGGACATTGTCGGCCATCGAGATGTTCACCGGCGAGGCAAACGTGATGTCCGTCCACGTGACGCCATCAGCCGACTGCTGCGCGGTGAAGATGCTGCCCGTCCGAGTCAGCTTCACCCAGTGCGGCGTCACCACTCCCGTCCCGGCCACGGACACCTGGGACGCATGGTCCATCACGTTGCCGGTCTCCGGACGCTGCTGGAAGGAGTGCCCGTAGTCGGGGGTCATGCAGACGAGCGCGTGCTTGGAGCCGGGATGGAGGCTCTCGCGGATCATCACGCCCGCCTTGGCCCAGCCGTCGGAGCGAACCTGCGTGTCGACGCGGGCCACGATCGTGCCGTTGCCGTTGAGGTTCTTGTAGACGTAGCGGAACTCGTCGGCTGTGTCCCAAATGTCGGTGCCCTTTGCGTTCATGATGATCTGGCCGTCGGAGGTCTGCATGAAGCCGGGCGCGTTGCCTCGCAGGTAGAACACGAGGGCCTCGGCCCCGCCGGCCGTCCAGTTCTGCGCGGTCGCAAACTCCCACTCGGCCTCCGCGTAGTAGGGTGAAGTCGCATTGTCGTACTGCAGCGGCATCGATTGACTGCCGTTGTAGACGATTGTCCTCTCGCCGAACGTCCCCTGGGCGGATTCCTCGTACCCGACGACCGAGCGGGTGCCGTTGGTCCAGCCGTCGATCCACGTGTCGAAGATGCGGTTGTCCTTGTCGTCGTAGCTCTCGAAGTCCTCGATGACCGTGTACTCCTGGGTCGTGAAGCTCCAGAGCTCGCCTTCGTAGGTGCCGGCGTCGCCGACTTCATCCACTCTCCAGTAGTAGGTGGTCCCGTAGTTCAGCGATGCGGGCGTATAGCTTCGCTCCGCCTGCGTGGCGGTCGGAACGGTCCCCTCGGCGACGGCCTGGGCATCGACGCCAAAGTACACTTCGTGCGACTGGGCCTCGCGCCCGGACCGCCAGATCAGGTCGGAGGCCAGGCTGACCTCCGTCGCACCGTCGGCCGGCTCGGGCTCCCGCGCGTGCACGGGCACATGGTAGAACCGCACCTCGCTCAGACTGGCCGCCATGGTGTTGCCCCAGGTGGCGTTGATCGTCAGTTTGACGAACTTCGCGGCGACCCCGCCGAAATCGACGATGGCGCCGGGCGCACAGGTCGTCGCGCCGCTTGCCTCAACGAATTCGGGCACGTCCGGCAATGCCGTCCAAGTCTGCCCATCCGCGGAATACTCGATCGTGACGTCCCTGGCCCCGAACTTCATGTAGGCTTCGAACTGGGAGTTGGCGTTCCAGACCCACAGTTTGTCCAGCTTGTACTCCTTGTCGAAGGTATACTGAATCCAGGCGGGCACGCCCATGCTCATCCACATCTGTTCGATCTTGTTGGAGTGGAGATCCTCCGCGAGCCCGGAGCCATCGATGGTCCGGACCGCCGGCGAAGCGGTCTGCTCGCTGGACGCCTTGACCGTCAGACCCTCGATGGGATAAGAGAACGGCTCGACGGTGAAACTCCAGACCCGGCCTGTCGAGATGGCCGACGCTGGCGGTGCACTGATTTCGTCGACCCGCCAGTAGTACGTCTGGCCGTATTCGAGGGCGGCAGGCTCAAACGTTGTGGCCGTCTGGCCTTGACTGACCAGGACGCCTTTCGGGTTGGCCCGAGTGGCCTCCTTGACGCTGTTGTAGACCGTGCCGAGGTACACGTCCCGCGTCGTCGCGGTCTCCATCGGACTCCAGCCCAGGAGGCTGTCGGACGGGATGTCGGCGGCACCGTCGCGCGGGCTCGGATTGGAGGCCTTGTCGCCGATATAGCCGGCCATGATGAGCGGGATCTCCTCCGCGGACAGCCCCCGGTTGTAGATGAAGACCTCGTCCATATCGCCCGAGAAGACCTCGTCGTTGCCGCTGTAGGCGGCTCCGCCGCCAGTGACGCAGCCGATGCCCACGTGCGAGGCCGCACCCGCGGCGTAGAAGGAAAATGCCCCGGACGCCACCTCCTGGCCGTCGAGGTACAGGCGGGCCGTGGTGCCGTCGAAGGTCGCTGCCACGTGTGCCCAGGTCGCGATGAGCGGACTCAGCGTGTTGCTGGGCGAGACGATCGCCTGGCTGCCCGTCTCGATGCGGAAGGTGCCGCCGCTCTCCGGCCGGACCTGGAACTGGAACATCGTCGTGTCGGGCCAGGTATCCCGCTTGCCGATCAGACCTTGATACGTGGCGCTGCTGCCGGACCAGCGAATCCACATCGCCAGAGACAGTTGCCCTGTCCCCTCGGCAGGATTCCAGGTGCCCAGATCGATCCGGGTGTTCGTGGTGCCGTCACAGTTGACTCCGCCGCCCTGCTGTGCCTGCGAGATCCACTTGATGCCATTGTACAGGGTCCCGTCGTGTCCATTGCCCGACATATCAGTGGCGACGGCGCCCGCTCCTTCATCCAGGGGGTAGTACCCCACCAGGCCGCTTGTGATGTCGGCGTTCACAACGCCCGCGGCCAGCCCCAAGATCGAAACGAGAGAAACCGCGAGAATGAGCTTCTGAGAATGACACGCTGGCCTCGACATGATACATCCTCCTTCACAGAATGCTGCCACTGCTGGACTGACAACTCATCGGATTCACGTTTTCACAGGACGGGTTCGTACCCCAATTCGCCCCAGTAGGCCTGCTGCACGCGGTGCAGATCGCGATTGCCCGGCTGGACGGGGTCCGCGCCGACCTTCATTGAGCCATAGTCTATCGTTCGCTGGTCCCTCCATTTCCAGTACTCGCTGCGCCCGTCGGCAAAGGAAAAAGACGTGCCGCCGCCGTGTCGCACCGGGGGCGGGTCCTTGTGGCGATTGTCCCCCGCCAGGATGCCGGACTGGGTCACCTTGGAGCCCCACCACGACTCGCGGCCGTAGGGGACGCTCCAGCTCGCCAGCGTCGCCCAGCCTTCGTCGACGAAGACCAGTCGTTCGCCCGACCGGAGGATTCTCGCCCTTTTCTTGACGATGAGTTCCGGCTTGGTGGGCCAGCCGTTCATAGCGTCGACAATCGCGTAGGTCCGCATCTCCCCGCGAAGCCCGCTCGGACACTGGTAGAGTTTGGCGGTCTTGCAGAACGGGAACAAAGCCCCCTCCTCGATGGCCTGGACCTGGGCCTCTTCGGAGGTGGCGTCGGAGTAGCCGGCCCAGTGGACCCAGCCGTCCTCCTTCAACGGCACGTTGTTCTCGCCGGCCTTGCCGGTCGAACCGGCGACGATCTTGTCGTCGTTGTCGTCGGCGTACAGAATCCACGCCATGGTCAGTTGCTTGAGGTTGCTCAGACAGGCGGCCCGCTGCCCCTGCTCCCGAGCCCGGTGCAGAGCTGGAAGCAGAATCGCCATGAGGATGGCGATGATGGCGATGACGACCAGCAACTCGATCAGAGTGAAGCCCCTGCGCCGATACATGGTTTCACCTCTCCGATTCCACTTGTCGATCCGACCGCGCGCCGCGTGCGTCGCACGCGATGCCCGATGACACTCCGAGCCACTGACAATTGAGACAATATCGTATATCGACTGGTTCTCCTTGCACGAGTCCACCGTCTTTGTGTATAATTTCACCATTGCCGCTGTGGTCCGGCGGGCCCATTATTCGGAAAACCGATGCCGAATGCACACGATCCAAGCTTCAAGGTCCGATTGCTCCGACGGCTGACCGCCAACCCCGACCTGTTCCGTCTCTTCGACTCCCTGCCCGACGTCTGCTTCTTCGCCAAGGACCGCAGGGGCAAGTTCATCATGGGCAATCGCGCGTTCCTCGAGAAGCTGGGCCTGGACCGAGAGGAGGACCTCATCGGCAAAGACGACTTCGACTTCTTCCCCGCAAGGCTGGTGGAGATTTTCCTCCGCGACGACCAGCGAGTCATCAAGACGGGCGAGCCGCTGATCGACCGCGTCGAGCTGGTCTCCAACAGCGAGGGCAGCATCGACTGGCACATCACGACGAAGGTGCCGCTGGTCTCCCGCAACAACTACGCCGTCGGCATCGCGGGCATCACGCGGGATTTCCGCAGGTCCGGCGAGCGGTGGCGTCCGCACCAGCAGTTCGCCGCAGTCATCGACCACATCGACCAGCACTACAGCCAGCCGATCCAGGTCGAGGAACTGGCCTCGCTCATGTTCCTGTCCGTCAACCAGTTCGAGAGGAAATTCAAGCAGGTGTTCCAGGTGTCGCCGGTGAAGTTCCTCACGGGCTACCGGGTGCACCGCGCCTGCTACGACCTGCTCCACACGGACCATTCGATCACGCAGATCGCGATCCGGAACGGGTTCTACGATCACAGTCACTTCATCCGGCACTTCCGAAACGCAATGGGCATGACCCCCAACCAGTACAGGCGATGTTGAGGAGAAACCATGAGAAGAAAGCACGAATCTCGAAGCTCCAAATCCGAAACAAATCCAAAGCACGAACTTCAAATGACCGAAACGCCGTCCCCAGACGCCAGACTCCCCGCCCAGAGCGTTACGTCGCGTGGGGGCGTTTGGTGCCGCCCAATGCTATCGTTCCGCCGGCAAAGCCGTTTTGAATTTTGGATTTTGGTTATTTGTGCTTGTTTCGGATTTCGGATTTCGTGCTTTGGGACTTCCTGCTTCGGGGCGTTCCGAGCGGGTTTCGCAGTTCGCAACGTCACGCCCGAAGCCATGCTGCCCGTCTCGGGTGGGGTCGGCCCATCCGACCCGGTCACCCGCAAGATCGGCCAACTGACCGTCCGCGCCCTCGTGCTCGAGAACGACGGCACGCGAGTCGCCCTGTGCAGCGCGGATTTCCTCGGCTTCCCAGGCGTCCTGTGCAACAAGGTCCGCGCGAAGGTCCCAGGCATTCCGCCTGAGAACATCCTGATCGGCGCAACGCACACGCACAGCGCCCCCGACTGTTATGGCTTCCCCGACGAGACCGGCAAGACCGCCATCGACCTCGCCTACCTCGACGGTGTCTGCGCGAAGCTGGCCGATGCGATCAACGAAGCCGTGGACCACCTGGCGCCGGCGGCTGTGAAGATCGCCACCGGCAAGGCTCGGGGCAAGATCGCGTACAACTACTACGCCGAGCAGTTGTACGACCCGCGATGCCACGTCATCCAGGTCCTGGACGCAACAGGCAAGCCGCTCGCGACCCTCGTCAACTACGCCAGTCATCCTGAGGTGATCGGCTCCGATCAGGGGATCATGAGTCCTGACTTCGTTGGTCCGCTCTACGACCGCATCACAGAGCGAGGGGCAGGCCGAGGGATCTTCCTGAACAGCGCCCAGGGAGGGATGGTGACCGCCGACTGCCGAGGCCCGGACGGCAAGGACGTCCAGACCTGGGACGAATGCATCCGGATCGGGAACCTGTTGGCCGACGAGGCAATCCGCATCGTAGCAGACGCACCGGTCCAGGAGGACCCGACGCTCTTCTGCGGCTGCACAACCGTCGAATTGCCGGTCGAGAACGAGATGCTCCGCACGGTAGTGAAGCTATCGCCCCTGGGCTTCCAGTTGAGCGACAAGGGCACGGTATCGACGCAAATCAACGTCGTGAATCTCGGCAACGCCCAGATTCTGACGATTCCAGGCGAGGCACTCCCCAACATCGGCTTCTACCTCAAGCGAAAGATGTCCGGTCAGCACAACCTGCTCTTCGGCCTGACCAACGACGCCTTCGGCTACATCCTCACGAAAGAAGACTGGAACAGCTTCGACCGCTACAACTACATCACACGAACCTGCTTAGGCGAAATGACAGGCGAGATCCTGATCGAGAAGTCCCTGGCCTTCATCGACGCCTGCCCGCAACCCACAGGCAGATAAGCCCGAATGATGCTGCGGACCAAGCTCTTGCCCTTGTATCCTTGATCTCCTATAATGATCGTAAGATTTCCGATAATCGCAGAAGAAGCAGGTCATGAAACCAAAGGTGTATATCGAAACCAGCGTTGTCAGCTACCTAACGGCCAGACGCAGCCGTGATTTGCTCATTGCCGCTCGGCAGGAAGCAACGTCCGAACTTTGGTCCACGCTCTTGTCGTCCCAATTCACGGTCTATACATCCACGCTGGTGCATCGTGAAGCCCAGATGGGAGACCCCGAACAGGCTCAGAGACGCGTCGAAGCCCTTCTGCCGTTCAGCGTGCTCGATATCGACCAGGAAGCTCGAACGCTCGCCGGGCAGATCCTTGCCGCGAAGACGGTCCCCGCGGAGTATCCCGAAGATGCCCTCCACATGGCGGTGGCCGCCGTCAATGGGATGGATGTCCTTGTCACATGGAACTTCGCTCATCTCAATAACCCAATCGCCCGAGCGAGGATTCGGCAAATCATCGAAGACAATGGCTATCGCTGCCCCGAGGTGTGCTCACCCGAGGAGCTTCTGGAGACCGGACCATGAAAGACCCCATCATCGACGAACTCCATCGGTGTCGCGAGGAATACGCTCGTCAGTTCAATTACGACTTGGATGCCATCTGCAAGGACCTCCAGGCCGTGCAGCAGGAGCGAGGACTCAAGGTCGTTCGACTGCCTCCCAAACGCCTGAAGGCAAAACAGGGAACTTCCCAAGAGTGCACCTGACGTCGTTTCGCTTCCAGTGAAGGGCTGTGTCTCACACAGGGCCGCCGGGACGCAGGGGTGGGGATAGACCCAATCCTGCTTGTCTCTGCGCCTCCGCGTCTCTGCGTGAGTGGGTCCTGCCTGCAACCGAAGGCCACACCACACCAGAACAAGTACCGCGCGGCCGGAAAAGTACCGGACACCGTTTCGTTCCTCGTGCGACAGTTACTTGCCCTTCTTCCCGCCACGCCCCGTGTCACCGTATCCGGGGAGCGGGATGTTTTCCTTCTGGGTCGTCGCCGGCCGCCTGTCCGCTTCTTTGAGCGGAATGAACTGTCCAGTTTGCGAGTCACGCGCGCCTCGTCGTGCCTGCCGCTCCTTACCCATGAGATTGCTCCCTTCTGTTCAATGCACTTTCTGACTGACATTTCCCATTTGACGTCACTCGGCTACATCGCAGAACTGCAACTGCGGGCACACCCTACCCATCTTGTCATCCAAATCGAGTATGGTACCCGCAGATTCATCCTTGAGGCTTAAGGCGTATTATCATCTCTTCTCGCTTTTCTTCACAGCCCAGCAGACTCTCAATGTCCTCTTTGGCGACCCCTAAACATGCTTCGAGATCACGCGAATCCACAATTCTATGCGTTCGCAGCAACTCAGCCGCCCGCCTGAGCAACTGGGGTTCTTCAAGTTCAAGATGATCGTCGAGCGGTTCCTTGTTCTTCCACTGCCGCCTTGACATGGCAATGAACAGCCTCTGCTTCTTCTTTTCTGAGATCAGGTTCAGATTTCTCAGCCTCATCACCATCGCGGCTACAGAGACTTTCCATTTGGATTTTACTGCGACAAGAGTGTCAAGCGTCACCGCATAGGGAAGCGTCTGACCGAACGTGCCTTCTGGCAGCAAGAAGGCACCTGCAAAGTGGTTTGCCTGTCCTTCTATCAGACGAAAGATCGACGGATCATCGAGCAACTCCGCATCAACCACACGGTGGAGGATCATATGACCCAATTCATGCGCAAGATCATACCGCCACCTGACTGCAGTACCTTCCTGTGCGTTCAACACCAAGAACGGCGTCCCCTCGCACCAATTCGAGAATGCATCGAGCGCCGGTGAGTTGAGCCCGTAGTGTGTAATGATGGCCCCATGATTCTCCAGCAACCAAGTGATATTGCTTATGGGGCCCGAGCCCAGCCCCATATTGCGACGCGTAGTGTTTGCCAGATCTTCAATTCGTTTACTGGTAATCTGCCTTGGATCGCAGGGGACGTCGAATTGAGGTATACGCATTTCTGGAAAATCGAGAAAGTCCCTAAGGCGGTTGACGATGCGAACCAACCATTCAAAGCGTCGGACGGCTTGGGCTCTGAGCGACCTCGTTGCCGACGCAAGTGAACGGAAGAAGACGACAGTGTTCACTCTATATCCGTCTTCCTGCATGAAGAAGTGCGTAGGCATTGCCAACCCAAAGGATATCTTCAGCAATATCTCCCTGGATGGACTGCGTTGGCCATTTTCATATTGACATACTGCCGCACGAGTCATGCCTATGCGTTCTGCAAGAGCTGCCTGGCTCAGGCATCTTGCTTCACGGGCTTCGGTTAACCTGTGCGGTTTGAATCCTTGAATCCCTGGAATCATGATGTACCCTCGACTAAGCGGTAGCATCTCCTGAAAGCGACTGTTTCAATCTTAGTTTCTGGCCAATTTCGGGGCGGACAACCTCCTCCGCAGGTATGATCTGGTCAACCACATCCGGAAACTTTTCCATCAACCGAATCACGCCTACAACCGATCGACACACAGGATCTGGAAATAGCACATCTACAAATGCTGGGAGGCACTTCCCATCGGTCGGGGAGTGGGTGATGATGCCATAGAGAACTTTCTTGTCAGTATCCGCATCTGTCGCCTCGTCATGCATAAAGGCAAACAAGGACTGCGGTGATCTCGCGTACGTGTCTCGGAAAGTGGCGTCCCTCGGCAACTGGTAACGATCATCTATCTTACTCTGCGTGAGAGCGATCTTCTCGCCAATGAACAGTACGTTGTGCGAGCAATTGCCTGCGTCGTTCTGGCGAGTTCTGACCGCACATCCCTTGGCACGCCCGGCCAATTCCACAAACAACTCTTCGATTTTGGCGCGCCGATAGTACGGCAGGACATCGTCCAAGGTAGATGAGCCAAATTTCTCCGCACATTCACTGTAGGAGACCCCATACTCCGCCATCACGCCACGCAGCAATTCCCGCTGGAAGAGTATGTCAGCAAGCCGGTTGAAGGCCAACTCGGGATGAAACGGGTCGCACTTGTCAGCTACCATTTTGCCAATCCTTTAGCTAAACACCGTAATCCTATTCACTTTCTGTTAACGACGTGCCAAGGATACACCTTTCCCGTTAACAAAGCAAGACCAAAATGCGCACATCGTGAACTTTTTTTGGATCGAACTCTAAGGGAGTCAGGTGCGTTTTCCCTGCATACCCCCGTAACTCCTTGTTTGTCGGGAGAGGGCTTATTCGCATTCCCTGCCTTCTGAATCATCGAGTTCGGACTCTCGACCCGCCTGAAGGCGGTACTCCGAACGGCGGCCCCCCCGCCGGTATCCGCAATGCGATAAACGCAGCCGGCAGTCCCCAGGGCAATTGCGTGTTCCTTTTGGACGGAGCGGACGTGGTGCAACGGCTCGTAGTGACGCCGTAAGGCGTTATCTTCAGTGCTCCAGAGGATATGCCCTTACGGGCACAGGACAAGCCGCTCGGGCACACCCACATGCGATTGCCCTGCCGGCGGTCCCATTGGCCTTTGACGGGGACATTCTGACTCCGTCGTTGCCTGCGGGCGGAGGGCTTGTTATCCTGGGTGACTATGAATAAGACAACCTTGACTCTGCTCGTGACTGTCGGCGTGCTCGCCGGAGTCGTGTCCGAAACGGCCGTCGCCTGCACCAGTCTGATCGTGACCTCCAAGGCCTCGACCGATGGCTCGGTCTTCATCACCTATACCTGCGACGGGGTGTATCATTCCTACCTCGAAGTCATCCCTGCTGCCGATCACGAACCCAATTCGTTCGTGGCCCCGGCCCGCTGGACCGGCGGGATCGAGGGCAAGGTCCGCCAGGCGGCTCACACCTACGCGGTTCTTGGTTCCGAGAGCGGCGGCTTGATGAACGATCAGCAGGTGGCCATGGCCGAGACCACCTTCGGCGGGCGTGAAGACCTGCACAACCCCGAGGGTCTCTTGGACTATCAGCACCTGATGCTCCTGGCCTTGCAGCGGGCCCGCACTGCGCGGGACGCGATCCGCGTCATCGGAGGACTCATGGCCGAATACGGCTACCGCTCCGAAGGCGAGTCCTTCTCCATCGCCGATAAGAAAGAGGCATGGATCATGGAGCTGATCGGGCCGGGCAAAGGGGGCAAAGGAGCAGCCTGGGTCGCGCTCCGCGTTCCTGACGGCTACATCTGCTGCCACGCCAACAAGGCCCGCATCGGGGAGTTCCCGACCGACGATCCGGACAACTGCCTGTACTCCGAGAGCGTTGTGTCCGTCGCCGTCGCGAAAGGCTACTTCGACCCCAACGCGGGCAAGCCCTTCAGCTTCCGCGAGGCGTACGACCCCGACAACTCCCACAACCGTCGCTATGGCGACGCGCGGGTGTGGAGCTTCTTCCGCCGGGCCGCGCCTTCCTTGAATCTGTCCGCGGACTATCCTCGCGGCGTGCCCGATGCCAAGCCCTTCCCGCTATGGATCAAGCCCGACGCCAAGATCTCGACTAAGGGCGTCTTTGCCCTGATGCGGGACCACTATGAGAACACCCCCTACGACATGACGCAAGGCGTCGACGCGGGCCCGTTCGGCACTCCCTACCGCTGGCGTGACCTGACCTGGAAGGTGGACGACGTGGAGTACGCCTGGGAACGGCCCATCTCGACGCAGCAGACGGCCTACTCGATCGTCGCCCAGTTGCGGGCGTCGCTGCCCGACCCGGTGGGCGGCGTCCTGTGGTACGGCCTGGACGACACGTACACGACCTGTTACACGCCGCTTTACTGCTGCATCGACGCCGTGCCGCAGTCGTTCGACGTCGGCAGTCTCCACGCGTTCTCCTGGGACTCCGCCTGGTGGGTCTTCAATTTCGTCGCGAACTACGCCTGTTTGAAGTACTCGTACATGGTCAGGGACATCCAGGCCGTACAGACTGACATCGAGAACAACCTGCTGGCGCTGCAGCCCGCGGTCGAAGCCACCGCGGTCGCGCTTTACCGCAGCGACCCGACGCTGATGAAACGCTACCTCACCGACTACTCGGTCTCGCACGGCGAATCCACCGTCCGGCGTTGGCGCCAGCTCGCGGAACAGTTGCTGGTGAAATACAACGACGGCTACATCAACGGTCGCGGCGTAGGCTACCCCGAGCCCTGGCTGCGCCGAGTCCTCAAAGACAATCCGGACCAGTTCCGCCTGGCACCCACGAAGCCGTGAGAACAGGTCTTGCTGCCCTGCCTGGGCAAAGACGACTCAGGTTCAGCCCCTCGTTTAAGCTCTAACGAGTCTTCGTGTCGCTGGCGAGCCAGAACGGTGGGCCCAGCCCACCTTACAAGCCCATTCGTCATGCGTCGGTCTGTCACACGGAGACCAGAACGGAATCCAGGCCCCCAATGCTCAGGGGGATCTTCTTGTCTTGCACCTGCAACTGGAAATCTTCGTTCGTCTCCGCAAGATTCCACAGGAAGACCCTTCTGGCGGTGGGATACCAGGCACAGACGACGGGTTTTTCGTCGGTCACATAGGGGACGTTCAAACCACGCGCCACCATTTCCGCCTTCACTTTCCAGAGGGCGTCCAAGCTATCCGGGATCGCGCGAATGGGCTTCGGAATGTCTTTCAGTTCCGTACGGCAAAAGCAGTTCCCTTTCGGCTCGCAATAGCGGGCATCCTGATCGGAAAGGAAAGTCCAGCCATTCGGGGAAAGCGTATCGACGACCTCGAATGGAATGCCGCTTGCCAGGAAGATACTGAAGGGGTTGTCATCCCCGACGCAGCGTGAGGCTTGTCCCCAGTAGTGTTTGAACGGCCCTTGCGGCGTATGGCCTTGGATCGCCTCATGGAAAGCCGCCTGTCTTCTCATCGCGGGGGCGAGCGTTTCCCAGTGCGTCTCGGGGAAGGGGGTCATCCCGGACATATACATCGTATTCCGCACGTCGCAGATCGTCGAGACCGCCAGCTTGGCGGCCATGTTCTTCGCGGACAGTTGATCCGCGGGGAAAGCCGTCGTTTCGCTGTAGGCGAGATCGGGTCTTGCATAGCGACGATGGAAGAGGCAACTGAAGAGTTCTCCGGTCTTGCCGGACAGACGTCCGAAGTCCCGGTCATTGAACATCATTTCGCCCACGCGGAAGGGTCCATCCGCATAGTCCGCCAGGCGTATGCCCGCTTTCTCCGCGCCCAAATACATGACCATATTCCCCAGTGCCACCTCCGGCGCCACGACCTGCTGTGCCTTGAAGCACGCGGTCAATTGGTCGCACGTATGGTCCACCCAGTTGCGCAGGATCGGGGAGAAGTTCCGCGCGTTTACATCCGCCAACAGTTCTTCCCAACGCGATTTGGAGAAACCATGTCTCTCCAGAAACTGTTTCTTGTGCCAATCGCAGAAACAGCCCCCGATGACGCCCGGCCCTTGTGCGAGCCGGAAATCGTCGTCGAGAAAGATCGTCCCTGGCTTCAACGCCTTGATCCGTCCAACGGCGTCGACATTCTCCTGCGTGGCGGGAGGGTGCAGCGAAGTGCCGGAGTACTTCGTGCCATCGGGTCTCTCCGCCATCCGCCAACGCGTCGGCGGTGTCAGCGGCGTCGCGCCTGTGGCATCGCCCAGCGCATCGCCCGGATGCCCCAGCGGCACGTTGATGATATTCCAGGCCAGCCCTTTCGCCTCCACCAGTACGATTGCCGGTTTGAGGTCTTCCGGCTTCTCATACCAGTGCCCAAAGAAATACGACGCCAGCCAGATGTCGCTCACGCCGGCCTCTCGTACGAGATCGAGCAATTCAGGGCGTGCGGCAATGACCTTGGAAGCCAGGCAGCAGTGAAAACGCCGGGCGCCCTGCGCGGCCAGCGCGGAAGCAGGCTTCAGTAATGCCGAAGCGCCCGCAGCGGCGCTGATCGCCAGAAAATCACGTCTGGATAACATATTCGGGGGATTCCTTCCTGGCTACAAGAGACATCTCACAGAAGTCACATGTCATAGGTTCACCACAGGCATCATACCGTGAGGGACAGCGGATTTCAAAGGAATAGCTTCAAGCCAATTGCGAGGCCCGACAGTACGATTGCCGTCTCCCCGTCCGCATGATAATGTGAAGGTGTGGAAAACCGTTGTGCCCTCGGCGGCCTTTCGGAATGCCGAATTCAGAAGCATCGGGCTGTGGGCGGAATCGATGGATTGGAGTGTGGACGACAACATGAACGAACTGATCGACCGAATCAACGATTACCTGGAAGAGGCAACGAAGCTGCTCGGGCGGTTGGACCGTCAAGCTATCGCCGGGGCTGCCCAGGTGCTCCACGAGTGTTACCGGCGCGAGGGACGTGTGTGGACCCTGGGCAACGGAGGCTCCGCTTCGACAGCTCAGCACTTCGCCTGCGATCTGGCCAAATTCGTCATCCCCAGCGGCGCGAGGCCGTTCGACACACGGTGCCTCACGGATAATGTCTCGCTCTTCACGGCTTGGGCCAACGATGCGAAAAGAGAAGACGTTTTTGCGAATCAAATGCGGGGGCTGCTCCAGCCCAAGGACGTCGTGATTCTGATCTCCGTGCACGGGGGCAAGGGTTTCTCGGGCGACCTGGTCAACGGTATGCGGTATGCCCACGAGGTCGGTGCGAAGACGATCTCTCTGGTCGGCTTCGACGGCGGCACGCTGCACCAGGAGTCGACCTATTCGGTCCTGGTCCCCGTCGAGTCGACGCCTCAGACCGAGGGAACGCATCTGGTCATCGAGCACTTGTTGATGGATCTCCTGCGCGGGCTGCTCGCGAAAGGAGACGCCTGATGGACGTGCTTTGCGTGGGCCACGCCGCATGGGACATCAGCGTGTTGGTGGATGGGTATCCCGCAGAGAACAGCAAGTGCGAGACGCGCACGCTGCTGGAATGCGGCGGCGGCCCGGCCGCCAACGCCGCCTGGCTGCTCTCGTCCTGGGGCATCTCCTGTGCCCTGTCGGCGACCGTCGGCCGCGATGTCTACGCCGACCGCATCATCGACGAGTTCGTCCGTGTGGGCGCCGACGTGAGCCTGGTTCACCGCAGCCCGCTCGACCCAACCGCCGTCTCGATCATCCTGGTCCACGAGCGTACGGCCAGTCGGACGATTGTCAATCGAAAGGCAGCCGCCGCGGCATCGCCGGTGCGATTGGCCGCTGCCGGCGCCTGGGCCGAACCGCCGAAGGTGCTGCTGTTCGACGGCCATGAGTTGGATGCCTCGCTCGATGCCATGGCGCTGTACCCCAACGCCCGGACGATCCTCGACGCTGGTTCGGCCCGTCCGGGGGCAGTGGAACTGGCCCGGCGGGTCGACCATCTCGTCGCCTCCGAGCGATTTGCCTGTCAACTCAGCGGCCTGCCTGGCCTGGACGCCCATCTGCGGCAAGCGGCCGCCATGCGGAAGCTTCATGAGCACAATGGACGCCCTGTGGTTATCACGCTCGGCGAACGGGGGCTGCTCTGGGGCACCGGCGACCGCTGCCAGCTCATGAAGGCCTTCAAGGTCAAATCAGTCGATACAACCGCTGCGGGCGACGTCTTTCACGGGGCGTTTGCCTATGGCATGTTGAAAGAGCTGCCGATCGAAACCGCCTTGCGCCTGGCGGCGGCAGCCGCGGCGCTCTCCACGACCGTGCCCGGCGGGCGGACTTCGATTCCTCCTCTGGCTCGGGTTCAGGAGTTCTTGGCCCATGCTGAATGAGGCGATCTTTCGAGGCCGATGTCTGGCGATTGTCGGCAATATCTGTCGCGACGTAAAGACCGGACCGCTGCGCCCGGGCCGGTACCTCCAGGAGGATGGCGAGACGCCCACCGCCTTCATCACCGAGACGATCGGCGGAGGCGGCGCCAATAGCGCCCTGGCGGCCGCAGCCCTTGGCGCGGACGTCCGCTTTGCAGGGAAAGTCGGCGCCGATGTCTTGGGACAGCGGCTGGAACAGTCGCTCGTTCATCGCGGCGTCAAGACATTTCTCCGCCACGATCCGGATGTTGTCACCGGCAGCTCCGTGGTGCTGAACTATGAGAGTGGTTGCCGGCATTTCGTGAGTTGCCAGCCGAACAACTATGGCCTGCAGATGTCGGATATCGCATCAGCCCTGCTCGCCGGCGCCGGGCACTTACTGCGGGCTGACGTCTGGTTCTCCGAACCGATGCTTGCCGGGGGCAACGAGGCCTTGTTGCTCGCCGCACGAAATCAGGGTGTCACCACCTCGTTGGACATCAATTGGGACCCGCAATGGGGCGCCGCTGATTCCGCGAAGATCGCCCAGCGCAAGGCGGCGGTGCGGAACATCTTGCCATTGGTCGACCTGGTCCACGGCAATATCCGGGAACTGAACCAGTTCGCCGACTCGGATGATCTCGACACGACGCTGCGGAAGACCACCGCCTGGGGCGCCGCTGCCATCGTGATCCACATGGGCGCCGACGGCGCGGGCTATTATGACCGCGGCCAACTGACGGCTGCCCCGGCCGTACCCGTGCGCCAGTACAAGAACATGGCGGGTACAGGCGACCTCCTGAGCGTCTGCATGATGCTTCTGCATGACTGCGCGGACATTCCACCGCGTGATCGCCTGCAACTGGCCAATACCATCGTTGCGGACTACATCGAAGGGCGACGGACGACCATCCCCGACCTGACATAGGGTTTCGGAGACCGGGGAACAGACACCCGTTTCGGCGTTCCACGATTGATGGCTGTTGCCGGTATCCCCACGTTGGTCAGTCGAGCCCCGCGGCTCGTTTGGCGGATTCGACCGTGTTGTAGAGGAGCATCGTGATGGTCATCGGGCCCACGCCGCCGGGGACGGGGGTGATGAGCGAGGCCTTCTCTTTGACCGCGTCGAAGTCGACGTCGCCGACGAGACGGAAACCTGCCTTCTTGGTGGAGTCGTCCACGCGCGTGACGCCCACGTCGATGACGACCGCGCCGTCGCGGACCATGGCCGCGGTGATGGTCTTGGGCTGACCCGCCGCGGCGACAAGGATATCCGCCTGACGGGTGTGATAGGCGAGGTCCTTCGTTCTCGTGTGGCAGACGGTGACGGTCGCGTTGCCGGTCGGGTTCTTCTGGATCAGCATATTGGCCAGCGGCCTGCCCACGAGGTTGCTCCGCCCGACGATCACCACGTGCGAGCCCTCGATCTTCACTCCGCTTCGCAGGAGCAGTTGCAGGACGCCATGGGGGGTGCACGACAGGAACGCCTTCTCGCCTGTGACCATCTTGCCCACGCTGACCGGGTGGATTCCATCCACGTCCTTGCTCGGATCGATCGCGAAGATCACCTCGGATTCTTTCAGGTGCTTGGGCAGGGGCAGTTGGACCAGGATGCCGTTGACCTTGGGGTCCCGATTGAGCTTGCCGATCAGCTTGACCAGGTCGGCCTGCGAGGTCTGGGCGGGCAGGTGATTGTGGTCCGAGTAGATGCCGATCTCCTCGCACGCGCGTTCCTTGCCTGTGACGTAGGAAACGGAGGCCGGGTCGTCACCGACCAGGATGACGCCCAATCCCGGCGTGATGCCCCGCTCTTTGAGTTTCGCGACCTCGTCCTTGAGTTCGGCCCGGATGCCGGCCGCCACCTGCTTGCCGTCGATGATTCGTGCGGTCATCTCACTCCATTTACGATCTATGATTTACGATTTGCTATTTGGCGACACCATGTCCTTCGTCGCGTCCAAATGGTAAATGGTCAATCGTAAATCGTCAATCAAAACAGCCCGTGGACTTTGCCCGTTTCGACGTCCACGTCGATCCGCCGGAAGGCGGGGTCGGAGCCGGTGCCCGGCATGAGCTTGATCGAACCCGCGACGGGGACGACGAATCCCGCGCCCTTGTAGACCAGCACGTCGTTGATCGGCAGGGTCCAGCCCTTGGGACGGCCCTTGAGATTGGGGTCGTGCGAGAGGCTCTGCTGCGTCTTGGCCATGCAGGTCCCCAGGCTGGTGCCGAGCGATTCGGCTTCGAGACGCTTGGCCTTCTCCAGGGCGCCGTCCGTATAGGTGACACCGTCGGCGCCGTAGATCTCCCGGGCGATCAGCTCGATCCGCTTTCGCAGCGGCATCTGGAGGTCGTAGAGGAAATGGAAGTCGTTCTTCTCGCCGCACGTCTCGATCACCGCCTCCGCCAGTTCCACGGCGCCCGCGCCGCCCTTGAGCCAATGGTCCGACGTGACGGCCCTCGCACCCGCGGCCTCTGCGATCCGCCGCACGATGGCGATTTCAGCGTCGGTGTCGGTCTTGAACCGATTCAGGCAGACGACGGGACACACGCCGCTCTTTCTGACGATGTCGATGTGCGCCAGCAGGTTCTCGCACCCCTTCTCGACGAGGGCGACATTCTCGCATGTGTACGCTTGATCGAGCGGCACGCCCGGCTTGACCGGGGGCCCGCCGCCGTGGGTCTTGAGGGCACGGATCGTCGCGACGATGACCACCGCATCGGGCCTGAGGCCCGACATCCGGCACTTGAGGTTCCAGAACTTCTCGTAACCGATGTCCGAGGCAAAGCCGCTCTCCGTGACGTGATAGTCCGCCAGCTTGACGCCCAGGCGGTCGGCGATGATCGAACTCTGCCCGATGGCGATATTGGCGAAGGGACCCGCGTGGACGAAGACGGGCTGTCCCTCGATGGTCTGCACGAGGTTCGGATTGATGGCGTCGAGCAACCAGGCGGTCATTGCGCCATCGACCTGAAGATCGGAGGTCGTGACCTCCCTGCCGCTGCGGCTGTAGGCGACGACCATCCGCCCGATCCGCTCCCGGAGGTCCTTCAGGTCCCGGGCGACCGCGAGAATCGCCATGACCTCACTGGCGACGGTCATGCGGAAACCCGAGTCCATCTCGAAGCCGTCCATCTTCTCGCCCAGCCCGATGCGGATGTTCCGCAGCGATTGGGCGCAGAAGTCGATCACCCAGCCGATCTGCACGCGGGACGGGTCGATGTCGAGACGTTTGAGATTGCTCTTCGCCAGGCGGGCGTCGTCGTAGTTCCGCTCGTGCTGCATTCGCGCGGTCAAGGCCACCATCGCCAGATTGTGCGCGTTGCTCACGCAGTCGAGGTCGCCGGTCAGGCGGATGGAGATGGGCGTCAGCGGGACGCACTGCGCGAGCCCCCCGCCGGCGGCGGAGCCTTTGATATTGAACGTCGGGGCGCTGCTGGGCTGGCGGATGGCGCCGCAGACCCGCTTGCCGAGCCGGCCAAGCCCCTGGACAAGTCCGATGGTCGTCGTGGTCTTGCCCTCCCCGAGGGGCGTTGGGGTAATCGCGGTCACATCGACGTACTTTGCGGTCGGTGCGTCGCTCAAGCGGGCCAAGACCTTCTGGTAATCCACCTTCGCAAGTTTGTTGCCATAAGGAATCAACTCGTCGTCGCGCAGGCCCATCTCGCCGGCGAGCCGCTGAATCGGCTTCATGCGCTCTTCGGCCGCCTCCGCGATCTGCCAGTCCTGCATCACACGAGGATCAAGATTCATCAACCCAAACCCGCATCAAGAACCACAAGAACCTCACGACAACCAATGACACCATTATCGTTCAAAATCGATTGAACAGGTAGCATCGCAGGGCTGATTTTTGGCACAATCTTGCTATTTTGGCCGATTTTGACCTCAAGAACGCGGCTGGTCCCTCCCGACAGAAGCTAGTTTTTGTGGCAAAGCGTCCCTTTTGCCGGTTCTGAGTGGGCTTTGGCGACAGTGTTTATAGCGACACCGCAAGACGTTATCTTCGCACCGAGGGAGGATCTGCCCCTTCGACTTCCGCCATCATTCACTTCCACCCTCGTTCTCTCAGTCCGGCATAGTACGTGCCGAACGCCTTGAGCTTCTCCAGGTTTGGCGTTGGACCCGCCTGCGGTGTCTTGCCGAAGACCATAGTGCTCATCGTCTGGTCGTCGAACGCGGGCCACGGCGGCAGGCCGGGGCCATTGGGATTGCCATTGGTCGCGAAGTTGACCCAGTAGGACATGATCGCGTCCGACATCGCCCGGTTCTCCGGGGTGGCGGTCGTCCTGAAGAGCAAGCCGCCGAAGTTCCCGAACACATATCGGAGCTCCGCCCCGTGGCCGACCTTGCCGGGCTTCGGGCCGTAGTCAAAGTAGTAGAGGAACGCCTTGCCCGTCCCGTGCTGCGACTGCATCTTTGCCCACGCCCAGGTCGGCCACGCAAAGAGCACGTCGCGTGCCATGTCACGGCTGGAGCGGGTGGCCTGTTCTTTCGTCGCGTGCGGGTAGGCGGCGAGGATCTCGTCCGCCGCAAGCGGGTATCCCTCCCGCACCGACTTCTCGAACGCCGCCGGCGTCAGCTTCGAGCCGAATATCGCGTCGTCGGAATTGGTCCCAACCAGAATCGGCGTGTCGTTGAAGGACCCGCGCTCGTACAGATCGAGCGGGTTGTCGCCGACAATCGTCTCACCGTCGGCTACGGGCCAAGGCAAGCTCTTCACCTTCCCTCTTTGCACGGCGTCCGCGCTCAGCGCTCGGGCGGCTTGGATGTCGGCCGCCCCGAGGTCGGCAAGAAACGCCTTGCCCGTCTGCTCCGCCAAGGCGAGCGACGGGAGAAGAACGTTCGCCTGATCGGCAGTGGTCTTGACCGGGGCCATCGACCCGCCGCTCTGGGAGATGGCTCGGTGGAACAGCCCCTTGGCGAGCGGCGACTGCGTGAGGATGGAGACGGAGATACCGCCCGCCGACTGGCCGAAGATCGTCACGTTGTTCGCGTCGCCGCCGAAGCTGGCGATATTCTCCCTCACCCACCGCAGGGCGGCGATTTGGTCCTGGATACCGTAGCAGCCAGACCCCTTGCCGCTCTCGGCGCTGAGTTCAGGGTGGGCGAGAAAACCGAACACGCCGATGCGGTAGTTGAACGTGACCAGCACGACGCCCTTTTTTGCGAAGTGGGTCCCATCATAGACGGCATCGCCAGACCAGCCGCCGTTGAACGCTCCCCCATAAATCCAGACCATGACGGGACGACGCTCTCCAGCGTCCTTCGCGGCCGTCCATACGTTGAGATATAGGCAGTCCTCACTGGGCTTGACCCCGGACAGGAGTGCCAAGAGCGCCGACTGCATGGGCGGCGGACCGAACTCATCGGCCTCCCGCACGCCGTCCCACGGCTTCATCGGCTGCGGGGCCTTCCATCGCAGCTCGCCAACCGGCGGTGCGGCAAATGGGATGCCCTTGAACGACGCGATGCCGTCCTTGACGACGCCGCGAACCTCCCCGCCGGTCACTTGGACCGTTGGACGCTCCGCCAAAGACGCCAGAGCCTTGTCCTCGCCGTTCAGGGCTGCGGACACGCCTGCACACAGCATGTAGCAACAGAACCATACCAACGCGATTCTCTTCATGACAATGTTTCTCCTGGCCGGCGAAGGCGGACTGCCGGCCGTTCTCAACCAGTTCTACTCATTCAACAGGCCCTGCATCCAGAGCCAGTCGGCCAGCCGGTCCGCCCAGGTATCACAGGGCAGATTCTGTTTGTTCATTCCGAAACCGTGCCCGCCTTTCGCGTACAGATGCAGCTCCGCAGGTTTCTTGGTATCCACCCACGCTTGTGGATGGCGTCACTTATGGCCTAATCAGCTTGCGCTGACTGAGCCAGTCACCGAATCGGTTGATCCATCCATCAATAGGAAGGTTCTTCTTCGCCATGCCAAAGCCGTGGCCCCCCTTTTCGAAGATATGGAGTTCAGCCTGGTAGCCGGCGTCTCGCCATGCTGAGTAAAGCCGGACGCTACTGGCTTCGCTGATCTGATCGTCCGATGTGCAGAGAGTGAATGCTCCCTCGCCTAAAGGCGAGGGCTTCGTTTTTTCGGCTAAAGCCGAGGTTCCGGCTCAAGCCGGCTTCAAGGACCCCGCTCCAAGCGGGCTTAAGACGAAGGGGGCTCCACCGGGGGT
>JAGOLX010000026.1 GCA_017993835.1 Phycisphaerae bacterium
GGCGTCACCCGGTTCGGGGCGCCAGCTTGTCTATTGCGGTTTTGCCACACGCATGGGATTTCCCGATTCGTGCTTGGGTTCTGGGCGGAACGGCGCACTGGGCCCACCGATTCAGGCTCATCCGGTTGTTGCGTACTTCAGGTCCGCCCGCAGCGGGCGGGCTTGGGAGATTGGTCGCTTTTCGCCAGCGGCATGGGAGGCGTGCTTCGCACATGTGACCCGTGATTCGTAGCGCGTGGTCCGGGGCACGGGTCACAGGCCACGGCCCTATCGTCGTCGGCGTAGACCCGCTCGAGGCCTTCTTCCGCCGCCGGCCCTTCGGGCCCGGTGCAGCGGAGAAGGCTTTTCGACAGGCTTGGGCCGGGGCATCTCGGGGGGCGCCCAGTCGAAATCGGGACAGGCCTCGAACTCGAACTGGCGGTCGATGAACTTCTCGATCTGACGGAAGTTCTGCTCCTCGTCGGGCGAGACGAACGTGATCGCGTCGCCAATGGCGGTCGCGCGTCCGGTCCGTCCGATGCGGTGAATGTAGTCCTCGGCGTAGGCGGGCACATCGTAGTTGATGACGTGCGAGATGCCCTCGATATCAATCCCCCGGGCGGCGATGTCCGTGGCGACCATGACGCGGAACTCACCGCTCTTGAAACCCTCCAGGGCGCGTTGCCGCTGGCCCTGGCTGCGGTCGGAGTGCATCGCGACAGACTTGATGCCCGCGTGTTCCAGCTTGCGGTGGATCTTGTCCGCGCCGTGCTTGGTCCGTGAGAAGACCAGGACGCAGTCCATCCGCTTGTTGTGGAGCATGTGCAGCAGCAGATCGATCTTGGCCGTCTTGTAGACGGGATAGAAATGCTGCGTGATCGTCTCGATGGGATTTCGCGGCACGCCGATCTGGATGATCTCCGGGTCCTTCAGAATCCCGGCGGATAGCGCCTTGACCTCCGGCGAGATCGTGGCCGAAAAGAGCATCGTCTGACGCGCTGTCGGCAGGGTGGAGATGATCTTCCGCACGTCGAGGATGAACCCCATGTCCAGCATGCGGTCGGCCTCGTCCAGGACGAGGACCTCGACGTGCTTGAGATCGATGGTGTGCTGGCGCATGTGGTCCATGAGCCGGCCGGGGGTGGCGACGACGATGTCCACGCCGCGATGCAGGGCCGCGAACTGGCCCTTGATCTTGACGCCGCCGTAGATGGCTGCGGCGCGAAGGGGCAGGAATCGTCCGTACTCGCGGATCGACTGCTCGACCTGAGCGGCCAGCTCTCGCGTGGGCGTGAGGATCAGGCAGCGGACGACCCTCTTGCCGGGGGCCCGCTCGTGGCCGAGCCGATTGAGGATGGGCAGTACGAACGCGGCGGTTTTGCCCGTTCCCGTCTGGGCACAGCCGATGACGTCTTGGCCGCTTACCGCGGCGGGAATGGCCCGGGACTGGATCTCCGTCGGGGCCGTGTAGCCGGTCGCCAGGATTCCCTGGACCAGCGGGTCGGAAAGACCGAATTTCGTGAATGGCATTGAATCTCCTTAACAATAGAGTATGAGCCGCAAAGCCCGCTGCCGAGGAAATCCGATATGCGAAATCCGAAATCCGAAACAAATCCGAATGAACGAAACTCCAGAGCCTGAAACGCTGCTGCCCTCGGGACAGCCTGTTTCCGGTCCTGAATTTGGATCATTCGTGCCTGTTTCGGATTTCGAGTTTCGATGTTCGGATTTACTTCCTGGCTGCTTGCTTTTCGCGGCGCTGGTTGATGATCTCTTCGGCCAGTCGGACGGGGACGCGCGCGTAATGCGACATCTCCATCGAGAACGTCGCCATGCCCTTGCTCAGGCCGCGAACGATCGTCGCATAGCCGAACATGCTGGCCAGCGGGACTTCCGCGCGTACGACGGTGCAGGTGTCGCGGGCCTCGGTTTCATGGATAATGCCCCGACGACTGTTCAGGTCGCCGACGATGGCGCCCTGGTACTCTCGCGGCATTTCGACCTCCACCTTCATGATCGGCTCCATGAGGCAGGGCTTCGACCTGCGGAACGCCTCGTTGAAGGCGTCGCGTGCCGCGATGCGGAAGGCCATTTCGCTGGAGTCTACCGCGTGGAACGACCCGTCGTCAAGGCACATCTTGCAGCCGACGACCTCGTAGCCGGCCAGAGGGCCCTTCTTCATTGCGGCCTGGAATCCCTTGTTCACCGCGGGGATATATTCGCCGGGGATGCGCCCGCTGGTGATGTTGTCCTCGAACTCGTAGGGGTCCTCGTTGCCGGGCGGCAGGGGGATCAACCGGCCGACGACATGGGCGAACTGGCCGGAGCCGCCGGTCTGCTTCTTGTGGCGGTAGTCGTACTGGGCCTCCGCGGTCGGCGCCTCGCGATAGCTGACGCTTGGGGCCCCGACGGTGACGTTCGCCTTATATTCGCGCCGCATCCGTTCGACGTAGACATCGAGGTGCAGCTCTCCCATGCCCGCGATGACGGTCTCGCTGGTCTCCGGGTCGGTCGAGACGCGGAACGTGGGGTCTTCCTTCATGAATCGGCTCAGCGCCTTGGCCATGCGTTCCTGGTCGGCGTTGCTGGCCGGAATGACGGACAGGCTGATCACCGGATCGGCTATGAAGATGCTTTCGAGGGAGTAGTTGGCGCCCTCGCCGCAGAGGGTGTCACCGTTGGCGCAATCGACAGCCAGCAGGGCGACGATGTCGCCTGGCCCGGCGTCGGGGATGTCCTGGCGGGTGTTCGCGTGCATGCGGACGATCCGGCCGATGCGCAACGTGCGGTTCGTGCGGGCGTTAAGGTACTGGCCGCCCTTGCTGATTCGACCCTGGTAGACGCGGAGGTAGCTCAATTGCCCGAACGGCTCATCGGTGATTTTGTAGACCATCGCCACCAAGGGAGCATCGGGGTCGCAGTCCAGGGGGGTCTCGGTGCCCGCGTTGTTGTGATCGCGGGCGAAGTAGGACCGGTCCAGCGGACTGGGAAGGAAGTCGCAGACCGCGTCCAGCAGGGGCTGCACGCCCTTGTTCTTGAACGCCGAGCCCATCATCAGGGGTACGATGTCCCGGTTGATCGTCGCCTCGCGGATCGTCTGGCGAATCATCTCTTCGCTGACGGGTTTCTCCTCCAGGAGCAGCTCCATCATCTCGTCGTTGAACATGCTCAGGGCATCGAGCATCTCCTGACGTGCCTTCTGAGCCGCGGCCTCGTAGTCCGCAGGAATGGGATTGCGGACGACGTCCTCCCCATCGTCGCTCTCGAACGTCAGGGCTTCCATGGTGATCAGGTCGATTACGCCCTGGAAGCTCTCGGCGATGCCCATGGGCAGTTGGATGGGCACGACATTCAGGCCCAGTTTCTCGCGGATGTCCCGGCGGACCCGGTCGGGGTCCGCGCCGGTGCGGTCCATCTTGTTGATGAATGCGATCCGCGGCACGCGGTAGCGTTTCATCTGCTGATCGACGGTGAACGACTGGCTCTGGACGCCGCCGACGGCGCACAGGATCATGATAGCTCCGTCCAGGACGCGGAGCGACCGCTCGACCTCGATGGTGAAGTCCACATGGCCGGGCGTGTCGATCAGATTGATGCTCTTGTCCTTCCAGGCGACCTGGGTCGCGGCCGATTTGATCGTGATGCCCCGCTCCCGCTCGAGTTCCATGAAGTCCATGGTGGCGCCGGTCTTGCCGTCGCCGTCGTGGACCTCCTGCATGCGGTGAATCCGTCCACAGTAGAAGAGAATGCGCTCGCTCAAAGTCGTCTTGCCCGAGTCGATATGCGCCGAGATACCGATGTTGCGAATCTTACCGATCTTTTCCATAACTCTTTATTAAACCGTCATTTACCTGCATCTCGCCCGTCTGTCGAACGGCATTGCCACCGGGCGAAGGGAACCCACCTTCTGTTCCCATTCATCTCTGTACACCTCGCCTGTCGGTCAGTGGTCCGTTGTATACCGCGAGCACTACCGTGAGTGTGGTGACTGGTAGGCAGCCGTCCCTCCCCGGCCATCACCAGATGCGAGAAAACACAGAGTATACGCCATTATCGGCTCGATGGCAAGGACAATTGCGTTAATTTTGTGCGAATCCGCCTGCTGTGTTCGCGCGAGGCTCCGGATGGATTCTCCGCAGATTTTCCTTGCAATTGGGTTTTGGGTTCGATAATAATGATTGATGCGAAGGCGGGCCAAGAAGTGCCGTCTTATCATACTTGTTCGCTATCATATATTATTTGTCACATCATACCGGTCCGGCCTTCGCGAGAGTACCGGTTGCACGTATAGGTAAGTCATCTTAGTGTCAATTTCGTTCACGCCGTGCCCTTGGCGGGTCCGCGCCGCGCGTACCTGTTGAAAGGGCCTAACCACGGCCTACGTGCGCCGGTCCGACATCCCTGGATAAGTGGCTGAAGGTACGTGCCTTCGCCGTTGCTGCTATTATCCAGAATTCGGAGAGACGGCCATGGACCGCATTAGAAGGACCATCGCGAGGGGGATCGTCTGCGCTGTCGTCGTCCTGTGCTGCACCAATGCCCTGTCCGGCGTCGAGTTCGCCGGTGGGACAGGCGAGCCGAACGATCCCTACCAAATCGCCACCGCCGAGCAACTCATCTCCATTGGCTCGGACCCGAACCTGCTCGACAAGTGCTTCCTCCTCGTCAGCGACATCGACCTGGACCCGAACCTGCCGGGCGGACAGGTGTTCTCACGGAGCCTGATTGCCCCCGAGCTCCAAAATGTGCATGGATGGGTTTCCCGCTATTTCCAGGGTGTGTTAGACGGCGGCGGCCACGCAATCCGCAATCTGACCATCCACACCGAGAAGGAGCGGGCGGCGGGGCTGTTCGGATACATCGACTCCCCTGCGCAGGTCAGGGACCTGGGGCTCGAGGGCGTTGATATCCGACGAACCGCGACCGGCTCGCAGGCATTCATCGGCGGGGGACTCGTGGCCTTCAATGGCGGTGGGGTGATACTTGGCTGCTATGCGACCGGCAGCGTCGCGGAGGACAGCGCGTTTGTACCCCGCGCCGGAGACGACAGCAGCGACTGTATCGGCGGCCTGGTCGGAGCGAACTACGGGCTTGTACACGCCTGCTATGCCCTCGTCAATGTGCGCGCCGATGGGATCGTCGGTGGATTTATTGGGCGTAACGAGGGCGCGGTCCATTTCAGCTTTGCCGCCGGGGCCATCAACGGCAGCGGATGGGTAGGGGGCCTCATCGGCCGCAGCGACGCCGGCTCGGTGCTGCACTCCTATTGGGACCGGCAGACCGGCGGTGTGCTGGAGAGTGCTGGCGGTCTGAGCAAGACCTCAGGCGAAATGATGTCCCGCGACACCTACGTGTCCTGGATCCACACGGGCGTCTGGATGCTGGACGACGGCAAGGACTATTCACGCCTGCTGTGGCAGAAGACTTCCGGGACACCGATTGGTGATGTGCCGCCCGGCTACGACGGGGGCACTGGCGCTCCTGAAAACCCGTATCAGATCGGCACGCCTGAGCAGTTCATCGCAATAGCCTATCGGCCGCAGGATTTCGACAGGAGCTTTGCCCTCACGGCCGACCTCGATTTCCGTGGTGTGGATTCCAACGATATCCGGCCTATCGGCCTGGAACACCTGGCTTTCAGCGGTCAGTTCGACGGCCGATCCTACAGCCTGTCCAACCTCTCAATTCTGCGGCCCGACGACCAGTGCGTCGGCGTTTTCGGACTCGTGGGACCGTCCAACGTGTATCCCCGCGGCCAGACGATCCATTACAGCATCAACGACAACGTGGAGTACGGCTGGGGCTACGGCACCCGCGGAAGGCGTACCGACTACACGCCGCCAACGACCATCTCTATTCGCAACGTGCGTCTGAGAGACGTGGCGGTTGTCGGGCGGGAATACGTCGGCGGCCTGATCGGCTTGGGCCAGGCGGTAGTGGAAGACTGCTCGGTCAGTGGAGAGGTCACGGGCCTATCCATGGTCGGCGGTCTGCTTGGGCGCTCGATGCGAGGCGGCCTGACGCGGTGCTCCGTCGATGGTCGGGTGACCGGCGAATTCGCAGTGGGTGGTCTGACCGGAACCACATGGCCTGGAGACGGGCTGGCCGTGGAGGATTGTCACGTCCGGGGCGATGTGACGGGCCAGTTGCACGCTGGCGGTCTGATCGGCTTCTCGCAGGGCGCTGAGGACTCTGTCGGTCGCTGCTCTGCCGAATGCGACGTGCACGGACGGTACTTCACGGGCGGCTGCTTCGGTTCCACGACCGGCTCGACCACGACGACGACCTACGCTCGCGGCGCAGTCACAGGCGAAAGCTGGATGGGTGGTTTCGCAGGCCAGGTGCTTTATGCGACCGTCAGCGACAGTTATTGCGTGGCCGCCGTGGCCGGCGAACGGAAGGTGGGCGGCTTCGCCGGGTGCTGCCGCGAGGAACGCCTCGCCCGCTGCTACGCCGCAGCGACCGCGACGGCCTCCGACACAGATTCGGAATGTCCGCTCGCCGGCGCGTTCATCGCCCACATGGGTTCCTTCAACGACGACTGCGCGGACAACTGCCCCATCGACATCTCGGCCTGTTTCTGGGACGCCGACCTCTCCGGCCCCCTTCCAGCCATCGGCAACTGTCCATTCGATATCCTCTGGCTTACCCGTCTCCCGACTGCCCAGATGCAGACTGCTGACCCCTTCCTCGACGCAGGCTGGGATTTCGAGAGTACCTGGACGATCTGCGAGGGGAAGGACTATCCCCGGCTGCAATGGGAGAATGTGGACTGTAACGCTGTGACGGGAATTGAAAGTGAGTTGTAGCGGAGGAATTGTCATGACTGCGAGCTTCGCGACATCGAAGTGGTTTGTGGGAGCAATGGTGATTGGCCTGTTGGCGAGCATCACGTCCGCTGTCGAATTCGCCGGCGGGACGGGCGAGCCAGGCGACCCGTACCAGATCGCCACCGCCGAGCAACTGATTTCCATCGGTTCGGACCCCAACCTGCTCGACAAGTGCTTCATTCTTGTCAACGACATCGACTTGGACCCGAATCTTCCGGGGGGACGCGTGTTCGATGGACCCGTCATTACGATGGTTCCGGGACAGACTGGGGCGACGGACCCCAATTTCACCGGCAGTTTGGATGGACGAGGCTTCAGGGTGCGTCATCTTGTCATTCGCGCTCGCGCGGGTAGCACGGCGGCGCTCGGCTTGTTCGGCCGGATCGGCAGAGAGGCTTGCGTCCGCAACCTTGCTGTCGAGAATGCCTGGGTTCTGGGAGAGATGAGCAATGCCGCAGCAGGGACGCTGGTGGGGATCAACTGGGGACTTGTGGAGGCCTGCTACGCCACGGGTTCTATCACCGGCGGCGACATGGTCGGTGGCCTGTGCGGCGAGAACGTAGGCAAGATACGGAGTTGCTACGCCGCGGTGTCCGTATCGGGGCAACAGTCTATCGGTGGGCTGATCGGGTACGGCGGAGGACGGACGAGTGGCGCCGCACGCGGTGTCATCGTTGGCGTGGGACACACCATCGATTGTTATGTCTCTGGCGCGGTATCAGGACGTGAGAATGTGGGTGGATTGATCGGCGCCGGAGGAGTAGCTCAAGCCTGTTTCTGGGATCTCGATACGACCGGTCAGAAGACCAGCGTCGCAGGTGGCGGATTGCCAACGTTTCAGATGATGGACGCCGTGGTCTTCGCATCTGCCGGATGGGATGAGGACTCCAATTGGATCATAGACGACGGGCGGGATTATCCGCGTCTGGTTTGGGAAGGGACGCCTGGTCAACGAATTCGCGGCGGGATATCCGACCGCCTCGAAGGGTCCGGCACACCCCAAGATCCATATCATATCGCCACGGTCGAGCAATTCGCCTTGCTCGGTCTCTTGTCGGATCTGTCGGACAAACACTTTGCACTCGACACGGATCTTGATCTTACGGGGATTCCGTTGCGGCCCATCAGCTACTTCAATGGTTTCTTTCACGGCAATCGCCACGTCCTGCGGCATCTGACCATGGAGGCAGGTGGAATCTCGAGATACTTGATCGCGTCCCCCGGCGCGCTGTTTGGTTCGATTGGAGCCAGCGGGCGGGTGAGCTGCCTTGGATTGGAGGACGTTGCTATTGCCGTCAACACAGAGGCCTACATAATAGGTGTTCTCGCGGCTGTCAACGAGGGGGTCGTGACAGGCTGCTATGCCACCGGGACTGTATGTGCCGGCCAGATCCAGTCTGCTATCAGCTTGGTGGGAGACAACCGGGGGATGCTGGCCCGCAGCTACATGCACATAGACATCGATGGACCCAACTCTATCGGCGAACTGGTCGGCGTGAACTACAGCTCGCCGACTTCGGCTTCACGGCGTCTCCCGGCCGGCGCGACTTACTCGGGTATCATTCTTGAGTGTTACGCGGCCCTGGGCATGCCGGAAGGCAACGCGAACGGCGGCTTGACCGGAACCAACAATGGCCTGGTCCTGAGCAGCTACTTTCTGACCGGACCCAAGGAGACATCTCCCGACGGCGTCGGGGATGGATCTGTGCCCCTGGCGGATTCCCAAATGAGACAGCAGGACAGTTTTGTCGGCTGGGACTTTGCCGGCTCGTCTGCGGATGGGACGGTGGACCGCTGGCACATGCCGGACGCCAACTACCCCGTTCTGGCCTGGCAGGTCGATTGGGAGGGACTTCGTCCGATCCCGGACATTGCCGATCTGCCTCTGGATTGGGCCAGGACGGAGCTCGAACTGGCCGGATTTGTCGTGGGGGACATCCTATATGACTATCATTCGGCGATCCCGAAGGAGCGGGCCATCCTGACGTCGCCGGTTGGTCTGGCGCCCGTCGGCAGCACGGTCGACATCATAGCCAGCCAGGGCACCGAGACATGGCTGAACTCTCGCTCACTCGGCTACGATGCTCCCGCGGCACTACTTGTGGAGTTTGAAACCCCCGGCCAGGTCGAATGTCACGCGGGCGGGATCGGTGGTGGGGCCATCGTCCTGCTGACCCGAGATATCGACATGGTCGGATGGGATATCTTGCCAGCGCCCGGCACATCCTCAGCGGCTTCGTTCCATGGGGCCTTTCTTGGCCAGGATCACAAGATCTCTCATCTCAAGACCTATCGCGATGAGGCTTTGTTCGGCCAGATCGCAGCCGACGGATTCGTTTATGAGCTTCGCTTGGAAGATGTCTGGATGTTGGGCTCCGGTGACACGTCCGTCGGAGGACTGGCGGCGGAGAACGACGGGGTCGTGATGCGATGTGCCGTCACCGGTACCTTACATGGTTCTGAGAACACGCTGAACTTGGGCGGTCTTGTGGGCACGAATACGGGCATTATCGAATACTGCTCTGTCGATGCGGCGGTCCACGGCTCGCCACGGGAGCAAGCGGATCCGCAGGCGGCGCCACGCAATGTCGGCGGAGTGGTCGGCTGCAACAAGGGCGATCTCATCGACTCCTATGCGCGCGGAGAGGTCTCAGGGTTGGCGCGCATCGGCGGCCTGTTGGGAGCGAACGAGGGCTCCGTCGCCGGAAGCTACGCTGCCGTGCATATCACAACCTCGGAGCAGGAGAACGTCGGCGGATTGATAGGATACAACGGATTCAGTCGCTCTCGCGGTGGCCAGGGCGCTCCGCTGCCGGTAACAGGCTGCTATTGGCTTGGCGTTGCTGACAGCGAGGGACTGGACAACGGGCACGGCATACCCTTGTCGGACGCGCAGATGAAGCAGAAGGCCAGCTTCGCTGGCTGGGATTTCGAGAGTACCTGGATGATCTGCGAGGGGGTGGACTATCCGCGACTACAATGGGAGGGCGCGGAATGCGATGACGGGTTTTGAAAGAACCTCCTTGTTTTTGTGAACAACGGTCCAATAACGTGCGATATAATAAATACTATTCATTTGTGGGAGTCCTCAGTATGAAACGGATACGAATCCTGACTGTTGCAGCTCTGATCGGGGTCCTGGCCTGTGCGGCGGCCGCCGGCGAGCGCGACGACCTCTGGAAGCAGGTGGGCCAGGCCATCGACAAGGGCCTGCCCAAGACCGCCATCGGCGTTCTCGAACAGATCATCCCCGGCGCCCTGGAGGACCAGGCCTATGCGGAGGCAACCAAGGCCATCTGCCTGAAGTTCGTCTACGAAGACTCGATCCAGGGTCGCAGCATGGAGACCGCGATCACCAGCCTCCAGGCGGAGATCGCGACTGCCCCCGACGCAATGAAACCGGTCATGGAGGCGATCCTGGGCCACTGGTTCTGGGACTACTTCCGGATCAACCGCTATCGGTTCGTGCAGCGCACCGCGGCGGGCGAAACCTCCGGCGAGGACTTCACCACGTGGGACCTGGCCCGCATCCTGGACGAGATCGACGAGCACTTCACCACGGCCCTCGCGAATGCGGAGCAGCTCCAGGCCATCGATGTCGCCGAGTGGGACGACCTGCTCGAAAAGGGGACTACGCCGGACACGTACCGCCCGACACTGTACGATTTCCTGGCGCACGAGGCGCTGTCGTTCTACAGTTGCGGCGAGCAGGCGGCCCTGCCGGAGGATGCATTCGAAATCATGGCGGACAGCCCGATCTTCGCGACGGTGACCGAGTTCCTCGCGTGGGAGCCCGAGACGACCAACACGGACTCCGCCAAGTTCAAGGCGGTCCGTCTGTACCAGGACCTGCTGCGTTTCCATCGCAACGACGCGGACGAGATGGCGTTCGTCGACGCCGATCTGCTCCGCCTGACGTTCGGCTACAACCAGGCGGTCGGCGAGAAGGACGACCTGTACATGGTCGCCCTGGAGCGGTTCGCGAACGAGTGGAAAGGCAACGAGATCGCTTCGAGGGCGATCTACGCGCGAGCCGACGTCCTGTATGACCAGGGCGAGTACCTCAAGGCCCATACGCTGGCCGAGCAGGGGTGGAAGGACTATCCCGCTACCTACGGCGGCGTCCAGTGCTACAACCTGATCCAGACCATCGAAGGCAAGTCCGCGACGATCAAGACCGAGCGGGTCTGGAACGATCCGCTGCCCGAGATCCAGGTCACCTATCGCAACGTGACGCAGGTCTACTTCCGCGCGGTCCGATGGGACGACATGTCCCGGCCTTTCTGGTCGATGCTGACCAACTCGGAGCGTGCCGCATTGCTGGCGATGAGGGGGAACATGGCATGGGACGCGGCACTGCCCGCGACGGAAGATTACCGGTCGCGCACGGAGTCACTGCCCGCGCCGGCGGGTCTGCCGAAGGGTTTCTACTTCCTGATCGCCAGCCACAACGCGTCGTTCACGAGCAACGACAACAAGGTCTCGGTCGTCGGGATCTGGGTGAGCGACCTGGCGATGGTCGTGCGGACGCTCTGGCGGGAGGGCGCGGTCGAGGGGTTCGTCCTGGGCGCCAACAGCGGCCAGCCGATCTCCGGCGCGACGGTCACTCGCTGGAAGTACAACTACACGACCTCCCTGTACGAAGAGCATAGCCACACGCAGACCGACGACAACGGGATGTTCTACTTCGCCCCGACGTCCGGCCCGTACTGTCTGCTCGCCGCGACCTATGGGGACGACAAGCTCGCCAGTGCGGACACGTACACGACGACGACGGGGCACAACGAGGATCTGATCGACACACAAACGGTCTTTTTCACCGACCGCTCGCTCTACCGTCCGGGTCAGACGATTCAATATAAAGGCATCTGCATCCGCGTGGACCGCGGGAAGGACAGCTACCAGACCCTGGCGGACGAGCGACTGACTGTGGTGTTCTACGACACGAACCGGCAGGAAATCGCCCGCCAGTCGCACAAGTGCAACGACTACGGCTCGTTCAGCGGCAGCTTCACCGCACCTGAGGACCGTCTTACCGGCAGGATGTCCCTGGTCGTTTCCGGCGGTCCTTCCGGCTCGGCGAACTTCAACGTCGAGGAGTACAAGCGACCGAAGTTCTACGTCCAGCTCAACGCGCCGACGGAATCGCCCGCGCTGGGCGAGGCGGTCTCCGTGCCGGGCGTGGCCACCGCGTACACCGGCGCCGCCATCGGCGGCGCTCAGGTCGAGTGGAAGGTCGTGCGCGGGGTCCGGTACCCGGTCTGGTGCTGGTGGGCCCGATGGTACCCGACGAGCAGTTCGCAGGCCATCGCCCACGGCACCGCAATCACCGCATCCGATGGTTCGTTCCGCATCGAGTTCACCGCCAAGCCGGACTTGTCCGTTCTGGAGGAGGACGAGCCCGTCTTCACGTACTCGATCTCCGCGGATGTCACCGACACCACCGGCGAGACGCGGTCCGCCAGTCGCACGGTCAGCGCCGGGTACACCGCTCTCCAGGCGGCCATCGAGGCCGGCCAGTGGCAGACGCCCGCCGGCCCGGTCGAGCTGACGGTTCGCACGGAATCGCTCGACGGCGAGCCAGCGCCCGCGCAGGGCACGATCCGGGTCTACTCCCTGACCGAGCCCGAAGCGGTCGTTCGGCCCTCGCTGCTCTCGACGAGATCGGCGCTGGATGCCTCCAATCCGCAGACCTGGGAGGTCGCGGACGTGGTCAACGAGCAGTCCTTCGCGACCGGCGTCGATGGATTGGCCACGCTGTCCGTTACGTTGGGCGCCGGCGCCTATCGCGCGGTGCTCTCGACCCAGGACCGATTCGGCAAGTCGGTCGCGGCGCAGGAGACGATCCTGGTCGTGGACCCGCAGGCGAGCGACTTCGACGTGCCGATTCCCAACTACCTGGCGGCGCCGAGTTGGTCGGTCGAGCCGGGCCAGACCTTCACCGCCCTCTGGGGTACCGGGTACGACAGCGGTCAAGCCTACGTCGAGCTCGAATGTCGCGGCGAGGTCCTCCGCAGTTGGCGGACCGAAGCCGGACGGACGCAGGAGACCATCAGCCAGGAGGTCACCGAGTCCATGCGCGGCGGCTTCACTCTCCGCGTGACCTACGTCCGCGAGAACCGCGCCTACGTGAACGAGCAGATCGTGGACGTGCCCTGGACGAACAAGGACCTGTCCATTTCCTGGGAGCACTTCACGTCGTTGCTGGAGCCGGGACAGAAGGAGACCTGGACCGCGGTCATCCTGGGCGCGGACGCCCGCAAGGCGGTCGCCGAGATGGTCGCGGGCCTGTACGACGCGTCGCTCGATCAGTATCTCGCACACGACTGGCTGCACAAGTTCTCAGGCTTCCGCGCCGAGAGCAGCCGGCTGAGCAGCCAGTTCGAGAACTCGTCGGTGACGTTCTCGAACGTATCGTACGACTGGTCCATCGACACCCTGTCGGCGTCGCTGACCTATCGGCAGTTCCCCACCGACATCGTGTCGCTCTACTCCTACTGGTATTGGAGTCGTTCGACGAGTGCCACGACCCGCGGCGGCAACACGTTGGACGACGGTGCGCCTGCCGAAGCAGAGAAGACAACCGACGAAGAGCAGGAGGTCACGGCGGATTCGGGCGTCGATCTCGGCACGGTCTCCGCTCGCACGAATCTGAACGAGACCGCGTTCTTCTTCCCGCACCTGGTCTCCGACAGCGACGGCGTGGTCCGCATGGAATTCACGATGCCCGAGGCCCTCACGCAGTGGAAGTTCCTCGGCTTCGCCCACGACCGCGACATGCGCAGCGGGTATCTGACCGGGACGACCGTGACCGCGAAGGACCTGATGGTCGAGCCGAACCCGCCGCGATTCGTACGCGAGGGCGACGTGATCGAGTTCACCGTCAAGGTCACGAACCAGTCGGCCGCCCGCGTGCAGGGCAAGATGGCTCTGGCGCTTTCCGATGCCTGGACCCTGGAATCCCGCGACGAGGCCCTCGGCAACGACACGCCCGAGCGGGACTTCGACGTGCCCAGCAAGGAATCCCGCACGCTCTCCTGGCGTCTGGCGATTCCCGATGGCTGCGAGTTCCTCATCTACAAGGCGGTCGGTGCCACGACGCGTTTGAGCGACGGTGAAGAGGGCTATCTGCCCGTGCTCAGCAGGAGGATTCTCGTCACGGAGTCGCTGCCCCTGCCGATCCGCGGGGCGCAGACCAAGGAGTTCGAGTTCACCAAGCTCCTCAATTCCGGCTCCTCCGACAGCCTGATCCATCAGAGCCTCACGGTCCAGATGGTCTCGCAACCCGCGTGGTACGCGGTCATGGCGCTGCCCTACCTGATGGAGTATCCGTACGAGTGCAGCGACCATGTCTTCAACCGGCTCTACGCCAACTCGCTGGCCGCCTATATCGCGAACTCCGATCCGTCGATCCGCCGGGTGTTCAATCAGTGGAAGGCGACGCCCGCGCTGGACAGCCCGCTGGAGAAGAACGCGGATCTCAAGAGCGTCACGCTGGAGGAGACTCCCTGGGTCCAGCAGGCCCTGGCGGAATCGCAGGCCCGCCGCAACGTGGGCATCCTGTTCGACGAGAACCGCCTGAGCAGCGAGACCTCGAAGGCTCTGTTCCAGCTCAAGCAGATGCAGCTCAGCAACGGTCTGTGGCCCTGGCTGTCCGGCCTGCAGGGCAACACCTACATTACGCTCTACATCACGACCGGCTTCGGGCGACTTCGCCACCTGGGCGTCGGCGACCTCGACGTCAGTTGTGCGGTCAAGGCCGTGAACGCCCTCGACGCGTGGATGGACGACTGGTACGACTGGATCGTCGCGCACGACGACCCGAACGACAACCACCTCAGCTCGACGATCGCTCTGTACCTGTACGGGCGGACCTTCTTCCTGTCCGACAAGGCGGTCGCGACGGAGTACCAGGAGGCCTTCGACTACTGGGTGGGCCAATCGCAGCAGTACTGGCTCTCGCTGTGGCGCCAATCGCAGGCGCATCTGGCCATCGCGCTCAAGCGTCTGGGTGACACCGAGACGCCCGCCGCGATCATGAAGTCCATCGAGGAGTTCAGCGTCACCGACGAGGAGCTGGGCATGTACTGGCGCGACACCGAGCGAAGCTGGTGGTGGCACCGGGCGCCCATCGAGACGCAGGCGATGATGATCGAGGCTTTCGACGAGGTCATGGGCGATGCGGAAGCGGTCGAGAACTGCCAGGTCTGGCTGCTCAAGCAGAAGCAGACGCAGAACTGGAAGACGACGAAGGCGACCGCCGACGCGATCTATGCTCTACTGGTCCGCGGCCCGGACCTGCTGAGTTCGACCGCTCTGGTCCAGGTGGCCCTGGCCGGCGTGTGGATCGAGCCCGAGAACGTCGAAGCGGGCACCGGCTTCTACGAGGAGCGGTTCGTCCGCAGCGAGATCGAGCCCGAGATGGGACACATCACCGTCAAGAAGGTCGATGCCGGCGTCAGTTGGGGTTCCGTCCACTGGCAGTACCTCGAGGACATGAGCAGAGTCACGCCGTATGAGGGCACGCCCCTGACGCTCAGCAAGGCCGTCTATACCAAGGAGACGACCGGCGCAGGCGAGGTCCTCGTCCCGGTCGATGGGCCGCTGTCCGTGGGCGACGAGCTGGTCGTTCGGATCGTGCTCACGGTCGATCGCGACATGGAGTACGTCCACATGAAGGACCAGCGAGGCAGCGGGACCGAGCCGGTGAACGTCCTGAGCCGGTATCGCTATCAGGACGGCCTGGGCTACTACGAGAGCACGCGGGACACCGCGACGCACTTCTTCTTCGACTATCTGTCCAAGGGGACGTACGTCTTCGAGTACAGCAGCTTCATCCAGCTCCGAGGCCAGTACCAGACCGGCATGGCCAGCATCCAGTGCATGTACGCGCCGGAGTTCAACAGTCACTCCCAGAGCTTCGAGCTGACCGTGCAGTAGAGTAGAAGAGAACTCCACCACGGAGACATAGAGGACACGGAGAAAAATGTGGGGTGCGTATCACGCGCCGCGACGCCTTCGGGTGTGTCTGACCCTCGAAGGGTTTCAGGATAGTGCGTGGTACGCACCCTACTACGACGTCTCTCTTCATTGGGTGGGTGGTACGGACAAACCGGTTTGTCTGTGTAACCTTCGGAGCAGCAGAATCCGTCGCCGACGCACGTTCCAACGAGTTGGAGCGTCGGATAATCTGGCATGTCTTTTTCGACGTTCTCCGTGCAATCTTCTTCTCTTCCGAACCTCTCCGGTTGTTTTCTGTGCCTCTGGATTGAGCCTGTTCCATTGAATCCCCTTTTTTACCGGGCCATCCTTCACATTATTCTTACTCCCCCTTCGGGAATTCTCAGGGTCTCACTTTTTCCTTGAAATCGACCCCACACATCTTGTATACTCGTATGATCTACGATGGAGCGTTGACATGCTGGAGCCTTGGGTGCGAGGATCCTGTGCCTCTTTGGTGGACTTGGCACTTTGCCCCTGGCGCCTGTTGGAGATGTGAAGGATCGCACAGAGTCAAGATCGGCGGCAGGCCGTCGACACTCATGGGGGAACGCTCCGGATGTATCCGGCGATCCCGGCGGACATTGTTGTGCAAACCACGCGTGGAGTGTCCCCCGCGTTGGGATGCATCAGAGAACGATAAGTGATTGGAGGAGACAGGATGAAACGAAATCTGTGTGTTATCGTAGGGTGCATCTGTTTGGTTGGCAGCGCTCAGGCAGGCATCATCTCCCACGTGCCGGACGACGTGGCGCCGCCGGTCGTGGTGAGCCCTTCGTTCGGAGCGCTGGCGGTCGGAGGCGCCGTCGGAACCGCGGCGATCGCCTATGGCGTCGACTACAGTTACGGAAATGTGGAAGGCATCTTCAGTGATCCGCCTCTGGCTTTTGGCGGAGTCAACGCGGCCGGCTATATCGACCTGCTCACCGATGTGGACGGCGCCATCGTTGTTCCGGGCACGGTCAATCCCGCTCTCACGAGCTACATCTGGATTGAAGCCGGGTACGCAGCCAATGGCACCCTGCGTCTGGACGTGTTCGACTCCTACGGGAATCTGCTCACGTCGGCGCTGAATGGCGAGCCGACAGGCCCGCACGGGCGAACGACGATGGCCATCGATCGGCTGGGCGTCTATGACATCGCCTTCTTCAGGGTCTCGGGCACGGATACCTACGGCGTCAACCAAGTCGATATCGAAGCGCCGATGGCGGCCGGTGGGGCGGTTCCCGCTCCCGGCGCGATCCTGCTGGGCACTCTCGGCACCGGCCTGGTCGGCTGGCTGCGACGACGCAGAAGCCTGTAGACCGACCTCGATTGTCAAGTGAACCGGACATCTCAAGGGCTGCGCCGTGTACGGTACGGCGCAGCCCTTTCTTTTGCCTCCTTCCGTTCGCAATTTGGCTACACAGGGTCGGGTTACGCATTTCCTGCATGATATAGGCTCGGATTGGAGTGCGAACCTTCAGACTTCCCTTGCTGGTTGCTGGTTGTCCTGTTTTATTTTCTGCTTGACGCCACCGGCGCGGAACGCTAGTATTATAAAGTTGACTTGCGATTGCCGGGGCAGGAGAGGTTCTGTCTTCCCCGGCTGACCTACGGCATCGGAGGGGAGGGACCCCCAGGAGTTTCAGCGTGTGCGTTCGTCGCGCGGCTTGAATTGTCGCTGCGACGGTGTGGTAGACGTATTGGCTCGCGGAACCAGTGTTTGGAGGAGGCTCGAATCATGCAAAAGAAGATGATGATTCAACTGTGTGTCGTTGCGCTGGCGGTAGGGCTCGTCGGTCCGGTGCAGGCCGGGACCACGATCAACTTCGACGATGACGAGGCTCCCGACTCCTTCGGTGAGACGAACTCTCTGACCGAGGCGTACGCCGGTCTGGGCGTGCATTTTGCGGGACCCGGCGACCTGGACGGCGGCGCCATTCTGGATCAGAGCGGCAACTTCGGCGTCTGGGCGCTCAGCGCGCGGAATTTCCTGGCCTTCAATCGCAACTCCAGAATGTCGGACGGTGGGGTGCCTCAGGACCCGGAGACGATCCTGTTTGACAGTCTGATGAGCGAGGTTTCCATCTACGCGGCCGGTGGCTGGGAAGTCGATACGTTCATTATGGATGCATACGATGCGTCGGGCACGCTCGTGGATACCGATACGATTACAACTGCTGACTGGGGACTTCTGAGCGTTTCCAGCGCCGCGGGTATTCGCAGGGTTGTGCTGACGCAGGTGTCCGACGTCGACAACGCCTTCGTCTACGACGATCTGTCGTTCACCGTGCTCTCGGGCGGACCAGCGGTTCCCGCTCCCGGCGCGATCCTGCTGGGCACGCTCGGCACCGGCCTGGTCGGCTGGCTGCGACGACGCAGAGCGCTATAGCACAATTCCAGGGCTCGGTGGCTTCCGATCCGCCTACTGGATGCTCAGAATGGTGAACGAATTCGCGGGGGAGGCAGAGGAGATCTGCGCGCCATTGGCGCTTCTTAAAAGGGAACAATCGCTCTGCGTGGGAAGATTCGCCTGGGTTGTTCCGGCGTGTTGATTTTCTCCAGGCCGCCGGTGCCCGTCGAAGGGCCCTTCTTGAGCGAATGACAGAACAAATCAAATCATAGCAGGAATCCGGATTCTCACTTGACATTCGGCGCCATAGGTGGTAAGATGATTGGTTGGACGTGGCGGAGGAGGACAGAAGCAAATCACGGAAGGGCGATCAGTGATCTGAGCTGTGTCGGCTGCGCCACGTTGGCACGCCGGAACAATGAGCAGGGTTCAAGAAGGGAAGGGAGGAAACCATGAAGAGGGTTGCGGTTCTGATTGTGGCGATGCTTCTATCCGCGTCGCCGGTGATGGGCAGTTACGACGTCCTGTGGGATACGAGCCACGGCGTCTACTTAGGCTACCAGCCTTCGGGCCGCTACCAGCCACTTGTGAATTATCTGGGTGGATATGGTTTCAGCGTGGATTCCACCAGTAACGGCTTTCTGGTCGATGATCCCGCGGGCTACGATGTGATCGTAGTTTGCCTGGGAAGCGCCTGGGACACGGCGTACAGCGCCGCCGAAGTCTCGCAGATCGTGGACTATGTCAATGCCGGCGGGGGTCTGCTGATCCTGGGTGACAACCCCGGTTGCCCGAATTCCAATATCCAGCCGGTGGCCGACGGATTTGGGATCGGTCTTGGCCTGTCGTCTATATCGCCCTACGGTGTATACACATCAAATCTGGCTGCACATCCGATCTTCGACGGCGTCAGCGAAATCTACATGGAGGATGCAGGCGAGATTTCCGCCGGTGGTGCGTCGAGCCTGGTTGCGTGGCAGGAGGGCACGGGACTCGGTCTCGTGGCCGCGGGGACATCGGGTTCGGGCCGAGTGGTCGCGCTGGGCGATATGAACACATTTGCACAGGAAGAGTATTACGGTCTCGTCGACAACAAGCTCTTCTCTGTGAACACGTTCCAGTATCTGGCGGGAGAACAGGGTCCGGCCGTTCCCGCACCCGGTGCGATCCTGCTGGGCACGCTGGGCGCCGGACTGGTCAACTGGCTGCGACGCCGACGTTGTTTGTAGTGTGCTCGTCAGGGCCTGCCGAAGGGGCGTGTCTTCGTTCGTAGTGTGCCCGTCAGGGCATATCTTTCTCGCGTAGGAAGAAGATAACGCCCTACGGCGTCACTACGAGCGAGCACCGGACGCCGGGGAGGCGATCTCGACAGGCGATCGTCCACAGTCTGTCCAGGGCTGCGCTATCCACGGCGTAGCCCTTCGTCTAATCTCTTGGAGCATCAGGCGGCGTCACGATCAGGTGGCGCGAAGGACAATCGTGAGGCGGGCTCTGGGAGGTCAGTGCAAGGACGCGTTCCACGGTCTTCAGTCACTACTCGGATCGCAGGCGAGGAACACCAGCGCCTGCTCCTCGTGCATGATCAGTGCCCCCACGATTCCGTTATCGACACGAAAGCCGTTACCCTCACACAGACACAATTCGACCGTGTCATGATCCTGGGGCGAGAGGGAGCGGATGGAACGGTCGAGTTGCTCGAGCGTGATCGCCCAGTCTCGGCCTTGCCCCTTTTTCTCGGGCAGCTTCAGCAGGATCTCTCCGCGATCCATCTTGACCGCGACTACCCACGAGCGGATGGTGCCCTCGGATCGCTCCGAGGTTTCCCCAACGTGGTAGTGAGGATACAGCGAGCTCAACTGCTGCAGGTATTCATCGATGTCACAGAAGAAAGCCATGTTCGCACTCCCAGTACGACGTTCTTATAGGTTCTTCTTGTGGGCCTGACCGACGCGGGCTCGGGGACTCGGCTGACGTTTGCTCGCGACGTGGGTCCCTTTTACATGCCGATTTCCAGCGACGTGCGCACGAAACGCCAGGAGCCCTTCCGTCTGGTTCTGCTGGATGATGCCGATGATCCGCCGGAGCATGCGGATGCTCAGGTCCTTGGCGTCACTGGCCAGCTCGGCCGCCACGCTCGGCGCGAGGCCCGTAAAGGTGACGGCCCGTTCGATGATTCGGCTCTTCTTCAGTTCGCTGGTCATGGCCTGTCCTTCGTTCCTTGTGGTTTCCGGTACTCTTTGGCTTCACTCCCTGCAAAAGCACATCTCGTGCCAGACATCGGCGTGCGTGTGTCGTGTCTGTTGTAAGTCCAGTTCTGAAGCGAGCTTAAAAAAATGCGGCACATTCTGTCCTTGACGCCCATCGGGGGAATTGTGATACTGTATCGGAAATCAATTTCCTCGAACCGGAAAACTATTGCCGCATAGCATCAGATGGGCAGGAGACTCGCATGGCACAGAACCCGAGTGTTCTCATCTCCTGGGTCGCATTGAACAACGACCCGTACGAGCGCGAACCGGGCAGTCTGACCTATCGGCTGGTCGATGGCCGGCGCCGGATCGGTCCCACGCTCAACCTCCTGTTGGCCGAGGCACCTGCCTTCGTGAAACGCATCGATCACGTCGTCTTGTTCCATGGCAGCTTCGAGCGGAGTCGTCAGGTTGCCCTGCAAACCAGGCAGGCAGTGCTGCAAGCCAGGCCGCGAGTGAAGGTGCACCTGAACGAATGGAAGGGGGACGATCCGACCGATCACAAAGCCATCTTCGACTTCCTGCGGGAGCGGATGCCCGTCCTTCGCAAGCAGTACGATGGACAGGAACTGATCATCCACGTCAGTCCCGGCACGCCCTCGATGCACACGGTCTGGGTGTTGATGGCGGAAACCGGCTTCATCGATCCGCCTTTCCAAATCGTCCAGAGCTATCGTGTCGGGGAAGGCAAGGGCACCATCGTCCCGGTTCAGCTCGGGATCGACACCTTCTTCAAGAGATACGCCGCATCCAAACCTGCGGCCTCCCTCGGCGAAGAAGAGACTGTCTTCTGGGACATCCGGCGGTTCTCTCCGCGCCTGCAGGACCTGTATCGCGAAGCCCGACGGTACGCCCACCTCAATGTCCCCATCCTGCTCCTGGGCGAGCGCGGGACGGGAAAGACCACGATGGCCTCGTGGATCCGGTTGCACAGCCCGCATCGCAAGAAGACCCAGGATCGCAACTGGCCCGCGGTCGCTTGTGGCCAGTACAGTCCCGGGACCATGCGGGCCGAGCTGTTCGGCTACGTCAAGGGCGCGTTCACCGACGCGAAGCAAGACCACGAAGGTCTGCTCGCTGCCGCCGACGGCGATACGCTGTTTCTCGATGAGATCGCCGATGTCTCGCGCGACTTGCAGCGTCTTCTCATCAAGGCGCTCGAAGAGAAGAGCTATCTTCCGCTCGGTGCGTCCCAGCCTCGCACGAGCGACTTTCGCCTGCTCAGCGCGACGAATCTGCCGTGGAGGACATTGCAGGAGCGTCTGGATCCGGATTTCATGGACCGGATCAGCACGTTCCGTCTCCATCTGCCGCCTCTGCGGGACCTTCCCGACGACATTCCGTGGCTCTGGGAAGCGGCCTACAAGGAATCGACCGGGCGGGCCCGCGTGGACGTCGCGAAGACAGTGCTGGCGGACGAGGATCACCAGCGTGTGATCGGCCTTCTCAGGCAACATCCGCTGCCGGGCAATATTCGCGATCTGCTGCGTCTTGCCTACTGCGTCCTCGCGGCCCGCAGCGACCCGCTGGAACCGCTGTCTTCTGCGGACGCGGTTGAATATGCGCTCCGCGAGTTCGGCAGGGCGCATGAGATCGAAGAGGCGACGGAAGACCTCGCCAGGCAGGTCGCTCGGTGCTACAGTTGCGCCGAGCCCCTCGACGGCATCCTCAAGAGGCACGAAACGCTGGACACGTCCACAGTGGAAGAGGGAATCAAGGGCTACATGGCCAAAGAGCTCCGCCGTCTGGCACGCGAGCGCGGGATTGCTGTGGAGCAGTTGTGTGACGTCACCGAGCGCACCGTGCGAGGGTGGGCGCATGGCAGCGCCCACCCCGTAAGGAAAGGCAGGAAGAGCAAGGCATCGGACGAGGCTCCGTGACCGGTTGGAAGCCTGGCTTGTCGTTCCTGCGGGAGCAGGAATCCAGGAACCATGAGATCTGCCCGGTCCCGTGAAATGGATTCCCGCTTTCGCGGGAATGACAGTCGCGAGGCGGGACAGTACCTCAGGAATCACATAGAACCTCTCGGCAGGACTCTGTCATCCCTGCGTCAGGCAGGGATCCAGGAATCGCAGGACGAGGCACGAGCTCGAGAATGGAGTCCCCCTTCCGCGGCACGCGTGTCACCGGTGTCACCAGTGTCACCAGTGTCACCAGTAATTCTTCATTGATACTCTGGGAAATTCGAATTCCCTCCGTATAGAATAGGATAGAAATCTCCGGTGACACTGGTGACATCAGTGACAGAGGCTCCCTTCGGCTGTGGCGACCTCCGAGCCTTCCTGGACCGCCAGGCCGCGATAGACCCAGATTCGCTGACGACCCTGTCGTTGCTGGACTCGGTCCGTGCTCGGGAACGCCCGTTTCACCTGGCGACCGAGGTGGGCGCTGTTGACCGGTCGAAAGCCGTTGTCCTGGCTCCATCGGACGTAGGACGCGTAGACCTCGGAGGCGGGCAGGCCGTCGTAGTCGAGCGACGCGCTGTAGTTGTTCAGCAGGAAGGTCCGCGCCGGGTCCACGTCGCGTCGGTGCTCTTCGAGACGCTCGCGACTGACGTCGGGGATCGTGAACCCGCACTGGCGATTCAGTGTCTCCAGACCCGCGATGGCCCAGTTGAACACGCCGGGAAGCTCGGTCCGGATGATCTCCTGGGCGAGAATCCGGATCTGATTGGCCTCGGCGATCGTCTTGTCGAACGGCGCCAGCAGGACGCGCCGCCAGATGCCCTGCGTCTTGTCGTTGAAGTGCGGCAGGGCGTTCGTCGCGATCATCACCTTGGCGGTCGGCGCCGCGTGGAAGGGATCGCGGTACTTGCGCTCGAAGGTGAACGCGTCGCCTGCGACGAAGGCCTTCAGGATGCCCTCCGCCTCCTCCTCGATGATGTGCGTCGATTCGCTGGTGGCATTGAGGAGCTTGCCGTAGGTGGGCCACAGCGCGAACGGATTCCCGAACCGGCACAAAGGCACCTGCGAGCAGTTGTCCCGCCCGACGAGGGCCTGCACGACCTCGAAGAAGACGCCTTTGCCGTTGGCGCCCTCGCCGACGCACAGGAGGAACTTCTGCTCGCGGAGGTCGGGTCGGAAGAGATAGCCGACCCACTGTTGGAGCATCTGGATCAGGTCGGTGCGTCCGAGCATCACGTCGTCGAGGAAGTGCTTCCACAGGGGGCAGTCCGCCTGCGGATCGTAGTCGAAGGGCAGGCAGGCGGTGTTGAAGTAGTTCGGCGTGTGGCCCAGCCGTCGCGGCGGGACGCCCTTGTCGAAGTCCGCCAGGCTCAGCAGCCCGTTGCGAAGCGGGATCACCGGCGGTCGGTCCTGGAAGTCCAGCCAGGAGTTCAGCTCGCGGGTCTCCATGATGATGATGATCGCGTCGATGTGGAGCAGGATGTTGGCGACCAGGTCCCGCGTGACCGGGTAGGTGAAGCCCAGCTTGGCCCGGACCCGCTCGACGTCCTTCTGGAGCCAGGCGGTCAGGTTGATCCGGACCGTCTCGTCGAGGATCTGACGGTAGCGTCCGTTGAGCCAGTAGTAGTAGTCGCCGCGCCATCTCCGCAGGCGGTACAGGCTGCTCTGCGTGGCCTCGTCGTCGAACCAGTACTCGTCCTCGCCCAGGAACGACTGGGCCAGCAGCAGGGGGTCGATCTCGTCGGCCAGTTGTCGTCGGGCGTCCCGTTTGGCTTCGCTCAGGCTCTGCATAAGTCCTGCTCCGCTCGAAGATTACGGTCTGTTCTCGCCGGGGGGCCTCGCGATCTGACCCCGGTGCCGGCGCGTCTCGTCTCCCCCGACCGGCCGACGCGGGCTCGACCCAGCCGGGTTGTGCCTTACTCATCGAAATATAAAGCAGAGTTGTGTCGTTGTCAAACGTAAAATAGAAACATAATTAACAAAATTTGTCCTGCTCCCTCCCGCGGATCCCGTTTGGAGTTCCGCCTTCAGGCGGGTGAAGACCGCGTAAACGCGGAACTCCAAACAGGCCATGCGTCAATAGGCTGCCCACCGAATTGACGTGGACGGCGTGCTACGCGCTGGAACGGAACAAAATCGCGTGCTCCTGGGAACCGAAGGGCTACTCCTGGGTCTATAATAACGGGCTGCAGGGCACGGAAAGCACTGGGCCGGTTTTGGGCGTGCTCGCGTTGCGGCGGACGGGCGGAGGCCGCCGGGACACCAGACGACCAGCCGGGGCAACGGCATGTGAATGGGACCGAGCGGCTTGTAGTGTGCCCGTCAGGGCATATCTTCCTCGTGTGGGACGAAGATAACACCTTACGGCGTCACTACGAACCGGGCCGAGAGGGACGCCGGATGGGGGCACATGCGTTCGCTTGGACGCGGGAACGGATCTCCTTGCGGAGGGCGGGCGGTCGGAGTATGGTTGCACGAACGTGAATGGTTGCCACAGAGGGCATCGAGAACACGGCTTTCCTGCCTCTGCGGCGGATTCGATCAGGGGCTTTTGTGAAGGGAGACAGAGCATGGAACGACGCGAATTCTTGACCAAAGCGACCGCAGCGGGTCTGGCATCCTTGGGTGGTGGGACCCTGCTGGCCCAGAATCAGCAGCCGATCGAGAGACTTCCCGGCGAGAGCGACGCTGCTTATCGCGCTCGCCTGGCCCAAGCGCGAGCGACTCAGGCGACTCAGGCGGCTCAGGCACGACAAGCCGGCGAAAGCGACGTTGCCTATCGCACCCGCCTGGCCCAGACCCGGGCGTCCCGGGCGGCGGCGCGTGCGGCCGCAGATGTGCAGTACTACGAGCTGCGCCGATACGAGATCGAGACCGAGCAGCAGAAGGCGGGCTTCGACAAATTCCTCAGCGAGGCTGCTATCCCGGCCTTGAATCGACTGGGCGTCCAGCCGGTGGGCGTGTTCTATCCCGCCGAGGGGATCAGCCCGCTCTATGTCCTGCTCGTGCACTCCTCGATTCGCACCTTCCTCTCGCTCACGTCCCGACTGGGCGAGGACGCGGAGTTCATGGCCCAGGGAGCGGATTTCGTCAACGCCCCGGCGGACAAGCCCGCCTACAAGAACCTGGAGGTTCAGTTCATGCTGCCCTTCGAGGGCATGCGACAACTGGAGAAGCCGGTGGATGCGCCGGGCCGGGTCTTCCAGTTGCGGACCTACGAAAGCCCGAGCGAGAAGGCGGGTCTCAAGAAGATCGAGATGTTCAATACGGCCGAGATCGCCATTTTCCGCAAGGTGGGCCTGCACCCCGTCTTCTTCGGGCAAACGCTGGCGGGCGCGAAGATGCCCAACCTTACCTACATGCTCGGCTTCAAGGACATGGACGAGAGCAAGGCCAACTGGAAGGCGTTCGGCGCCGATCCGGACTGGCAGAGACTGCGGGCGATGCCCGAGTACGCGGACGGCGCGATCCTGCGGAAGGGCGGGATCACGAACCTCTACCTGAAGCCCGCGAGCTACTCGCAGATCTGATCTGGATGGGTTTTGCAGGGAAGGGGGCGTGCAATCACACCGTGTGGGTCATGGCCCTTCCCGTTTGTTCTGGGACTTCAGAAAGGCCAGAAACTTGCTCGGGGAGAGCACCTTGACCGGTCGGCACTTCCCGGTGGGGAAGTGGGCCTGATTTCCGGTGACCAGACATGCGGCCCGACCTGCCAGGGCGACCTCCAGAAACGCCTGGTCGTCCGGGTCCGGCAGGCGGTCGGGCAGTGGGGAAGAAGCTACGATGCAGCCTCGACATTCGATGTAGTCGAGGAGGGCGGCGACTTTGTCGGCTTGAAAGTGGAACTTGGCCCGATGCAGAACCTCGTCATATTCGGACAGGATACGAGCGTCGAGACACAGGGTCAGATCGCCCGAGGAGATCATCCGGACGATCTGGGCGCACGGCCCGAACGGAGACAGGAGTCCGGCTACAAGGACATTCGTGTCGAGGACGATCTTCATGGTCTTCGTTTTCTTCGCACCGCCTTGATTTCTGCGTCGATCTCGCCCATCGAGATGCCGCTCGTTCCCTGCTGGACGGACCGTCGCTGAAGGCTTGCCACGGCTTCGACGGCGCGGGCCTGGCGGAACGCCGAGAGGGACTCTTCCAGATTCGACTCATTGACTGCCGCCAGAATGGCGATCGGCCGGCCGTTGCTGGTGATGACCATCTCGCCTTCGCCCGTCAGGTTGTTCCAGATCTCGGCGGATTTTCCCCGCAGATCGCGAATGCTTACGAATCTCATAACCTGTTCTCCAATCGTGTACTCTATTGTGTACACAACTGTCGCTCAATGTCAAGCGGATGCTGTCGGATGAGTTCTACGGTTGTCTTGATCTCCTTCTCAAGGTCCAGACCGAGCCCGCGACACTTGCTTTCGTAAAACTCCACAGCCTCCCACAGTTCTACCTCTGCTTCGCGGAGGATGGTGACGCCGGTCATTTCAGTCGGGTCTCGATGTCTGTGAAGACCTCGTCCGCGGGACGGCCTGTTGCCTCGCCGGCAGCGATTCGTCGAACTCGCCGTTGAATTTCGGCCTCTTGCTCGGCACTCAGCTCGTACGCGCCCGGGTCCTCAAGACTCATGAGTAAATCATGAGCCAGGCTGGCACGTTCGCTGGCAGACAACGCCATCGCTTCTTCGCGAACTTGTTCGATTGTCTTCATGATTCTATTCTACAACGATCACAGGCTTGTGTCAAACCGGGACAGATCGTGAATGCCATTGAAGAACGATGGCAGGGCGGATATTCTGGTTACCCGGATTCCGTGTCCGGAGCTGGCAATCGACTATCGACTCTTGCGAAAGGTGGGGATATGAGGACTTCCGAGGGGCGCACACAGGTTCATTCGGGATCGGTCTCGCGACGGACCCTGCTCGGCGCGGGGGCAGCCGGCGTGGCGTTTACGATCGTGCCGCGACACGTCCTGGGCGGGTCGGGCGTTACGCCGCCCAGCGAGAAGCTCCACATTGCCGGCGTCGGCATCGGCGGCCAGGGCGGCAGCGACCTGAACGACGTCTCCAGCGAGAATATCGTCGCCCTCTGTGATGTGGACTGGGACTACGCGGCCCACACGTTCCAGCGATACCCCAAGGCGAAGCAGTACAAGGACTTTCGCGTCATGTTCGAGAAGGAGAAGGGCATCGACGCGGTCGTCGTGGGCGCGCCCGACCACAATCACGCGGTCGTCAGCATGATGGCGATCAAGCTGGGCAAGCACGTGTACTGCGAGAAGCCCCTGACGCGGACGGTGTACGAAGCGAGGGCCCTCGCCCAGGCCGCCCGCGAAGCGAAGGTCGCGACCCAGATGGGCAATCAGGGCATGGCCTTCGAGGGCAACCGGCTCATCAACGAGTGGATCTGGGACGGTGCGATCGGACCGGTTCGCGAGGTTCATTGCTGGTCGGACCGGCCCACGCATAGCGGAAAGCCTCCGCTGTACTGGGCGCAGGGCGTCGAGCGTCCCAAGGACACGCCGACGGTTCCGCAGACGCTGGACTGGGACCTGTGGCTCGGACCCGCTCCCTATCGTCCCTATCATCCCGCCTATGCTCCGTTCCGCTGGCGAGGCTGGTGGGACTTCGGCTCCGGCGGGCTGGGCGATATGGGCATTCACAACCTGGCGCCCGTCTGGTCGGCGCTGAAGCTCGGGGCGCCGACGAGCGTCCACGCCAGCTCGACCCTGTTCAACGACGAGACGCTGCCCCTGGCTTCGATGGTACACTACGAGTTCCCGTCGCGGGGCGACATGCCCGCTGTGACGCTGCACTGGTACGACGGCGGGATCATCCCCTCCCGCCCGCCGGAACTGGAGGACGACCGCGAGCTGTCCCGCGAGGACGGCCTGATCTTCGTCGGCGACAAGGGCAAGATGTACGTCGAAGGCTGGGGGGGCAACAGTCCCCGCCTGATCCCGGAGGCGAAGATGCAGGCGTACCAGCGACCGCCCAAGACCTTGCCCCGCTCGATCGGGCATCACGCGGAATGGATCAAGGCCTGCAAGGAAGGCACGCCCACGCGGTCGGACTTCGCCCAGTTCGCGGGCCCGCTGACGGAAGCGGTGCTCCTGGGCACGGTCTGCGTCCGCCTGGGAGGCGGCAAGCTCCTCTGGGATAGCGCCAACTTCAAGGTCACGAATGTCCCCGAGGCGAATCGGCTCCTGCACTACGAGTACCGCAAAGGCTGGAGCCTGTGAATTGGCGATTGTCGATGTACAGGAGTTGATGTTGCGTGATACGCGCCCTGCAGGACTGAATTGGTGTGCTCAGCACACCCTACAATCTACCTGCGGTTTTGGCGACGCCGCGAATGCAGATGGGTCATTCGTTCGGGCGGCAGCGGTAGGGTGGGCTGTGCCCACCGTTTCCCCATGATTGGAGGTGCTCAGGCCATGTCAGACCGAGGACGAGTGAAGGTCGGGATCATCGGATCGGGTTTCGAAGCGGACATTCACGCGGAATCGTTCCGGCTGATGCCCGAGGAGGCCGAGGTCGTCGCGGTCGCTTCGCCGACGCCGGGAAATGCCGAGAGGCTGGCGAAGCGATATGGCATCCCACGTGTCTTCACCGACTACCGCAAGATGCTGGCCGAGAGAGACATCGAGATGGTGACGATCGCCGCGCCGAACTACCTCCATGCGCAGATGACCGCGGACATCGCGAGTGCGGGCAAGCACGTGGTCTGCGAAAAGCCCTTGTGCATGACGCTCGAAGAGGCCGACGCGATGATCGACGTCTGCCGCAGCAAGGGCGTGCTCCTGATGTACGCGGAAGAACTGTTCTTCACGCCGAAATATGTGAAGGCCAAGCAGATGGCCGACCAGGGCGCGTTCGGCAAGGTGTACATGGTCAAGCAGAGCGAGAAGCACTTCGGGCCGCACGCGAGCTGGTTCTGGAACGTCGAGAAGTCGGGCGGCGGCGTCTTCATGGACATGGGCTGTCACGGCGTCGCGTTCTGCTACTGGTTCCTCGGCCGGCCCAAGGTCAAGACGGTCTACTGCCAGATGGGCACGCACGTCCACGCGGACAAGACCCAGGGCGAGGACAACTCGATCTGCATCCTGGAGTTCGAGAACGGCGCGGTCGGCGTGGTCGAGGACAGTTGGGCCCGTCGCGGCGGCATGGACGACTGCATCGAGGTCTACGGCGAAGGCGGCGTTGCCTACGCGGACCTGCACATGGGCAACGCGCTGCCGACCTACAGCGAATACGGGTACGGCTACGCGGTCGAGAAGGCCCCCACGACGAAGGGGTGGACGTATCCGGTGTTCGAGGAGTTGTGGAACTACGGATTCCCGCAGGAAATGCACCACTTCGCGCGGTGCGTGCGGGGCAAGGAGCAGCCCCAGGCGACCGGGGAGGATGGCCGACTCGTGCAGGAGGTCCTCTTCGCGGGCTACCAGTCCGCGGGCACCGGAGCCAAGGTGGCGATGCCCTTCCGGCCGAAGAGCGTCCAGCGGCCCATCGATCTGTGGTTCGAGCCAAAGTAGCACGGGCATCTTGCCCGTGAGTATCATGGGCCATCCACGGGCAAGATGCCCGTGGTACTCACGGCCGGGACGGCGGTGCTACTCATGGGCGAGACGCCCATGCTACGCGTCGTGTCCGGATGTATGACCGGCGGGAGCAAGTCATGGCAAGGATACCGTCACTGCAAATCCTATCGCAGTCCGAAATCGACGCGATCCGCGACGCGAGTCTCGTGATCCTGCGCAAGAATGACGGGGTTGTTGTCGGGGGTTGTGACGCCGCCTGTGAGCTGTGCCGACCCCACGGCTGTCATTCCCGCGAAAGCAGGAATCCAGAAACGACGGGTAGTGAGAAACCTCGGGCGTCTCGTGAGAAGACCCTCGGGAGGACAATCGCATGGCAGGCATCCATATTGAAGCCTTGTCGCAGCGGGAAATTGACGCGATCCGCGATGCGAGCCTCGTGATCCTGCGCGACACCGGCGTCATGGTGCACCACGACGAGGTGCTGCGCCTACTGGGCGAAGCGGGAGCGAAGATCGATGAGAGCCGCAAGATCGCTTGCCTGCCCCAGAAGCTCGTGATGGACAGCGTGGCGCAGGCGGGCAAGCAGTACGTACTCTACGGCCGGGATGGGAAGCGAACCGCGAGGTTCGGTCATGGCGATCTCGTTCTGATGTCCAGTCCCGGCCAGTACGCCTGGATCGACCTCCAGACCGGCCAGCGCCGACCCGCGACGATCCAGGACACTCGCGATGCGATCCGCCTGGGCGACGGCCTGGACAACATCACGATTGTCGGCGCGATGGCGCAGCCGGAGTCGGTCTCGGAGAAGTATCGGGACGTGGTCCTCACCGCGGAACTCGTGAAAGGGACGGACAAACCCACCCGATGCTGGGTCCGCAACGGCGCGACCGCCCGCCACATCCTGGAGATCTACCGCACCATCGCCGGCGGAGAAGCTGCCTTGCGAGCTCGCCCGATGGTCGAGGCCTTCCTGGAGCCGATCAGTCCGCTGCAATTGCCGAAGGATGGACTCGACATCGTCCGCGAGTTCGCGCGGGCAGGCCAGCCGGTGAGCATCGGGCCGATGGCGATGACCGCAGGCACCGCGCCGGGCACGCTCGCGGGCACCCTGGCCCAGGAGAACGCGGAGATACTCGCGGGCATCGTGGTCACGCAACTGCTGGCGCCGGGCACGCCCATCACCTACGGCGGCATCCCGCACGTCATGGACCCGCGGACGGGCATCTGTTCGTTCGGCTCGCCCGAGCAGGGATTGATGGCGGTCGCGATGGTACAGATCGCCCGCTCGTACGGGTTCCCGGTCTACGTCAACGTGGGCCTGACCGATGCGAAGCTGCCCGACGCCCAGGCGGGCGCCGAGAAGGCCGCGACGCTGCTGATGGGCGTGCTCGCGGGCGCGGACATGTTCGGCCACTGCGGCATCTGCGGAACCGACCACGCGGGCAGTCTCCTGTGGCTGGCCTTCGACGACGAGCTGATGAGCTACGCCCGGCGGATCGCCCGCGGATTTGTGGTGGACGACGAGCATCTGGCGACGGGTGTCATCCACTCCGTCGGTCCCGCGGGCAACTTCCTGGCGGAGGAGCACACGGTCCGCCATTTCCGCGAGGCGATCTGGTCGCCGTCGGCGGCGTGGACTCGCCAGCCCTACGATCTGTGGCTCAGCGACGGCGCCGCCTCCTTCGCCGACCGGCTCCGCAGGCAGGTGGAATGCATTCTCGGAACCCACCAGGCCAAACCGCTAGACGACGCGATGGCCCGCGAGATCGACCGGATTGTCGCCTCGGCAAGGCGAGAGCTTGGCTGAGTCCTTGTTTCGAGTGGATGGGGAGAGATTGCTTGCATCCCCGCGGAGTTGACGGTAATCTGGAGCTCGGAATCGCCGGTTCTTCTGAGGGCACTATGAATACTGGATCAGTGTCCACACAGTGGGGGCAGACTGCGGGTCCGATCTGGCGCTATGGAATGCTGGCTCTCATTCTTGGCCTGCTTGCGTGGAATCTCCATTCGTACTTCAGCCTTCCCGCCAGATACCGCTACGATTCTTACATGAATCTCGTTGTTGTCCTGATGCTGCTGTTCAATCATCTGGCGTTCGCATTCAAGTGGCGTCGTTCCATCACTGTGGCACTTTGGACTGTGGCCTGGAGTTGGATCGTTTTCGGCCTCTTCTACATCTTCTACTGGTCGCGCGTCCTCTACCCTATCAACATACCCACGGGGAATTAGGGACTATCTCAAAACGGCACTCGGGCATGTCATTGCGAGCGCAGCGAAGCAATCTCCCGCTCGGGAGGTTGAGATTGCTTCGTCGCTGCGCTCCTCGCAATGACATTCATCGTTTTGAGACAGCTTCTTAGTTGGTGCGATCTGCGGTGTACGCTGATCTTCTCGCGCATACTCTTGGACAGCGTCAGGAATTGGTGTATCCTGTGTCTCAGGTGTCGTGGCATCTTCAACACAGTGGCGTCGGAGTAACACAAATGAAGCTCTCGATACATCGCAGTTTGAGGTACGCCGTGATCGTGCTGGCATCGGCCCTGTCGCTGGCGACGTTGGCTGGTGCATCAGGCGGGGAGTCCGCCGAGACGGGCTGGATGCCCCTGTTCGATGGGCAGAGCCTGACGGGCTGGACCAATCCCTATGACCGGGGCAAGGCCTGGGTCGAGGACGGCCAGATCCTCCTGCAGGCGGAGAAGAAGTTCTTCCTCGCGACCGCGAGGCCGTATCGGGACTTCGTCTTCGAGGCCGAGGTGAAGATGCCCGAGGGCGATTCGAACTCGGGTTTCATGTTCCGCTGTCACGTGGAGAAGAACAGCGTTTTCGGCTACCAGGCGGAAGTCGATCCCTCGGACCGGCAGTGGTCCGCGGGCCTGTACGACGAGGGCCGTCGCGGCTGGCTCAATCCTGTGCAGAACGATGCCGATTCCGCGAAGGCCTTCGTCCAACGCACAAAAGGGGCCTTCCGACGCGACGACTGGAACCGCTACCGGATTCACTGCGTGGGCCCGAACCTCCGCATCTATCTGAACGACGTGCTGACGACCGACTACGTGGATACGGTGGACCGCGAGGGCTATCTCGCGATCCAACATCACGGCGAGAAGGGCAAGATCTACCGGTTCCGCAATCTGCGGATCAGGGAGCTGATCGCTCCCGCGGCGCTCGCGGAGAAGAGGAACGGGCTGCCTCTGGTGTTCTTCGACGACTTCGAGAGCGGCGCGGGACGTTGGGTCCAGACTGATCCGAACGCCTGGAAGATCGGGACGAAGGACGCCGGACAGGTCTATTCGCTGCATCAGCAGAGCAAGTACGAGCCGCCGGTGCGGTCGCCGGTCAATATCGCGAGGATTCGGGACCTGAGCGTTTCCGATTTCGTCGTCCAGACGCGGATGGAGCAGACCAGCAGGGAATACGGCCATCGGGACATGGTCGTCGTCTTCGGCTATCAGGACCCGTCGCATTTCTACTACGTACACATCGCGACGAAGGCCGATGCCGCAGCCAACTCGATCTTCATCGTCAACGGCCAGCCTCGCGCGTCCATCGCCAGGGAGCGGACCGAAGGCACCGACTGGGGCAAGGGCTTCCACGACGTGCGGATCGTGCGGGACTCCGCCAGCGGCGCCATCGAGGTCTTTTTCGACAACATGGACAAGCCGATCATGCGGGCCGAGGACAAGACCTTCCTCGCCGGCGGGATCGGCTTCGGCTCGTTCGACGACACCGGCAACCTCGACGACGTGATCGTGTGGGGAAAATAGGACGATAGGACGCATGGGACCAATACGACATAGGCCGCTTCGCATCGGGTGGGCTGTTGCAGTGGTGTTCTGCGCATCGGTCTCCGGGGCTCAGGCTCCCGCCCAGCGGACCACCCTCCTCAAGCTCGGGCACGGTCTCGATGTCGCGCACCCCGTTCACAAGGCGATGGTCTTCATGGCCGAGCGGGTCAAGGAAAAGTCCGGCGGGCGGATGCAGGTCCAGATCTTCCCCAGCGAGCAGCTCGGCAACGAGAAGGAGTGCATCGAGGCCCTGCAACTGGGTTACCTCGCGATGACCAAGACGTCGAGCGCCCCGATGGAAGGGTTCGTGCCGCAGATGCAGGTCTTCGGGATTCCCTACCTGTTTCGCGACTCCGAGCACCTGTGGAAGGTGCTGGGAGGCCCGATCGGCAAGAGGCTCCTCCTGGCAGGCGAGCCGAAGCGGCTTCGCGGCCTGTGCTACTACGACGCGGGCGCTCGGAGCTTCTACGCCAAGAAGCCCATCGAGAAACCCCCCGACTTGGCGGGCATGAAGATCCGCGTGCAGAACAGCATCATGTCGATGAAGATGGTCCAGGCAATGGGCGGCTCGCCCACGCCGGTCCCGTGGGGTGAGCTGTACACCGCCCTCGATCAGGGCGTCGTCGATGGCGCGGAGAACAACTCGCCCTCGTTTCGCACGTCGCGACATTACGAGGTGTGCCCGTACTACAGCCTCGACGAGCACACGTGCCTGCCCGACATCCTCGTGATCGGCACGAGGGTCTGGAACAAGCTGTCGCCCGAGGAGCAGCGGATTCTCCAGGAGGCAGCCGACGAGTCGGTCGTGTACCAGCGGAAGATCTGGGCCGAGGCTGAGCTGAAGGACCTCGAAACGGTGCAGAAGCAGGGCGTCACCATCATCCGCCCGGACAAGGCGCCGTTCCGTGAGTCCGTCCGACCCGTGTGGAAGGAATTCGAAGGGACCGAGATCGGCGAGCTGATCGAGCAGATCCAGGAGGTGCAATGAGCTTTCTGATCTCCGTGAAGAAGGTCCTGGATCGTCTGCTGGAGGGGCTGGTCATAGTCGTCATGGCGGTCCTGGTCCTGGATGTGCTCTGGCAGGTCTTCACCCGCCTGGTCCTGAAGGACCCGAGCACGTGGACCGAGGAACTCGCCATCTTCATGCTGATCTGGGTCTCGCTGCTGGGAGCGGCGGTGGCGCTCGGGCGGGGGGCCCATCTCGGCATCGACTACTTCGTCGGCAAGCTCCCCGAGCGAGTCAGAGTCGCGACAGAAGTGTTCGTGTTCCTGTCGATAGCCGTGTTCTCCCTACTGGTGATGATCGTCGGCGGCATCGATCTGGTTGCCAGCAATCTGGAGCTGGGGCAGGTCTCGCCTGTGCTGCATGTGAACATGGGCTATGTGTATCTGCCCGTGCCGATCAGCGGCTTCTTCCTGACGCTCTATGCGGTGATCGGCCTGTTGGAAAGACTCCAGAAACTATCTCCAATAGCGAATAGCAAATCGTAAATCGTAAATCCGGAGGTCTGGTGGATTTGCCCGTTCTGGTTCTGGTGGTGAGCTTTGCAGTCCTGCTGCTGCTCAACGTCCCGGTGGCGTTTTGCATGGGCATCGCTACGATGCTGGCGTTCCTGGCGATGGGCGACTTGCCTGCGTTCACCGCGGTGGCGCACAACATCGCGACGGGCATCGACAGCTTCGCTCTGCTGGCAATCCCGTTCTTCATTCTCTCGGGTCTGTTCATGGGTCACGGCGGCATCGCCCGGCGTCTGATCGACTTCGCCAATGTTCTGGTGGGCCGGTTCCGGGGCGGGCTCGCCTACGTCAATGTCCTCACTTGCATGCTCTTCGGCGCGATCTCCGGCTCAGCCACCGCGGCGGTCTCCTCCGTCGGCGGATTCATGGTCCCGCTGATGAACAAGATGGGCTATCGCCGGGATTTCAACGCCGCCGTGACGGTCACCGCTGCCACCACCGGCCTGCTGATTCCGCCCAGCAATGTCATGATCGTCTACTCCCTCGCGACCGGCGGGTCCGTCTCCATCGCCGCGATCTTCATGGCAGGCTACCTGCCCGGCATCCTCGTCGGCCTGGGCCTGCTGATCGTCAGCGGCGTTATCTCAATCCGCAACGACTACGGCAAAGGCGAGACATTCCCCATGTGGGAGAGCGTGGTCCGCTTCCTGCGAGCCATCCCGGCCATGCTGCTGGTCCTCATCGTCATCGGAGGGATTCTGCTCGGCTGGTTCACTCCCACAGAGGCCTCCGCGGTCGCGGTCCTGTACTCGTTCATCCTAGCGGTGTGCGTCTACCGCGAGGTGAAGATCCGCGACCTGCCCGCGATCCTGCTGCAGTGCGGGATCATGACCTCGGTCGTGTTCCTGCTGATCGGAACGAGCATGGCGATGGCCTGGGTCCTGGCTTCCGAGAACGTCCCGCAGGGGATCAGCGCCGCGCTGGTGAGCTGGACCGACAACAAGGCCCTCCTGTTGCTGATGATGAACGCAATCCTGCTGGTGGTCGGAATGTTCATGGACATGACGCCCGCGATCCTGATCTTCACGCCGATCTTCCTGCCCATCGCCGAAAAGCTGGGCGTTCACCCGCTCCACCTGGGTATCATCATGATTATGAATCTGTGCATCGGGCTGTGCACGCCGCCCGTGGGGACGTGCCTGTTCCTTGGCTGCGGCATCGCCGAGACGACCGTGACGAAGGTGATGCGTCCCATCCTGCCGTTCTTCATCTCCCTGCTCGTCACGCTGCTGTTGTGTACCTTCATTCCCGAGCTTTCCCTGTGGCTCCCGGAGAAGCTCGGCTTCCTAAAGTAGCGGCGCGGTGACAAATACCGGGCACTCGCTGACCGAGAGCGTGACTTTGCCGGCCTCGATAGTCAGAGACGTGGATCGGCCTTTCTCGTTTTGTGGATCGAGAGTCGTCAGTGTGCCAGCGGCTGTGTTGGGAAGGTTCAGCGTGAAGTCCTGCACTTCGGTCGAGTCGCTCGTAGGGCACCATACGGCGTACACCTCCCGCGAAGGAGCGACCTCGGAGCGGAATCGGTAGACCCGCACGCTGGGGTTGCCCGAGAGAATCTCCGATTCGAACCGGGTTCCTTGCAGGACATGCCGCAGGGTGGCGACGTAGTGCCAGGATCGCTTGGGCTGGTGCTGGTTCCACTGCTCTGTTGTCAGGCCGGAACTGTTGTATTGGACCGGATTGGCCGCGTTGACGTCTCGCAGCATGTAGAGCTGGACGCGATCCACTCCCGCCGCCGCCAGCGCCAGGTAGGATCGCACGATCCATCGGCCCTGGACCTCCTGGGCATCCGCGTCGCCGATCGCAGGGGCCCGCTGCGTCGATCCTGGATTCGTGTCGTAGCCGAACTCCGAGACCCAGACCTCCTTGCCCGACAGGAACCGGTCCCGCCAGCGGACGATCTTCTCGAAACGCTCTCGCAGGCCGTCCGCCTCCGGGCTGATGCCGGTCGCGGGATTGCCGCCCTGGCCGCCGGCGTCGTTGCTGTAGTGGTGCAGGTTGATCACGTCGGCGGGGAAGTCGCCCCCGCGATGGAACTCGGCCCAGAGCTTCATGGCCTTGAGGTACTCGATCTGAGGTTTGGCCAGGCCGCCCATGACGAACTTCATGTTCGGATCGGCGTTCTTGACGCCCACGGCGGCGCCCAGGGTCCGTCTATGGCCGTCGTAATCGGCGCTGCACATCGCGGCCAGTTCGACCGGCGAGAAGTACGCGGCCCGGTCCTTCCACCACTTGTCCGGCTCATTCCAGTTCTCGATGTACCGCACGAGGCCCAGACCGCTGCGGGCGGGCTGGCCGGGCTTGAGCTTGAGCAGGGCTTCGTCACAGCGCGTGCCGCCGTAACGGGCGGCGAACTGGAACAGGTACGACGCGTGTGCGATGTAAGACCGCGGTTGGGTCGGGTCCTGGCCTGCGACGGGCTTCTCGTCCACGCGCTCCTTGTCGAAGCCCACGAGATAAAGGGCGCAACCCTGGAAGCAGGGGGCCGCCTCCACGCCCGCGTCCTTCAATTGCTGATAGAAGGCGTCGAAGTCCCAACCCCAGCCCGGACCGCTGACCCAACTGGGACTCCAGGCCAACAGGTGATTGGGGTAGCCCGGATACGAGGTATCCTGGTTGCCTTCGTCCCACTGCCAGGAATGGTACTCGCGAAGGTGCCCGCAGGCGGCGATCCGCTCGATCGGATCGTCGACGAAGCCATTGATCCCGATGAAGGAATCCATCAAGGGCAGGCGATGCGGCGCCGGTTTCGGCAGGGGCGGTCGCGCCGAGCGGGCGGTCCCGTAGAGCACGATCTCCCCAATCTGAGCGGAGGGGTTCTCGAACGTCAGTTGGAGATACCGCGTGGAGATCGCGACCTTGCGCGACGACCACTTGCGGTATGCGTTCAACTCATCGACAAACAGGAGTCTCCAGGCGTCGGCCTCGCGGAAATCGACGGTCAGTCCCCCTTGGCCCTCCACGTCGAAATAGCAGATGTCCGTCAGATCGTGGATTACGCCCAGGTCGATGACGACCGAGAGCGGATAATAGAGCTTGGCGTTCAGCCAGCCGTTTGAGTAGAGCGTCTGGGGTTGCGCCGCGTCGCCCGTGCGGGGATCGCCCGCCAGGTCCTGCTCATCCACGAGCTCGACGGCGGGCTGCTGTCCCGAGAGGTTGGTCAGCATGTCCGGGTCCAGGCGGATGCGAGCGGTGGTCTGGGGAAATGCCGGTCCCGCGAGAATCGATAGCCAACAGGCCATCGAGGCCCATGCGAACCTCGTCTGCGATGTGCGAATCCTTGTCCTGTAGTTCATGGAGTCACCCTGCGATCCCACGGCGTGATTGCCGACGATGCACCATATGGCTGGACAAGGCCCACGTCAACGCGAAACCGAAGCCGGTGGGTGTGCGGCCTGAACTCGTTATTTGCTCGATGTGTTCCTTTTTTTCTTGACACGCAGGTGTCGTCCTGCCACAATGTACGATAAGGTCGCTGTGGGTCTGTGTAGGATTGGCGGTGAATCTGCACGGAGGAAGGAAATTCTCGCAGTGTTTGTGGCTTGGACGCCGGAGTGCAGTTTACTTCTGCGCTCAGGATTTCGTTGGACGATTCATTGTTGGTGAGGAGTGGACATGAGACGGATGATTGTTGTTCTGGCGGTGTGTGCGGCTGTGCCGGTCGTGGCGTCGGCCGATATCAACTTCCTTTCTACGGTTGACGCTGACGGTACGCTGACCACGACCTACGACGGTGCCACGGTGTGGAACTTCACCACGGCGGCTCCTCCGGAAGGATGGATTGTTGAAGGCAATTACGACCTCGTGAGCGATAGCGTGTCGGGTAAGTATGCGGCTCCGTACACGGGGGCGGGCTTCGACGAGACACAGTACTTCACAGTACCGAAGGACGTGGACTCCGAGCCACAATCAGCAACGATCAGCTTTGGTGGCCAGCAGACATATCTGGGCCTCTTCTGGGGATCCATCGACTCGTACAATCTGATCGAATTCCTGGACGAGCACGGAGCCGTGCTTGACGACTATACCGGCACGGAGGTGGCTGGCGCCGCTGGGTATCCTATCATTGAGGGGTCTGCCAATCAGGGCGATCCGAGAGCGAATCTGTATGTGAACTTCGTAGACATGAAGCCCTTCAGTGCAGTCAGGTTCACGAGCACTACGTACGCATTCGAATTCGACAATCTTGCAGTTGTGCCGGTTCCGGTCCCCGGCGCGGTCCTGCTGGGCTTCCTTGGCCTGGGAGCGGCCGGTCTGAAGCTGCGTAAACATGCGTAAACTCCGTTGACGAGCCGGCAACCGGCGTAATCCGCACAGAGTAGTGGCATTTGCGGCGAAGCCTCGAAAGGGGCTTCGCCTTTGTTATTTGGGCAGAGCGGGGGATTCAACTTTCGCGGGGGGGCCGTATTGCGCAAGGCGACGTCGGATTGAAAAAGAAGGCGGCGTGTGGTTTGGCTCCACACGCCGCCTGAGGCATTCGCAGTCTTATTATTCCTATAGTCTTATTATTCCTATGGCTATTCTACGGTTCGATCCCCTGCAAGGTTCACTCGAATAAAAAAATTGTGGCGTCCCGCCGGAGGCGAAGGTACAGACGCCGTCGACCAGCGTCTGATTCATGGTAGTGCCGGCAACGTCGCTGCCGGTCCCACCGCCGCCCTCGCGCGTCGGTTTCAGCGGGTGCACGGCCGCTATTACGCCTTCCGATAGGCCGACGAGGCATGGGCGGGACGCTGTCATTCCTGCGCCAAGCAGGAATCCACAAGCCGTGGTATGTGGCGCATCCCAGGAACTGGATTCCCGCGTTCGCGGGAATGACCAGCCAGGTCTCCGTGAACTCCTGTCGCATGCGCGCAAGTACGGTCACGCACCCGGTTTCAGGCTGTCGGGAGCATTCCAATTGCCTTTCTACTGCTGCGTTTCTACAATGCAGGCATGGATATGGAGCGGAAGAACAACGTGGTGTCAGCAGGCCGGATCGATTGGCGGCGAATCACGCACCGAACTGCGTCCTGGTGTTTGCTTCCGGTGTGTGGAGGGGTAACTATGAATCTGCACGCGGTGTGCTGTGCACACCTTCTCCTCATTGGCGTAATGGTGTGTACAGCACACCCTGCATCTTCGGGAGAGACATCTGGGGGTGTCGCTGCGAACGGCATTCCGGCGTTCCCGGGGGCGGAGGGGTTCGGCGCGTATTCCCGAGGCGGGCGGGGGGGCCGAGTGATCCATGTGACCACGCTGGCGGACAGCGGACCGGGCAGTCTTCGCGAGGCGGTCGATGCCTCCGGGCCGAGGATCGTCGTCTTCGACGTCTCCGGCACGATCAAACTGACCAAGAACCTGTACGTCGAAGAACCCTTCATTACGATCGCCGGACAGACTGCGCCGGGCGATGGCATCTGTCTCCGCGACGCCACGCTCGGGGTGGGGACGGACCATGTCGTGATCCGCTATCTGCGTAGTCGCCTGGGCGACGAGGGCCGTGGCGGCGACGCCATCAGCATCGGCGCGGGTCGGCATATCATCATCGACCATTGCTCCGCCAGTTGGAGCACGGACGAGGTGCTTTCATCCTCCACGGGCGAGCCCCGCCTGAGCGAACTGACGGTGCAATGGTGTTTCATCACCGAGGCGCTCAATATCGAGAATCATGGGTTCGGGTCGTTGATTCGCGGCTGCCGGGGTGCCCGCTACAGCTACCACCACAATCTCTATGCCCACAATCGGGGTCGCAACCCCCGCCCGGGCAACTACGACGCACAGAATCCGTATAACGAGGACCCCAATGGCCTGCTGCTCGATTTCCGCAATAATGTGATCTACAACTGGGGCGGGTCTCACGCCGGCTATAACGCCGACAAGAAGAGCGTCACCCGGCTCAACTACGTGGACAACTATCTTGTGCCGGGGATGGATTCCTCCCCTCGCGGCAAGGCCTATCAGGAGGGATCGACGTACAATCTCGGGTATTTCGCCGGCAACTACTATGAGCACTGTCGCCCGAACGATCCGTGGAGCTTGGTGGACTTCGACGGCTGGGCCGCCAGGCAGATCTCCATGTACAAGCAGAAGGGACCCTTCGAGACCGGCCTGGTCACGGCCCAGGAAGCTGCGGATAGCTACCGGGCGGTCCTCGAATGCGGGGGCGCCAGCCTGCCGCGGCGCGATGCTGTGGACCTGCGGATTGTCGAAGACGTCCTCAATGGAACCGGTCGGATCATCAAGAGACTGAGCGAAGTCGGCGGATGGCCGGAACTGCGTAGCGCCGATGCGCCTCGCGACAGCGACGCCGACGGTATGCCCGATGCCTGGGAGCAGGAACACGACCTCAATCCGCAGAACGCCTCCGACGGACCCCAGGACAGCAACAACGACGGCTACACGAATGTCGAGGACTATCTGAACAGTCTCGTCCTGCGTTGAGGGCAAAAAAAATCACCCCTGTCAAAGGGGTGATTTTCCAAGGAGTCATAGAGCCCGCGGGAAGACGGCAGTCAACGCGCGGACAGACCGGCGTTGATGGTCCTGGGCTCGGATCAGACGCCGCACATCCGCGGCGCCGTCTTCCGCAACCATTGGCCGGTGCAATTCGCCTGTGTGCACGCGTACCAGATGAACACGGCCCCGTCCTCCGTTAGCCGGTCGAATTCAACCATGGGCGCCCCGCACTCCGGGCAAGACCGGTCCTCTTCAAAATCCAAGGTCATCATGCCCTCTGAGAACTGGCTTTCTTCGAAGAACCTCATGATCATCACCTCTGAGAAGCACGCTCCTATCCCACATCCTGCGACTCTGATGCCGGCGACCCCCAGAAACATGATCGCTGCCAAGTCACACCGCCCCGACAGCGATGCCACAGTATAGATCTGCCGGAGGAAGCACCGTCAATAGGGGAAATACCTAATTCAGGCGTTTACCCGCGTCTATGCTCCACGGGCGGCCCTGGCCTGCTCAAGTCTCGCGGCCGCCAGAGGCCAATTCGCCAGTTTCAGAAAGTTATCGACCCACGCGCCGCGGTTATTCTGATGCTGCAGGTAGTAGGCGTGTTCCCAGACATCGCAGACGAGAAGCGGAGTCGTTCCCCACACGGCGAGATCTTGATGCCTCTCGACTTGCAGGATCAGCAGCATGTCCGCGATGGGCTCGTAGACGAGAGCGCCCCAGCCGTTGGACATGACGGCCTTCGTGGCCGCGGCGAACTGGTTCTGGGCGTTCTGGACGGAGCCGAAACCCGCAGCCATCGCCTGGGCCAGGGTGTCAGGAATCTCCTCGCGGTTCGGGCTCATCGAGTGCCAGAACAGCGTGTGCAGGACGTGGCCGCTGCCGTTGAAGGCCAAGTCGCGGCTGAGGGCTCGGATCGCGGCGTAGTCGTTCTTCTCTCGTGCGGTCTGCAGTTGCCCCAACGCCGCGTTCAGCCCGTTCACATAGGCCGCGTGGTGTTTGCCGTGATGGATTCGCAGGGTCTTGTCGTCATAGAGCGGCTCCAGGGCGTTGTAGTCATACGGAAGCGGCGGCAGGCGGTAGGTCCCGCCCTCATACGCGCCAGCGAATGCGCTCTTCGTGGCAGCGTCGCTCGTGCCGCCCGGCAGAACGCTCCCCAACAATGCCGCTGCCCCAGCGAGCGGCGCCGTCCTGAGCAGGTCCCTGCGAAACAGGTTCGTCGTCATCGTTCATGTCCTTTCCTGTTTGTATCTTGGAGTTTCAGATCGCATTCTGCGCCCGGCAGCGGGTTCGCAAGATCACAGACCCATGAATCACACGGCTTCTACTCCCGACAGAACCTGATGGTGCGGGCTATCTTGCGATGAATGGCAGAAACGCCGCCGAGCCGCGGAACGAGCAGGTACGTCGCCGCCGGAGACGCAGCGAGTTGAACGGATGGCCGGACCCGATATAATAGGCTGCGACGCCGGCACGGATCCACGTGGATGCGCGTCTGCTTCGGGCGGGGCCGGCGCCGGATGGAAATCGACAGGTCGTCGCGTACGATGTGGAGGCAAGTGCCATGAGAAGATCGAAGAGTGTCGTTCTTGCCGTCGGTGTAGTCTCGATGGTCGCCAGTTGCGCCTGGGGGCAGGACTGGCCCCAGTGGCGAGGGGCCAATCGAGACGCGAGAATCAGCGGGTTCACGGCGCCTTCGACCTGGCCCACGGAGCTGAAATCCCGGTGGAAGGTGACTGTGGGCCTGGGCGACGCCACGCCCGCCCTGGTGGGCAAGAGACTCTATGTCTTCGCCAGGCAGGGCGACGAAGAAGTGACGATGTGCCTGAACGCCGACGACGGCAAGGAGATCTGGCGGGACAAGCACCCGGCGCCGCCTGTGACGGGCGGGCCGCGCGAGCATTCGGGACCTCGCAGTACGCCGACCGTCGCCGACGGAAGAGTCGTGACCCTCGGCGTCGCGGGCGTGCTCACCTGTCTCGATGCCGCCAGCGGCAAGGTCCTGTGGACGAAGGACGAATTCCCGGGCACGTGGCCCCGATTCTACGCCGCCATGTCGCCCATCGTCGTAGACGGCCTGTGCATCGCACATCTCGGCAAGGAGGGCGCCGGCGCGATCGTTGCCTATGATCTGGCCGGCGGCGATCCGAAATGGAAGTGGACCGGCGGCGGTCCGACATATGCCTCGCCCGTCCTGATGATCCTCGATGGCGTCAAGACGCTCGTCGTGCACGCGGAGGCAGATCTTGTCGGACTCGGCATTGCTGACGGCAAGCTCCTCTGGCAGGTGGCGGTCCCGGTGCGACAGCGGTTCTATAGTTCCGTCACCCCGATCGTGGATGGGCAGACCGTCATTTACACGGGTCAGGGCTCCGGCACAAAGGCCATCCGGATCGAGAAGACCGGGGATGGCTACGCTGTCAAAGAGCTGTGGAGCAACGACGACGTTGGTACCGGGTACAACACGCCGGTCCTGAAGAACGGCCTGCTGTTCGGCATCTCCGATCCCGGCAACAACCTCTTCTGCTTGAGCGCCCGCGGCGGCAAGACGCTCTGGACCGACACGACCAAGTACGGGCGGTTCGGCACGATGATCGACGCGGGCTCGGTCCTGCTGGCGATTCCGGTTTCCGATCTGCTGGTGATCGAGCCCACCGACGCAAAGTACACGGAACTCGCGCGATATGAGGTCGCCCAGGAGCAGGTCTACGCCTTCCCCATCGTCGCGGGCAACCGGATCTACGTGAAAGACAAAGAGACACTCGCCCTGTGGACGCTTGACTAAGTCGCGTCGCGACTCGGGTCTTCCGGCACAAACGACGTCCGGTTCAACACGAACGCAGAGCGGCCGATGTGTGACCAATCTCTCTGGCAAGGTGTAACTCTGTTGGCGACAAGGCATTGGATCGACTCTGTCGTCCTGAGCGCAGCGAAGGATCTGGCCCGCGAACGTGAGGAATTCCCTGTTCAGGTCCCAGATGCTTCGGCTTCGCCTCAGCATGACAAGTCAACAGACCCAGCCAGAAGACCAAGTCACATCCGAGCGGTTTTTCTTTTCTGCGGATTTGTGCTTGACAATAGTTCGTATACGAATCATCTTGGCGGTAGTTTCGATTGGGATGGTCTATGGCTGACGTACAAGGCATCGCGGGGCAAATTGCCCGAATCAGAGAGAAGGCGAACGCCCTGATCGAGAAGGAACTGAAAGATCATGGGATCAAGGGGATCGTCCCGGCCCATGGACCCGTGCTGGCATTTCTCATGCAACAGAACGAGCCGGTTCCGATCAAGGCGGTGGTCGAGAGTGTACGAAGGGCCAAATCGACGGTGACTGTGACGGTCAATACCCTTGAGAAACACGGCTATCTTCGCAAGTTCCCCAGTGAGACGGACAGCCGCGTCACTTATGTGGAACTGACTCCCAAGGGCCGCAAGCTTCGGAAGGACTTCGAGGAGATTTCCGCGGCGCTGCGGAGCAAGCTCTACGGCAACATGATGGAGAAAGACCGGGAGCGGCTGGCTCGGCAACTGGAGAAGATCGAAGCCAACTTGAGCCAATAGTGTTTTTTTATACAACTGGTTCGTATGCGAACTATGCGACCGCAAGAATACACAAAGCAATCCTGGCTCATCGAAACAGGAACGAGCCGTAACCTCAACTTGAAAAGGAGCAACAAATGGAAAAGGCAGGAACAACCTATCAGGTCTCATCGATCGGCGACATCCAGACGCTCGGGCGGGTCACGCTCAAGGAGAAGCTTGCACTGACCGGCTCGGAGATATCCATCAACGAATTGCCGCCCGGAGCCAGCGTGCCGTTCGTCCACAGTCACAAGCGGAACGAGGAGGTCTATATCGTTTTGAAAGGCAAGGGGCAGTTCTATATTGATGGCGAGGAGTTTGCCGTCGAAGAAGGCAGCGTCATTCGCGTTGATCCCGCTGGCGCGAGGTGCCTGAGAGCCGGCGACCAGACTCCGATTCGGTACATCTGCATTCAGACCGAGGCGAACAGTCTGGTTCAATTCACCCGGGGCGATGGGGTCATCCTGGAAACCAAACCAACCTGGTTGAAGTGAGTTGGCGTCCGCCCCTGCAGCAAGGCAGTTGCGTCGGAGAACGGGCGACCGGGTCGTGAGAATTTTGTTTCTCGCGACCGGGCGGCTCTGTACTCTATCTCCAGGAAAGGAGAACGGCATGAATCGCAGAACCTTCGTGAAAACGATGCCGGCTCTGGTTGCACTGGCCGGCTCGGCGTCCACCCTGGCGCAGGAATCGGCACAGTCCGCTGCGGAACTACCGCCCATCGTGCTGCCCAAGCCCGAGAAGGACGGCGGCAAGTCCGTTCTTGCTGCCCTGTGGGAGCGTAAGACGGTTCGCAACATCCGCGCCGAGAGGCTCCCGCCGCAGATGCTGTCGAACCTCCTGTGGGCGGCATTCGGCGTGAATCGCGAGAAGGGCAACTTCGGCAAGCCAGGACGAACGGCTCCCTCTGCCAGCAACTCGCAGGAGATCGACCTCTACGTGGCTTTGCCCGAAGGAGTCTATCTCTACGAAGCGGTACCCCATCGTCTGGTCCCGGTGGCGACGGGGGACTTCCGCGCCAGGTCGGGCCGGGGTGCCGCGGTGACTGCCCCAGTGAACATCTTCTATGTGGTGGACTTGGCCCGATATGTGCTGGAGGGCAATCCCGACCGCAGGATCAATGACCCGGAGGTCCAGAAGTCCTACTACTACTGTGCGTCGGGACTGATCGCGCAGAGCGTCTATCTGTTCGCGGCATCGCAGGGGTTGGCTGCCTGGTTCCACAACTGCGATAAGGACAGTACAATCAGGGAGTTCAAACTGCGTCCCCAGCAGCGGGTGCTCTTTGCGCAGACCGTCGGCTATCCGGCGTGACACGATGTGACGAGATGTCAGTTCAATAGGATCGGGTACGAGACTTGTGAAGGAGATGCGTCATGAAGACGAACGTGGTGGTTTCAGCGATTATCCTGGCGGCAGGCTTGGCTATGGTGGCTTCGGCCGCGGATTGCCCTCGATTCCGCGGTCCGGCGGGCGACGGCCAGTTCCCGGAAACCGGGTTGTTGAAGCAGTGGCCCGAAGGGGGACCCAAGCTCGCCTGGACCGTCCAGGGGCTCGGCCAGGGCTACTCCTCCGCCGTTGTTGTCAACGGCACGGTCTACGTCACCGGGATGGACGACCAGAAGCAGGGGTATCTCTTCGCCTTCAACCTGGATGGTTCGCCCAAATGGAAGACTGCGTACGGTCCGGAACTGGAGAAGCGCGGTCCGGCCGTCGCGGGCACTCGCGGCTCTCCCACCGTCGATGGCGACCGGGTCTTCGTCATGACCGGCTTCGCCAAGTTAGCCATTCTTGACGCCGCGAAGAGCCAGGTGCTCAAGACCGTGGACCTCGTCGAGCGGTTCGGACCGAAGCAGGCGCAATTTGGCTTTGCCGAATCCGTGCTTGTGGATGGCAACAAGGTGGTCTGTGCGCCGGGCGGGCCTGATGCCTCGCTCGTGGCTCTGGACAAGAACACAGGCGAAACGGTCTGGCAAACCAAGGGCCTGAGCCAGACGACCGGTTACTGCTCCGCTCGGATCGTCCGCGACGGCGCCCGCCAGCTCATCCTCACCATGCTGGGCGGAGGTGTTGTCGCAATCAATCCCGCCGACGGCCAGGTTGTCTGGCAGCACGACTATCCCCACCGGGCTGCGGTCCAACCCAATCCGCCGCTCCATGCGGATGGCATGGTCTTCGTCTGCTCGGGCATGGGGACGGGCAGCGCCATGCTGTCCCTGGCCGAGAGCAGCCCGACCGCAGAGCCCAAGTGGGCGGACAGGACGCTCGATTGTCAGATGCAGGGCACCGTCCTGATTGACGGCTGCATCTACGGCACCGCCCAGAGCGCCAACAAAGGCCTCGTCTGCCTGGACTGGAAGACAGGCAAGGTGTTGTGGACCGCCCCAGAGGTCAAGCAAGGCGTCGTGGTTGCTGCGGACGGTATGCTCTATGTCTACGGCGTCGATGGCACGATGCGCCTGGTCAAGCCCGGTCCGGCCGCGTTCGAGCCGATGGGCCAGTTCTCTGTCACCGCCGGCACCAACGAGCACTGGGCCCATCCGACGATTGCCCACAAGCGGCTGTACATCCGCCACGGCGACGCCCTGATGGCCTACGAGATCGGCGCCGGGTCTTGATGCCGGGGATCCGCCCGAAGATCAGGCGAACATCGACAGCGGGAAAGTGGTACAATGGAGCGGCTGTGACGCCGAAAGGCGTCGATGAAGCCCGGGCGGACCGGGCCAGTCGTGATGAACGTATCGTAGGATAGGACCATAGGTTATGACAGAAGACCGGCCCGCCGGACAGCAGCTTGTCGTCGTGTGCAACTGCGTCCACTACGACATCATCTCCCGGGCCACCAGGGAGGAGGTTCTTCGTTTGCTCCCGGAAAGCGGCGCGCAAGTCCAGGTAGTCGCGGACCTCTGCGGCCTGGTGGCCAATCGGGACCCTCATCTGCAAGACTGGGCGGCAAGGTCCTCGCTGAGCATCGTAGCCTGCTTTCCCCGCGCTGTCCGATGGCTCTTTCATGCGGCTGGAGTGTCGCTCTCCCAGGAACAGGTGCGTTTCTTCAACATGAGAACGCAATCGGCGGACGAGATCGTCAAGGAATTGATGAAGGATGATGGATTATTGATGAGTGAAATTCGAGGGTCCGCACCTTCCGCATCCGATCATCAATCATCAACCGTCAATCATCAATCTCCCTGGGTTCCCTGGTTCCCGGTGATCGACTACGACCGGTGCGTCAACTGCAAGCAGTGTATGAACTTCTGTTTGTTCGGGGTCTATGGTCTGTCGGAGGAGGGCCGGGTTACTGTGCAGAAGCCTTCCGGCTGCAAGACGAATTGCCCAGCCTGTGCGCGGATGTGTCCCCGCAAGGCGATCATCTTCCCGAAGTACGCGGACCCGCCGATCAACGGCGATGAGTGCCTCGAGCCGACGACGGGACAGGAGAAGACTGTGGTTGCGGGCGACGTGTACGAGCGAATCCGCAGTCGCAGCGCCGCAGGCAAGCGGTTCTCGACCGAGCCGGGTGATGCAGGTCGATCCTGCCCGACACTGGACGGCCTCCGACGCGACCTGGATATCCCTGATGAGGTCCTGGCCTCGTTGTCCCGTGAGGAGATGCAGCGCGTCATTCGGCAATCCAGGTTGCCGTCCGACGGCGGCAAGGAGGACAAACACGATGAGTGAATCTCTACGAGCTCGACCTGCAGTAATCGAGGAGTGGCAAGCGTATGCCGGATGACCGTGTCATTGCGGCCAGACCCCTGCGGCAACCCCAGGACAATGTCCCGCAGAGCAAACGCGCGCGCGTCAAACTGCTGGAGGCGATCCGCACATACGTCGCGCGAGAGCGCCCGGTGCCGCCGCTGGGCATCGAGGAACTGCGGACCCACACGGGCGCCGTGCTCCGACAGGTGGGCATGGAATCGAAGTACACCGACTTCGCGGCGGTCCTGCTCAACAACGAGGTCTGGCGCGACACGGTGGCGGCCATCCCCTACGAGAAACGCCTGCTCCTGCTGCCCAAGTGCCTTCGAGACGCCCAGGGATGTCCCGCGCAATTCGATGAGGTTGGACTGCTGTGCGAGCACTGCGGGCGCTGCGTGATTGGCGATCTCAAGAGCCAGGCGGAACAACTCGGATACGCTGTGCTGGTCGCGGAGGGATCGCCCGTCGTCATGTCCCTGATCGAGACCGGGCAGATCGAAGCGGTCGTCGGCGCCAGTTGCCTGTCCGTCCTCGAACGGGTGTTTCCCTACATGGAGGCCGGTGCCGTGCCGGGCATTGCGATCCCGCTGCTCCAGGACGGCTGTGCCAATACGAGCGTGGACCTCGAATGGCTCTGGGAGGCCATCTACCAGACGACCGAAGACCAGACGCAGCGATTCAATCTGGACGCGCTGCACCATCAGGTGAACGACTGGTTCTCGCGAGAGGCCCTGGCCAGTGCGATTGCGCCGCACGCGAGCCCGACCGAGCAGGTGGCCCTGGGCTGGATGGCCAAGGCGGGCAAGCGATGGCGACCCTTCCTGGCGGTCTGCGTCTACAGCGCCCTGTCGGGCGATTACGCCCTCTCCCGCGAAGCGGATTTGCGAAAGGTGGCGATGGCGGTCGAGTGCTTCCACAAGGCGTCGTTGATCCACGACGACATTGAGGACGGGGACAGCGAACGGTACGGCGAGCGGACCCTGCACGCCGAACACGGGGTGCCCGTCGCGCTGAACGTGGGCGACCTGCTGCTTGGCGAGGGGTATCGGCTCCTGGCCGAGGTGGATGCCCCCGACGGGCAGAAGGTCAGGCTTCTTCAGGCCGCCGCGCAGGGACATCGCAGTCTGTGCCTGGGGCAGGGCAGCGAGCTGGCCTGGATGCGGGCGCCGAGGCCGTTGCAGGTCTCGGAGGTCCTCGACATCTTCCGCATGAAGACCTCGCCGGCCTTCGAGGTGGCGCTCGGCTTGGGCGCCATTCTGGCGGACTGCGACGAGCAGGTCCACGCGGCCCTCCGACGATACAGCGATTCGCTCGGAATCGCTTACCAGATCCGCGACGATCTCGACGATCTTCACTCGCCTGCGCACGAGGATCTCCTCCGTGGCAAGCGTCCCTCGATCCTCCCGGCGCTGGCTTGCGATGCGATGGATGCGGCTGCATCCTGTGCATCACCCGAGGTCGAAGCGGCCGCATGGCGGCTCATGGAGACGTACAAGTCACAGGCCATCGGGAGCCTGATTGCCCTGAAGAACGCCAATCTCAAGGGTCTGCTCCGTCGCGTGATCGCCAGGATGTTCAATGATTTCGAGATCATGGGTTGCTGCAACGATCCGTTGGCCCAGCGCCCGCCACGCCATGAATAAGCTCGCGGACTTGGGGAATCGTGGTGGCAACGGGTCCGGCGGCGAACGGTGGTCGGGGTTTCCCCATGTCGTGCGAGCCTTGCGGCACCGCAACTACCGACTCTTTTTCGGTGGCCAGCTCATTTCCCTGATTGGCACGTGGATGCAGGCGGTGGCGCAGTCCTGGCTCGTCTATCGTCTCACGGGCTCGGCCGCCTTGCTGGGACTTGTCGGGTTCGCCAACCAGATCCCGGTCTTCCTGCTGGCGCCCCTCGGCGGCTCGGTCGCCGACCGGTACAACCGCCACCGCATCCTGCTGGGCACGCAGACCTCGGCCATGCTCCTGGCCTTCATCCTGGCGGGTTTGACCTTATCGGGCGGCGTGCATGTCTGGCATATCTTCGTTCTGGCCTCGCTCCTCGGCGTTGTGAATGCCGTCGATATCCCGACGCGTCAGGCGTTTGCCGTCGACATGGTCGGACGCGACGACCTCATCAATGCCATCGCCCTGAATTCCTCGATGATCAACGGCGCCAGGATCCTCGGACCCGCCGTCGCGGGCGTCCTCGTCGCCAGTGTGGGAGAGGGCTGGTGCTTCCTCGCCAACGCGGTCAGCTTCCTCGCGGTGATTGCGAGCCTGTTGTCGATGGACGTGACATCCCAGATCCGCGTGCCGCTGCCCGGGTCGGCGCTGGTGAGCATCCTCCAGGGATTCCACTACGTTGCGCACACGGGTCCGATTCGAGCCCTGTTGCTGCTGCTCGGTCTGGTCAGTCTCATGGGGATGCCGTACGCGGTGCTCATGCCGGTCTTCGCGGACGAGATTCTCCACGGCGGTCCGCGCGGATTGGGACTGCTGATGGGCGCATCGGGAGTTGGAGCGTTGATCGGCGCCCTGGTGCTCGCCCTGCGAAGGGGCATCCGCGGCCTGAGCAGTTGGATTGCCTTGGGGGCAGCGGGGTTCGGAGTGAGCCTGATGCTGTTCTCGCAGTCCCGCTCGTTCTGGCTCTCGATGGCGCTGCTCGTGCCGGTAGGCTTCTCCATGATCATCGAGATGGCCGCGTCGAACACGCTCATTCAATCGCTGATCCCGGATGAGTTGCGAGGGCGGGTCATGGCGGTATACTCGATGATGTTCATGGGCATGGCGCCCTTCGGCTCGCTCCTGGCGGGGACCCTCGCGCATCGTGTCGGCGCCCCGGCCACCGTGCTGCTGGGCGGCGCGGCGTGCATCGCGGGAGCGGCGATGTTCGGATGGCATCTGCCCGTGCTCAAGAGAGAGGCGCGAAGGATGATCGTCGCCCTCCAGGCCGCCGGCGGCGAACCGTCGGAGGAAATGAGCGGGCAGGCGAGCGTCGTCGTGCCCCGTGAATCGACGGAGACAGGACCGCTGTCATGACGATCCGACTGGACATGCGACGGGCTCTCAGCAGGGCGCCATGTGCCTTGGGCGACTCCGCGAAGGCGGTCGGGGACTTCCTTCGACGCCACCTCTCGCGAGATGGGGGCTTCCTCGGTCGGGATGGTCGAAGCGATCTGTACTACACGGTCTTCGGACTCGAAGCGTCGCTGTCGCTGGGTGTCGATCTGGCAGTGGATCTTGTGACCCGATACCTCGACGGCTTCGGGACAGGCGAATCCCTTGACCTCGTGCATCTGGCGTCCCTGATCCGATGCCGGACGAATCTGGCGGCCGTCGGCGGAGGGGAGATCCTGGCTCGACATCTGATGGAGTATCGCTCGCGCGACGGCGGTTTCAACATGGCGCCCGGCGCCGAGCAGGGCAGCTCGTACGGGAGCTTCCTGGCCCTCGGCGCCTGGCAGGACTTGGGAATCGACTGCCCCGATGCGGACGCCATGGCACGGTCCATCGCGTCCTTGCAGAGGGCTGATGGCGGCTACGCGAACGACGCGTCCATGACAGCCGGTGCGACGCCCGCAACGGCTGCCGCTGTGTCAGTCCTCCACTATCTCGGGTGCCCTGTGCCGGAGTCGGCGGTCCGATGGCTCCTGGATCGTGCGTCTGGGCTGGGCGGCTTCGAAGCCATCTGGCTCGGAGAAAGTCACGGCGTGCCCGATCTGCTCTCCACCGCGACGGCGCTGCATGCGCTTGCCCTGCTTGGGGTCTCTGCGGGCGCGATGAGGGATCGGCACATGGACTATCTGGACAGTCTCTGGGACAAACAGGGTGGCTTTCGAGGTCATTGGGCGGATGACGTCGTGGACTGCGAATACACCTACTACGGCCTGCTGGCCCTGGGGACCCTCGCGGAATGAACCCACGAATCGACAAGAAGGCCCTGGAGGAGACGATTGCCCGCTTGCAGGCGAAGCTGCTGGCCGCACGCGGATCGCACGGCCATTGGGAGGGGCGCCTGTCGAGCAGCGCCCTTTCCACCGCGACCGCGGCCTTTGCCCTTGCTGTCGTGGACCGGAATCGCCACCGGTCGCTCGTCGAACGCGGCCGGCAATGGCTTTGCGAGCATCAGAACGCCGACGGCGGCTGGGGCGACACCGCGTGCAGCCCGAGCAATCTCAGCACGACGATGCTCTGTTACAGCGCCATGACGGCCGCCGATCGCTCGGATGCGTGCGAACGATGCGTGGAACGAACGGAGTCCTGGCTGCAGCGGAGAGTCGGGAGCCTCGATCCGCTATCGCTCGCAAGAGCCGTCGAGTCGCAGTATGGCAAGGACCGCACGTTCTCCGTGCCGATCCTGACGATGTGCGCCCTGGCCGGCCGGCTCGGCGACGCCGGCCGTGCGTGGCGATTGGTCCGTCCGCTGCCTTTCGAGTTGGCGGTGCTTCCCCATCGGTTGTTCAAGTGGCTGCGTCTGCCTGTCGTGAGCTATGCCTTGCCTGCGCTGATTGCCATCGGGCAGGTGCGATACAAACACCGCGCGCCTCGCAATCCGCTCACGTGGGCGACTCGTCGCCTGTCTGTTGCGAAGACCTTGCGGGTCTTGTGTACGCTCCAGCCCGACAACGGCGGCTTTCTGGAAGCGGCTCCTTTGACGTCCTTTGTCGTGATGAGTCTGGCCGCCGCGGGACATTGCGAGCACCCCGTTGTCGCCAAGGGCGTCGAGTTCCTCGCCGCCTCGATTCGCGAGGATGGGAGCTGGCCCATCGACACGAATCTCGCCGGCTGGGTGACGACGCTCGCAATCGCAGCGCTGTCCGCCGGCGGGCTCGAGCGGATGCTGTCGGCCTCCGAGCGGCAGGGGCTCCTGGACTGGCTTCTGTCGTGTCAGCATCGCGGAATCCACCCCTACACGCAGGCGGCGCCGGGCGGCTGGGCCTGGACCGATCTGGCGGGCGCGGTCCCCGATGCGGATGACACGCCCGGCGCGCTCATCGCCCTGCACGAGTTGTCTCGCACAAGTTCCATCAACCCTATTCCGTCGGCCTGTGCCGGCATGGAATGGCTCCTGAATCTCCAAAACGCCGACGGGGGGATTCCCACCTTCTGCCGGGGATGGACGAAGCTGCCTTTCGACAAGAGCACCGCGGACCTTACGGCCCATACCGTCGCGGCCATGGGCGCTTGGCTGCCCTCGCTGCCCGACTCGCTCAAGGGTCGGACCGAGAAAGCCATGCTCAGGGCGTTGTACTATCTGAAGGGATCTCAACGTCCGAACGGCTCTTGGACACCCTTGTGGTTTGGGAATCAAGCCGCCGCGAACCAGGAGAACCCCGTCTACGGGACGAGCCGGGCGCTGAGGCACTTGGCGAGCTGTGCAGCAGCGATGGGACAGATGGGACCGACAGGACTCATCGGACCTATGTGCGAACGGGCGGCTCGATGGCTCCTGTCGGTGCAGAACGCCGATGGCGGGTGGGGGGGCGATGCTTCGGTCGCTTCCTCCATTGAGGAGACCGCTCTGGCGGTGGATGCCCTGGCAACGGCCTGTTCGCTCCACACCGATCAGTCGGCCGCGATGCAGGCGGCGTATCGGGGCGCCCAGTGGCTCATCGCGAACACGAATCGCGGGACATCGCTTCCGGCCTCGCCCATCGGCCTGTACTTCGCCCGATTGTGGTATTTCGAAGAGCTGTACCCCCTCGTCTTCACTCTCTGTGCTCTCTCCCGAGTCGCCCGACTGCCCATCGCAGGCTGACAAGGAATTCGACGAACCTCGGGTGTTCGCGGCTCGTATATTTGCGGATAGCAAATAATGCCAATGGCAAGTAAAAGACGGGAGTATGGCCATGAGCAGGCGTTTGTTCGAGTTGATCCTGGCGGTCCGGCGCAAATGCCAGGGGAGTGAAGAGCGAATCCAGCGGGAGCTGGGCCTGTCGCCCGCGGAGTTCAACGCGCTGACGGTCATGGACGATGTCGGGGAAATCAGCGGCTGTGAATTCGCCGAGGAAATGGTCCTGTCGCCCTCGCGAGGCAGCCGTGTGTTGGACCGGCTCGTGACGGACGGCTTCGTGAAGACCCGGGTCCGTCCGCAGGATCGCCGGACCATCTTGATCTCGCTGACTCCCAAGGGCAGGAAGACCAGACTCAAGATATTCAACCATATGAAGGACTGCGAGAGCCGGATTTGCAGCGGGCTCGACGCGGGCAGGGTGTCGCAGGTGTGTGATGCCCTGGAATGGCTGGAAGCAGCCCTGTGAATGAGGAGACTCAACCATGCAGAATACCCTGTTCATTCAGTTGCTTGTTGGGCTTTTGATTGGCGGTGGCCTGGGCGCCGCCATGGGCTACTTCGGCAAGTGTACGACCGGCGCCTGTCCGCTCACGGCCAATCCCTTGCGGGGTGGAATGATCGGCGCGATGCTCGGGGGTGTTCTGGCCTTCTCGATGGGATCATCGCGAGGGTCCGAGGAAACCGCCGGCGGCGATCTGTACATCAACAGTGCCGAGGATTTCGACGCCCGCGTTCTTAGAGCGAGTCAGCCGGTCCTGGTGGACTTCTACGCGGATTGGTGCGGTCCGTGCCGCACGTTGGCGCCGACTATCGAGAAACTCGCGGAGCGATATGCAGGCCGGGCCGTCGTCGTGAAGGTGAACGTGGACCGCCTGTCCGAGTTGGCCGGTCGATATGGGATTCAGGGGATCCCGGCGGTGCTCTTCTTCCACGCGGGCAAGGAAGTGGAGCGTCTCGTCGGGGCACAGCCGGAGCGCGCGTACAGCGAGGTTCTGGACAGGCTGATTGGTCCGTCGTCGTGAGACTTCACATGCCGGCCAAGGCCTCGACCTCTTCGATGCTCTTGGGGATATGCGGGCCGAGGATGCGACAGCCGTCTTCCGCGATGACGATGTCGTCCTCGATCCGCACGCCGTGGAAGTTGCGCCAGGCTTCGAGCCGGTCGTAGTCGATGAACGCTTCGCACTTTCGCTCCGCCTTCCAGCGGTCGATCAGGTGCGGGATGAAGTAGATCCCCGGCTCGACCGTGACGACGAATCTCGGCTCGACCGGCTTGGCCAGTCGCAGTGACCGCCAGCCGAACGCGGGATTCCGCTGGATCGTGTCGGTGTAGCCCACGTAGTCCTCGCCCAGGTTCTCCATGTCGTGGACGTCCAGGCCCATCATGTGCCCGACGCCGCACGGGAAGAACAGCGTGTGGGCTCCCGCCTCGACGGCCTGTTCCGGATCGCCTCGCGCGACGCCGAGCTTCTTGAGTCCTTCCATGATCGCGACCGCCGCGAGGCGGTGAACCCGTCGCCACTCGACGCCCGGTCGGGCCGCCGCGAGGCACCGTTCCTGGGCAGCCAGCACGATGGAGTAGATCTCCTTCTGTCTCTGGGAAAACTTGCCGCCGACGGGGATCGTCCGCGTGATGTCGCCGGCGTAGTGCAGCGGCGACTCGGCGCCGGAATCGTGGACCACGATGTCGCCGGCCTTCAGGGTGTTGTCATAGCACGGGTTGTGCAGGGTCTCGCCGTGCAGGGAGAAGATGGTCGCGAAGGAGGGTCGTACGCCGTGCGACATGGCGACGGCTTCGATGGCTGCTACGACCTCTCGCTCGACGACACCCGGCCTGGCCAGCTTCATGGCGGCTGTGTGCATCTCGCGGCAGGTGGCGATCGCCGCTTCGATCTGGTCGATCTCCTCGGAGGATTTGACCGACCTTTGCTGCACAACCGCGCGGATGAGCGGCTCGGAGACGTACTTGCGGAGGACGCCCGGCGCGATGCCGAGCCATCGCCAGATCTTCAGGATATTCTCCGGCCGATCCTGGGGCAGCAGATGGACGGTTCTCTTCTGTCGGAGCGCCTCGTGCAGGATCTGCTCGAGCTTGTCGGCAGGGGCGGTGCTCGTGACGCCAACCTGCTGGCATCGGTCGCGCAGCAACGTCTGCGGCCCGGTCCATACGATATCTTCTACGCTCGGATCATCGCCGAAGACGCACTCGGTCCCTGCGTCCGCGTCGATGATCGCGGCCAGATTGGGCAGGTCGAGCCCGAAGAAGTACAGGAACGTGCTGTCCTGGCGGAAGGGATATGTGTTGGAGGCGAAGTTCATCGGCGACTCGTCGTTGCTGGGCAGGAGAATCAGGCCGGAGCCGATCTGCTCCCGCAGGCGGACACGTCTCTGTCTGTAGGTTGCGGCGGGAAACATCACCGATTCTCCTGTAACTGAGGCCTCTTCCCCGTGAGCAGACTGACGCCGACCAGAGCGACGACCGACAGGATAATCGCGGGCAGCACCGCGTCGAGTTTGCCCGCCCAGCCGGAAATGATGTTCCTGGACTGAAGTTCGGACCACGTCAGTGCCGTGATCGTCCCGGCGGCGATGGAGAGAATCGCTCCGACCCCCGTCGCCCGCTTCCAGAACAGTGCGGCCACGAGACAGGGGGTAATGGCTGCTCCGTAGATCGTGTAGGCGTACATCGCCCTCTTGAAGACCGTCGTGGACTGGGCGAAGGAAAGCGACACGAGATAGGCGATGACTCCGAGGACCAGCACCAGCAGGCGGCTGAGGAAGACCTTGCGTCGTTCCGAGGCCTTTGGATCGATGTGGTTCAGGTAGATGTCACGAACGAGGGTCGTCGCCGGGATTAGGAGGAAGGAATCCGCGGTCGAGATGATGATGCCCACGATTGTGATCATGAGAAGGAGGCCGAGGATCATGGGCATAAAGTCCCTCGCGGCGTAGATCAGGACGTACTTGCCGACGGTGGCGTTCGGGATCAGGCTGGAGGCGATCCAAGCCTCCAGGATGATCAGGCTCTCGATCACCAGGACCGCGAAGACCATGAAGGTGACGGCGCTCTTGGCGCCCTTGGCGCTCTTGCTGGCGAAGAACCGCTGATACTGATTCGCGTCGCCCATGATCAGCAGGAAGGTGGGCAGCGTGTAGTTGATGATCTCCGCCCAACTGAAGACGCCCCAGAACTTCATGTGCTCGGGCTTGCCCATCTCCGCGAAGCGGGTCTCCAAGCCGGACCAGCCGCCCGCGTGATTCCACAGGACGGGAAACGCGACCAAGAGGGACACAGTGATGATGATGCCGGTCACGATGTCCGTGTACGCGAGGCTCAGCAGTCCCGCGAGGATCGTGTACGTGATGATGGCGACAGCCGCGATGATCCTCCCGATCTCCTCAGAGATCAGCGGTTGGCCGGTCTTGTCGATGAGAATCGCGTTCAGGACGGCCCCCAGCGCGACGAACTGATAGCTCACGATCACCATATACGCGATCACCAGGGCGCCCACCGCCAGCAGTCTGGCGACTCCCCCGTAACGGGAGCCGATGATCTCCGGGACGGAGTAGACCTCATAGTTGCGGGCCCGCGGGGCGATCCGGGTCAGCAAAATCATCCCGATGACGCTGCCAATGGGCAGAATCAGAGCGGCCAGCCCGCTTTCATAGGTCATCCCGGCGTTGCCGACGATCGATCCGGTGCCGATCCAGGCGGCCAGCATCGTGCAGACCAACACCCAGGGCGACAACGACCGGCCAGCCACCGCGAAGTCCGCCTGGGTTTTGACCTGTCGAGACTTGTAGATCCCGATGCCTGTGAGGATCAACAGATAGGCGAGAATCGTAATCAGATAGACCATTCAGAACACCTTCGTGAGCCACAGAGGGTACAGGGATCACAGAGAAAGGGGAAGGAGACAAACCGGCCCTCCGACCTTCTCACCTTCTTACCTTCTCAAGTTCATCTTCTGTGGCTGATTTGTTCTTCGACGAACTGTTCGACGAAATACTTTGGCGTCAGCGGCTCGCCCGTGGCGCGGACGATCATGTCGTCCCAGCGATAGCGGGCGCCGGGACCGAACACGTGCTGACGCAGGTACTGTCCCACGCGTCGGTCGCCAACATAGCTCAGACCTGCATCCGATTCAAGCTTCATTACCTTGTGGACAAGGGTATTGTGCAACTGGGAGGCGAGCAGCTCGCCGAGCATGTAGTTGTGGTAATAGCAGGGGGCGACCACGAAGTGCAGCTTGGAGGCCCAGCCTGCATCGGCAGGTCCCGCCGGGCGTCGGAGCATCTGGTACTTCTCGACGAGGTCCCACCACAGGGTGTTCAGATCCTGGTCGGGGTCGGCGTACAGGGCCTTCTCGAAGTGCCACATCACCATCGCCCAGCGTGCGACGAGCACCTGCTGGAATCGCAGGTAGCGGTCACTGACGGTCCTGATGTTCGCGGTTTCCTCGTTGGACAAGTCCAGCATCTCCTGCATCCAGTCGGCGTTGCGGCTGAGCCGACCGAAGAACATCGCGATGGCCTCTGTCGCGAAGCTGTGCGCGGGCTCCCGCAGCAGCCAGGGCTCGCTTCGGTCGTGGTATTTGCTGTAGACCGCGTGGCCCAGTTCGTGGAGGATCGTCTCCATCCACCGCTCGGTGTCCTGCAGGTTGGCCAGGATGCGAACGTCGCCGCAGCGGTCCACGTCGTGGCTGAAGGCGTGCGGGTATTTGCCCTCGCGGTCATATAGATCGCTGCGGGCCAGGACGTCGTCGATGGGCAGGCCGACGCTCGCATAATACGTGCGGGCCAGTTCGCGAACGTCGCGACCCTTGTAGTACTGATCCAGGTTCAGCTCGTAGACCAGCGGCGTTCGCTGGAAGAACGGGTCGTGATAGTGCCATGGCATCAGCTCTTCGGGCGAGATCCCGTAGCCCTTCGCGAGGATCTCGTCCAGTTCCCGCTTGAGTTTGGCATAGGGCTCGCGCGTCCGTTGGTCCAGTTCCTCGAAGACCCGGTCCAAATCGGCGACGTTCTGTTCGTTGACCACGACGGACATCGTGTGGAAGTTGTCGAAACCGAGCTGTCGGGCGGCCTGGTTCCGCAGCCTGACCAATTCGAGAAAATCCCTGATGATGACGTTGCCGACCTCCTTGCTGGCTCGCCAGGCGGCCTGACGTTTGCCGACGTCGGTCTCGGTCGTCAGGATCGTGTAGATGTCGCTGACGGTGACCTTGCGGCCGTCGATCGTGCCGCGATAGCTGTTGTAGGTCTCCTGGACCTTGGCGTCGAGTTCGACGGTTTGCTGCATCAACGCCGGACTGATCTGGTTCTGGAGGTATGCGCAGTAGAGCTTGTCCACCTGGCGGGCAACACGAGCGTTGCTGAGGCGTCCCGTGTCCCGTATGGCCTTGACGCGAGCGAAGTCGTTCGGGTCGCTCTGCGCCCGGCGGATCTCCACCTGGAGCTGTCCGAACTCCTCGAATCTCCGAGCCTGGCCGGTGGTGGCCGCCTCCCAGTAGACCCGGTTCGCCTGCGTCGTCAGGGGCTCGACCTTGGCCACGCAGTCTCCGACGAGCCGGCCAGCGTCCTCTTGCCGGGAATCTACGGCGCAGCCTGGAGACGAAAGGAGCGGAAACGCTGCCACCCACAGCCACAGAAGCCTTCTCATAGGTCACCTCTCATTGGTGGTCTTGTCGTCAGGACATCACAAGATGGCCATTATAGTGCCCCGCCGCACTCGACGGAAGCCTCGGCCGAGACATTGCCGACTCCTCGGTACTCGATAATGGCGCAGCGAGCGGAGATCTCGCAGTGATGCGGTTGACGGCTCGGGCTTTGTGGAACATAATGTCGAGGGTGGGAGTATCTCAGAGCGGTCTTGTCTGTAATGTGCAAGGCCGACGTGGTTTGGGGTGTGACCCTCGCAGGACCCGAGGACGGCAACCTTGGGGAACGGATCAAGGAGTGTAAGGACGAGTAATATGGCGAAGCGATCGAAACGATCTCGCAGGTCTCTCCACGTGGCTTTGGTGTACAACGCCTCGGCGGGGATCATCCCGGACACGCCGGAAGACCGAGGCAGCACGGCCGATCTGCGGCACATGATCCGCGACATGGCCCGCGTACTCCGGTCTCTGGGACATCAAGTCTCCGTCCTGCCGTTGGCCCATGACCTCTTCGCATTCCAGTGGAGGCTGCGCCGTCTGAAGCCCGACGTGGTGTTCAATCAGTACGACGACGTGGTTCACGGCGCGCTCTACGAGATGCGATTCGCCGCGATGGTGCGAATGATGGGCTTTCCGCTGACGGGCTCGCCCGCGCTGGCGTTGGGCTTGAGCCGGTACAAGCACATGTCCGCGAGCTTGTTTCATGGGACCAGGATTCCGATCCCGCCGTGTACGGAGCTGCTGGAGAAGATCGGCGAGGTGGATCAGTACGAGTGGCGGTTTCCCCTGATCGTTCAGCCCAGCCAGGAGCACGCGGGGATCGGCCTGGATCGCGATTCGATCGTGCATTCGAAGAGGGCCCTCCGCCAGCAGGTCCGTCGGGTCGTGCAGACCTACAGTCAGCCTGCGCTGGTCCAGAGCTTCCTGCCTGGGCGGGAGTTCAACGTGGGCATCGTGGGGGGCAGACGCGCCAAAGTGATGCCCCTGGCCGAGGTCAACTACACGGAGCTGCCCTCGGACATTCCGCCGATCATGTCGTACGCCGCCAAGTGGATCGAGACGTCCGTGGAGTACAAGAAGACCTCGGTTCTCTGTCCTGCGGTTGTGGAGCCGGAACTGGCTCGCCAAATCAGCGATATCGCGATGCGCGCCTGGCGGGCGGTCGGTGCCTGGGGGTACGGCCGCGTCGATATCCGGTGCGACGACGCCGGCCAGCCGCGAGTCCTGGAGGTCAACTGCAACGCTTCCCTGGAGGAAGCCGTCGCTCTGGCGCGGTCCGCCGGCAAGGCAGGGATCAGCTACCCGGAGTTGCTCCAGATGATTATCGACGCGGCCCTGGAGGGTCCGCCCTACGACGTCAGCGTGCCCATGTTGCCTGTTTTCTAGGCGGTCCTGCCGTATTCCCTGGCCTGGCGACGATAGTGCTCGCCCAGGGGCATGGTCAGCCTGGAGACCGGGTTGACGAGCTTCCCTCGCCTGCACAAGGGTGCTTGGCCGCTGATCGCGTGCATCAAGCGATCCACATATCGCAGTTTCCTGATGGCCGGCCAATCACGGTATTTGCGTCGCCAGCCGGAACGAGGAGTCAACCAGACCGCGAAAGTCTCTGCGAAGTCCTCATCTGGGTGTTTCTGTGCGTAGGTGTACCGGTAGAGGCAACTGCAAATGTGTCGCACGAAGCTCCGGCTCCGTGGGTCCGGCTGGAAGTCATCCCGGTAGGGTTTGGAGAACGGGCCGAAGGTCTTCTTCCAGTCCGGCTGCTCCCACAACCGGAACGCATAGTTGATCGCGTGTCCGGCCTCGTGCCGCAGCAGTTGCATGACTGTCTGGACATCCTCCAGGTTGCCGGTTTGTTCCTTCTCGATCCGTCCAAGCGAGCCGTTGACCAGGTAAAACGGGATGCCAATGGTCGGCACCCGGTCCGGACAACCCCAGCTATCGGTGAGGTAGAAGGCAGGTGCGAAATCGAGACCTTTGGCCGCCAGTTCCCGCCTGAGTTGCTGGATGAACGGCTCCACCGGCGAGCCCTTGAGCCGAAGCCCGAGATCGCAGATGCGTCTTGCCAATAGCCTTTCTCGAACGGTCTCCCACTTGTCGGATCGGGTCCGTTTGTGATTCGACGCATATTTCCTGCTGCAGACGACTGCTGCTGCCATGCGTTGCTTTCCCACTCTCTTCAAGCACCCCGTACATGTGTTCCGGAGGCAGAGAACCGATCCCTGCCCGCCGGAGGTATGCTTGCTTACCCTGTATATGGTATCTCATCCGAGAGGTGGATTTCAATGGTATCTGCGTGGTTTGTTCATAAGTTCTTGCTGTATATGTGCTTACATCTTCATATTTGGTTGCCGACGGCGGAACGTCCGCAAACCATCCGCTGTCTCCCACCATCAAGGCCGGACCAGGTTGCTCATCGCTTGTTCTTACCCCTCGCGAGGCTCTATCCGTTGGACAATGCTCCCACATGAGGGAATAGAACCAGATCAACCGACGCTAATGTTCATCATCGGGTTCTGGTGCCTCTGCTGGGAGGATTTGGACGTTTGGTCAGACTCTTCCTTAAGGCAGACAATCCGATTGTGGGTGCTTTCTTCTCTGACTTCTTGGCTTTGCGAAGGCATTGCAGGTCCTCGTAATCTTCCAAGTCCTCCCGAATTCGGAGAAAGTCAGCGTAGGAGATGATTGCGAATTCCTTCTTCCCATCCCTTGTTATGATCTGAGCTTTTGGAACGCCCATGCCAGCCTCCCTTATCGGTATGCTTCGCGTCGATGACGGACGCGATAGATAATGACTGATTTTCCTTCGATCTCGAACAGAACGCGGTAGTCACCGACTCGCAGCCGATATTCACGGGTGAATCCTGTCAGTCGCTTCACATCACCCTTCAAATCATCGCTCATAGCCTCGATCTTCGCCAGGATTCGCGATTGAGTACCTGCCGGAATGTCTTTGATGTCCTTGACTGCCGCTCTCATGTGCTATCCGTAACCATGTACGATCAGAACGCCTTCTGCTCCGTGCGGGCGATGATCTCGTTCTGGAGGGCTTCGCCCAGATCGACGAAGTAGTCGCTGTAACCTGCGACGCGGACGATCAGGTTCTGGTACTCCTCGGGCCGGGCTTGGGCCTTGCGAAGCGTCTCGGCGTCCACCACGTTGAACTGGATGTGGTGGCCGTCGAGACGGAAGTAGGAGCGGATCAGGTGCGTGAGGTTGTCGAGACCGTCGTCGCCCTCCAGGAGGGCTGGGGTGAACTTCATGTTCAGCAGGGTGCCTCCGGTCCGGCCATGGTCCATCTTGGCCGCGGACTTGAGCACGGCGGTGGGACCCTGGCGGTCCGCGCCCTGGACGGGTGAGATGCCCTCCGAGAGGGGCAGGCCCGCCTTGCGACCGTCGGGCGTCGCGCCCATGACGGACCCGAAGTAGACGTGGACTGTGGTCGGCAACAGGTTAATGCGGTATTTGCCGCCTTTGGTGTTGGGCCGGCCATCCACCGCGGAGAAGTACGTCTCGAAGACCGACCGCATGATCTCGTCGGCGTAGTCGTCGTCGTTGCCGTACTTGGGGGTCCGCTGCAGGAGGGTCTGTCGGAGCGTCTCATGGCCCTTGAAGTCGGCCTTGATCGCCGCCAGCAGGTCGTGCATCGAGACGGTCTTGTTGTCGAAAACATGGAACTTGATCGCGGCCAGTGCGTCCGTGATCGTGCCGACGCCGACGCCCTGGATGTAGTTGGTGTTGTAGCGAGGTCCGCCGTCGTGGTAGTCCCGGGCCGTTGCGACGCAGTCGTCGATCAGGATTGACAGGAAGGGGGCGGGCATGTACGTCGCGTAGAGCCGCTCGATGATGTTGTTGCCTCGCATCTTCACGTCGATCAGGTGATTGACCTGGCGACGATAGGCTTCGAAGAGCTGCTCGAAGGAGCCGAACTTCTCGGGATCGCCCGTTTGCAGGCCGATCTGCTTGCCTGTCCTGGGGTCCACACCGTTGTTCAGCGTCAACTCCAGGACCTTGGGCAGATTGAAGTAGCCGGTGAGGATGTAGGCTTCCTTGCCGAATGCGCCGACCTCGACGCAGCCGCTGGAGCCGCCGTTGCGGGCGTCGGCGACGGACTTGCCCATGCGGATCAGCTCCTGGACGATCAGATCGCTGTTGAAGACCGAAGGCTGGCCGAAACCGGTGCGGATGATCTTCGCGGCTCGCTTGATGAACCGGTCGGGGTTCTTCTTGCTCACCTGGATCGACGAACTCGGCTGCACGAGGCGCATCTGCTCGATTACGTCGAGCACGAGATAGGTCACGTCGTTGACGCCGTCGGAGCCGTCTTCCTTCATGCCGCCGCTGTTGATCTGGGCGAAGTCGGTGTACGTGCCGCTCTCGGCGGCGGTGACCCCGACTTTCGGCGGAGCCGGCTGATTGTTGAACTTCACCCAGAAGCATTGGAGCAGTTCCTCCGCCTGCTCGCGGGTCAACGTCCCGGCGTCGAGTCCTCTCTTGTAGAACGGGTACAGGTGCTGGTCGAGCCGGCCTGGGCAGAACGAGTCCCACGGGTTCATCTCGGTCGTGACGCCAAGGTGGACGAACCAGTAGTACTGGAGGGCCTCCCAGAAGTCGCGAGGAGCATGAGCCGGGACGTGCGAACAGACGTCGGCGATCCGTTCCAGTTCCGCTTTTCGCTGCGGATTGGATTCCTTCCCGGCCAGATCGCGGGCTTTCTCCGCGTGGCGCTGGGCGAAGCGGATCAGAGCGTCGGCGCAGATGAGCATGGCCTTGAGTTCTTCCTGTTTCGCGTAGAACTCCGGGTCATTCAGGCAGTCCAGGTTGTCCAGGCTCCGTTGGATGTCCTGCTTGAAGTCGAGCATGCCCTTGCGATAGATCTTGTCGTCCAGGACGGTGTGGCCGGGCGACCGCTGCTCCATGAACTCGGTGAACATGCCGGCCTCGTAGGCCGCCAGCCAGTTGGCGTCCATGGCGCGGAGCATCCGGTCCCGCATGGTCTTGCCCGACCAGAAGGGGATGATCTTGTCGCGGTACACCCGCCGGACCTCCTCCGAGACGGAGAACGCAGTCTTCTCGCGGTCGTTGAGGATCTGCAGGTCCTGCAGGCTATGACAGCACAGCTCAGGATAGGTGGGTGTCGCCTTCGGGGACGGGCCTTTCTCGCCGACGATCAGCTCGCCCTCATTGATGCAGATCGTCTTGTTCTCCATGAGGTGCTTGAGGGCCAGCGCCCTGCAGACTGGCACGGACTCCCGCATGGGGACATCGCTCTGGTAGAACGCGGTCATCATTTCCGCCCGCTCGGCGGAGATGCTGGGCTTGGTGTCGATACTCTGTTGGCGCAGTCTCGCGACTCGTTCGTTCATCATGCCTTCAACCACCTATCTTGACTTCGAATCCATAGCCTTGAAGGATGCCGGCAATCTCCGTCATTGTAGCACTGTCCGGTACCTGGGCCTCCATCAAATCGATCCCGCCGTTGAGGCGCACCGCCTTCTCCAGGCCGCCGCGATTGCACGGCAGGATATCGATCCTGTGGACCGTTCGTAGCGATTGTATGAACTGTGCCGTCTGCTCGATGTTCGTCCGGTCGCTGTTGAAGCCGGGCACGATCGGGACCCGAACGAAGATCCTCTTGCCGATCTCAGCGAGCATCCGGATGTTCAGCAAGACTTTTTCGTTGCATATACCCGTGTACTGCTCGTGCAGTTCGCTGTTCATGTGTTTGATGTCGCAAAGAAACAGGTCCGTCAACTCCGCGACACGGCGCAGAACCTCCGGCGATGCGTAGCACGTCGTATCGACGGCGGCATGGATCCCCTCGGCCCGACAGGCTGTCAACAGGGCGATCAGGAAGCCCGCCTGCATGAGCGGCTCGCCTCCTGAGAAGGTCGCACCGCCGCCGGACTGGTCGTAAAACACGACATCTTTCCGCAATTCCGCCATCACCTCTGCGACAGAGGCCTTTCGTCCGATGATTTCCCATGCTCCGGTCGGGCATTCCGCAACGCACCGACCGCACACGGTACACTTGCCCGGATTGAGGACAGGACCGGATTCCGTGAACGAAATGGCCCCCGGTTCACATACCTCCATGCAGTGTCGGCACTTGATGCACCGACTTCTTCGAAACGCCAGCTCGGGTCCTGTCTTCCAGCTCTCGGGATTGTGGCACCACCGGCATCGCAGCGGGCAACCCTTGAAGAACACCGCCGTGCGAATCCCCGGCCCATCGTGGATGGCGTACCGCCGGATGTCGAAGACATCGCCGCAGACGCCTGCGTCGCCATCCAACCCCGAAACGCCGCGATCCGCCGCGGGATTCTGCTGTCTTGTACTTGTCATGGACCCCTGTCTGCAAGAAACCGCATTCCCTGCCCGACAACCAGCATACCGGAAATCCCGCACTAATACAAGACGACAAGATACAGCGACGGAGCAATGGTACGTGGGTGCGGCTGAGGGGTCTGAGCATGCGATTGCCCTGGGGTGTGGGCGATAAGGTCTTTACGCAGGGAGGTTTCTGGAAGAGAATGCGGGAAGTCGGCGGCTTGGCTCCGGGCCGCTGGATACTGGAACTTGCGATAGCCTGATGAGATATGAGGTGCAGGATGAGAGGATGTGGATTGGTTCTGGGGTTGATCGTGGTTCTTGCGGGTGGGTGTCAGGTCATGGGCGCACAGGAAGGTCAGGCATCACAACACGATGCAATCGTAAGGGCCGAGTCGATCTTCCCGCTGGAGAGTCCGCCCACGCCGGGGTGTCATGCGTCGACCATCGTCGAGAGTCGCGAGGGTCGGATTCTGGCCGCGTGGTTTGCGGGGGCCGATGAAGGTGAGGACGACGTCGGGATCTGGGTATCCCGCTGGGAAGGCGGCGCGTGGTCCCAGCCGGTCGAGGTCGCCAATGGCGTCATGTCGCCGCAGGTGCGGTTCCCGTGCTGGAACCCGGTGTTGTTCCAGCCTCGTGAGGGGCCGCTGGTGCTCTTCTTCAAGGTTGGACCGACCCCCAGCAAATGGTGGGGCGAGATGGTGGTCTCCGACGACAACGGGCGAACGTGGAAGGACCGCAGGCGGTTGCCGCCGGAGGTGATGGGACCGATTAAGGACAAGGCAGTTCAGCTTGCGGACGGGACCATCCTGTGCCCGTCGAGCAGCGAGCACGCCGGCTGGCGGGTCCACGTTGAGATCACGAAGGACCTGGAGAATTGGGAGGTCGTGGGCCCGTTGAACGACCCGGCGAAGATGGGTGTGATTCAGCCGACGATTCTGACCTATCCGGGTAATCGGCTCCAGATGCTCTGCCGGACCCGGGGCAAAGGCTTCATCGCCGAGAGCTGGTCGCAGGATTCCGGCCGGACCTGGAGCGAAATGACGCTCACGTCTTTGCCCAACCCGAACTCGGGGATCGACGCAGTCACTCTGCGCGATGGCCGGCAATTGCTGGTCTTCAACAACACGCCCAAGGGACGCACTCCCCTGAACGTGGCGGTGTCCAAGGACGGCAAGCAGTGGGACGTCGTCCTCACGCTGGAGACGCAGCCGGGCGAGTACTCCTACCCCGCGGTCATCCAAGCGTCGGATGGTCGAGTCCACATCACGTATACATACCTCCGCAAGAGCATCAAGCACGTAATCCTGAACCCGACGAAGCTCTGATGCGGTGCGGTTTATCTCTTGAGCCGCTGACGGACTCTGTCGTTGGTCAGTTCCCGCAGGGCGTCGGAGGCGATCCAACGGGCGGACTTCGAGTCGATCCGGCGGATGCGTTCTGCGGCTTGCACGGCCAGTGAATTCAATCGCCGACTGCGCTTGCCGATCTGGCGGAGGGCCCAGTTGACCGCTTTCTTGACGAAGTTGCGTTCGTCGGTCGCATGGTGGACGATCAGAGGCAGGAAGGCCTCGAATCTCTCGTCGGGCGCCTTCTTGTCGTGGACCGCCAGGGTCGCCATGAGCACGAAGCCTGCTCGCTTGACGTATTCCTCGGGCCGCTCGGTCCACTCGATAGCCTTGTCCCACGCAACAGGGGTCTTGTCGAACAGGCACCCGCAGGCACAATCGCAGACCGCCCAGGAGTCGAAATCGCTCACCCATCGCTCCATTTGTGCAACGGTGACCTTCGCGGGGTCGTCGATCAGGGCAGCGAGGCAACGGGCGTCGTGAATCCCGGTCCGCCAGAGCTGGGCTGCCAGAGCGTGGTCTCGGCCGATTTCTTTGGCCAGCGAGCGAAGACTCGGAGCAGAAACGCCAAAGGCCTTCGTGACGCGAATCCCATATCGAGCCATGCCCTCGACGTTCCTCGGATCGCCCAGCGATCTGAGCCGTTCGAGAACCTCGTCGTACCTGGCCTGGCGGGACGCCATTGCGGTATGCGACTCAATGCCGGAAGTGGCGTTTGCCGGTGAAGACCATGGCGATGCCGTACTTGTCCGCGGCGGCGATCACCTCGTCGTCCTTCTTGGAGCCGCCGGGCTGGACGATGGACGTGATGCCGCCCTCGGCGGCGTTGTCCACGTTGTCCGGGAACGGGAAGAAGGCGTCCGAGGCCATCGCGGCGCCCTGGGCCTCTTTGCCTGCGTGTTTCATCGCGAGCAGGCCGGACTCGACGCGGTTCATCTGGCCGACGCCGATCCCGAGGATTCGCTTGCTCTTGGCCAGGACGATCGTGTTGCTCTTGGCGTGCTTGGCGACCAGCCAGGCGATCCGCAGGTCTTCGAGCTGCTCGGCCGTCGGGCGGGCCTTCGTCGGGAAGGTCAGGGCGCTGGGCTCCCAGCCGACCAGGTCCCGCTTTTGCAGGAGCAGGCCGCCTACGATGTGACGGACATCGAATTCGTTGACGTCGATCCGGGCTCGGTCGATGGGGCCGGTCTCGACCAGGCGGACCCGGCTGCCCCAGACCTTGAGGGTCCGGATGATCTCGATGGCGTCCTCGTTGAATTTCGGCGCGACGATCACCTCTGCGAAGAAGCCGCTGGCGCCGAGGGCCTTGCCGAACCGGCTGTACGATTCCATGATGGTTCGCGCCAGCTCGACGTCCACCGGGCGGTTGACCGCGATGATCCCGCCGAACGCGCTGACGACATCGCCTTCATAGGCCTTGCGATAGGCGACGTTGATGTCCTCGTCAATGGCGCAGCCGCAGGGATTGAGATGCTTGACGACGACCGCGGCGGGCTCGTCGAATTCCTTGGCCAGTTCGAAGGCGGCATTGGCGTCGAGCAGGTTGTTGAAACTGATCTCGGTGTCGCCTGTCATGAGCTTGCCGGCGCTGACGGAGGGCTCGCCCGTTCGCGGCTGCTTGTAGAGGGCCGCGGTCTGATGGGGGTTCTCGCCGTAGCGGAGGGCCGCCTGCTTCGTCAGGGCGATGGAGATGCGGTCGGGGAATTCGACACCCGCCTGCGCATTGAGGTATTTGGCAATCGCGGCGTCGTAACCGGCGGTCAGCGCGAAGGCGGCGCGGGCGAACTCCTCCCGCAGTCGGCCGCCGACGGCGCCGTTGTTGGCTCGCATCTGTTCGAGGACGCGGGCGTACTGGTCGGGGCTGGTGACAATCGTGACGAACTTATGGTTCTTGGCGGCCGAGCGGACCATGCTGGGACCGCCGATATCGATGTTCTCGATGGCCTCTTCGAGCGTGCAGCCGGGCTTGGCGACCGTCTGCTCGAAGGGATAGAGGTTCACGCAGACCAGGTCGATGGGCTCGATGCCGTGCTTGTGCATGGCCTGGACGTGGTCGGGCTTGTCCCGCAGGGCCAGCAGCCCGCCGTGGATCTTCGGATGCAGCGTCTTGACCCGCCCATCCATCATCTCGGGGAACCCGGTGACCGCGTCGATCGCGATCACTTTCACGCCCGATTCCGCCAGCTTGCCGGCGGTGCCCCCGGTGCTGATGATCTTCACGCCCATCTGGGCGAGCGATTTGGCGAATTCGACGATCCCTGTCTTGTCGGACACACTGATGAGCGCGGTCCTGATCGTGACATCCATCTCTTGCATCTCCATTAGCTGTCTGAGTTCTCCGTCAAGTTCTGCAAAACGGAAGATCAGGCCTACTTTGGGAAGGAAAAATCTCTTCTGTCGATTTTTCCTTCCCAAACCGCAGTAGTCTGGCAGAGATCGCCGAAGGCCGATTCTTCAAGGAAATCGAAGCCGGAGATTTCCTTGAAGAATATAGGCCTGATCTTCCATTTTGCAGAACTTCCTTGTCGATATTCCGGGTTCTCCGTCACCGCCCCGGCGCAAGACACGCGATGCGTCCTCGCTCGTCGGCGATGTAGATTCGTGCATTCTCCGTATTGCAGACGTGGGCGACGACCGGGGCGCTGTTGAGCGAGAAGACCCTGGCGCCCGTGACATTGTCCATGACGGCCAGCGTGCGGACCTTGGTGATGACAAAGGCCTTGTTCTCCGATTCCGCGAGCAGGTCGAGGCCCTCGGACAACGACCACACGGTCTTTCCGGTCTGCTTGTCGATGGCGGTCAGTCCCCGGCCGGGAGCGTACTGGTAGACGTGTCCCTGTGTCACTCGGGGGCCGCGATCCAGGACCGCTTCGGTCTGGAATTTCCAGGCCATCGAGACGGGGGGCGTGCCCGTCATGTCGAGTCGGTAGACGTTCGTGTCCTTGCTGGCGAAGAAGATGGAGTTGCCGTCGCGAAGGATCGCTCCCGCCACCGCGCCGGCGGCATCGAATTGCCACAGCTTCCTCGGCGCGTCGGCCGCGATCGCCACGACGTTGCCCTCGCTGGTTCCGAAGACAGTCACGCTCTCGTCCGCCAGGACGGTCGTGATCAACGACTCGTTGTCCGCAGCCACCTTGAAGATCCGGACCAGGTCCTGGGCGCGAAGCACGTGCAGGCGTCGATCGCCGGCCGCCACGTAGAAGTACTGGCTATTGCGGACCGGCGGCGCCACGATGCTCAACTCCAGGTCGGCGACCCGCTGCTCGGCGCCGGTGATCACGCTGCACTCGGTGAGCTGGTTGCCGACGACCGAGATGAAGCTGTCGCCGTAGGAGACCATGCCCAGCACGGGAATACCCTGCGGCGCTACGGACCGGCTGAAGGCGATGTTGCCCGAGGCCGCGTCCAGCGACCACATGTAGTTGCGATCCGACCGGAGGTACAGGCGGTCACCGAGCAGGGTGACCGTGTTGAAGGTCTCGCCTTTCTTCAGGGGCAGGGTCTGCTGCCAGACGATCTTCAGACGCGCATGATCGAGCAGGTCCGGCGAGAGCAGCCAGTCGGAATCTCGCGTGCTGGCGGACGAAGAGACGCTCTGGCCGGCGACCGCCGGGACCGTCCATGCACTTGACAGGAAACACATGCCCAGAAGGATCAGGGCCCCTGGCCGCAGCGTGAGTTGCATATGCCAATCCTCGTAACAAAAAGAACTTCGATCTCCTGGTCGGAAATCCTGAATTGAGTCCAGAAACGCTCCTCCGACCACCGGATTCCGGCCGGGCAGGAACACCCATCCCCGGCCTGCCATCCGGCAAAGGCACTGCCGAACGCCCCGTCAGGTCAACTCCACATGATCCGCCAGATCCACCCTGTGTGCGGCTTCGAACTGCCGCATCTCCTCGATGCGCTCGATGTCGTCCTGAATCCGGTGGACCAGCTTGAAAATATAGGGTTTCCCCGCCAGACGATTGCGCAAGTCGTCCAGCATCGGTTCCCAAGAGCCGCCGTACAACTGGGCCTTGAGCGCGACGAGCATCTTGTGCTCCTCGCTGAGTCGGTTGACGTAATCGATCACAGCCTGCTCGAGCTTCTCGTTCGGGCTGCTGCTCATTGGGGCTGGCTCAGCCATAAGTGACTCCAATCCCCTGGATGGTAACGGTTTTGCCGTCGGAATTCAATACATTTTCCCGAATTGACGCGACGGCACAGCAGGGGGTTGCCTCTCTTGACGCGGCATCAAGACGGTGGGACCCGAGGGAATGCGGCCGTTGCACGGTCCGCGGGACTTCCCCGACAAGACGAGCCTCCGGGTCCGACAGGGCGCATGTCGGGCACCCGGGCGCGGGGACTCATTTGCCTCTTCCGATCACCCAGAATGCCTCTTCCCTCGGCGTTGTTCTCGCCTCGAAGCTGTCCGGGGCGTGCCCGTATACCTGGGTGAGGACCTGGTGCTTTCGCTGCCAGATGTCCTCGGGCAGACGGATGCAGACGTCGGAATTCGCGGCGGGGCGGGGCAGATGTCTGCCGCCGTCGTCTTCATAGGCGAACATCCAGACGTCGCCGGTGGAGATGCGCTGGCTGTCTCGCAGGGCCATGACCGCTTTGGCCACCTCCTCGTGCCGACGGTTGCGGGTGTACTCCCCCCAGAGACTGTGCGTGAGGATCAGGTCGTAGCGGTGCGAGGGCAGCAGGGCCATGATCGCGTCCTCCACATCGACGGTGCGCAGGGGCTTTTGCTCGGGCCCGTCGTCGAGGTCCCCCAGGATCCCTTTGGCGGTGTAGGATTCCATGGCTTTGTGGAACCTGGAGACCCGGTCCGCATCGCCCTTGTGTGTGAGTGCCACGACCGTCCAGCAACTGTCCGGATGCAGCAGGAGCGTCCCGCCCGCCCAGAGGGTTTCGTCGTCGGGATGAGCGACGATTACGGCGCAGTTGACGTGCTCGTATGTCAGTCGGCCAACCGCAGTGGAAGCCATACCTTGCCCCTGAATCTGTCATCTGCTCTGCTATTCTACCATTCTGCGACCGCGAAACTCCTATCCGGGGAGCATCGTTTGCCCCGGCGGGTCTCAATGGCAAGTACGCAACAACGGGTCATCGGTTCCCCTTTGCACGACTCTGCCAACCTCCCGTCCACGCTTGGCCGGTCGATCCGACGCCAGGAACGGCTCAGAGCTTGACCAGCCGCTCCACGGGACTGTGGCCCGCGCCGACGGCTTGAAGAAACCGTTCCTCGACGGCCTTTTCGATGGCCTCGCGTTCTGCTTTCGTGCCCTTTGTCAGAGGGATCTGCCCGCCGGCGTAGGTGGGGTGCCCGCCGCCCGTTCCTTTTCGGCCCACCATGTGCTTCATCACCTTCCCCGCGAGGTTGCTCTCGTCGGATGTGCGAAGAGAGATCAGCAGCTTGCCGTCCCAGCAGCCGGTGCACATCGTCCAGGAAGTCTCATCCGCGCGAAGGAGCAGGTCCGCGACTTCCGCGATCATGTCGGGATTGTCGATGTCCCCCAGCCCGGTGATGATGGCGGGCCCCAACACGCGGGCATTTCGCAGCGCGTCGGCAAGCATCTGGTAGTATCCCTTCGGCACCTTGCCTCGCTGGATCGCGCCGAGCATGCGATTGTTGGCGAGGGGATAGAGGAACTCGATGGCCTCGATGTCCAGTCGTGACGCTTCCCGTCCGAGATCCTGGGTATCGGAGCGAATCCCGTAGAGCAACGCGGTCGCCAGGGGTGTGTCCGGCGTGATGCCCGCCTCGATCAGGTATTCGACGAGGATCGTCGACGTCGCGCCGTAACCGCTGCGGACGTCGGTGAATGCGACGGTGCGCGTCCGCCGGCGGATCGGATGGTGATCGATGACGATGTCGGGCAGGACGCCTTCGTGCAGGGAGTTGTTTCCCGCTCCCGGCTGCGTGTCCACCATCGCCACCAGGTCATACTTGCCATAGTCGATCTCGCCGTAGCGGCGCAGGTTCAGGTCCAGGTACTTCACAAGGGCGCGGTTCTCACCGCGGCCGACCGTCCCGCCGCACGCGATGGAGCATTGAAGCGTCCCCACGTTCTTGGCAAGCCGACGCAGGGCAACAGCCGCCGCCAGACTGTCCGGATCGGGGTTGTCCTGCATCGCGATCAGGAGGTACACCTTCCCCGTGAGCAACTCCGTCAACCTCCGGAGTTTCGATCGGGTCTTCTCGGCAGCTACAGCCATTTCTTCCTTCTGAAGTAGGTGACCATGATGCCGGCAGCCGTGGCCATCACGAGCAGCACCGCCGGATATCCCCATCGCCACTGGATTTCCGGCATGTGCTCGAAGTTCATCCCATACACGCCGGAGACGAATGTCAAGGGGATGAAGATCGTCGCGATCATCGTGAGGACCTTCATGATCGCGTTCGTGCGGTTGCTGATGCTGGACAGGTAGATGTCGAGCATGCCGCCGACGATATCGCGAAACCCTTCGATCGCGTCGATGATCTGGATCGTATGGTCGTACACGTCGCGCAGGTAGATGCGGGTCTGGTCGCAAATCAACGGGGACTCGTCCCGTTGCATGGCGCTGATGAGTTCCCTCATGGGCCAGACAGAACGGCGGAGAGACATCATCTCCCGCTTGAGGGCGTGGATCTCCCGGAGGAGGTCCTCGCTCGGGTGCTCGAGCAACTCGTCTTCCAGACCCTCGATTCGTTCTCCGATCTTTTCCAGGATGGCGAAGTAGCTGTCCACGATGGCGTCGATCAGGGAGTACGCCAGGTAATCGGCTCCCATCTTGCGAACTCGGCCCTTGGCCTGGCGAATCCGGTCTCGAATCGGGTCGAAGATGTCGCCCACCTCCTCCTGGAAGGAGAGGACGAAGTTCGTGCCGAAGACGATGCTCATCTGCTCGCTCCCGATCGTATGGGTCGCGTAGTTGTAGGTGAGCATCTTGAGCACGATGTAGGCATACTTGTCGTAGTTGTCGAACTTCGGACGCTGACCGACGGTGACGATGTCCTCCAGGATCAACGGGTGCAGGTCGTACGCCCTGCCGATCTTCTCGATGATGGAGATCTCGTCGATGCCGTCGATGTTGATCCAGGTGATCGTGCTGGTGTCTTTGAACGGGAAGCACTCCTCGACCAGGACTCCCTGCTTCTCCTGGAAGTGCTGCTCGTCATAGTCCATGTAGGTGATGCGAACGGCCTCCTCCCGTTTCTCGCCGATGTGGATCAGAGTCCCCGGCGGAAGGCCCGCCTTCTTGGTTCGTCGGCTCAGAGCGGCATTCCGACGTTTGGATTTGCTGCCCATCGTCCATGCCTTCCACAAAAGAATCGTGTCCGCCCCATGTCGTACTGCGGAGGTGCATCGCGGCTTGCGACTTGTCCCCCGACGACGCGGGCGGGGATTCGCCTTGCCGTCGGGCGAGCGGCGACTACTGCTCGTTGGGCTCGGCCGGGGGCGTTTCGTCCGTCGGCTGCTCCGTCGACTCGGTGCCCGCACCTTTCTGCAACTCCTCGATCAGCTTCTGCTGGTCGGCGACCAGGGCGTTCAACTCGGCAATCTGCTGCTGGAGCGCCGCGGTCGCACCCGCCTGACCGCTGGATCGGGCCGCCAGCGCCTCCTGAACCTTCTGCGCGTACTCCAGAGCGGTGTCTCGCTCCTGGATGATCTGGTCGATTTTGCCCTGCAACTCGTCTCGGCTCTGTCGAACCGCGGCCAGCTCCGCTTTCATGCCGGCAGTTTCCTTCTCCGCCAGACCCAGGTTGTGCTTCAACTGCTGCACCGCGGTCTTCGCTTCTCTCGCTTCCTGTTGAGCCTCCTCCACGGCCTTCTTGTCGCATCCCGCGAGGAAGACGAGGAGACTGCAAACAAGGGACACAGGACCGAGCACAGAGAACCGTCCCCCCAGCTTCTTCCCGTCGTCCGTCCCCCGCTCTGTACGATCTACCGTCACGTTCATCCAGGTTCTCCTGCAATCCCCGGCGCCAACCATTCCATCGATGCGAAGTTCTTTGCATCTTTTATCGGCCGTCGTCGGACTTCCTCTGTAGTGCCGACGCCCCGGAGGCGAAAAAAACGCGGTTCCTCTCCGTCCAGATCCCAGCATCCCTCCCGGCGGGATTCGCCTATCCGCCGATGCGACCCAGGAATCGATAGCTCAGGATCTTGTAGACGAGCTTGGCCGCCAGGAACTCGGGGGCCCACTGGTTTGGCGTGGGGCACATCTCCACCACGTCGAGACCCACGACCTTCCTGCGGCTGCACACCGCCTTCATCAGGGCCAACACTTCATACCACCGCAGGCCGCCCGGCTCCGGCGTGCCCGTCGAAGGCATGATGGACGGATCGAACACGTCCAGATCGATGGTGATGTACACCTGCTCGGCCAGCTTCCCGACGACCTGCTCGATCCAGGCCCGGCCGTCGTAGATGTGCTCGGCAAAAAAGACTCGGTCCCGCTGGAGACCCTGCGTCTCGGAGATGTCCATGCTGCGGATGCCCACCTGGACGATCGGGCAAAGCTCGCGGGCCCGCGCCATCACACAGGCATGGTTGTTGCGGGAGCCCTCGTATTCCTGCCTCAGGTCGGAATGGGCGTCGAGCTGCAGGACGCTGACGCCGGGGAACTGGCGGACGTGGGCCTGGATCGCCCCAATGCTGACGGAATGCTCGCCGCCGAGGACGACGACGAATTTGTCGTTCGCCAGATGGCCCTGGACCCGCTTCCGCACGGACTCGACCATCCGCTCGACCGAGGAGGCCTCCGTCACCGGCGCATCCGTGGCGATGCCGTGCAGGTAGACCTGTGAATCGGTCTCGATATCGTACAGTTCCATGTTGGCGGAGGCCCGAATGATCGCCTCGGGGCCCTTGTCTGCGCCCTTGACCCATGTGCTCGTCCCATCGTATGGAACGGGTGTCAGGACGATCTTCGAATTCGTCAGTTCGCTGTATTGGGGCGGCAGACCGCCGAAGTTGCTGCCGGGTTCTGTCATGGTTTCGACTCCAATAGCGATCCCCGTCCCTATCTATGCGGGCGAGGAGCGGACATGAGAATGGGTGCGCACACGCCCGGGTCGGATGGGCGACCTGGGCAACGGACGACCTACTGCTGCTGCGTGGAGACCGCGTTGTCGTCAAACAGGAACATGGCAATCGCCACGGTCGTGGTCCAGAGGTCCCGCTGGCCCGTTGCGGTCTGTGTGATGTTCGACGTTCGAATGATCAGGCCGCTGGAGCGATAGACCTGCTCTTTCTCCCGCCAGGCCTTGTTGGGGTCCACTTCCAGGCCGAGGGTGGTTCCGAGCATGTTCGCGGCGAGGTCTTCAGACATATCCGCTGCTTCCCTCTCGTTCATGCCATGCCCATGCACCTCGCTGAGATAGCCCCACTTGGTCTCATCCTTCGGCACCGCGATCCCCACCGAGGAGGCGATCAAGCGGCCATGTTCGTCGGTGTCGGCCCGGGCCATGACGCAGTAACAGATCCCGCCGGGGGTCAGCAGCTTCAATCCCTTCTCTCGGCTGATGATCTTGCACCTTGGTGGCAAGATGGACGAAACCTGAACCAGGTTCTGCTGGGCCACGCCGGCCTTGCGCAGCGCTTCCTCGAAGCTCTTGAGCTGATACTTGCTCCGACCGACGCCCTTGGTCAGAAACACCCTCGAGGGAACCAGGTCTTTCATTTTCACCTCCCGCAATCTGCACTGGGTTGACGCTGTGTTGCCATATCGAATTCAGCTTGCGAATTATAGGCCGAAGCCCGCCGTTGGCAACGAAAATATTCAGAATGCCACGTATTGCCGAGCCTTCTCCAGCCGTGCTCCGACGCGCCCGATCTCGTCGAGGCCTTGCACCCGCTGCGTCCGGCGGAGTTCGAGAATGCGATTCGCCGTCACCGGGCCCAGGCCGGGCACCCGAAGCAGCTCCAGCCGCGACGCACGATTCACGTGCACCGGGAAGAACTCCGGATGACGAGCGGCCCACGCCTCCTTCGGATCGATCTCCAGGGAAAGGTACCCCCGGTCATCGCACGGGATGTCCACGTCGGTGAAACCGTACTTGCGCATGAGGAAGTCCACCTGGTAGAGGCGATGCTCCCGCACGAGCGGATCGCCCTCGCCCAATTCACCGGGGCGCACATCCGATAACGATGCCGCTCCCAGGCCCTTCTGATAGGCGCTGAAGTAGATCCGATGCATTCGCAGTCGGTCGTAGAGTCCCCACATGTACTTGACGATCTCCGCGTCCGACTCGCCCGCCGGACCGACGATGAACTGCGTCGTTTGCTTGACGCGCTCGAACCGCGAGCCCTTGGCCGTCAGTCGGCTGATGCGTTTGATCGGCTCGACGATGTCGCGGAGGTAGTCCTTGCGCGTGGAGAGTTTGGCGAGGTGCTTCTCGCCCGGCGTCTCGATGTTGAGCGAGACCGCGCTGGCGAGCGAGACCGCCTCGTCGATAGCCGCATCGCTGGCGCCGGGGATGACCTTGAGGTGGATATAGCCCTTGAACCGGTGCCGGCTGCGGAGGAGTCGGGCAGTGGCGTTGAGCCGGTCCATGGTCGCATCCGGCGTGCCGATCACGCCCGAGCTGAGGAACAGGCCAAAGACCTCGCGCCGGTTGAAGTAGTCGAGGAAGACGCGAGCGGTCTCTTCCGGATCCAGCGTGCACCGACGGATGTCCTGCTCCTGCCGGAGCGGGCAGTACTTGCAGTCATTCGAACAGACATTCGAGATCAGCGTCTTGAGCAGGACGCTGGTGCCGCCGTTGGGCAGTGTCACCGGATAGATCCATCGCCCGTTCCCGCCGCGTCGCCGATGCTCGTCGTCCCGAGTGCCGCAGGCGCAGGCCAAGTCGTACTTGGCGTCGTCGCTCAGGATTTCCAGCTTCTGCTGTGTGTCCGGCTTGGAGATCACCCCTACCATCGTTGCTCGAATCCATTCCCCAGAAACCTGGGCGTTTCCTGATACCTGTGTGCGCGACCGCGCCCACCGAATGGGCATTCTAACACCGTCGAGGGCCGTCGAGAAGGCGGATCGGCGTCATGAAAGCCTCAGACGCGATTGAAGTGTCGGGTTTCGCGTTTCTTGCCTGTCGGCTCGGGTCCGCTCTCGCTTCGACAGACCCCCTCGGGTGCGGCCTTGCGCAACGCAGCCTGGGCCGTATGGGTCAGAAGGAGGGTGACCGCAATCGTCACCGCGAGGCCGACCCAGAAGAACGCGCGGAGGGCGGGCGTGGTCTGGCCCTCTCCTCGTGCGTAGGTGGCGATGTCCGCCAGAGAGCGCAGACCCGCGCCGACGTAGACGTACATCACCATGGAGGGCAGCACGCCGATCACGGTGCCGGGGACATAGTGGCGGAAGGGGACCTTCGTCAGGCCGAAGGCGTAGTTCAGAATCGCATAGGGGAAGATCGGGCTCAGGCGGCTCAGCAACACGATTTTGAATCCTTGCTCGCCCGCTGCATCGTTCAACGCGCTGAGCCAGCGATTGCGTCCGGTCCGATGCCCCGTCCTGCCGTTGGCGGCCAGCCGGCCGATCCAGAAGGCCGCGACGGCGCCGGCCGTGCCGCCGACCATCGCGGTGATGCTGCCGGTGAGAACGCCGAAGAGGAATCCAGCCGCCAGCGTGGGGATCGATGCGGGAATCAGGAACACGCAGGAGACGGCGTAGAAACCGCCGAGTGCGACCGGCCCCCAGCGGCCCAGACCTCCGATGAATTCGAACAAATCCATCAGCCTGGGGATGACGGGGAACGTGCCGCACGCCATCGCCAGGCCGGCGACGACCACCGCGATGAAAGCGATCAGCTTGACCCTCTGGACTGCCATAGTCCCCGTTCACAGCGTCACGACTTCTTCCACTTTGGCCTTTCCCGCACAAGCATACCCGGATTGTTCTCCGTCTGCCAGAGCCATTTGTCCCTTTCCGCAGTTTGCCCTTGAGAACCGCCCGTCGGCGGGGTATATCGGAATGCCGACCAATCTTCCCTTTCCGAAAGGATGGCTGACATGAACGAGAATCATGGTCGTCGGGCAACGGTTGTATCGCGTCGAGAACTCATGCAACGGGCCGCAGCGGTCGCGGCGTTCACCGTCGTACCGAGCCACGTTCTCGGGACCCGGGCGCAGGCGGCCCCCAGCGAACGGCTCAACATCGCTGGCATTGGGATCGGAGGCGTCGGCCGGTCCTTCCTGAAGGGCTGCGCGTCCGACCCGACGGCACGCATCGCCTTCCTGTGTGACGTGGACCACGAGTACGCCAGGCCGGTGTTCGAGGAGTATCCGCAGGCCAGGCGATACCGCGACTACCGCGAGATGTTCGACAGGGAAAACGACAACATCGACGCGGTTCTGGTGGCGACGCCGGACCACACGCACGCAGTGATCTCGATGGAGGCGGTCCGGCGGGGCAAGCACATCCTGTGCGTCAAGCCGCTCACGCGGACCGTCCACGAAGCC
>JAGOLX010000077.1 GCA_017993835.1 Phycisphaerae bacterium
AAGTAGTCCGGCAGCAATCCCTGCCGATCGACGTCGTCGACAGGCCAGGCCATCTGGAGTCCCGTCGCGGTGATCCCGGAGGCGATCTGCCGCCAGGGACCTTGCGGATCATATTGGGCCAGTTGGCGCAGGGCCGAAGCGTAGACCAATCCGCACCACTGGACAGGCCGGCCGAACCAGGAGCCCACCCAGCCTGTGGCACCCAGCACGGGAATCGTCGCATAGGGGCCGACCGCACCCCCTGCGGGATTGGTCAGATACACGAAGGGCACTCCCGTCCACGCCCAGTAGCGGGCCTGCTCCAAGAGGTCCTCACGTCCGGAAATAACGTAGCCGAGCGTGTAGGCCTTCGCAAGCAGGCCTGCGGCCAGGATGTCAGGGGTGTGCAAGGGAATCTCCCAGGTCTGGGCGCCGCGCGGAACCGTATTGGCGTAGAGCATCGTCTGCTTGTCCAGCAGTTCCAGGGCGGCTTCGGTCCACGCCGCGTCGGCGCGGAGAGTCGCCCCTTCCATCGCGGTGACGAGATCGCTCGCGCCATATCCATTGGCGTGGTTGGCGAAGTGGGTCGTTCCATAGTCCACGGTCCCCGGCTGATAGACTTGGATGCCGCAGGGGTCAAAACTCGCGATGGCCTGCTGTGCCGCGCTGTGTCGTCGCTCGACATAAGCCGCAACGTCGCCAAAGAGCAGCGCCGGCGTGGGCGGTCGGACATGGGAGACCCCGCCATCAAAGTGCCAGTTCGATGGGACGCTGGCTAGGGCCATATCGCGGACCGCGGACAACTCCTCGACCAGCCCGGCGTCGTCCTCGTCGAGACTGGCCGCCAGCCAATCCATGAACATCGCTGCATCGGGAGCCGGGCCGGCGCCGAACGAGTCACCCCACACGGCGTGGCGGAACAGGCCTCTCTCCCGAATGGCGGAGTGGAGCCAGCCGTGCGCGAGCAGCCTGGCGGCTTCAGGGAGCCCACCTTCAATCTCCGGCACGGCAGGCAGTCCTCGTAAACGAACGTAGTGCTGCACGGCGGGGACGACGGTCGCACCCTCGCCACCCACAATCCACATTGTCACCGCGACCGGCGTGTTCGCCTCCAAGTGGATCGGCGTGTGAGCGACCAGGGCATTCTCGAAGCGGCGGTTCCCGACGGCAGGGCCCGTCAGACCCATCACGTGGGCGCCGGAGCGGAAGATCGTGTCCGGCGTGTCGAAGAGGGGTCCGACCCACTCGGACGGCTCCCAGATCAGACCGATGTAGCACCCCTGTGCGGCGATTGCCATCAGCGGAAGAGTCACCTTGACCGGGTCGGGCACGCGCCGGATGTGCTCGACCGTTGTGATGTCCGCCTCGCTGCTGCTGGGCTCATCGTCGAGGTATTCCAGGCCGGCGAACAGGCCCTGGTCTTTGCTCGATCCGAAGGTGCCCAGGCCGGCGAACAGCGTCAGCCAGGGCAGACACATGACTTCCCGATCCTCGCTCACCTGGATCTGGCTCTCGACAACGACGGTCCCGTCCATCGGCCCGGCGCTAAGCGTCCTGCGAACCCGCCAGACGGCGCCGCGAGAATCCGTCAATTCCGCCAGCAGATCAATAGCGGCACCATCCCCGATAGTCACATAGGCATTCTTGAGATCGAGCCACTCAACGGAGTCGTCGCACAGCACGCCGAGAAGCTCGTGGTCGTACGCCGTGGCCATCTCCTGGCTCGCCACTTCCGCGACGAGATCGCCTATCCCGGCTCCGAGGTATTTGACTCTGAGCGAGCCCGATGCGACCTCGGCGGTTCTTCCTCGCGCCGGCCTAGGCCGGGAAGGTCTCTGGTATGGCGGGGCCGCATAGACTGTGAGCGTCTCTATAAGAATAGATGCGACGTCGATCTGACCGGTCGTCGTAGCTGGGTCGAGACGAAACCGCGTGCCGGCTCCGAGCAACTCCATGACGACCAGCTCGTAGTCGTGCCAGAGACCGTCGTTTCGGACGGTGAACCGGACAGAGCGACCCGCCTGGAAATATGGGCCGTAGAACAGCTCGCCGCTGCTGTTGCCGGTGGACCTCATGCGAACGGTCACGCGGGTGAGCCGGTCGCCGGGCAGATCGATGGGCGGACCCTCAATCCACGGATCGACCCCGGTGGACTGGAAGGAGAGACCCTCGCGAGAGCAGGTCAGGTCTGTTACGTAATGGTTGCCGGTCCAGCCTTGCGGCCCGTTGGCGAAGTTCCAGCGGACGATGAGATCGCCGAGAGCTTGTCCGGCAATCAGGTGGACGACCAGGACGCTCGCGATCGTCGCTTTCGTGCCGATTCTCTTCATATCCCGGTCCTCACTGCCAAGGCTGCAAAGTCCCATCCGGCCCACATGCCCACCTCTCGAACAGACCTCTTGCGATTATACACCGCAGGTTGATTAGAAACGTGCACATTCTCGGATTGACTGGAGCACATCCGCAGTCTATGATGTGCAAGAGGCAGAGAGATGACGCATCTGCCTCTCGGTCGGGCGTGTTGGGAGGAGCAATCGAATGCCCGCTCCAGGAACTGCAACTCGTACGAACATCGTAGCTGCGGACGTCGTGTCTCGGGCGCCCCCGGCGCTGTCACATCCCTCGGTCGTACATCCCAGGCCCGTCGCCTTGGGGAATTCTCCACACTTTGGAAGGAGGCGTTGTCTTATGAGGCATTCATTTTCTTGTATCGCATTGGTCCTTCTCACCCTGATGGCCTGGGCTCCGGCACAGGGATGGGAGTTCAACACCGGCAAGGACGGTTGGGTCGTGACGAGCAACATCAGTACGCTGAAAGCCCAGGACGGGATTCTCGTTGCCAACGTCGCCGCGAACACTGGGGACCCATACATCACCGGTCCCCACGGTCCGTGGAATGCCGCGGACATTACGGGCATCCTCCTGCGAGTCAGGACCTCGACGGACACCAGCAACTACTCCGGAGGCGCGGGCCCGGCTATCTACTACTTCACTCCGAATCCCTTCGCCAAAGGATTCCTGCTGCCCGCGCCCGGCGTGTGGGCCAGCGTTCTGGTGGACATGACAGGCGAAGCCGACTGGACCGGCACGATCAGCAACATCCGCGTGGATCTGGCGGACGGCGTGCCCGAGGCGTACACCGTGGAGTTCGACTGGATTCGCTACATGGGATTGTACCTGGACAACGAGAGTTTCGAGCTGTGGGACGATGTCGAGAAGATCGTCGCCGGCTGGACTGTGATCGACGGCAACTTCGCAAACTGCTACGACGCCAACGTCAACGCGGCCACCGAGCCCGAGAACGTGTACTCCCTCGACTGGGCTGTCAAGCACGTGGGGACCGGCCAGTACCATGCCCTGTCGCAGCCAATCAAGGGCGGATTAGCGCTCGAGAAGGGTATACCGGTGACCCTGCACGGTGTGCTGAAGGTTCCGGCGCAGGCATGGGACGCAGATGCCTCTATCTGGTTCCGCATCCGGGAGTTTGACGGTACGACGGAGCGGCTCAGCGACCCGATCCCGGTGTCCGTCTTCGACGAGTGGTTCGAATTCGAGAGCACGCTGCAACTGGCCTACACGCCGGCCCAGCGCCAGGCGCTGGACGTGCAGCTCTATGGCCGCGTAGCCGAAGGCGCGTTCTTCTATCTCGACGACATCTTCGTCGAGATCGGCAAGCTGGAGTACCCTGATGAGGATCTGTATTGGCCCTTCAACAAGACTCACTGGGAGTTCAACACGCCGGGCGATACCGAAGGCTGGTCCCCCAAGAACAACACGGATATCACCTTCTTCGATGTTAACCAAGTCGATGTGGATGGCAGCCCGGTGGGGGCCCTGCTGATGGACCTTCCCGCGGGCACATTCGATCCCTACGTCAACGGCCCGGCGGGACCTTACTACTCCAATCGCATCACCGGCATCGCGGCGCGGATGCGATTCAACGGCACCGCCAGTGACATGGTCAGGCCCGCGGACGGCGGCCAGAACACCGTCTACTGGTTCTACGTCGCCGGCGGGCATGGGAACGGACCCCAGTTCGAGATCCCCGGCGCCGACGAGTGGTTCATCGCCTACATGGACTGCTCTGAACGCTGGTCAAGCTGGATCAACAGCTTCCGCTTCGACCTGGGCCATTACGCCAACTATATGATGGTGGACGTTGACTGGATCCGGACCTATGGCGACTACGTCGCGAACGGCCGGTTCGAAGAGGCGCTGGAACCCTGGAGCCAGGTCGGCGCCGGCTTCTCCTTGAGTTCCGAGCGGATCCAGACGGGCACGACCGCCCTCAAGATCGAAGGCCAGGGCGTCGGAGTCTGGCACGCCGTGGAGCAGCGCCTCGACGGCTGGGACACGCGAATCCCCAAAGGGGCCAAGGTCACCGTGAGAGGTTCCTACTACGTGCCCGCAAGCTCGTGGGCCGACGGCGCCCACCTGTGGCTGAGGGTCAATGAACTGCAGGCCGGCACGACGAATGAGAATATCGCGCCCAGTCCGCTGGCCCAGCCGGTGCTCGACAAGTGGACGCCCTTCGAGGGCACCATCACCACGCGATATGAGCCTTCGGATCGCGGGCACCTGTCCGTACAGTTGTACTCGCAGACGCCCGCGGGCTCGTCGATCTATGTGGACGATGTCTTCGTGGAAGTCATCGCGTCCTCCACGCCGCAGGCTGAGGACACCTGGCCGGTGAATTGCGTCCGCCTGGCCGAGGGCCAGGAGATCGCCATCGACGGCAAGGTCTCCGCTCAGGAGTATAACGGCGCCCAGGCGCTCGTGCTCAATGCGGAAACGCTCGATGATGAAGACCCTTACTTCCCCGGCGTCGTCCATCAGGGAACCGTCGTTCAAGGTCCCGCTGAGTACGCGCTCGAGGACTACTCGGGGACCTTCTACTTCATGTGGGACGACACCTACTTCTATGCCGCGGTCTCGGCCCAGGACGACGCCGTGAGCCCGGCGCTGGACGCGCCGAACGGCGCCGATTGTCTGCAATTCGTGCTGGGTGCTGCGGATGCAGTCAATGTCGCGGAAATGCTCATTCCAACCATCGCACCGGATGACGGTACGGGACATCCGAAGGCCATGAACACCTTCAGCGGCTGGCTCGCGAAGGATCTCTTCGCCGCCGGCAGCGGGACGGAATACGCATCGACCGTCGATGCGGCCACCCAGGACTGGACGGTCGAAGTCCGGATTCCCTGGACTGCCCTGCAGGGCAGTTTCAGTCCGGAAGTCTTCCCGCCGACGGCCGGAACCACTGTCGGTTTCTCGCTGTTGGGCATCGACTATGACAGCGCTGCACTGGAATGGTTCGGCTGCATCGAGAATGCCCCCTGGGCAGGACTGGGGCTCCAGACGATGACTTTCATCGAGCAGTAGCACAACGTTGACTCCATCGCAGGGGGTGACAGAGGCGAACGTGCAATCGCTTCTGTCACCCCCTTTCTATTTCGCCGAGAACCGCCGGTAGCGGGCAGGCCGGCTGCCCCCCACGGGGGGGTGCATGACCGCGGTTGCGACCTCCTGTCGCGTGGCCCAGCCGCCCCCGGCTGAGGAAAGAACACCCCCGAGGGCGGGGGTGCCACATGTAGCCCAGCCGCCCCCGGCTGGGGAAAGAACGCTGTCATTCCTGCGCCAAGCAGGAATCCACAAGCCGCAATATGCGACCTGTCCCGAGAACTGGATTCCCGCTTCCGCGGGAATGACACTCCAGGATCTCCGTGAACCCCTGTCGCACGCGAGCAGATGCGGTCATGCACCCGCCCCCCGCGACGGACCTCAACGGTTGTTGACACCCGATAGAACACGGCGGTATCATCCGAACCGTGCGCCAGTGGTTGTGGAGTCGCGGGGCAAGTCCCGGGCGGACTCCATTTCGCCGAAGCGAGCCGCAGAACAGGTTCGGCGTGGCGCGGTGCAGATGCGAACTTGTGACTTTTGCCAGACCAGAGATCTCTATGAGCAGACAAACGCCTCTTGTGTTGCTGTTGACCGGGTTTCTGTGCGCACCCTCGCTGGTGGCCGGGCAGGACTATCAGAAGTCGCTCCCAGGCGACGCCGCCCAGCAGCCTGCGGCGCCGATGGGTCTTGCAGGAGGCTCCGGGCAGATGCTGGGCGATATCCCGGGCCTGACGGCGAACACGCCGCCGCCGCATTGGATCGTGCCGGGCCTGCGGCTCACCTACTATACGCTGTCGGGCTTCCTGCCCGGCGGACCTCATGAGTATACCCCCGACCCGAAGGGCACATGGGAGGACCAGCACGGCAACCGGTACGCGCAGCACGAGCTCCACGGTTCCGGCTCTCACGGGCTGCTGCAATTCAACGTTGTTGGCATGGACCAGCAGCAGGTGGCCGTGCAGACGCTCTTCTACCTGTACGATGGGATGGACACGTCCGCGCCGACGCAAAGGGCCGAGACCGGCTACGCCACCCACGCCGGCAACGGCGGCGACCTCTGGCTGCACCCGGATGCACTGAAGGCCCTTCTGCAGAAGTACGGCAACCAGCCCGGACCCACCCGCGGCCAGTCTGGGATGTGGGTGATGGCGACGCAGAGGCAGATCGAGCAGGTCACCTATGACGCCGTGCTGATCATCCTGCTGGCCCAGAGCGGCTCTCGCAAAATGTGGTTCTATGACCTCGCCAGCGGCGTCCTGCTCTATTCGAGCGAGCTTTCCAAGGCATCCGAGACGGTCGTGCAAGGAACGACGCAGATCCATCCCGGCGGCTCCATGACCAAGCACACGACCTTCAAGGGATCGCGGACCCTGTCGCTGCCGTGGGCCGGGCAGGCGGCGCCTCCCTGGCTGGGCCAGGCCCGCACGTTTCGCTACCGGGGAAGTTTTCAGGTCAATACCCCCGGAAGTCCACCCACGCCGATGGTGTTCAACGCGGCAGCCACCGTCGTCGCACGAGGACCCGATTGGGTGAGATTCGAGGTCACCACCGGCGGCGATCAGGCCCCGGGAATCCAGTCGGAACTCACGTCGCGGGTCGGCGGCAACCACATGCTCTGCGGCAGTTGGATTCCGCCCACTGCCATCGCGGCTCTTCAGCCCGGACAGATCCTCGACACCGACAATTTCACCCACGTCACCACGCAGGTCGCTTCCGTGGACTCGCAATATGTGACCCTGGTCCACAACAACGCCCGCCAGCAGATCCAGTACACGTACCGTCGTCAGGACGGCCTGCTCGTGCGGACGCTCTCGAACGATCGTTTCAACGAGCTGAACATGAGCAACCAGGTGGAGTTCTCGCTTACATCGGTGGAATGACTTGGGCGCTTGCGGCGCCGTTGCCAATTTTGGATCCTTTCGGAGGTCCCGGAATATGGGAAAGATCGTTTCCAGCAGTATCGTACTCGCATTGTCCTTGTCTCTGTCGGCGGCCTTCGGCCAGCCGGTCCAGCCGAACAATCCCGTACCACAGACGACCACGTCACACGCGTGGCCGTCTCAGTCCCCGGCTCCGACGCAGTTGCAGGGGCTGCAACCTCGCAAGGTCAAGCCGGTCCGCGAGCTGCCACGCAACGAGCAGATGGAACAGGCTCGCGCGCTGTTGCGCAATCGCGACTATCAGAACGCCTACCCTGTCCTGGCGAACCTGGCCCAGCAGGGCAACCCCGAGGCGCAGTTCTTCCTGGCGTTGATGTACGATCGCGGCAACGGCGTCCAGCAGGACGTGCGGGAGGCGGTGCGATGGTACACCCGATCGTCGCTCGGCGGCTGGTCCGACTCTATGTTCAATCTGGGACAGAAGTACCACAAGGGCGAGGGCGTTGACGCCGATCAGGCCAAGGCGGCCGATCTGTTCTTCCTCGTCGCGACGACCGGGGACCCGGACGGTCAGTGGGCTTTCGGCGTCCTGGTCGCAGAGGGCAAGGGACGACCGAAGGACCTGATCGAGGGATGCGCCTGGCTGCTGATGGCCGCCAATCAGGGACACGAGGGCGCTCAGAAAGAACTCAAGAACTATCGCCCGCAATTGACGGATCAGCAGGTGGCCAACGCGGAGACCGTGGCCGACACGCTCAGCGAGATGGTGCGGACGGATGGTTTTGCGATGGAGAAGATGCCGGCGGTCCCGGTGCCGCCCTTCATGGCGTCCGACGCGGACACCCCGACCGCCCCGGCGCCGACGCCGAATCAGACACAGAATCAGACGCAAAATCAAACGCAGAACCAGCCCCAGAACCAGGGTGAGGACAAGGCGATTGCTCAGGTGAATTTGAAGGGGCGCATCCTGCCTACAGGCGATCTGATAGGCCAGGGGGTCTTCACGTTCGACCCGCAGGTCTACGCGACGATCAAGAGCGTCGTCCAGGATCCCGCATACTTCCTGCGCGAACTGTCCTCGAATCGAGCAGACACGGAATCCGCGCCGGATGCGACGGCAGCATATGACGACGCCAGTTCCTCGGTCGTCCTGAACGTCCACATGCTCGGCGCTGTGCGGAATCGAGGCAATGGACGATGGGAATGGCAGACGGAGGGCCAGGAGTTCCTGGAGATCGCCACGAACGAAAGCGGAGAGACGGTCGCGAACTTCCTGTACAAAGGCGCCCCGGACGAGGCGATCAAGTTCGACGGCCGTACAACCGTCGCGTTCCCACCCGGCGCCACCAACCCGGCGTACGACAAGAGCAAGAAGCTGCTGTCCTACTCTCTGGCCTACCAGGACACCGGGGGCAAGGGCCAGCTCGAATTCCATTTCGACGCCCGCGACAGGATCATGAGCTGCCTGTACAAGGTCTACGGCATGGAGACCGATTTTCCCGCCCAGTGGGTGGCCAAGGCCCGCGTGACGAACGTCGGGACCGGGCGGATCAAGGACCTCCGCCTGCGCTACCGGGTGGAGGGCTACTCGGAATGGAGTATCTGGCAGAAGTTCCCGGAGGTCGTGCCGGGGCAAACCGTGGTGGGCGTGTACAAGCCTGTGCTGGACAAGAGCATAGCCCTGCTGACCAGCACGACTCCGGCCAATGTGCTGGTGGAATGGCGATACACCGACAGCGATGGGAAGGTGCAGGAAGACAGCGACGGGAAACGCGTCTCCATCCTCGGCCGGCACGAGTTCATCTTCTCCAACTTCACCAGAGAGCAGAGCATGGGCAGTTGGTATGATGCATTCAGCAACTCGGAGATGATCGCCGCCTGGGTGGCGCGCGACGATCCGGCGGTCCGGCAGTTCGCCTCGATGGCGAACAAGGTCGCCGGCGGCAGGGGCGCGCCGTACAGCGACGAGGCCGCCTACGCGGTCCTCAAGTCGTGCTATGAACTCTGGCAGGGCAACGATTTCACGTATCAGGGACCGGTCGGCCTGTCGGACCCGACGTTGAGCTTCGACAACACGATCGTTCAGAACATCAAGTTCCCCCGCGACGTCATCCGCGACAAGTCGGGCACGTGCATCGAGCTGGCGGCACTCTACTGCTCGATGGCGCATTCCGTGGGGCTCAAGCCGTATATGGTCCTCATTCCCGGCCATGCGTTCGCCCTCATTCGATTGCCCTCGGGCAACCTCCTGCCGGTCGAGACCACCGGCGTGGGCGGAGGCAAGACGCACGGCTCCACCCCGTTCGAGGGAGTCGTCCAGAGCGCCGGCGCGACGTACAAGAAGGCCGCCGAGGACGGACGTGTCCTGGAAATTGACATTGAGGATTGTTGGACGCGGGGCGTCTCGTCTCCGGAGTTGGAGGCCCTGCCCGCTGATGTCCTGCAACGATGGGGCATTGTCGCGGTCGCTGCCAGCCCGACTGCTCCGACCGGGCCGGTTCAGCCAACTCAGCCGGTGCAACCGACACAGCCAGTACAGCCCATGCAGCCGACGCAACCAATGCAACCCACGCAACCGATGCAGCCGACACAGCCCACGCAGCCCCAGGCGCAGGGGGCACTGGTCGGGCTCTGGGTCGGGACCGCTACGATCGATTATCCCGCGATGAGCTATCCGATGCAGGTGCAGGTCGCGATGAATCAGAACGGCCAGTTCACCGCCCAATGGTATGGTGAAGCCACGGTCAGCGACATGTACGGGCGCCAGGTGGTCTACAAGATCACGGAGGCCTTCGTCGGACAGATCCAGGGCGATCGGCTCATCATGCAGGGCCAGAGCAAGACCGTCGTGGTCAACGGCATGTCGCAGCAGGTGCCCGCAGACACGATGACGGTCCGCCTGGAAGGCGGCGAACTGGTCGGCGATGTGAACGTGGCCACCGGTGGTCGGTGCACCTGGCGAGCGCGGCGCCAGCAGTAGAGGCGCCGTCCCTTCGAGCTGAATGATTCCGTGTGTCCCAACAGGATAGCCCGACCGCGGTCGGGCTATCCATGTCGGTCGAATGCCAGCAGAATCTGGAATCGGCTCTGCCTGGGTCTTCTTTCCGCCCAGGCAGAGCATGGACGCGAAGCGCGCCGACCCGCAGGGACAGCAGAGCCATTCCACGGAACGGCATCGTCCTGTCAGAACGGCTTGTGAACCGCTGCGCTCCTCCCGGCCAGCCAGAGAATCTCTCCAAGCGACAAGGCCCGCGAGTAGAGCCGGAAGTCGTCGACCTGTGCGTCCAGCCACTCGGACTGGCCGGCCCACGAGCCGATGAAGGCGGGCGCCGATCCTGCGGTCATGATGGATCCGCTCGCTGCAGCCCTGCCAATCAGTCCGCCATCGGAGTACAGCCTCTTATCGGAGCCGTCATAGGTGGCTGTAACCAGGTGCCATTCTCCATCCGTGTAGTTGGCGGGATCGATCGACACGTCCAGTTCCGCATAGCGGTCCGCGATGCCCAGGCCGAGTGACAGAATGGTGCCCCATTCCTGGAACGACAGGAGGTGGCGAGCGTCTGCATCTTCCTTTCTGTAGATCTCGCAGTACTGATTGAATGTGATATCGTCAGGCTTCACCCAGGCGCTGATGGTGAGTCCTTTGTCGGGCTTGATCGCAGCGGAATGGGCGATGCGCACCGTCTGTTGCAGACCGTCCAGGTCGATGCACTGACCCTGTTTGCCGACGGCGAACAGGGGGTTGCCGACCGCGGTGCCGTGGTAGCCCTGGCCCGAAGTGTCGTTGGTCGTGCCCTCGAACTCGTAGTGCAGGACCAGACCCGTGGCGTCGGGCTCAGCCGGCGTCATCAGCTCGCCGACCTGCGGATACAGGCGTACCGCGTCAATGTAGAGCGAACCCGTGGCAGCGGCGTCCTCCACGCCGATGGTCAGGCTCGTGACCTTCTGCAGATTGCCACTCACCGAGGACAGGTCGATATTCCAGGCCTGCCATTGGGGGCGGGTAATGTCGGTCGCGTCGCAGTCATAGGCGATCTTGGTGCTGTTGATCTTGACGTACAGTCGGCCGGTGTTGCCCTCCGCGCCGAAGAACATGAGGGACAGGGTCTTGATGTCGCCCGCGGTCCAGTCCCAGGCGTCGAACGACAGGGTCGTCTCCGATTTGCCTTCCGTGCGGTTGTCGTACGCGAGAGGCATGGATTGTCCGCCGGAGTAGACAATCGTCTGTTCCGCGAAGGGGGTATCCTCGTGACCGACCACTGAGCCGTTGCCGTTGTTGGGGCCCCAGCCATCGACCCACGACTCGTAGATCCGCGTGCCCTGATCCTCCTCGTCGTTGTAGGTTTCGAAATCGTCCACCGCACTGTAGAGCGGCGTGGTGAAGCTCCAGACTTCGCTCCCGTAGGACACGGGCATCTGGGCGTCATTCACCTCGTTGACCGACCAGTAGTACGTGGCGCCGTACAGCAGCCCGCTCACGGCGAGCGTGCTCTCCGTCACGGTATCGATCAGCGTCAGGTCGTTGGCGTCCGTCCCGAAGAAGACCTGATGCGACGCCGCTTCCCGGCCCGCACGCCAGCTCAGCTGCACATCCACGCGGTCGGTCACGTCGCCCGCTGCGGGGTCGGGCTCTCTGGCATACGTGGGAACGGCGAAGAACCGCACTTCACTGAGGCCATAAGCCGTGGCCAGACCGCGCTGGTTGCTCTGGATATTGATCCTGACCATTCTGGCCATGGCGCCACCGAAATCGACGACCGTGTTGGCTTCATAGCCGTTTCGCCCCGGCGCCGAGGCAAATGCCGGCACGTTCTCCAGGGCAGTCCAGACAACGCCGTCTGTGCTGACGGCTATCGTCGCGTCTTTGACGCCGAAGCCCGCGACAGCTTCGGTGTCCCCGTTGTAGTTCCACACCAGCATCCGATCCAGCTTGTGGACCTTGTCGAATTCATACTGAATCCAGGGCGATTTGTCGCCGATGGCAGTGAGCCACATGGTTGCGGTCGTGGTGGCGTGTTGATCGGCGTCAAGTCCAGAACCATCGACGGTCTGATCGGCGGTGCCTGCGCTGGCCATCCGGCTGGAAGCCGTCGCCTGGACGCCTTCGACCGGAACCGAATAGGGCTCCACCGTGAAGCTCCAGACGTTGCCCTCGGTGACCGTGTTGTCCGGTGCGCCGATGACCTGATCGACGCGCCAATAGTACGTCTGGCCGAATTCGAGCCGTCCGGCAGGGGCATAGCTGTGGGCGTCCTGGTCCCGACTTGCCAGCACACCGAGCGGAGCGGTCCTGTCCGCGTCGCCGACAGCGACGGAGTCCGTGCCGAAATACACGTCAAACGCGTCGACCGACTCTCCCGATGCCCAGCTCAGGACCACATCCCGGGGCACATCGTCCGCCCGGTTGGCCGGATTGGGTCTGGATGCTCTTGTCAGGCCCGCGCCGGAGCCGACCTGGAAGTTGTCGGTCCACATGCGGTCGTCGCCGCCGCTTCCCCATCCACAGCCCACCCTCGCATTGGAGATATTCGTATCCGGGAGGAGCCGCGTCAGGTCCACGACGCCGAGCGAGATCTCGTCCGTGAAGATCTCGAGTTTCTTCTGATCCAGCATGAATCGCACCGCGAAGTTGTGCCATTCGCCGATCGGCGCGATCGACTTCAAGCCGCTGTCATACTCCTGGCCATGAAAGATGCCGATGTCGCCCCAGGTTCCCGCATGGTCGGTGCCGCGGAAGAACACGGCCAGAGCCTGGGCATCGAAGAAAGAGTCGGCAGGGGAGATCCAGATGTCGATACGGTCCTTTCCCTGCACCGCATCCATCTGCACGACGAAATCGTTCCGCAGGCCGTAGGCGATGCTCCAGTCGCCGCCGCTGCCGCCGGTCTGGGTCATGCCCGTCTTGGAGCCGGCCCCGCTGCCGCCCGGCCAGGGCGTGACGCCGGGAAGCGCGTTGTCGTCGGCGTTGATCGACCATGCCGCCTCGGTCCATTGCGCCTGCGGATTGCCGTAGCAGGTCTCCACAGCCAGACCCGCGATGGGGACCGGATAGGCCCCCCACGATCTGTCGGCGATTCCCCCGGCATTCGTGCCGGTGAAGGTGTCGCTGTAATCGAGGCTGGTGATCAGGGTAGACGAGCCAACGGGAACACCCGTGTTCTCCGCTTGGGCACAAATCGCCATCAGCAGCAGCGATCCCAACACAACGGATGCCGTCCCAACTCTCATGCTTGTCCTCCTCGGGAGCCGTGCTCCTCAACAGACGGTTTGTCCCCCAACACCACTCATTGCGACCCTGCGCACGCGTTGCCCGTGGAGTTCTCCCCGGGACTCATTTGTCTCCCACGGGAATGCCAGGGACCTTGTAGAAGCACAACCAGTTTCCCCCTTTGGAGCCGAGATCGATCGTGGCTCTGGCGTCGTTGAGATCCCAGTTGCGCCACTCCACGCGACCATCCTCGAACAGGAAGTTCCCCCCCTCGGGTACGCCGGTGCCGGGCCTGGGATGCGTCGCCGAAGGGACCACCGTTCCGTCCGTGTCGGTCGTGTCCCATTTCACGCTGCCGTTGTTGGCGGACAGCGACCATGTCCCGACCCCCTGCAACCGATCGCCCATCACAGGGGCGGACTGGTACTTGCCTCCCAGTTTCTTGCGTGAGTGCCACGCTTTGATGCCATTGCAGCCGTATTCCCAGCTCTTGGTCACGTCCCGATGCGGCAGATAGAAGTAACCGGTGAGGATGGGCTTCAGGTCGGCCTGCGCATCGGGGTTTCGCCACAGGTCCGCCAGCCGGTGCCATTTGTCGGTGGGACAGAACAGGACGTGGGCGCGATCCTTTGCCTCGTCCGTCTTCTGGGACTCGACCAGATACCTCTTCCAGAAGGACGCCATTCTGACCCCCATCCAACTGACGTCGTACCCGTCCATGTTGTCGGGAAAGAAGTTCTCGCTATCGGCGGCGTACATGTGCAGGGCGACTCCCCACTGTCGCTCGTTGTTCGCACAGAACGTGCGCCAACCGCTCTTTCTGACCCTGCTCAGGGCAGGCAACATAACCGCCATCAGAATGGCGAGGACAGAGATGACGACCAGCAATTCGATCAGTGTGAAGGCACTGGACCTTGTCCTGCTCATCTCTCATACTCCTTCCAAAGTCGTCGCCACAGGGACTCATCCGATCCCGTAATCGCTCTGATCCTGCCCCGTCTTCGGCAACATCGCCCGGCAACCCAATGCGTCGCTTTCAACCGCCGCCGCCACAGAGAGACCGAGGGATTTCCACAGAGATTCCACGAGGGATTGCGACGGGATTTCGGACACCTCATTGCCTGCCGCCTGCAGCGGGACATGGTGGGGATCCACACAGAGCCTTGGTCTTGCATGTCACGCGGAATGGATCCGGTTTCCAATGAGCTCTTTCTTCAACACCGTATGCTACCACACGCACGCGGATCTGTCAAAGCATTTCAGGCCCAATTGGGCTTCGTAGGGTACACGGCCGTTCCTGCATGTGCGACGGAGGTCCAGACAGATCGCGGATTGTCATTCCCGCGAAGCGGGAATCCACTTCCTGGGCCCCGTCGGGCAGCCGGGCGGGTTATATCTCTTGATAGTCCGGCGCGTGTTGGGTAGGATTGGCGGGGTATGGCGGCAACTGCATTGTGTGACTGTGTCGATGGGGACCGTCAGGCCACGCACATGAGATTCGCGATCGGTATGACTCAACGCCATTACCCACACTGACCCCAGGAAAGGATCAACACGTGACAAATCACAAAGGCAAACCAGCGAAGGATCAGGGTATGTCTCCTGGTCGAAGAGCATTTCTAAAGGCGACGGCGGCGTCGGTGGCGATGCCCTACCTGATCCCGGCGTCCGCCATGGGCAATGCGGGCAGACCCTCGCCCAGCAACCGCATCGTGATGGCCGGCATCGGCCTGGGCAACATGGGCAGCGGCGACCTGAGTTCCTTCCTGGGTCGCGACGACGTCCAGTATGTGGCTGTGTGCGACGTGAAGAGGGACGTCCGCAACGCCAGAATGAACCAGGTGAATGAGAAGTACAACAACAAGGACTGCCAGGCCTACAACGACTTCCGCGAGGTCATGGCACGCGGCGACATCGACGCGCTGCACTGCGCCACGCCGGACCACTGGCACGCGATCGTCGTGATCGAAGCCTGCCGCAACGGGAAGGACATCTACTGCCAGAAGCCCGAGACCAAGACGCTCCGCGAGGGCAAGCTGATGATCGACGCCGCCCGGCGGTACAGTCGGATCGTCTCCGGCGGCAGCCAGCGCGTGCTCGAGGACTACCGGGCCGCGGTCGATGCCTGCTGGAGCGGCAGCAAGGGCCTCGTCAAGTCGATCAACGTGAATGTCGGTCCGTTCCCGACGGACTGCAACAAGGCCGGCGAGCCGATTCCCGACGGCTTCGACTGGGACATGTGGCTCGGTCCCGCCCCCTGGGCGCCGTACCATCCGCACCGCTGCAGCGGCAGCTACAACATCGACGGCACGAGCTGGCGGTCGTTCAAGGACTACTCCGGCGGCGGCATGACCGACTGGGGCGCCCACCATTTCGGCGGCGCCTGCTTCGCTCTGGACGTCAGGGAGCTGGAGCCCGAGGAAGTGATCTTCCACAATGAGAACGGCAGGAAATATGCGACCTGCCGTTTCCCGAACGGCAAACTGCTTCACCACAATTGCCCGGGCCGCGGCAACATGGCCGTGGAAGGCTCGACCGAACCATGCCCCTCGAAGCCGGTCCCGAGTTACGCAGGCACCGGCGGCATCTACGGGGATTTCATCGACTGCGTCAAGACGCGAAAGAAGCCCTTCCGCGACATCGAACTCGCGGCCCATACCGCGACCGTGTGCCACCTGTTCCTGATCGCCTATGAGCTGGAGCGGTCGCTGAAGTGGGACACCGCCAAACAGCAGTTCGTCAACGACGACGAAGCCAATCGCCTTGTCGACGTTGCCCGAAGAGAGCCCTGGGTGATTTGACGTTGCGATGATTGCGACAAGGAGATGGAATCATGATGAACAAAGAGACTGTTGGAGTGACACTGGCGTTCGGCGCGACGGCCTCGGCGGTTGCCCAGGCGGATTCCGCCGCGGTGGATAACGCCTTCACGACACTGAAGACCTATGACTGGGGCGCGGACCGTGCCACCCTGAATCCGATCGACCAGGCGATCATCGCCACGCACGGCGATGCCGCCGCACGCAAGATCCTGGAGAAGCGCCTGGCGGATGCGCTGGCCGGCGGCCTCTCACGATCTGCACAGGACTTTGTATGCCGCAGGCTCAGAATCGTGGGCACCGCCCAATCGGTGGAGGCCCTCGCCGCTCTTCTGCCGGCCGAGGAGACCTCACACATCGCTCGTTTTGCGATAGAACGCATTCCGGACGAGAAGGCGATCGCCGCATTGCGGGACGCGCTGCCCAAGGTCGGCAGCAAGCTCAAGCCGGGCATGATCGGTTCGCTGGGCAAACGCCGCGACGCCAAGAGCATCGAAGCCATCTCGAAGCTCCTGGGCGACCTCGACCTCCAGGTCGCGCAGGCTGCGGCCCACGCGCTGGGCCTGATCGGCACACCCGCCGCCGCCCAGGAACTGAGCAAGTTCGCAAAGAAGGCGCCCGCCAACATGAAGATGCCGGTCGCCGACGCCCGTTTGATCTGCGCCGAGCAGTTGCTGGCCGACGGCGCCAAGGCTGAAGCGATGGCGCTGTACCAGGAACTCCGGGGCGACGACCAGCCCGCGTCCGTGAAGGCGGCCGCCATGAAAGGTATGGTGACCGCTGCGAGCACGAAGTAGCCGCCCACAACAGGCAGGCAGACGATGGCCAAAAGCAGGCCCGCACCGCCAGGTTCGTGCGGGCCTTTCTATTGGATCACAGATCAGATGGACGGACTGCCAGGCGACCCGCCCTCGGCGCGGCTGGCTTGCCAGCTCTCCGGCAGAGCGGGGTCTGCGGTCACGTCGACCATCTCCAGCGACGGCCCACCTCCATCGGCCAGTGAGGGCCAGGGGGTCTGGGTGCCGTAGGTGAATTCACTGAGGATCTCACCGCTGGCATCTACGAGTCGAATGGGTTCGCCGGCGTTGGAGAGGCGCCCGTCGTACTCGCCAGCCACCGGTAGGCCGAGGCCGTATCGTGTCTCGAACGCCTTGAGGCTTCTGACGACCAGCACGTGCTGGCCGGGAGCCAGCAGCGTCAGGCTGCCGGCGGCGAAATCGAACTCGATGCCATCGACGAAGCGGATTCCCGCGAGATCCAGCGGGGCAGTCCCGGAATTGACCAGTTCGACAAACTCGAAGTCGTCCTCGTCGCTGAAACCGGCTGCCAGTTCGACCGCGGTCGGGTCGGAAGGATGATAGTGCAGCTCGGAGACGGCCAGCGTCCCTGAGCCCACCGAGAAGGACGCTTCGTTCAGGGCGCTCCACTCAAACCCGTCGAAGGCCCGCGCCTTGATCGTCACAGTGTCCGACAGCACGATGGATCCGACGTATTGCTGCGCCACGGGCTGCTCCCCCGTGACCAGCCTTTCCCCGGCGATCAGCTCGGCATCGATGAGGAAATCGGAGCTTCCCGCGGAGACATTCAGGCCGTGAACTGCCAGGAGGTTCGCGCCCGGCTGCAGGGCATCGAGGAACGCACTTACATCGAAACTGCCGAACTGCACCGCGGCGGAGTCATCGTGGCCGGCCGTCGCCGCGGAGTTCCATTGGACGTTGGCCGGCGCGTTTTCGGAGGCAATGGCGACGCCGTTCAGATAGGCGACGAAACCGTCGTCATAACGCATCCGCAGGGTCATGAAATTCGCTTGTTCGCGCGTCTGTTCGTCGAGAAGGAACGGCATGCGAATGAACACGGACGTGGCGGTCCCGCGCATCGAGGCATCGACGTCGATGCCGATCAGCGCGTCGTAGTCGTCGCTCGTATCGTAGCCGACGCCGCCGACGCCGAAGGCCCAGGCGGAATCGTTGACGCCGCCGACCGTCTGCCAGGCGGAGCCGAGGGTGCTTCCGCCGTTGGCGACCGACGGCACGAGGACCCGCCTGAGGTTGTCGCTCGTGACCAGGGCCGTCTGGGAGAGTTCCTCCACATCGACAGGCACGAACGGGTCGGCTCCGTTCGTCGTGTAGTAAATCGTCCCCGCGGCCGAGCTCATGGACAACTCGAATCCCGGGTCCACGCTTCCGCCTGGGTGACTGAAGACCGGCGCGTCGAGGTCTGGATAAAGGCCGGCGCTGCGGAACTGCTTCAGAACGATCTGTGACCTCTGAGGGAAGTAGTTGGCCAGGAGACTGTCTCGGTGTTTGGCCCAGTGATCGTTCCGAGTGAACAGCGTGCTGCTCAGTTGATCACCCCAACGGGCGGATTCTCCCACGATCGCCTGCTCGACCTGATCGGCCCGTGCGGCGAACCGTGCGGCGGGGCGGTTGTTCTCCGGGTGGTCCGGGTCCCACGCGGGACGGTCGGGGTTCACGTAGAGGGCTCCGCCGTTGAAGAAGTGCCGATGGACATGGTCGGCGAACAACATCCGGAACCTGGCGTTGGCGCGGAGGGCCGCATAGGGCCGGGCCACCGCGCTGCTTGCGGATGTGACGTTGGTGTTCAGGTCCCGCAGAGCGGTCTCCGTGTCCCACGGGTAGAACTGGAAGCCGTCGCCGTCGTCCCGATTGCGTCCGACCCACCAGTTGCGCCCGGGCCAATCGGTGTTGCCCACGTAGAAGTTGAGGATCATGTAGTCGATCATGTTCTGGACGTCCAGCAGATCCTCGTACTGGGGATTCCGTTCGCCGTTCGGATCGTTGCCCTGGACGCGCTGATAGACGCTGTCGTCGGAGAGGTTGCCGCTGAGCATCGCGAGCAGCCGGTTCCAGGCGTCGTAGTTGCCGTCGGGGACGGAGTCCTGATTGATGGCGTCCCAGGAATCCTTGTCGCCGCCGCGATAAGAAGCAGAGAAGGCGGCGTCGGGGCGTTCCACCGGATTGTACAGCCCCCAATAGAGCCCGTTGATGTAGAGATGGACGAACACGCTGTGCGAGGCCAGATTGCCCATGGCCCGGACGGTGTCCATGGCGAACGCATCGCGCACGTAGACAGCGCTACCCCCGCCGTATGGCCAGGCGTCGTTGCTGTTGGCTCGCAGGATGAAGTTGTCGAACTCCTGTGCGGCGTCCGACCCGAAGAGAGGATAGCCGAGCTGCGCGGCCCCGTACTCCTCGCGAAAGACCAGTCGGAACGACTTCTTCAGAGTCAGGTCGAACCGCCGGAAGGCGCCGCCTTGAATCCGTATGCCGGCATTCTCCTGGAACCCCTCGGCGCCGTCGGGGTAGATCAACTCCAGCGATGCCGGCCGCTCCCAGTTGTCCCCGCGACTTGTCGGGTTGGAGTAGATGCCCTGCGAACCGAACATATCGGCGACGTCCATGACGATGGACATAGACGGCATGGATCGAAGATCGTCTCTGATGGTCGCGGCGTACTTCCCGCTGAAATTGTCCTTGCCCGCCGGACCGATCACGCGCGGGTCCAGGCCGTAGTCCGCGGACTGGCCGTTCCAGGTGGAGGGGAATCCCGCTGCAAGCGCCGCCGCCTGGTTCTGTGTCACGATATCGTCCAGGAACAGGTACGTGTGCGTCACGATACGCGACGGCCGCCATCCGTCCAGAAAGGCGGCGGCGCGGAGCGTCGTCGTCCGGTCGATGAGAATCGGGCCGGTGTACTCATATCCCGTAGCGGGCCTCGGCTCGCTGCCGTCCAACGTGTAGCGAATGGTCGCTCTCTCGGTGGGACACGCCATCGCCACCTCGAACGGCGCGTCGTAAAATCCCCGCTCTCTGTCGACGAGGGGATCTGCCACCAATCCCGGAGTAATCGGGCCATTGATGCGGCCTGGCGTGGGCGATTCGAAGTACCCACGGCCCCCGAGGATCACCTGCGTATTCTCCAGTTGGGCCCAGAGCAGAAAATCCCCGCTGCCGGCGGCATCGTTCAACGCTTGAATCGCCAGGACATTGACGCCGGTCCCGAGCAGGTAGGCGGAGTCGCTGAGGTCGAACCGCTGCGGAACCAGGGCCTGGTCGTGCGGGCGGTCCGCAGTCGCCGTGGAATTCCAGGCCAGGACTGTCGGGGCCTGGGAGCGGGCGACCTCGACGCCGTTCAGGAAGGCGACGAATCCGTCGTCATAGCAGACGTGCAACGCGAGCCAGTCCAAGGACTGGTTCGCCTCGACGGTGAACGGCATCCTCAGGCAGACCGACGTGCCGCGTCCGTACAGGGCCGTTTCGACGTCGGCGCCGATCAGATCCGCGAACACCGAGATCGGTCCGCTGGCGCCAAGGAACTGGACCTCGGCAATCTGCATGGCGACCGCGGCAGCGGCGTTCCGCACCGTGGGGAACAGCAGCCGATAGTGGCTGTATGCCTGGTCATTGGCGAAGGCGACTTCCACCGTGAAAAACCGGGCGGAAAAATTGGGCGCGCTGCCGTGTGCGATTTCCACGAAGCTGTAGCCGTCGCTGGACCCGAACAGCGTGAAGCTGGTGGGATCTCTTTCCGCCGCGTCGTTGGCGGAGGTCAAGCGAAGGCCGGTGACGACGGACGGCCCGGCCGAGGGCGTGACCGTGAATCCCGCGTTCAACTTGTCGAAGTTGAGGTACTTCGTCTGGGGGTTGTTGTCGATGGCCTTGTCCACTTCTTCGTTCGTGGGCGAGTTGAGCGACGTGGCCTCGATGGCGTCGCCCGGCCGAGTGACGTCCTGCACTGGCAACTCCGGCGCCGGCGTGCGATCGTATCCGATTCCCAAGGTGACCTGCGCCCAGCTCGAGTCATCGAAGTCCGGACGAACCCAGTCCATGCCGATGTCGTTGTCCGCCGGCAGCCACATTCGCGCAGCGCCGGCGCCCGAGACCAGCAGCGTAGTCTCCACCTCCATGGCGGTCCCGTACGAAACGTCGCTGATCTGGCGGGGGTACTCGGGAAGGAACTCCGTGGCAATCGTCATTCCATCAGGTTCGACGAGAGCCAGGTATTCCCCGTCGCGACTGAGCTTGAAGCTCGTGTGCAGCTCGCCTGCGGGATCCGTGCGGTTCTTTCCCGAAGCAAAGACGCGAAGGAAACCCTGCCCGCCGATGACGACCTCCGGGAATTGCCATTGCGTCAGATCCGCCCGGTCGTTGGTGAGATGCCAGCCGCCAATCGAAACGGGACTGCGACCTGCGTTGTAGATCTCGATCCAATCGCTGGAGTCGCCATCGTCGTCCTGTGCGCCGAGATGATTCGCGGCCAGGAACTCCGTGATCGTCAGTTCCTGCCCCGGCGAAGACGCGGGGGGCAAGACCGCGAGACAGGAAAATACCGCCAATAGCCAGCGCCCCGTCATGGTCTGACAGTTCATCGTCATCAAGCCTCTCCGATTCCATTACAGCGCCCGGTTGCCGTTGAGAAGCCGGCGCTTCGAATACCCGATGCAAGGGCAAG
>JAGOLX010000027.1 GCA_017993835.1 Phycisphaerae bacterium
TCGCTCGGACTGGCCTACGTCGTCAGTCAGAAGCTCATCCCGCGCAAGAACGGGCAGGGCCGGGTCGTCGCGATGGAGATCCTCAACAACACCTACGCCTGCGCCAACCTGATCCGGACGGGCAAGATCGAGCAGCTCTACTCGCAGTTGCAGACCCGCACGCGGAACAAGCCGGACGAGAAGATGATTACCCTGGAGAAGCACCTGTCCCTCCTCGTCAAGGACGGAGACGTGGACCTGCTCGAAGCCCAGAAGTGGGCGAACGACATCAAGGCGTTCGTGGATTGCATGCAGCGGGATTGAGCTGAGTGTCGTGGCCGCGGCTGCCTCCAGGGAAAGCACGAAACACGAAAGTCGGAATCCGAAACAAATCCGAGTTGCCAGAATCCAAGATGCAAAACATGGCCTTCGGCCGGCGAAGCGTTTCGGTCATTCGAGCTTCGTGCTTCGAATTTGTTTCGGATTTCGCAATTCGAATTTCGAGTTTATGGCCTTGCACGACCGGCGAACGATGACTATCGAGTTCAACTGCCCGAAATGCGGCGCGTTGATCGCCTTCGACAGCAAGCACGCGGGCAAGCGTGCCAAGTGCCTGAGCTGCGGCCAGAAATTTGTCATCCCTGCCGAGAGCTTCCAGAAGCCCAAGAAGGTCGAGCCCGAGCCCGCGCCGAAGGAAGACCCCATCCCCGGCTTCTACCACGCGGTCCTCGTCGACAGCTTCAAGGTGTTCGTCCATCCCGCCAATGTCACGGCGCTGGCGTTCGTGGTTGCGGTCGTGTGTTTCAAGTTCTTCCTCGCCCAGGGCGCCTGCTGCCTGAACCACGTCGCCTACTTCGTCATCTGGGGCTGGCTCTTCGGCTTCTATCTGAGCCTCATCTCCCGCGTCGCCATCGACGACGACCAGCTCCCCGAGATCGACATCGGCACGTCGATCACGTTTCTCCTCTACATCCTCGGGCCGTTTTTCGTGTTCTTCGTCACGCTGTTCCTGGTGGAGGCGCCGTTCATCTTCGGCCTGGCCCTCGCGCAGGACCGCGGCATCACCTTCGCGAATCTCTTCTCCGGCTCGACCGGCCTGCATCGGCTCCTGCAGTTCTTCCTGCTCGGGGGGCTGTTCCTCTTCCCCGCTGCCATCCTCACGACCGCCGTAGGAGGGACATTCCTGCTGCTGCGTCCGGATTACCTGCTCGCACCGCTGCGGAAGGCGTTCTTGCCCTACCTGACCGCGTTCGCGTTGGTGGTCGCGACCTGCATCCTGGAGACACAGACCACGCAGTACACCGGCGCCGAACTGAAGGTCACCGTCGCCCATCTGGCCCTGAACCTCCTGGTTCAGGCAGTCGCCATCTTCGCCATGCGCGCCATCGGCCTCTACTACCGCCACTACGGCTGTTACTTCAAGTGGTGAGAATGGACAAAATGCCTCGCAGAGCCCCCGCGTGAATTCCTGCGTGCAGGCGATACCGGCATCGCCATGTGCATCACGGGGACATCTGCGTGACATTCCCAAATCCGCACGGGCGTTCTCGGTAACGCACATGATGTGCAGATGTACCATGCACACAAGTCACAGCACGACGTTCTTGCCGACTACTCCTCCAGACCTGCTACGATGAGAGGGATCGCTTTCTTCATACAATCCTCCAAGGCGATCGTCAAGGACTCATCGACCTCGCCAGTGTCATTGCCGTTCACGTCGAACTCCCTGACGACCTTGCCGCCACGGTGGATGGCCATCCGCAAGCACACATCGACAGTCGCGGCAAGAGGTAGAGCAAACGAGATGTTGGTCCCGTCGGCCCGCACTCTCGTCAGGCGCGTGGACACGCCACAATCCGCTGTCGGTGGCAGTCTGTCCACAACGTCCGGCACGAACCCTGCAGCCTTGAGTTCCACGCAAAGCGCATCCGCAATCCACTTCGGCACCGAGTCTGACGTGACTGTGTCGCCACTGTACATGCCCCATCCACCATGATCGACTTCCCCGATGACGTACGATCCATTTCTCGTCCTCCCCAATCCGGGACAATCGGGCGTTTCTACATATATGCGTCCTCCCTGATCGCTGTGAACCCCGCCCACCACCCGATTGTACATCAAATGGACCTTCCGATCGCAGGAACCACAACCGGAGCCCAGGCAGATGAGCACGATAGTACCCACCTGGAACGCCGTTTTCAGTAATAGCATGAGTTCAGCTCTCTCAATTTCGTCCCATGCTGTCGGTGCCTCTGCCACCCAAGAGGATGCCCCAACAACGGATTCTCCGCTCACACAATAACGGGGGCGGGACAACCGCCGGTTAGGAATCGAGGTAGCCGGCGGTTGCCCCTGACCGTCATTCGGCTGCTCAGACGCGATGTCTGGAGGCGACCGGTCAATTGATCCTAATCAACCTTGGTCGGAGTTCCGGCGGGACTTGATCGATGGTCATGATCTTGAGAGCATCCCCTGTCGCGTTTGCCTGGGACCCAGGCTCCATATTCACGTGCAGGTCACTCAACGTCCACATGGCTCCTGTCAGGGGATCCACAACGAGATATCCAATCAGACCGCCAAAAATGAGATTTCCACCTGCATACCAGAGGCTCAGGCCGGTCTTGATTCGCGCCTCGCACGGAGCGCAGCCGGCCTTCTCGAACTTCACGGTGTACTTCTGCGCCGAGAAATAGCCCGCTCCACGCTTTAGCGTGACGGTGGCAGGCGTCGTTCCGTTGTCAATGGCTTCGCCCCTCTTGTTGTAGACCGTATAGTTCGCGCCTGTCGGCTCACTCGTGATCTTGACCGTCCCCTTCGATCCCTCAATGATCGACGCACACCCCTGAGTAAACACCATCATGCTCGCCAACACGACGACCAAAGCCAACACACCAAGTCTAACTCTCATAATCCATACTCCCTTTGTTCCAAAAGACACTCCACACCACGCACCCGTCTCGGGCTCAGACACTGTCGCGGCCGCCGCTCGCAACAGGCGGACGCGCCAATACAAGGGCCGAGAAACAACACTGACATTGCCGGCGTCCACAAGCCACCAGCGGACACACTCCTTTCTCTCTCCTTACTTGAACGCAATGAACACACCAAGCGAGAACTCGCCTGCCTTGATTCCTTCCGTGCCGCCGGTCCTGACATTCTCGATGTCCACCTCTGCGGTGTCATAGGCAGCTTCGACGCCGAACATGATCCTGTCCCGCTTGAGAAACTCGACGCCCACCGCGCCGAAGATGCCGACATTGCTCCCATCGCAGTAATCTCCATCGGCGATATGGTACGAGGGCCCCGCGCGGACGTAGACCGATACGGGCTCGTTGGGAGCCAGGACATACCCGACGGTCGCATTCACAGGAAGCTGCCAGTGAACGTAGTCGTCATCTGCCCAACTCTCGGCGATGATGTACATGAACGGGCCAAGGCCCGCTCCCAGCGTCAGTCCATTGTCCCACTGATAGTATCCCGAGCCCGAGATCCCAACCGGCCAGACGAAGGTATCAACGTCGACATAGTCGAAGTACTCGCCTTCTTCGGCCTCGATGTTGTCCTCGTACTGATCCACGAGGTCATAGATCCCGTTGACATAGCTCAAGTGAATACGGAACCGCAGGTCCCCGGCCCTCGCGGCATCAACGGACAGACACAGCACACAGACCAGACACGCCAGCACCACACACCTCATGTGCATTGTCCCTCCAAATCGGATGTGTTTCATCGTTGCACGCTCCATGTCAGTTCTTGAGGGCAGCGTACTGCCACTTCACCTGTTCGCCTTCGACCACAGAGATCACCGTATAGGTGAATCCGACCACGACGCAGGCCCCACATCAGATCGCTATGGAAAGAAACGGGCTGTCGTCTGCGATTCGACCACATTGGCGACCTCGCCGTCCTTGCTGTATGCCCATGTCGCTTCAGAAACCGGGGGAGAACGCTCCATGGCGAACGCCGAGCGTGCCACGATGGCAACATGTTGGCGCACACATTCAGACGATGCCCTTGCCGAACTGGAACGGACCTCGCGACAAAACGCCGCATCAGGCGTCGATCCCGCTCCTGGCGTCGCACTGAATCGAGCCACTTCTCCCCTTGCCCTTGGCTTCGTCAAAACACCTCCCGCACCGAACCACCGTGCCACTCACAGACGCATCTGTATTTCGACAGGCAAGCTCGGAGTATAGCGTCGCGTGACAAACGAATCTATACGTATTTCTACGTATTTTTCGGAGAATCTGCTACCTGCTGTCGATGCAGTAATTGCATACCCTTGTGACTTCTTGAGCATGGACATCCTGTGCTCGCATTGCCAGACGCTCGGACGCCAGCCGTTCGCAAAAAGGAGAAACGCAACCACAAATGAGCATAGACTGTGCCACACGGACTGTCTCAGGAGAAGTCGAGTGGCCGGACAGTCTCTGCCACGTGCCGGGCCGGCCCGCGCGTCATCACACGTATGTATCCGCACCCGACCGGCGGGACTCGATCTACACGTGGATCTTGAACACCACCTTGTGGACAGGGGACGGGTATGTGACCTGACAGGAGGGAAGATGGGCATCCTGCGGGTACAGGAGACAGAACAGACCCGGCACGAGCCTCGTCTGGGCGAGGATCGTGCCCACGCGATAGAACATGATGTCCTTGACCTCGTCGTAGGGCTCGACGACCTCCAGGCCGGTGATGGGCGACCAGCCCAGGACCTCCTGACCTGCGATCAGCGCCTGGATGTCGATGTACTTCTTGTGCGACTCGAACCGGCCCTGATCGATGGGCTTGGTCGTATAGTGCTGGATAATGTAGTACAGATCGTCGCCGTCCACCGGGTAGCGGCCGTCGGGCTTCTGGGCAATCGCCGGGTCCGCCAGGGTCGCGAAGGCTTGCCGGAATCGGTTGTGCAGAGGTTCGTACAAACGCGCATTCTCAATTCGGTCAATAATCATTGTTTGCAGTCTCCAACAGCGATCACATCGAGTTCATGCGCAGCTAATGCCCCGCTTCCCGGAGTTTCTCCTGGAGCCACAGGTTGACCAGGGCATGTGGAGAGACCCCCCGTTCCTTGGCTGCCCGCTGAATAGTCTGCGAGAGCCCCTTCTCAACTGCATAGAACGACTCCTCCGACTCCAGCCGTACGTCCACGCGGACAGCGCGGGTCTTCTCCCAGAAATCGGACAAGTCGTGCTGATCCCAGAAATCGCCTATCTCGGCGTATGAACCTCTCTTGGACAGAGTGCTCTTTCTGCTTCCCCTTTGCTGTCTACTACTGTTTCTTCTCATAGTGTCTTCTTTCAGCATCAGTCATGTTGCGTGCCGACAGGATCAACGCACGGTGGTCCGGCTTATGAACAAAGAACACGATCATATACCTGCCTGCCGCCGTCTGCCCAAGGACGGCGTACACATCCTCACCGGATCGATGTCCCTTCTCCACATAACGGAACATTGCCAGCCCCTGGAGCACCTGATGTACCTCTTCTTGAGAAACACCATGCTTCGTATCGATCTTCTCGACAATCGAGTCCAGCCAGATGATTCCCCTCACCTTCATTGCTACATGTCCAATTTCTCTCTCAGATAGGCTTTGATCTGGTCGGTCGAGACGCGGGCCTGGTCCATGCTGTCCCGCTCGCGGACGGTGACGGTGCGGTCCTGGAGGGTCTGGCCGTCCACGGTAATGCAGTACGGCGTGCCCGCTTCGTCCTGGCGACGATACCGACGCCCGACCGCGCCCTTCTCATCGTAAAAGCACGTGAAGTACTTCTTCAGGTCGTCGTAGATGTTGCGGGCGATCTCGGGCATCCCCTCTTTCTTGACCAGCGGGAAGATGGCTGCCTTGACGGGCGCCAGGGCCGGATGGAAGCGGAGCAGGTTCCGCGTCTCGCCGCGGACCTCTTCCTCATCGTAGGCATCGACCAGGAAGGCCAGCGTGCTGCGGTCCATGCCCGCGCTGGGCTCGATCACGTAGGGGACAAATCGCGACTTCTTCTCCTCGTCGAAGAAGGACAGCGGGCCCGACTGCCAGTCCTCGGCCTCGTCGGCCAGCTTGACCTTCGTGAGGTCCCGCCCGTTCTCGTGCCACCGGGTGACAGTCCTCATCCCTCGCTGGTGCTGGCGGAGGTCGAAGTTCGTCCGGTTGGCGATGCCTTCGAGCTCCTGCCAGTCGCCGCTGCCGAAGGGGAACCGGTACTCAACGTCCACGCAGGCCTTGGCGTAGTGGGCCAGTTCGTCCTTCTCGTGATCGCGGAACCGCAGGTTCTCCTTCTTGAGACCCAGATTCAGGTACCAGTTGCAGCGTTGCTCCTTCCAATGGTCGTACCACTGGTCGTCCGTGCCGGGCTCGCAGAAGAACTCCAGCTCCGCCTGCTCGAACTCACGGGTGCGGAAGATGAAGGCCTTCGTGGTCACTTCGTTGCGGAAGCTCTTGCCGATCTGGGCGATGCCGAACGGGACCTTGACTCGCGTACTGTCCAGGACGTTGCGGAAGTTCGCAAAAATGCCCTGGGCGGTCTCCGGTCGGAGGTACAGGATCATCGAATCGTCGACGTTGGCGCCCATCTGCGTCTCGAACATGAGCTTGAAGGGCATCGGCTCGGTGAACTGGCCTACCGTCCCGCAACTCGGGCAGACCTTGCGGCTCAGGTCCTGCGCCTGGGTCCCGAGGGCCGCGTGCTCCGTGTGCTCCTCGGCCTGCTTGCTGTTGGCTTCCTTGTCCTTGAGATGGTCCACGCGACTTCGCGTATTGCACTTCTTGCACACGGAGACGAGGTCCGCGAACTTGTCCGCGTGGCCGGAAGCCTTCCAGACCAAGGGATGCATCAAGATGCTGCAATCGAGACCGACGACATCGTCCCGCATCTGGACGACGCTCTTCCACCAGGCCCGCTTGACGTTGTTCTTGAGTTCGACGCCCAGGGGGCCGTAATCGTAGCAGCTCGCCAGCCCGCCGTAGATCTCGCTCGACTGAAAAATGAACCCGCGCCGCTTGCACAGCGATACGATGTCATCCAACTTCGTCAGTTTTGCCATACCGTAATTGCCTCCATAGGTCCAGAGTAAACCTTGATTATATAGCCGACGAACGGGATTACAAGAGGCCGTGCCAAGGCCGCCTTCCCGACATAGGGAATTTCCCTGGAGCAACTATCGGATTGGCAGGAACCGATGGTTTTTCTATACTTTGGGAAACAGGGGCGTTTCCGGCAGCCCCTGAGTCTTGAGGAAGCACGACCTACGCCAACGGAGGCAAGATCATGAACCCGATCCAGAGCGCGGAAGGCGCAGCCTGCGCAGGCGGCATGCGCCCCGTCACACACGCATCGAGCAGTCCATCGACAAAGGGTCGCTCCACCGAGCCGCAGGGCAAACGCGCCGGCATGAAGGGAGCCCTGGAACTGTCGAGCGACTTCGTCAGGCAGACCATGATGGAAGGAGGCTTCGTCGACATCCAGGCCACCCATGTCCAGATGATCGAAGCGTTCACCCAAGACGGGCCTGCAGCGGAATCCGGCCCTACGGATGCCGGCATCGACATGGCCGCCGCCAGCGACATTGCGGCACGCATGGAGACGCAAACGCCGGACGGTGTGAACCAGGCCATGCGAGCCGTGGCCGACGTGGACCCCAACAGGGTCGCGGCGCTGCTGAAGTAGGGCGCGGAATGGCCGATCAGGTGGACGTGACGCCACCGCCTGGACAATCCGACAATCTGCCGGTCGAGTTGCGGGCCCATCGTATCGCGGGCAACCTTCGCGACGCCGGACGGCAGCAGCCGGTGTGCCGACCCTCGCCAGTCGTACCAGCCACAGCACCAGATCCGCCGATCCACCCGTTCGCTAATCGCCAGGGCCATCCGGACCCTGCCGGACCAGATAGAGCACCGGCGTGTTCGATGCCCCCGAAGTCTTCGAATGCTCCAGCCAACACCCCACGCCCACAGCAAGTCCGCAGAAGACGAGGAATGCGAGAGCCAGAGTGAATCGCCAGCGTCCGGAAAGACCTGCCCGCGTGCCACAATGATTCGCTGCGCCAGTCATGCGGCCACCGTATCGACCCAGCCGGTCCCTGTCAACCGATGGGCCGCAGTTGAAACCCGGTCGCATGTCGCGTATCCTGTGTTATTGAAGTATCCGCCCGTGCGGGCAGTCCGGCGAATCGATGCTCAAGGAGGCATGAGATGATATCGAATGGCACGTGCAAGGCAGTCGCGGTCGTTCTTCTGGCCCTCGGGATGGCGCAAGCAGTCTTTGCCCAAACCACCATCGAGGTCAAGTCGCCGGATGGGCGTGTCGAGGTCGTGGTCAGGCTGATCGATCCCGGTCAAATAGCGGACTATCCCGCAGGCAAGATACGACTATACTACGAGGTCAAATACGACGGCGCGGTCGTGCTGCCGTTGTCGCCGCTCGGCATCTGCCGCCAGGATCAGGACTTTGTGGATGCCGTCGGATTCCTAAGACACGGGGGCCAGGGCAGTACGTATCAGATGTTTCAGATGCCGCATGGCAAGCGCAGGACCCGTGCCTTTGAAGCCATGGAGCACACGCTGGTCTTCGGCAGTCCCCGCGGCGGCAATGTCGAGTTGATCGTTCGGGCACAGAACGATGGCGTGGCGTTTCGGTATCGGTTCCCTGAGAACAGCGGTGAGAAACACGTCGTGGTCAGTGAGGCTACCGGATTCCGTCTGCCCGAGGGCGGCAAGGTCTGGGCTCACCCCTATGACAAACCCAGCAAATACACGCCGGCGTACGAGACCTACAACGTCAACGGCGCACCCGTCGGCACGCCTTCCAGCAGCGAAGCGGGCTGGGCGTTCCCGGTGCTCTTCTGCAACGCCGACCGCAGCCGGTGGGGACTGGTGACCGAAGCGGGACTGGATGGATCCTACTGTGGATGCCGGTTGGAACAGAACGCGCCGCACGGAGTGTATCGGATTCGATTCCCCGAGCCGGGCGACGGCGACGGGACCGGGGCGGTGGAACCCTCGTGGACTCTCCCCTGGGCAACGCCATGGCGGGTGATCGTGCTCGGCGACTCGGTGGGCGACATCGTCGAATCGACGCTCGTCACCGACGTGTGCCCGCCGGCCATCGTGAAGGACACGAGTTGGATCCGGCCGGGACGGGCTTCCTGGAGCTGGCTCTTCGACCACGACAGTCCCCAGGACTGCACCAAGCTCAAAGCCTGGGTCGACCTGGCCGCCCAGATGGGCTGGGAGTACTCGCTCGTCGATGCCAACTGGGACCGGATGAAGAACGGCACGATCCACGACCTGATCGCCTACGCCGACAGCAAAGGGGTGGGCCTCTTGCTGTGGTACAACTCCGGCGGGCCGCACAACCACGTCTCCGAGAAGCCGCGTGGCCTGATGACCAACCGCGAGATCCGGCGCGAGGAGTTCCAGACGCTTCGCAGGTGGGGCATCAAAGGCGTCAAGGTCGATTTCTTCCAGAGCGACAAGCAGAACATCATCCAGCTCTACCACGACATCCTGCAGGACGCGGCGGACGCCGAGATCATGGTCAACTTCCACGGCTGCACGCTGCCTCGCGGCTGGTCGCGGACCTATCCGCACCTGATGAGCATGGAGGCCGTGCGAGGCGAGGAATGCTACAGCTTCGACGAGAAGTTCACCACCGAGGCCCCCATCCACAACGTGATCCTGCCCTTCACGCGGAACGTCGTCGGCCCGATGGACTACACGCCCGTGATGTTCCAGGACAACGTCAACCGCCACCTGACGACGTACTGCCACGAGCTGGCGTTGCCGGTGATCTTCGAGTCCGGCTGGCTCCACTTCGCCGGCGGACCCAAGGAGTACCTCGATCTGCCCGAGGCACCGAAGGACTTCCTGAAGACGGTCCCCACGACCTGGGACGACGCGAAGTTCCTCGCAGGCGAACCAGGCGAGTACGTCGTCCTCGCCCGTCGGAGCGAGAAGACCTGGTACGTAGCCGGCATCAACGGTCAGGACGCTGGTCGCGACGTGGACGTGGTTCTATCCTTCTTGGACGACACCCACTACACCGTGACCTTGATCGCCGACGGCAAGACGCCCAGAGAATTCGAGACTGATTCGGAAGCCGTGACAGCCCAGGATCACCTGGAAGTCCGCCTGCTCCCTTACGGCGGCTTCGCCGCAGTCTTAACACCAACCAAGTAGGATGTGCCGTGCACACCGGTTCTTCTCGACCAGGCACAGAGGGCACCGAGGACAAAGAGAGAATTCAGGATACGGCTTCACACAAATGTGGAGTGTCTACGTGAACCGCACACCCAGCTCTCGGAGCATTTTGAACGTGTCCACCCAACGCACATGGAATTGCTCGCACACATTTGGGATTGGGACTTTTCGTTTTGCATCGAGTGCCAGAACTTCGTGAGTCACGATGACACGCCTCTTGGCCATGGCGTACGCTACCAGCCATCCATCCGCTCCCATGGCGAAATCGGCTTTGGCTGCATCGCTGAACTGAGCGTGCTTCTGCACCCAGCTCATGACTTGCCTGTACGAGTCGATGACATCCACATCATCCGTCGAACGGAATGCCTTGTGGAAGTCACCATTTGCCCATGCGGCAAGTTCGTCCTCTTTGCTCAATTCACCTTCTACTCTATCTATGCTCTCCATCACTCCATTTTCAGCGTGTTGGCTCAGGATCTCCCAGAATCTCGTGCCCAAGTCGAATGCGTAGTAGCGACGCGCAGCTTCAATGAACACACAGGCATCCAGAACATAGACAGGCTGCTCCACGCTATAGCCCCCCGATCCCAAGAGAAGCTGCATAGCGATCGAAGGTCTTTCCGTACAATTCGGTCAGACGATAAGCCTCGGAGTAGAGGAGCTTGCCTTCCTTGGCCGCCCGAACCACGGCACTGGCGAACCGCCGCCCGACACGAAGATTCTGGTTCCGGTAGAAGTCCCCTCCTTCGGGGCGACGAGCGGCTTTACGCCGTTCATCGTCCAAGTAGTCACGGTAGAAGGCAAGGAACTCGTCTTTGCTGATCAGACGCAGGTCCAATGCTCTGCGTGCGGCAACTAATACGCTGACCTTAAACTCTCTGGCAAGGGATTGAAACCGATCCGGCGTGTCTCGTATAGATGGCCATATCTGACGAATTTCCAGTTGAGGAACAAGGAATTCGGACGCCACTTCATTACACGCCTGCTCGGTTCGGTTGTCTGCTGGAGACATCTCGCGAAGATCGAATGCGGCGCTGCTGCCAAAGAACACATGTGCCAGTTCATGCGCGAGCGTGAACATCTGTGCGGCTCTGCCGTCAGCACCGTTGACGAACACCAGCGGTGCCCACTCGTCCACCAAGACGAAACCGCGGAACTCGTCCGGGTCGAGCTTGCGATGGGTATTGTTGCCGACAATTCCGTTGACAACCACCATGATTCCCGCGTCTTCCATCGCTTCTCGCAACACGCGGAGCGCCTCGGTCCAGGACGGCTCCCGCGCAGCCCACCCCATGTCCAAGCCCAGAGCTTTCCTAATTCGCTGTCCAACTGCTGTGGATGGCTCATCCAACTCGGCGGATCGCACAAATGGCAGCATCCCCTGTCCCTGATCGACCAGGAACTCACGCAACCACGTTTGCCGCCGCTGCATAACATGAATCGTGTCGAGAAGATCGGGGCTGGAGTCGTGCGACACCTCATCACCATGCGTACGGAAGTAAGGTACGGGCAATGGTTCTTCCGGCGGTTCATCGAGGAAGAAGAAGCCCAGAGGGGTAACGGTGAATTTGGCGAGCGATTCGAGTTGGCGAAGTGTGGGTTGGCTCTGGCCAGATACCCATTGCCGTAATCTCGGGAATCTGTGTTCTACGTCGGGCACAGTCAAGCCAGACCGATCTAATGCCCATCCCAGGATCTTCTCACTCACGGCCACTCTGCTCATACGCCCACTTCCCGGACATCGATTCAGCCTGTCATTGATGCTGGTCTTGACGCAAACCAATCTACTGTGTCTCGCGGGCTGTGTCAAGGACGCGGCAGCATAGGCCCCCAGCCCCCCTCCAGTTTTCCTTGGACGATGCCTCGGCAGCGGGATACAATCCACATGGCTCTGTTGAAGAAGACTTGAAACGTGTCTTTGGAGGTGCATAGGAATGATCCGGAATCTGGTTTGTTTGGCTGTGCTGTCGGTTCTGCTGAGTGGCTGCATCTACGTCGAGGAGACCGAGCGAGTCAACAGCAAACCTGAGGTCTCGACGCACTCGCAGGTTGTCGAGGCCAAGGCCCCTGCCCGGCTGTTGCGACACGTCGTGCTGTTCCAGTTCAAGGAAGGCACCACCGCCGAGGACATCCGCAAGATCGAGAACGCCTTCAGCGCCCTGCCGAGCAAAATCCACGAGGTCTACGGCTTCGAATGGGGCACCGACGTGAGCGTCGAGAACCTCCAGAAGGGCTTCACGCACTGTTTCGTCGTCACCTTCCGCAGCGAGGCCGACCGCGACGCCTACGCCAAGCACCCGGCCCACGTCGAGTTCGGTGGGATGCTGGGACCGTCTCTGGAGCAGGTGATGGTCATCGATTACTGGGCAAAGTAGCAGCTATGCGGATCATCGCGGGCACGAAGCGAGGGATGCACCTGTTGACTCCCGACACCCGGGAGACGCGCCCGATCACCGACCGGGTGAAAGAGTCGCTGTTCATGATCCTGCAGAACTACGACCTGCTGGCGGGCGCCCGGATCGCGGATCTGTTCTGCGGCGTCGGTTCGTTGGGGCTGGAGGCGATCAGCCGCGGTGCGGCGTCCGTGACCTTCGTCGAAAAAAACGCCGAGATCCTCGCGGTCCTGGAGAAGAACATCGCGAAGGCCGGCTTCGCGGACCGTGCCCGCGTCGTTCGCGACAGCGCGTTTCGCGTCGGGGCGCCGCTCGGACCCAAAGGCGAACGGTATGACCTGGTCTTCGTCGATCCGCCGTATGCGGCGACGCAGGATGTGGGCGAAGGCTCGACGCTGGCCGATCTGCTCAAGATCCTCCAGAACCAGGTGGTCCCCAAAGGCGTCGTAATCGTTCGGACCCGTCGCGACTGTCCCCCGCTCGACGACTACGGACTCTTCCACGCGGTGGACCGGAGGGAATGGGGCACGATGTCCGTCGTCCTGTTGCAGGCACGAGCCGATGAGCAATCAGCAAGCGGCCATTGAGATCATCAACAAGCTGCAGGAGCACGGTTTCCAAGCCCTGCTCGCTGGCGGCTGCGTGCGTGACATGCTGCTCGGCCGGACGGCCAAAGACTACGACGTAGCGACGAACGCCGAGCCGGCGGCGGTGATGCGACTGTTCCCTCGCACGCTCAGGATCGGCGCCAAGTTCGGCGTCGTCATCGTCCTGATCCACAAGCAACAGGTGGAGGTCGCGACGTTCCGCGCCGAGACGGGATACGAGGACGGCCGGCACCCGACGGAGGTGCGATTCACCACCGCTGCCCAGGATGCGAGCCGGCGGGACTTCACCATCAACGGCATGTTCTACGACCCACGCACCGAGCAGGTGATCGATTACGTCGAGGGCCGGGCGGATCTCCGGAGGCGGATCGTCCGCACGATCGGCAATCCGGAGGAGCGATTCAGCGAGGACTACCTCCGCATGCTCCGCGCGGTGCGATTCTCGACCCGGCTGGGCTTCGCCATCGAGCCCGAGACGTATGCCGCCATCGGGCGCAACGCAGCGAAGATCGCGAGGATCAGCGGCGAGCGGATCGCAATCGAACTGGAGGAAACACTCGTCCACCCGAATCGAGCCGCGGGGGCAACGATGCTGATCGAAACGGGATTGGCGGACGGGGTCTTTCCGGGCTTCGCAGGCGACGAGACCGCGCGTCAGACTGTCCCGGTGCTCAGGCGATTACGCCGAAACGTCGATTTCCCCCTGGCCTTGGCCGCCTTCTTCGTGGGCCATCCGACGGATTTCGCCATGTCCAAGTGCGAACTCCTCAAGCTCAGCAACAAACAGACCCAGCGGATCGAGTTTCTGCTCGCGCATCGGGGCCGATTGCTCGATTCCGCAATGTCGCTGGCTCAACTCAAGAAGTTTCTGGCCCAGCCCGCCTTCCGCGACCTATACGAGTTGGAGCGAGCCATCCAAAAGGCCTCGGCCTCGCAGGATGGTCTAGTCCGCTTGGCCGCCTTGCAGAGGCGAATCCGCGATCTGGGCGACGTCGAGGTCAAGCCCAAGCCCCTCTTGAACGGCCACGACCTGATGCGTCTGGGCGCCGTATCGGGACCGTCGCTCGGGCAACTGGCAGAGGAACTCTATGTCGCCCAGCTCGAAAACGACGTCGCAACGAAGGACCAGGCCGAGCAATGGGTGACCGACTGGCTCGGTCGTCACCGTTCGACACAATAGCGCACCCTCGCGAGCAGAATCGTGAATATGGCACAGAACCGCCCTTTTGCGGTTGCCAGGCTGCAGATCGACAATGCGCTCCCCCTCCACAGAACGCGGATAATGTTTGTCTTGCCCCTGTCTTCTGTTAGAATAGGGGCATCGATCGTGCGTCAGATCTGCCGTCGCGGCGGCCACATCGGGTCTTCATGCTGGAGTGAGGAAAGGCAATGCAATTCGGATGGCGAAGGAACTCAATTTTCCTGTGTGCATATCTCGTCGGCTGCGTCTGTCTGTTCAGCATCGCGGGAGCCGCCTTGGCGGGCAGCCCGGTAGTCGTCAACGAGGTCATGGCGTCCAACGTCACCTCCTATGCGGACCCGCAGGGCGAATACGATGACTGGATCGAGCTGTTCAACACGACGGACGCGCCTGTCGACGCAGGCGGCCTGTATCTGACCGACGACGAATCGGAGCCTCGCAAGTGGCAGATTCCGACGGACAACCCCTCGCTGACGACGATCCCGGCCCAGGGGTTCCTGCTGATCTGGGCGGACGGCGACACAGGCGATCCCGGACTGCACGCGGATTTCGGCCTGGGCGCCGACGGCGACGTGGTCGCCCTGTTCGACTCGGACGGGAGAACACTGCTGGACAGCATCTCTTTCGGCTCGCAGATCTCCGACTTCTCATACGGGCGCAACCCGGACGGGGGCGACGTCCTGATCCGCATGGCCCTGCCCACGCCCGGCGAGTCCAACGTCGGCATCGCCCTGAAGGTCGTCGCCCAGCCGCAGTTCTCGCAGCAGCGAGGATTCCAGGACGGAGCGTTCACGCTGGAACTGGCGACCGCCACCGAAGGCGCGACCATCTACTACACCCTGGACGGCAAGAGACCCCTCGACGCGGGCTCCCGCGGCCTGGTGGGAACACAGTACACCGGTCCAATCACGATCTTCACGACGACCTGCGTGCGGGCGGCCGCGGTGAAGACGGGCTGGCTCTCTTCGGCCACCGTGACGCACAGTTACATCTTCCCCTACCAGGTGATCCGCCAGAGCAGCTCGCCCGCGGGGTTCCCCACCTCGTGGGGCGGACGGGCCGCCGATTATGCCATGGACCAGCGGGTGGTCGAGGACGCCGCCTACCGCGACGAGATCGTGGATGACCTGAAGTCCACCCCCTCGGTCTCCATCGTAGTCCCCAACGCGGAGTTCTTCGAGAGCGGCGGCATCTACGCCAGTCCCACTGTGACGGGCGACACATCTGAGCGGGCGGTATCCATCGAGTGGATCGACCCGTCGACCGGGGAGCGGTTCGGCGTCAACGCCGGCCTGCGTATCCACGGCGGACCCTACGGCCGCAGCGGCAACCCCAAGAACGCCTTCCGCGTCAACTTCCGGGCCGAGTACGGCTTGTCTCGACTGGAGTTCCCGCTCTTCCCCGACACAGACGTCACGAGCTTCAACAGCCTGGCCCTGCGTTCGATCTGGAACTACTCGTGGTCCGGCGACAGCGGAGGCATGGCCCAACGCGCTGACTATCTCCGCGACGCCTTCGCACGGGATACCGTGCGGGACATGGGACGTCTGACCCCGTACGGCAGGCCTATCCAGGTCTACATCAACGGCCTGTACTGGGGCCTGTACATCATGACCGAGAGGCCCAACGCCAGTTTCGCGGCCGACCATCTCGGAGGGGATGAGGACGACTACGAGATCCTGGAAGCCCCCAGCGGCTACGGCGCCAGCACCACGATGGACATCGTCGCGGGAGACGAGCAGGTCCGTGCCGCCTGGACCGCCCTTTTCGCCGCGGCGGACAAGGACGTGACCTCCTCGCAAGGCTACGAAGCCGTCCAGGCGTACATCGACATCCCGACGATGATCGACTACATGCTGATGGTCTACTACACGGGCAGCCGGGACGCACCAGTGTTTCTGGGCGATTCGTACACCCCTCGCAACTTCTATGCGATCCGCCAAGGGGACCCCGCGAGCCCGTTCACCCTCGTGCCCTGGGACACGGAGTGGGCCCTGGAGGACCCCTCGATCAATCGCGTGAACGTGGTGGGCGTGGTGAATCCTCACTACCTGATGGACCGCCTTGCCGCCAATGCCGACTTCCGCATGTTGCTGGCGGACCGCATCTACGAGCAATTCTACAACGACGGCGCCCTGACGAAGGAACAGACGAAGAATCGCTATCTGGCGAGGGCCGACGAGATCCGCGGCGCGATCGTCGGGGAGTCCGCTCGCTGGGGCGATGAGCCCCGACCGTCGAAGCCGTACACCCGCGAGGACTGGCTGACCGAGGTGAGCCGGCTCGTGAACCAGTACTTCTCCGGACGCACGCAGACCGTACTGAACCAGTTGAAGAACAGGGGCTGGTATCCCTCGGTCGAGGCGCCGAGCTTCCAGATCGACGGCACAGATCAGCACGGCGGGTACGCCGCCACCGGCACATCCCTGGGCATGGTGAAATCCGCCGGCGGCGCGATCTGGTACACGCTCGACGGCTCCGATCCCCGCGTCCCCGGCAGCGAGGGGACATCCACCGATCTGACGCTGGTGGCCGAGAACGCATTCAAGCGGGCACTGGTTCCCACCGCCGCCATCGACGACGCCTGGCGCAGCGACTCTGATTTCGACGATTCCACCTGGGCCAGAGGCCACGGCGGCGTCGGCTATGAACGAAGCTTCGGCTACGAGGACTTCTTCACAATCAACGTCCAAGCTCCCATGTACAGCAAGAACGCCAGTTGCTGTATCCGGATTCCCTTCGAGGTCGCGGACGACGACCTGCAGAAGACATCGAGCCTGTCGCTCAGCGTGCGGTACGACGACGGCTTCGTCGCCTATCTCAACGGCGTCGAGGTGGCCCGCGCCAACTTCACAGGCGAACCCGCCTGGAACTCGAAGGCCAGTGCCTCCCATCCCGACGACGAAGCGGAGATTCTGCAGATGTTCTCCATCTCCGAGCACATCGATAAATTGAAGACAGGCAGCAATATCCTGGCCATCCACGGCCTGAACGAATCGACGTCGAGCTCGGACTTCCTGATCTCGGTCGAGCTGACGGCCGGTACGGACGATACAGGGAACGGCGGCACGCCGGGCGACCCACCCCTGGCAGCAGTCCGCTACACCGACCTGTTGACCCTGAATGCCAGCGTCCAGGTCAAGGCCCGCGTGCTCAGCGGCGCCGTCTGGAGCGCGCTGCACGAGGTCGTCTTCGCGGTGGGCCCGGTTGCTGAAAGCCTCAGGATCAGCGAGATCATGTATCACCCCTCCGACACGGGCAATCCTGACGATCCGAACACGGAGTTCATCGAACTGACCAACATCGGCGACGAGACGATCAACCTGAACATGGTCCGATTCACCAACGGCATTGACTTCGCCTTCCCGAGCGTCGAGGTGGCCCCCGGCGACTACTGCCTGGTGGTCAAGGACCTCGCGGCATTCGAGTCCAGGTACTCGTCCGGCCTGCCGGTTATCGGGCAGTACGCCGGCAGTCTCAGCAATGCCGGAGAGCGGATCGAACTCCAGGACGCCCTCGGCAAGGCCATCCACAGTTTCCGCTACGAAGACAACTGGTACAAGGCCACCGACGGAACCGGCTACTCCCTGACAGTCATCGACCCATCGACCGCCGATCCGAACACCTTCGGCGATTCCAGCCTCTGGCTGCCCAGCAAAGAGCCCGGCGGATCGCCAGGGACAGGCGAGTGACTTGCCAATGGTCCCAGACGGCTTGTCTTGTCTGAAATCCTCCCGTTGCCATCCGTGATTCTATCGGCCTGTATTCAGGCCACGCTGTGGGTCCGCACATGTGGTGGGTGCAGACTGTGTGCGCAGACCCCTGAGAACAGACGAACCTGATTCAACCTGTACCCATAAGAGGAGACTTGATGAAGCACGTAGCAACAGCAGCAGTTCTGGTCCTTCTGGCAAGCGTAACCGCCGCCCCGGCCGCCATTACCGGCGTTGCAGGCGGCACAGGCGCACCCGCCGCTACGCTCGGCGGCTACACGATGACCGCGTTTCCTGCCGACGGGCTCGATGACTTCACGGACATCACCTCGTTGCCTTCGCCCCTGGGCGGGACCCTGGGATTCGGCACAGAGGTGCAGACCTACACCGCCAACGACAGTTGGGCAACCTGGAGCCATAGTTACACGGGCGACATCTACTACTCGAACGGCGCCTACACACTGACCCTGACACTGCCCGACAACACCGGCACATTCTACTTCTACGCTGAGACAGACATCAGGTCAGTATACAGCATCAGCGCCGCGGCACAGGATGGTACACCCATCAGTCAGGACGTCGATGGCAACGGCGGTGCCGCGTACTTCGGGTTCTATGGCACCGACGGCAGCCTCGTCACCAGCATCACCATCACGACCCCAATAGATTCGGGTGGCTTCGCCGTCGGCGAGTTCGGCATCGCAGCGGCTGGCGCACCTGCCGTTCCGGCCCCCGGCGCAATTCTGCTCGGCACCAGCCTGGTCGGCTGGCTCCGCAGACGCAGAGCGGTCTGATATGATCACCCCTTGCCATTCATGAAGAGCTGCCGCCTCCGGGTGGCAGCTCTCTTTCTTTTGGGTTCTTCACGGAATTGCGGGGAAATCGGCACGGCTCTGAGAGACACGCAATGCACTCGTTTGTTCTCCACGTGCCTTCATTTGGGGGCGCCGAGGCTGTGAAATAATCGATTCGGTCGCCCAAAAACCTCGTTTTCGACCCTGCCAGGGGGGGCATTTTGCCCTATCTGGACATTTTTTCACAGCCTCGCCGCCCCCAAGCCCCCGGCATTTGGCGCATTGGGCCAGCAGCATGAAGATGGAGGAAAAGACGGCAAGACAAGCTCGGGTCGAGCGACCGATTCTTCTACCTCCATGCTGCTGGCCCAAAGCGGGAAATGCCCGCCGCATTGCAGCGGATTCCGAAGATATCCGTTCATTCCTTCCGACAGGCGTCCCCGCAATTCCGTGATGAACCTTTCCTTTTGGCCCCCCGACGCCAGCCCTCCCGGAAGGGTGCGATTCGTGTTTGTAGGCAGATTCTCCCAACCCTTGGGAATCGACTCTGTCATTCGTGCGCCAAGCAGGAATCCAGGAGCCGCAGGACCGGGCCCATCATGGACAGTGGATTCCCGCCTGCGCGGGAATGACAAAGTCAACGCCGAACGATCCACCACAGCAAACCAGAAACTGCCTACAAACGGGAACTGGACCCTCCCGGAAGTTTCGTTCGCTTGGGGCTTGCAGAGTCGGGGGCGCGCCTCTATAATGACCCGTCTATGGGTGCGCCGTCGCCTAATCCATGCGGATTATCCGACCAAACCCGTGGGAAAGGTAGAGGATTCCCGTGTTCGAGTCTTTGACTGAAAAATTCAGTTCGGTCTTCCGGTCGCTTTCCGGCCGGGGGCGGATTACCGAGGCCAACGTCTCCGACGCCATGAACGACGTCCGCAAGGCGCTGCTCGAAGCCGACGTGAACTACAACGTCGTCAAGCAGTTCTGCAAGGACGTCCGCGACAAGGCGGTCGGCGCCGAGGTCATCAAGAGCCTCCACCCGGGCCAGATGATGATCAAGATCGTCCATGACGAGTTGATCCGGCTCATGGGCCCGGTCGATACGCGGATTTACTTCGTCTCGCCCGGTCCGACGGTCATCATGCTGGCGGGCCTCCAAGGCTGCGGCAAGACAACGACCGCCGCCAAGCTGGGCAAGTACCTCGTCGCAAAGGGTCGCAACCCCCTGCTGGTCGCGGACGACCTCCAGCGACCCGCGGCCATCGAACAGCTTCGCATCCTCGGCGAGCAGCTCGGCGTTCCCGTCTACACGGACGAGACCACCAAGGACGCGGTCAAGGTCGCCAGAGACGGCGTACGAAACGCCAAGGAGAACGGCCGGGACGTGGTCGTGATCGACACCGCCGGCCGGCTGCACGTCGATGAAGAGATGATGACCCAGGCAGCCGACGTCGCCAAGGCGGTCACGCCGCACCAGATCTACCTGGTCTGCGACTCCATGACCGGCCAGGACGCCGTCAATTCCGCCAAGGAATTCAATGCCCGCCTCGAACTCGACGGCGTTATCCTCACCAAGCTCGACGGCGACGCCCGAGGCGGCGCCGCCCTGAGCGTCAAGGCCGTCACCGGAAAACCCATCAAGTTCATCGGGGTCGGCGAGAAGCTCGACAAGATCGAGGAGTTCCACCCCGACCGCATGGCCTCGCGCATCCTGGGCATGGGCGACGTGGTCACCCTCGTCGAGAAGGCCCAGCAGGAATTCGACAAAGAAGAAGCCGAGAAGATGCAGAAGAAGATGGCCAAGGGCAGCTTCGGCTTCGACGACTTCCTCAAGCAGATGCAGACGGTCAAGAAGATGGGCGGCATCAAGGACATGCTCAAGCTCCTGCCCGGCATCGGCGGCCAGATCCCCGACGTGGACCTCGACGGCCAGGAACTCAAGCAGATGGAGGCCATCGTCTACTCGATGACCAAGGACGAGCGCCGCGATCCCGACCTGATCGACGGATCGCGTCGCCGCCGCATCGCGGCCGGCTGCGGCATGGAGGCCAACGACGTCTCGACCCTGGTCAAGACGTTCAAACGAAGCCGGGACATGATGAAGGCCATCACCGGCGGCAGCTTCGGCGGGCTCAAGGCCCTCTTCTCCGGCGGCTTCAACATGGAGGCCATGAACAACGCCATGATGCACGGCCGCAAGATCAAGCAGCGGTCCGCGCGAAAACGCGTCATCAAACGTCACGGGAAGATCAAGAAAAAGAAATGACGACGCGGAGTGAGAAAACGAGGATTTCCGTCGAGCAGTACCTCGAAGAGGTCGCTCGATTCTGCGACGACCAGTACGGCAACCAGATTCGCGACCGGTTCCAGGACATGCAAGGGACCAGCGAGCTGGCCATGCTGGCGGCGCCCACCTGCGACGAGCTGGTGGAGTTGCGGCGGGCCGTGGCCATCATGACACCCGCCGAGAAGCAGAGCGCCGACCGGCTCTCGGACGAGCAGATCGAGAAGATCGCTCTCGATGCCCGCGTCGATCCCGCGAACTTCGCGATTTTTATGAACGGCTACGCTTTGGTTTGTAAACGTGTTTCGTGATTAGTTTGTAGTGTGCCCGTAAGGGCATCTCTTCCCAAGTGAGGAAGATAACGCCTTGCGGCGTCACTACGAACCGGTCTCGGAAATTACTCTATATAGGTGAGTTGCTGGAAAATGAAGGATTGGGCCTACTTTGGAAATGAAAAATCTCTTCATCGATTTTTCATTTCCAAACCGTGACGGTCTGGCGGAACACGGGGTAGGCCGATTCTTCAAGGAAATCGAGGAATGAGATTTCCTTGAAGAATATAGGCCCAATCCTTCATTTTCCAGCGCTCCAAGAACAGAAAGGTCAGACATGGCAGTAAAACTCAGACTCACCCGCATGGGCCGACGGCATCGTCCCTTCTTCCGTCTCAACGCGGTCGATTCCCGCACGCCTCGTGACGGCAAGATCATCGAAAAGCTCGGGCACTACGACCCGCTCGAGAAGGACACGACCAAGCAGCTCGTGCTGAATCGCGAGCGCATCGAGTTCTGGCTTGGCCAGGGCGCCGTCCCCAGCGATACCGTATCCGAGATCCTGCTTCGCAACGGGATCAAACACAAGTACGCGAAGGACAAGGCCGCTCGCCAGGCCCAGGCCCGCAAACTGGCCCACGCCAAGGGCAGGCTGTTCACAAAGACAGAGCGCGTCCTCGCAGAGAAGAAAAAGGCCGCCGAAGAGGCTGCTGCAGCGGCAGCCGCAGCCGAGGCAAAGCCCGCCGAGGCGAAACCTGAGGGCGCGTAACCCGCGTCGTTGGGCACCACAGAGACACAGAGGCCACTGAGAAGAACAGACGTAGGAAAGGCAGCAACTCAAGGCTCCTTTCCTACGTTTCTTTTCTGGAGTCGTCTCGGTTCTCTGCGTTCTCTGTGCCCCCGTGGTAAACTATGCGGATAGACATCCTCACACTGTTTCCGGAGATGTTCGAGTCTCCCCTTCGCTACTCGATCCTCAAGCGAGCCCAGGAACAGGGGATCGTCTCCATCTCGATCACGAACATCCGCGACTTCGCCAGCGACAACTACCGCAAGGTCGATGACCGGCCTTACGGCGGCGGCGCAGGCATGGTGATGATGTGCGCCCCCCTCTTCGCTTGCTTCGAGCACGTCGAGAAGCTCGCTCCGACCCGCGGTCGGGTCATCATGCTGACTCCCCAGGGCGAGCCCTTCCGCCAGGCGAAGGCCCAGGAACTGGCCCGCGAAGAGCGTCTGATCCTGATCGCAGGTCGGTACGAGGGCTTCGACGAGCGAATCCGGCTCGGCCTGAACGCCGAGCAGATCTCCATCGGCGACTACATCCTCAACGGAGGTGAGTTGCCCGCCATGGTCCTGGTGGACGCGGTGGTGCGCTTGCTGCCCGGCGCCCTCGGCGACGAGCAATCCGCCCAGGACGACTCCTTCAGCGACGGCCTGCTCGAATACCCCCACTACACCCGTCCCGAGATCTTCCGCGACATGAAAGTCCCCGAGATCCTCCTCTCCGGCGACCACGCCAAGATCGCCCAATGGCGACGCCAGCAGGCGATGGAACGCACCAAGAACTGGCGACCCGACCTGCTCCCGAACGACCCGCCGGAAGGCGTTTCGTAGCACGGGCATCTTGCCCGTGAATCTCCCAGATCCACATGGGCGGGACGCCCATGCTACTCACGGGCAAGATGCCCGTGCTACTGAGTCCTTGGACCGGTGACAATCCCCTGAACCAGTGGTATCCTATCGGCGTAGTTCCATTAGCAGGACAAGCGTATGTGCCACAACGCGGACGCGACATCCGACGCAGAATCGAGGCAACTGAAGGGAGAGAGCCATGGACACGTCGGAACAAAGTAACGTCGAACTCGTGCGAACCAGCGTGCCCGCTGCTGTAGCTTGTGTGTTGGCGGCTGTGAGCCTGCTGCTGATGCCCGGATACATGTGGGCATTCAAGAGGGACACGCCGGAGCCTGTGCAGAACCTGTATCTGCTGAGCCAGTTCATCGCGTGGTTCTTGGCCGGGGTGTTGGGTGTCGTCGGTCTTGCCGAAATCGGCACGAGTGGGGGTCGGCTCGTCGGAAAGGGACTCGCGTGGGTGGGGGTCGGTGTCCCGTTCGCTCAGTTCCTTCTCTTGGCGCTCTTCGTGGCACTCTTCGGGAAGACGCACAGCATCTCTTACGAGATAACCTGCGGTACCAATCTGTCCGGCATCGGGAAAGCCATGCTGATCTATGCGAACGACTACGAAGGCGAGTTGCCGCGAGCGGGTGGACTGAGCAGCCAGTGGACCGGGCGGATCGCTGATTGGACCGCCTCTGATCGTCAGAGTGCCTACGGATTGTCATTCGACGGATCTGGCGGCCAAGTGAGCGTCAGCGCCAGCTTGTATCTGCTCGTCAAATACGCTGAGGTGCCACCGAAGGCGTTCCTCTGTGGCGGGACCAGCCGGGGAAGCAGAGAGAAGGGAGTCACCGAGTTCAAGGTGAGCACATATCGCGTTCAGAATAGAGCGGCTGAGTTGATTGATTTCTGGGATTTCGGCCCGAACCCGCCAATGCACTGTAGCTACGCTTATCACATGCTCTATGGTCCACACGGCCTGACGGTCTCCTCGCCACCTAGCGTCGTAGTCATGGGTGACCGCAATCCGTGGATGGATTCGCCCTCCACGAGGGCGAAGGACTTCTCCAGGTTCGTGCCCGACATCGCTCCCTACAATGGCACGAGCGAACAAGGTCTCGTCGGCAACACGTTCCGTCACAAGGGACAGGGCCAGAATGTCATGTTCCTCGACACCCACGTGGAGTTCGAGAAGCGGCCCTTCTGCGGCCTGGACGACGACAATATCTACACGTCCTGGGACGGCCAGGACAAAGCTCGCGGCGTGCCCCCCAAGCTCGGCAGCGCCCCCGCCGACACGAGAGACTCCCTCCTCGTCAACGACCTGGTCACTCCGGTCAAGTAGAGACGATGGCAACTTCCGACACGATGGTTTGTAGATTGTAGGGTGGGGCTTGCCCCACCGGTTCCTTTGACATCGACCGCTCAAGAGGTTCGTGGGGCAAGCTCCATCCTACCCATGACCACGGCCTATTCCATATGGAAATAGGCTTTCCTCGCGGGCCGATCTCGTGTAGAATAGCGGCACGCTGGCGAATTCCGGCAGCGGGTCTTCACCGTACCGGATTGTTGGAGAACGTGCGATGAGCGACGTGGTCATCAAGAACGTGGAACCCCGGCTGGTCGTGGGGATGCGCAAGCGAGGCACCTACGCCCAGATTCGTCCGATGCTCGCCGGCGTTCGCAAGTACATCGAGGCCCACGGGGCCCAGATCGTCGGGCCGCCCGCATTCATCTGCCACGAGACCCCCAAAGACGTCGTCCGCGCCAACTTGCAGCACAACGCCGATGTGGAGGTCGTGATTCCCGTTTCCACGCGGATCGCGGGCGACGAGGAGACCACGTGCTACGAGCTGGCGGGCGGCGATATGGCGGTGGTGACGCACAAGGGTCCCTACGAGAAGTCCGCGGTGACCTATAAAAGGCTCTTCGCGTGGATCGCGGAGAATCACAAGAGAGTGGCCGGACCGACGCGGGAAGTGTACCTCAACGACCCGGCGAAGGTGACGCCGGAGGAACTCCTGACGGAGATCTACGCGCCGGTGGCATGATCAGCCGCCCTTGTCGAAGAATGCCCAAACCTGCTCGGCGGTCGGCAGACTCGCGACGACGTCGGGCGTCGAAGGGTCCTGGCAGATCCTGGCCAGACTGCTGAGCGCCTGGAGATACGCGCCCGGCGCGGTCTTCGGCGCGAGGGTCAGCACGACGAGTTTGACAAGACTGTCCGGCCTGAGGGGATCGTACACAATCCCTTGCAACGAGGTCGCCACTCCCACGACGAGACCGTCAATCGCCTCCAGGCGGGCGTGGGGCATCGCCAGCCCCGGCGCTACGAGGGTCGCCAGATCCGTCTCACGCTCCAGAACCGCCCGATGCGCCTGCTCAATGCTGCCGATCCCCCGACGGCGGGCCAATACCTCCAGCAGACCCCGGAGGACCTTGTCGCGATCCTTCTCCTCGGTCTGGCACACCACGTCGGCGGGACTGAAGAGCGATGAAAACTGCGTGTGGTTGTTCTCGACGGCCATGGCCTCATAAGGCCGCACGCTGGTGGATTAGTCAAGGGCAAAATCGCTCCCCACAGTCCGGAAGATGAGCCGGGCGGAATCCAGCCGAGGTCTACTCATCCCCACGGGGCATTCGGCTCCTGTGAGAGACGTGTCGTGCCGCGAAGAGAACGAGAAGACCGACGAAGGTGCCGAGGACGATCAGGTTGATCGTCGTCAGGCTGACGTCGTTGATCGGATCATAGTGCGTGGACTGCCGGTAAGCGTTTGTCCAGGCCGCCCAGCGGAGGTTGACAACCGTCAGCGTCATGGCCAGGAGCACGCAGACCATCCAGGTCGCGACGGACCAGTATCGTTTCCGATCTCGCTGGGTGATCGCCGTAACGGTCAGCAGGAGCAGGACATCACAGGCGAGAATGGCGCCGATAGAGGCCCAGTCCCCTGCGATCCACGCAAAAGGCAGCATCCACGCGGTCCCGCCGAAGATGCCGCCGCCAAAACTGGAGTAGAGGCCCCGTGTGGTGATGGAAGCCGGCCCTGGCGGTCCGGGCTTGCGATACGTCCCGTCCTCGATCTGAATCCGTCTCTGGCGGGCGTTGCTCCACAGGATCAGAGGCAACAGAAGCGTGAAGAACGCCGCGAAGCACGACCAATACGCCCACCTGGGAATGATCCCGGCCAGGGCCGCTGTCAGCGGCAGGCCGATCAACGCGAACAACAGAAACCACACCAAGACAGTCATCCGGATCATGAACTGACGCTCGCGAGGCGAGCGGGTATTCTTGATGCTGCACCAGGAACCGAGGACGCCGCCGAGCAGGCCGAGGATCGGACCAAGGATAGCGCCGCTCAGGCCGGCGGCAGCGACCGTCTTGGTGACCGGCACACCTTTCGCCCCGACGCCGATGACAGCAGCAGTCGCTGGCGGCGTGATCAGCGCGGGCAACGCCGCGACGACTGCGATGGCGAACGTCTTGCCAGGACCGGAGCGGGCGAGCGTGTCCTCCACCAACGAAGAGACCTCCACCTTGATGAGCTGCCGGCCTCGATGGAGCCGCTGGCGAACGGTGTCTTCCGACAGGTCCAGATCGGCGGCGACCTCGCCGACGGACCGCTGGCTGCGATAGAACAGCACGAGCGGCTCGCGATATGGCAGGGGGAGACGACCTACCGCTGCCCAGACGATCTCCTGACGTTCCCTCGCGAGCGCGACCTCGTCGGGCTCCGGCCCGGTGGCCGGCAATCCCGCTGCCCTTTCGAGCGGTTGGACCTTCCCCTTGCGGCCGGTTCGCTGCGAAGTACTGGCGAAGTTTCTCGCGATCGTGCAAAGCCAGGCGCGGAACTTGCCCGGGTCGTGCAGTTGCGAAAGACTCTGCCAGGCACGGACGAAAGCCTCCTGGGCCAGCTCTTCACTCGTGCCGAAATCACCGGTGGCACTGTAGGTAATGGCACAGATCAGCGATTGGTATCGTTGGACGATCTCCCCGAAGGCCTCCCGGCTTCCCGCCAGACTCGCTCGCAGCAGCTCACATTCACCGGCCCAATCACTCATCGGGGATCTCTCCAAGGAAACACCAGTATAGTTCCACTATCAGAGAGTGTAAACGCCGTCTGAATGTGACAAGAAACGCGGCGGTCACCGAGGCCCGACGGACGGGAGACGCCAATGAGGAGCGGCTACTTCAGCTCGACGGACCAGTAGGCATGGTCGAGGAATTGTCTCCACGAACAATACCGCTGGTGGCCCAGGTGGATGTGGAGCATGGGATTGTGCTTGGGCTTGATGGGCTTTTGAATCAGGACCATGCCGGCCTGCTTGGGGGTCCGACCGCCCTTCTTGACGTTGCAGCCCGTGCAGGCACAGACGATGTTCTCCCAGGTCGCCTTGCCGCCCATGCTGCGAGGGATCACGTGATCCAGGGACAACTCGGTCGTGGGGAATCGCTTGCCGCAATACTGGCAATGGTTCCTGTCCCGAGCGAAGATGTTGCGGCGGTTGAATTTGACATCCGTGCGAGGCAGGCGATCGTAGAACAGCAGACGGATGATCCGCGGCACGGCGACATACAGGTTCACCGTCGAGACCCAGTCATAGGCGTCCGGCTCGAACTGATGCCGCGACTGGCTCACCTCGACCCAACTCTTGAAGTCGTAGTTCGTGTAGACGTCGTGCTCGCAGGAGACCACCTCCGCCAACTCGCGGCACAACAGGGAAAACGCGCGTTTCGCACCGACAATACGGATGGCCATGTAGTGCTTGTTGAGCACCAGGACGCTGCAATCAAGCCCGGATTGGTACTCACCATCGGCCATAATAACCCCTTGCTGTACGGGATTATACACCCCAGAGGTCCCGGCTGCAAGAGGTAAAATGGGCGATCTTTCGGCAAGACACGCCGATCACCGGCGCCCTATGGCAAAGGCTGCTTCTGGGAGGGGAGCTTAAGGACGACATTGGTCGCTCGCAGCCCTTTCTCCCCCTCGGCGATGTCAAACAGGACGACAACCCCCTCTTCCAAGGTTTTGAAGCCGTCTCCGGCGATGCTGGAGTAGTGCACGAACACGTCGCGACCATCATTGGTTCCGATGAATCCGTACCCCTTGCGCGGATTGAACCATTTGACTGTTCCTTCCAACATACTCTGAGGCTCCTATAGAACGACTCGCCGGAAGAATCATCCGTACCTCCGGCACCATACCCCGACGGGCGCCGCTGGGACCTTCACAGGCCCGGCTTGGCCTGCGCCGAGGCCCGAGCAGACGCGGTCAGGTGCTCTCGCATCAGCCGGCCCATCTTGAACTTCACTGTACGTTTCGTCGGAACCTCTACACGCTCGAGGGTCTTGGGGTTCTGCGCCGTCCGCGAGGCGCGAGTGCGGGTCTCGAACACCCCGAAATCCCTGAACTCCAGCCGATTATCCAGACACAGCTCTTTCACGATCTCATCCAGAAAAGCCTGTACGATCCGCTTCACAGAAACCCGCTTGGCCTGCGTGTGTTCTGCGATGCGATCGATCAGTTCTTTCTTCGTGACTGTCGCCATAGGTTACCTCACCAAAAGAAAAGAGCCATGCCGACGGACACCTTCTCGACGGTCAGCCCACGGTGCAATCCCACAACTGCCGGGCCCAATGCCACCGGAAACACCAAGGATGAACTTCTGCAAACCACTATACAATAAAGACTTCTATGCGGCAAGTACATTCGGGCAAAATTTTTCCACGGTTGACCGTCGCTGTCCCCGGCGGCATAATGGCCCTCTTGTGATCGCGTGGCCCGGACGCCTTGTCGATGAGACGGACCCAAGAGAGCCCGTCGGCGCCGCACGAGACCTGGAAGGCAGTCCCCTGCGGACAGGACAGGAACTGATGGCTGAGAATCGAACGGACAGGACCGACAGAACCAGACCCGTCGTGAAGAAGAAGGACCGCGTGGCCGAGGTCGCCAACACCTTCGAATGGCTCATCACCGCCTTCATTCTGGCATTCGTGTTCCGGGCATTCGTCATGGAGGCTTTCCGGATCCCGACGGGCAGCATGGCCGACACCCTCAAGGGAGCGCATTTCCGCCTGCGTTGCCCCCAGTGCGGGTATCAATACGATCACGGGTTCGTGCCGACGAACTACGGCATGGCGGACGACACGATCCCGCCCGGCGCCATATCGATCCGCCAGCAGACGCGATGTCCGAGCTGCGGATACAGCACACCCGCCGGAGACAAGGTCCCGGTCGCCAACGGCGACCGCATCCTCGTCCTCAAGTGCATCTACCAGTTCCAGGAACCCAGGCGATGGGACGTCGTCGTCTTCAAGAACCCCATCAACCCCTCGGAGAATTACATCAAACGTCTCATCGGGTTGCCCGGGGAGACCATCGAGATCATTGACGGCGACATCTACATCGACGAAGTGATCGCGCGCAAGCCTCCGCAGGTGCAGAAGGAACTGTGGATGCCGATCTATGATAACGACTTTCGGCCGGTCAATCCGAACGAGCGCGCGGGTTTCAACGAGCATCGTTGGCAGCCCCCGTTCAACCTGGCCAGCTCGGCGTGGACGATCGACGAACAGAATCCCACCCGCCTGCTGTTGGATTGCCCCGCCGGAGAGCCCAGCGTGCTGACCTACGGAGGCCCGTCGGCCAACGACTTCGCCGCGAGTTACGCCTACGACGATCTGTACATCAACAACCGCGTGCCGGTGGCCAGCGACCTGATGGTCCGCTTCTACGTGAATCCTGCAAGCTCCGAGGGGCGAGTCGGCATCACGCTGGCCAAGAACGGGATCGACTACAAAGCCTGGGTGGACCTGGCCGGCTCCATGGCCCTGACCAAGGTCGACAACGGACAGGAGACCATCCTGGTCAGCAAAGAGGTTTCCTCGCCCCCGAAGCCAGGGGCGTACACGCTGGTCAAGTTCGCCAACGTGGATCACCGCCTGCTGTTCGATTTCGACGGCAACAGTCTGTCGTTCGATCTGGGACGGTTTCGTGATTCGCTGGAGAAGGGTTCGTCGCCGTCGCCTCGCGCCGAGATCTTCGGGGCCGGCAAGCTGGCCCTCTCGCACGTCGCGATATTCCGCGACGTCCACTACACAGGACGGGAAGGCGGGCGGCCGATCCGGGCCGTCGAGGACTCTCCATTCGAGCTCAGCGAGGACGAGTTCTTTGTGCTGGGCGACAACAGCCCGTGCAGCGAGGACGGCCGATGGTGGGGCCAGCCGACCGTCGCCAGCAAGGGCTGGAAGCCGCCGCGGGCCGGCATCGTGCCCCGCTACTACCTGGTGGGCAAGGCCTTGTTCGTCTACTGGCCGAGCGGTTTCGAGTTTCCCTGGCCCGAGCGTCTGAAGACCTCGCTGGTCGTCAACAGCAATCAGAATGGGGTGTTCCGCCTGCTGCATGGGCTTGTCTCGCTTCGGTGGATTCCGAACGTCGGCCAGATGCGATTCATCTACGGCGGATCACCCGAAGAAACGAAGCCTTTGTCCCAGCAGTCGCAGAACAACTAGCACAGGCGCCCCTCCGCGTGCGGGAGGGCCGATCCTGCCCATGTGTCCGCGACGAGGTCGTTTCAATCTTGCGGTCTGAGGACCGCACGTCCTCGCCACATTTTTCAGTAGGAGGTCGAGCACCATGAAGACGTATGGATTCGTTCCCGGCACGATTATCGCAATGGCGTGCGTCGCGGGATTCGCCGCGACCGCGTCGTTGGCAAGCCCATTCGGAGGGGCAATACAACCGCGGGACCTGCGATGCGAGTACCGGGCCAACCCGCTGGGGATCGACGTCGCCGAGCCGCGATTGAGCTGGACGCTCCAGTCCGGGCAGCGAGGCCAGGCCCAGACCGCGTACCGAATCCTGGTCGCCGGCGACCCGAAGCAGCTCGCCAGCGAGACGGGCGATCTGTGGGACAGCGGCAAGGTCGCCTCGGATCAGTCGATCCAGATCGCCTATGCCGGCACGCCGCTGACATCCGGCATGGCCTGTCACTGGAAGGTGCAGGTTTGGGACAAGAACGGCAAACCCTCATCCTGGAGCAAGCCGGCCTGCTGGACGATGGGCTTTGTCGGCCGGGACTCGTGGAAGGCCCAGTGGATCGGGTTCGATGCCTCCCGCAATCGCGACCCCTCCGGGCGTAAGCTCGATTTGTCCGGCGCCCAGTGGATTTGGCTGCCCGGCGAGAACGCTAGAAACGCCGCCCCTGTGGCGACGCGGTACTTCCGCAGAGAATTCACCGTTCCCGAAGATCGCGACCTTGCCTCTGCGGTCTGTGCCGTCTCGGCGGACAACGGCTTCACGATGTTCTTCAACGGTCAACAGGTCTGCACCGGCGGCAGCTTCAAGGAAGCCGTGACCGCCGACCTCGCGAAGCACGTGCGCAAGGGCGCCAACGTGGTCGCGATCGAGGCCCAGAACGTGGGCGACGGCGCGAACCCCGCCGGCGTGCTGGCCGTGCTGGTGGTCCGCTTCAAGACTGGCAACCCCGAAACCATCGTCACAGACGGGCAATGGCGCAGTTCGGACATCGCAGCGGCCGGCTGGACCGATGCGGGCTTCAACGCTGAGGGATGGCGCAATGCGGAGGCCCTTGGCGCCGAGGGCATCGGCCCCTGGGGCAAGGTGACCGTGGGACCGGCGGAGCTGTTCCTGCCTCCCGCTCAGTTCCTCCGCAAAGAGTTCAACGTGGAGAAGCCCGTCCAGCGAGCGACGGTGTACGCCTCGGCGCTGGGCAACTATGAGCTGCATCTCAACGGTCGTCAGGTGGGCGACGCCTACTTCGCCCCCGGCTGGACCGACTACAACATCCGCGTCTACTACAACACGTTCGATGTCACCAACCAACTGAAGAAGGGCTTCAACACCCTGGGCGGCATCCTCGCCGACGGGTGGTACAGCGGCCATATAGGCTGGGGACGCCTTCGCGACCACTACGGCAAAGACACGCGGTTCTCGGCCCAGTTGACGATCGAATACACCGACGGCAGTTCCGAGACCATTCTCACGGACAAGACGTGGACCGCAGCCACCGGGCCAATCCTCGAAGGCGACTTCCTGATGGGCGAGACGTACGACGCTCGCAAGGAGATGCCCGGTTGGAGCACGCCCGATTTCGACGACGCCGCATGGAAGCCCGTCGATGTCACGGACAAGCTCGCCGCTGCAATCGAGTCCTATCCCAGCGTCCTGGTCCGCAAGTTCCAGGAGATCAAGCCGCTGAGCGTGACCCAGGCGAAGGACGGCGCCTGCATCTACGACATGGGGACCAACTTCGCGGGCTTCGTTCGTCTGAAGGTTCAGGGCGCCGAACCGGGTCGCAAGATCGTCCTGCGGTTCGCCGAACGGCTCAATCCCGACGGCACGATCTACACGACGAACCTCCGCGGCGCCAGGACCATCGACACCTACATCTGCAAAGGGGACGGCAAGGAGGTCTGGCAGCCCCGGTTCACCTTCCACGGCTTCCAGTACGTGGAAGTGACGGGCTATCCCGGAACGCCCGGTCTCGATGCGATCACCGGCATCGAGTTGACGTCGGACACTCCCATCGTCGGCAGTTTCGCCTGCTCGGACGCGATGACCAACACGCTGTACCACAACGTCTGCCAGACACAGCGGGCCAACTTCATCGAGGTCCCGACGGACTGCCCGCAGCGCGACGAGCGACTCGGCTGGATGGGCGACGCCCAGATCTACGTCCGAACCGCCACGTTCAACACGGACGTCTCCGCGTTCTTCACCAAGTGGATGGTGGACGTGGAGGACGCCCAGCTCGAAAACGGCGGCTTCTCCGATGTCTCCCCGCGAAAGGTCGCCAACGGCGGCGGCACCGCCGCCTGGGGCGACGCCGGCGTGATCTGTCCCTGGACGATCTACACCGTCTACGGCGACACGCGAATCCTCGCCAGGCACTACGACGCCATGCAGAAATGGATCGACTACTGCAAGGGCACGACGAAGGGCACGCTGCTCCGCCCGGCGGAAGGCTACGGCGACTGGCTGAGCATCAAGGCCGACACGCCCAAGGACGTGCTCGCCACCGCCTACTTCGCCCACAGCACTCGTCTCGTCGCCCAGACCGCCGCGGTGCTCGGGAAGGTCGACGACGCAAGGACGTACCACCAGCTCTTCGAGCAAATCCGCGAGGCGTTCAACAAGGCGTACGTCTCCGCAGACGGTCGCATCAAGGGCGACACGCAGACCGTCTACGTCCTGGCCCTGGCGTTCGACCTGCTGCCGAAGGAGAAGCGTCCTATGGCGGCGCAGCATCTCGTCGACAACATCCGCGACCGCGACTGGCATCTCTCGACCGGGTTCGTGGGCACCAAGGACCTCATGGCCACCCTGAACGCCATCGGGCGGACGGACGTCGCCTACCACCTGTTCCACAACGAGACGTTCCCGTCCTGGGGCTTCTCGATCCAGCACGGGGCCACGAGCATCTGGGAGCGTTGGGACGGCTGGACTCCCGAGAAAGGCTTCCAAGACCCCGGCATGAACTCCTTCGCCCACTATTCGTTCGGAGCGGTTTGCGAGTGGATGTTCCGGACCATCGGCGGCATCGACACCCAGCTTGCCCCCGCTGAGGCAGGCGGACCTGCGTACAAGCACATCATCATCCACCCGCAGATGGGCGGCCGCCTGTCCTGGGCCAGAACCAGCTATGACTCCCTCCGGGGCAAGATCGCCACCGCGTGGAAGGTGGACGGTGACACGTTGAAGCTCGACGTGACGATCCCGGCGAACACCACCGCGACGGTCTACGTCCCCGCCGTGGACGCCGCGAGCACACGGGAAGGACGAACGCCCGTGGCACAGGCTGAAGGCGTCCGCCTGGTCGACACGAAGGACGGCAACGTCGTTCTGGAGGTCGGGTCCGGCGTCTACCACTTTACGTCGCGAATGCCGTAGTCAACCAGGGGGCCGACGGACCCGGGTGCATCCACACGACGATTCACACGGAGACGCCGGAACAGGATAGAGCGCTATGGAAGGCTCTTCTCCATGTTCCGGCGTCTCCTCGCATTTCTGCGTGCATCCGCGCAGAAATTCGTTAAGATAGCCGCCAAAACGGTATCGACACGACGCCATTCGAGAAGGAGCTACGATGAATACAAGTTTCAATTTCTACATGCCGACGCGGATCCTGTTCGGACGCGGGAAGCTCCAGGAGCTGGGGACGACGCCGTTCTTGCCGGGGAAGAAGGCCCTGATCGTCATTGGGGCCTCGGGTGCCATGAGGAAACAGGGCTATCTCGGGCAGGTCACCAAGCTGCTCCGGCGCCATGGCGCCGGCTCGACCGTGTTCGACAAGATCCAGCCGAACCCGGTCTTTGAACACGTCGAAGAGGGTGCCAAACTCGCCAGGCAGAACCGGTGCGACTTCGTGCTCGGCCTGGGCGGCGGCAGCACGATCGACTCGGCCAAGAGCATCGCCGTGATGGCGAAGAACCCGGGCAAGTATTGGGACTACATCGCCGGAGGCAGTGGCAAGGCCAAGACCCCCGCCAGGGGCGCCCTGCCCATCGTCGCGGTCCCGACGACTGCAGGCACCGGGACCGAGGCCGATCCGTGGACCGTTATCACCAAGAGCGACACGAACGAGAAGATCGGCTGGGGCTGTGCCTTGACGTTTCCCACGCTGTCCATCGTCGATCCGGAACTGATGGTGAGCGTCCCCCCTGCCCAGACGGCCTACACCGGCATGGACGCGTTCTTCCATTCCATCGAGTGCTACTTGGCGAACGTGAATCAGCCGACCAGCGACCACCTGGCCCTGGAGGCGATCCGCCTGATCTCGAAGCATCTGCCCCTCGCGGTCAAGGACGGACGCAACATCGAGGCCCGAACCGCCCTCGCCTGGGCCAGCACGGAGGCGGGCATCTGCGAGTCCCTCTCCTGCTGCATTTCACATCACTCGATGGAGCACGCGCTGAGCGCCTATTTCCCGGAGGTCCCACACGGCGCCGGTCTGACGATGCTCTCCGTCGCGTACTTCGGCTATCTGGCCGAACGGACGTCGGACCGCTTCCCGGACCTCGCGAGGGCGATGGGCGAGAAGATCGACGGCCTGCCCAGGAAGGCCCAGGCAATGGCCTTCATCACGGGCCTCAAGAAGCTCATCCGCAAGGTCGGCCTGCAGGAGCACAAGCTCAGCCACTTCGGCGTTCAGCGAAGCGATCTGCGGAAGCTGGCGGAGAACTCCTTCCACACGATGGGCAAGCTGTTCGAGTTGACGCCGATCCCGCTGACCGTGGAGGATGCCGCAGCAATCTACGAACGGGCCTACGCGTGAGCCCGGCCCGCCCGGCGGGAACAACGTACACGACGTGAGAATCGCGTGAAAGGGATTGGAGAGTGGTTGGACGAGCAGCGTTGGTGGCATGTATTCTGTTGGCTGGCGGAGCCGGCGCCTATGGGGAAGACCAGACCTCGGAGTCTCTGGGGCCGCGGGTGTGGAAGATCGCCCCGGAAGTGTCGCGGTACAAGTACAGGGAACCCGGCGTCATGACCAACGAGGGCACGCTCTACGGCGTGGTCGCATCCTGCACGTTTCACGGACTGGGACGCAGCGTCCTGACGCCATTCGGGACCGACGGCAACGAGACACTGGCAATCGAAGGCCGTCTCGGTTTCGGCGAGGTGGACTACGAAGGCTCCGATATGGATACGGGTACGCCCATTTCCATGGGCGGAAACGACGACTTTCTCATCGATCTGCGCGTGCTGCTGGGCAGCGAGTGTCTCGCGGCGAAGGGCCTGGACATGGTCTATGCCGGGCTTGGATACCGGTATCTGAATGACGACTCCTCCTCGCAGCTCGGCGGCTATGAACGCGAGTCGAACTACCTTTATATCCCCCTGGGCCTGCGGCCGGACATCAAACTGACAACTCGCTGGACCCTGTCGCCCACGTGCGAGCTCGACATCCTGCTCATCGGGCATCAGATCTCGCACCTCAGTGATGCGGACCCGCAGAAACCCACCGTCCGAACCTGGCAGTGGCCGGGATTCGGAGCGGGCCTCTTCCTCGACTTGCGGCACCGGGGTCGCCACGTGGACTTCGCCCTGGCGCCGTTCCTGCGGTACTGGTGGCTCGCCGATTCGAGCACCTCCGAAGGCTACTACGAGCCGGAGAATAACACCTTCGAATATGGCCTGAGCCTCGTCGGACGGTTCTGAAGACGCGCCCGGGAGACAGAATGTCCCTCCTCGGATTCTGTGGAATCTCCGGGGCGAGCAGAACCGCGACACCGATTGCCGCGTAAAGGTTCAGGTCCGTGGAGTCAGGTGAATTCCCGATATCCATCGTGCTGAAGGAGAACGCCATGAGAGCCTACGTGACGGAAGACTGCATCGCCTGCGGCCGCTGCGTGGACATCTGCCCGGAGGTCTTCGAAATGGGAGAGGATGTCGCCCAAGTCAAGACGGACAAGATCCCCGAGGAATTCGAGGGGGCCACGCAAGAAGCGGCCGACGAATGCCCTGTCTCCGCCATCGTCGTAGAACGGTAGGCATGGATCCGCCAAAGGAGTGAGATCATGAACATCCTCGTGGTTTACTACTCTCTATATGGGCACAGTCGGACAATGGCCGGCGCCGCACGGGAGGGCGCCGCCTCGGTCCCAGGCATCAACGTGACGGTGCGACGCGTCGCGGAGTTCCCCGAGACCGAGGAGTGGATTCAGACGAGCCCGCACGCCAAAGCGGTCTGGGAACAGCAGAAGAACACCCCCGTCTGCACGCTCGACGACCTGCGACAGGCGGACGGCCTGCTCCTGGTTTCGCCCACACGATTCGGGAACATGACGGCACAGGTCAAACGGCTGATCGACTCGGCCGCCCCGCTCTGGCTGGACGGGGCCATGGAGGGCAAGCCGGCGGGTCTATTGACCTCCACAGCCACCACGCACGGCGGGCAGGAAAGCACGCTGTTGTCCATGATGATCCCCCTGCTGCATCTGGGCATGATCGTGGTGGGCGTGCCGTACTCGACGCCGGGAATGCTCCATACAGAGGGTCGCGGCGGGACGCCCTACGGCGCCTCGACGATCACAGGACCGAAGAATGATCTGGAGCCACCCCAGCAGGACATCGAAATCGCCAAGGCCCTTGGTCGGAGGGTCGCAGAGTGTGCCGTCAAGCTTCATAAGCCCTTGTGAAAAAAGGGGTTGTGCGACGATAGTGCAGCGGTAACATGAAGGGAGGCCCCGATCGCAGGATATCGAAGACGAGGATACAGCGATGAGCATTCGAATCGTGCTGGCTGACGACCACGCCATCGTGCGCCAAGGACTGGGCCAGGGTCTCCAGCGGGAGGAAGGCATGGAAATCGTCGGGGAGGCCAGCGACGGGCGATCGACCGTGGAGATGACCAAGGAACGCCGGCCGGATGTCGTCATAATGGACATCTGCATGCCGGACCTCAACGGCATCGAAGCCACGCGAGAGATTCAGAGAGATGTGCCGGGGGTGAGGGTGGTCGCCCTGTCGATGCACTCCGCAAAGCGGTATGTAACCGAGATGTTCCGCGCGGGAGCGTCCGGCTACGTGCTCAAGGACTGTGACTTCGCCGAACTGGCTCAGGCCATCCGTGCCGTTGTGCAGGGCAAGACTTACATCAGCCCCGCGATCAGCGACGCGACCGAAGGCGACCTCTCGCAGACGACCGGCCAGGTCGAACCCACCGCGTTCTCGACGCTGACGCAGCGTGAGCGAGAGGTGCTCCAGCTTCTTTCGGAAGGCAAGACCACCAAGCAGATCGCGCTGCGCCTGCATATCAGCCCGAAGACCGTCGAAGCGCATCGCCTCCGCGTAATGAACAAGCTGCAGATCGACAACGTCGCACAACTCACCAAGTACGCCATCCGGGAGGGGCTGACCTCCGAGGAAACGTGACGGAGACCGCACGACCCCTTCGCAAGCGACACTCCTTGGCTTCTCCGCACCCTCTTCAGGCAGGCGCTTGCGCCGACATGTGGATTTCGCGTATTTCCAGAACGCGGGTCCTTCTGCCCTTGACGAGATAGGCAAAACAGGGTAAGCAGAACACTTCTTCGTCGCCTCGGACCGCCCAATAGGCAGGATGGAGGGCGAGCGTCGGGCGACGAAACGTACAGTAGCTTTGCGATCGTCGGAACTGACAAGGAGTGTTGTTTATGACAAAACCGAAGCCAGGAAGGGCTTGCCGACGCGGGGCATCGCATTCGGACGCCCGCACAACCCCCTCTGGAACGTCCGTTGCCTACTTCTCGATGGAAATCGGACTGAGATCGGACATCCCTACCTACAGCGGAGGGTTAGGCATCCTGGCGGGCGACACGATTCGTGCCGCAGCCGACCTGGCAGTTCCTATGGTCGCCGTGACCCTGCTGACGCGACGAGGGTACTTCCACCAGAAACTGGACGACCAGGGCAACCAGATCGAGACCCCCGAGGCATGGAACGTCGCCGACCGGCTCAAGCCGCTCAAGGCTCGCGCGTCGGTCGTTATCGAGAAACGCCGGGTCCAGATCCGGGCCTGGCAATATGACGCCGTGGGGGTCACCGGCGCCGTCGTCCCGGTGATCTACCTGGATACCGACCTGGCAGGCAACGACAAGCAGGATCGCCAGATCAGCCAGTACCTCTACGGCGGCGATTCGCGATACCGTCTCTATCAGGAATACGTGCTCGGCGTGGGCGGCGTCCGTATCTTGCGGGCGATCGGCTACGACCGGATCAACCGGTTCCACATGAACGAGGGCCACGCTGCCTTCCTCGTCGTGGAGCTGCTCGACGAGGAGATGGGCAAAGCCCGCGGCGGCAGGATCAAGCCTCAGCACATCGAGGCCGTCAAGAGCAAGTGCGTGTTCACGACCCACACCCCCGTGCCGGCCGGACACGACAAGTTCTCGATGGGCATGGTCCGCACGATTCTCGGCAAACACCCGGTCTGGAATCTCCAGGAGCGGTCGGACGGCGACACGCTGAACATGACCCATCTGGCTCTGAGCTTCAGCAGCTACGTCAATGGCGTCTCGAAGAAGCACGGCGAGGTTTCGCAGGCGATGTTCCCCTCGCATCGGATCGACTCGATCACGAACGGGGTACACGCCGGGACGTGGGTCGCGCCGCTGTTCCAGAAACTGCTGGATCGCTACACTCCCGGCTGGCGAAAGGACAACCTCGCCCTCCGGTACGCCATGTGCATCCCGCCCAAGGAGATCTGGGACGCCCACCTCAAGTGCAAGGCCAGGCTGATCGACTATGTGGCGAAGCACCTCAAGGTCAAGCTCGATCTGAAGGCGTTCACTATCGGCTTCGGCCGCCGGGCCACCGGCTACAAGCGGGCCGACCTGATCTTCCGGGACCTCAACCGGCTCAAGCAGATCGCATCGAGCGCCGGCGCGTTCCAGATCGTTTACGCCGGCAAGTCGCATCCGCAAGACCAGCCGGGCAAACAACTGATCCGACGGGTATTCGAGGCCGCCCGGCAGCTCGGGCGCAAGGTCCGCGTCGTGTACCTGCCCAACTACGATATCGATCTGGCGAAGATCCTGATTCCCGGCGTCGATGTCTGGCTCAACAATCCCCAACTACCGCACGAGGCCTCCGGCACCAGCGGCATGAAGGCTGCGTTGAACGGGGTCCCCTCCCTGAGCATCCTCGACGGCTGGTGGATCGAAGGCTGCGTCGAGAACCTCACCGGCTGGGCCATCGAAGGCAAGGCCCGCAGGGGCGCCAAGGACACGTCCGCCCAGGACGCCGACGCGCTGTACGACAAGCTGCAACGTGTCGTCTTGCCGATGTTCTACAAGAACCGCGAACAGTACATCGGCATCATGCTGGCCGCCTTGGCGCTGAATGGGTCGTTCTTCAACACGCAGAGGATGGTTCAGGAGTACGTGGTGAAGGCATACAAACGGTAGACCCAGAGGGCAGATAGCCGCCGGGATGAGTGTGGCGATGGAGATCCTGTCAACCGCACTGCTGTTGTGCTTGGTCCTGGACCCGGTGGGGAACATCCCTGCGTTCCTCGCCGTGCTCAACAATGCGCCGCCTGCCAGGCATGGATGGATCATCATCCGCGAGATGCTGATCGCCCTGGGGGCGCTGCTGGTGTTCCTGTTTCTCGGAGAGCATATTCTCGCGGCCTTGCAGGTCTCCTACGGCTCCCTTGGCGTCGCCGGCGGCATCATCCTGTTCCTGATCGCTGTGCGGATGGTGTTCCCCAGCCCCAAAGGGGTGTTCAACGAGGAATCGGAAGAAGGCGAGCCGTTCATCGTACCGCTGGCCATCCCGTTGGTCGCCGGTCCCGGCGCCATGGCCACCCTGATGCTGCTGACGGCCCGCGAGCCCGCCAAGTGGCCCGTATGGCTCGCCGCCCTGCTGCTGGCCTGGCTGGTCTCCGGCGTGATCATGCTGTTCGCGGAGCGCCTGGGCCGCCTGCTGGGCAGACGAACGCTCGCTGCCGTCGAGCGGCTCATGGGCCTGATCCTCACGACTGTCGCTGTCGAGATGCTCATCAACGGCATCGGGCAAGCGTACAGCAGATTCGTGCAGGTTCAATAGACCCTGTACGCGGCATTCGCTTTCCAGAGCCGGAGTTTCTGAGGAACTGCCGATGAAACGGAACCGATACCCGCATTGCCTGGCCTTGGCTTGTGCGGTCCTCACAGCGCACGTCGCCTCAGCGACGGCCGACATCTCCCTGAGAGCCCAGCAGGAGCACGTCGGACGGTACGAGCGAATCGAGCTGTCCATCGAGGTCAGCCGGGAGTACGAGAACCCCTTCGATCCATGCGAGGTGAAGGTCGATGTCCTGATTGCAGATCCCCAGGGCCGATCACACGTCCTGCCCGCCTTCTGGGGACAGGATTACGAACGACAGGACCTCGTGCAAAGCGGCAAAGCCATCGCGTGGTGCTATCCCAAAGGCATCGGCTCGTGGAAGGCCCGTTTCGCTCCCATGGAGTTGGGGACGCACACGGCACGCGCCGTACTGCAGGATCGTCAGGGCGAGACATCGTCCGAACAGGTAAGATTCGAATCGACGGCATCGTCGTGCCAGGGTTTCCTGCGGACCGCAAGAGACGATCCGAGGTTCCTCCAATTCAGCGAAGGGCGACCCTTCTTCGCCATCGGGCAGAATCTCGCTTTCATCGGCGAAGGCCAGTACGTCACCGTGCCGAAGGCGGAACAGGTCTTCGCGAAACTCGCCGCAAACGGCGCCAACTTCGTTCGGGTCTGGACCTGCTGCCAGGACTGGGCACTGGCTATCGAGGCCCGCAAGAGCGCCTGGGGCCGGTCGTGGGCGGGAAGACTGCCCATCGTGCCCGTGCCCTGCAGCGAAGGCGAATCTCACCCCCGCAAGTGCGTCCGAATCGAGGGTGTCAGCGGAGCGTCGCTCGCAGCAGAACCCTCGCACAACGTGGCCCTGCGGCCTGCTACAGGATATGTCCTTTCCGGGAAGATCCGTACCGCCGGCGTCCGGGCCTTGAGAGTCGTAGTCCTGGGCAATCGGTGGGATCTCCCCGCGAGCGGCGACTGGCAGCAGTTCGAGAGGGAATTCTCCACAGGCGAAAACGGACGATGGCTCGGGCGGATCGTCTTCACCCTTGTGGGCGAAGGCACGGCGTGGCTGGACGGATTGTCTCTCCGCGAGACCGCCGGCGGGCCCGAACTGCTCTGGGAGGCAGACGTGAATCGTCCATCGCGAGGTTACTACAATCCGCTGGACTGTTTCCTGCTGGACCAGATCGTCGAGGCCGCCCAACGCAACGGCATCTACATCATGCTCTGCGCGATTACGCGCGACCTCTATATGGATTCGCTCTCGAACGCGGATAGTCCCGAGTATCGCAAGGCAACGCATGACGCCCAGAAGTTCATGCGGTACGCCGTGGCGCGATGGGGCTACTCCACCAGCGTGGCCGCCTGGGAGTACTTCAACGAGATGGACCCGGGCAAGCCGACCGACAGGTTCTACGCCGAACTGGGCGACTACCTCGCGACAATCGATCCCTATGACCACCTCCGCACCACAAGCACGTGGGCTCCTTCCGCGAGGGACTGTCGCCACGCGCAGCTCGACATCGCGCAGGAGCACCATTACATGCGCCCGGACGACGATGATTTCAAGGACGAGGTCGAGTCCATCGTTCGCCAGAGCCGGTGGCTCCGTGAGCACGCGCCCGCCAGGCCCGCCTTGATCGGCGAGTTCGGCTTGGCGGACGCCAAATGGGGCCTGAGCGACTACATGAAACAGGATCGCGAGGGTCTGCACTTCCACAACTGCCTGTGGGCCTCGGCCCTGAGCGGCGTCTCCGGCACCGCGATGTTCTGGTGGTGGGAGGTGCTCGACCAGCAGGACCTCTACCGGCACTACAAGCCGCTCGCGGAGTTCCTTGCCGACCTTCATCCGGCAGGCCTGCGACCGGCCACCGTGACAACCTCCGAGCCCCGCGTGCGAATCGTCGGGCAGCAAACCGACGATCGCGCCTACCTTTGGCTCGTGGACCGCCAGGCAACATGGTGGAATCTCGTCGTGGAGAAGCGCCGGCCCGATCCCATTGCATCAGCAACGGTCACCATCGAGGGCCTCAGGCCGGGTGAATACGCCGTCCTCTGGTGGGACACGCACGAGGGAGTCGCCACGGCCCGGCAGATCGCCTCCACGGAGAACGGCCGACTGACGGTGACCGCTCCGCCGTTCACACGGGACCTCGCCTGCAAGATCCTCGCCACATCGATCCCCGCTGCCAAGCCCGACAGGAATTGAGAGGTGCGCCGTACGCGCCGTCCTCACGGCGACCTTTGCAGCGCGTAGAGCTTCTTCATCGTGGTTACGTACAGGACGCCGTTGGCGGCCACAGGCGTCGCGGCCGCTGCGCTGTCCAATCGAACCTCGCCAAGCACCTTCTTCTCGCGTCCCGCCGCGAAGATCCAGAAGTCCCGCCGCCGCGTGCCCACGTACACCTTCCCGTCGGCGACCAGCGTCGAAGCCCAGATATCGCCCTTGGTCTCGTGGGACCAGCAGACCTGCCCGGTCGCCGCGTCGATGCAGCGGACCATCCGCCCGCAATCCGCGACGTAGACGAGCCCCTTGTGGACCGCCGGCGTCGAGCAGCAATGCTCGCTCAACTCGCAGGACCAGACCAGCGCCGAGTCGGTAACGTCGCCCGTCTTCGTCGCGTCGATGCACTTGAGCCACGCCTGGTCCTTGCCCCACCAGATGTCGCCCGCGTGGGTCACGTACAGGCGATTCTCGGAGAACACCGGCGTGCTCTTGATGTTGCTCGGGCTCACCTCGCGATTGCCCATATACTGGCTGACATTCTCCTTCGGCGCGGTGGGATCGGGATCGAATCGCCAGACCCGCTTGAGCATCTCGACCTGTCCCTCGGGCGGCGCCGATTGCAGCGGTTCGAAGGCGTAAACCACGCCGTCACCGCCGCAAAAAAAGACGAGCTTGCGGCCGTTGACGACCCCCATCGCAGGCGACGACCACGTCGAATGGAAGATCCGTGGTCCGATCCCCTCGTTGTCTCTCGCCAGCAGCCGGCCGGTCTTCTTGTCCAGTACGATCAGGCTCGGTCCGTCGGGCCGGCGGATCGCACGATGCGTGTTGTCCACGCCGTTGCTCGTATTGACATAGAGGAAATCGCTATCGATGAGGATCGAGCCATGGGCGCCGTCGTGCGGCCAGGTCCCCGCCTGGTTCGGGATGTCGAACAGCCAGAGGATGTCCGCGTCGATAGCGGTGACCTCCAGCGGCTCACCGTCGCTCGGGACCATGTGCCGGCCCTCGTCGGTGTACGGGCCGTCGTTGCCGTTGCGCTGTCCTTCGATGTCCAGGCACACGGCCTCACCGCGGTTCGTGATGACGTACACGCGGTTCCCCTCGACCGTCGCAGGCGAGACGATCCCCGCCTTGGGCCAGTCGAGATATGGATCGGACCCGAGCTTGGGTACAACGAGCTGCCACAGAAGACTGCCATCCTTCTCGTCGAGGCACAGCAGAACCGAACGGTCGCCCTTATGCCGGGGATCGCGAGGCGGATCGTTGTTCGTCCCGATGAACACCCGCCCCTGGGAGACCGTCGGCGTAGCCCACGTCTCGCTGCCCAGCGGCGCGACCCATTTGACGTTTCGCCCGGTGGCCGGGTCGAAGTCCTCAACCAGCCCGGTCTCATCGGAGACCATATTCCGAGTCCACGCCTGGCCCCACTGTGCGTGATCGCCCGCGAGGGCACAGGCAGCAGCAAGAGTGCCGCCCAGAAGAACCGCGAGCAGATGTCGGCAATCGTATCGCAAGCATTGGCTCATGATGACCCTTTCGACCCGATGCCTGCGGCTCATCCAACCTCCGAGGCGGCTGCCCAGACACCCCTATCGACCAACACTGCCATTGTACCGCAGCCTCTGAGCCAACAACAGCCATTCCCCTCACTGAGCCGGCGTGAAGATGACGGCGTCGATTCCCGCGTAGAAGCCGGTCGAGTGGGGATTTCGACCTACCGCCTCGATGCGCAGGGCGTTGACCTGCGACTTCATGTCCACGGCGCCCAGGTCAAGGAACTTCGCGCCGATCTCGGGCGAGTAGCCGTCGAGCGGCTGGCCCAGCGATGTGCCGTTGAGACTGACGCGGACGATCCCATAGTCGTCGGCGGTGACCAGACGGAGCTTCAGCACATATCGCCCTGCTTTGACCGACGAGGGGAAAGCCAGGTCGATCCTGTCCCCCTGTTGTCGCAGGCGAACGAAGAGCAGCTTGCCTCCCGAGAGCGGCGGAAGCAATGCCAGACCGATCTGCTGCGGCTGCACGGTCACCTGCTCACTGGCGACCCTGACCTCCAGCTCCTCCGCTTCGAGGGCATCGCGAAGGCGGAACGGGCTGGACCAATTCCCGATCCAGACAGAGGAGTCTCTGCTGTTGCCGTGGACAGAATAGACGTCGAAGTCGCCGGGATTGAACCGTCCCGGGCAGTCGTAGCGGTACTGCTGGCCCCAGGGATCGGCGGGAATCTCATCCACGTACGGCCAGTTTCCCGCCCGTGCCCGGACACCTCGGGGACGTTCGACGAGGTCCCCAAGCTCGGTCGGATAGCGTCCCACATCCTCATGGAAGCGTCTGATTGCGGCGTCCAGCTCGGCAACGACGCGCGTTGCCTGGTCCACCCTCTCTGAGAAGAGCTTCTCCTCGTCGGCCAGGTACCGCTGGAACTGGCCCTGGAGGTCGTCCCAGGGGAAACGACGCAGCGAGATGCCGTCCAGGCGGCAGTTCAGGCCAGGCTCGTCCGATTCGAGCACTTTCGTGAGCGGATTGGACCCGACGCACTCGAAGTGGAACACGTAGTCGCCGGGCGGCAGATCGTGGATGCCAACCTTCTTCTCGAACCAGGTGCCATAGAGGAAGTTCTCGGGCCGGTTCTCCAGCAGAGCCAGATACGGATCGTAGAAGTCCATCGCCCGATCGAGCAGGATCTCGCCCGCCGGACCCTTCATTGTCACTTTCCAGATCCCTCCGGTCCTGTAGAGGCACTGGAAGACCGAGATCGAGTACTTGCCTCGCTCGTCCACGCGACAGGGGACGTCGAACCAGCCGCCGAGGGCGGTGTTGTCCACGAACAGAGCGTGCTTGAGGTTGCAGACGCGGTTGCTGCGGTCCGCGACCGTCACGCCGGGCGAGGTCTTGATCTGGGAGGCCAGTTCCGTCGTCTCCAGGACGATCTCGCGGTTCACCCGCTCCTCGACCGGCGGGAACCGGTCGAAGGGCTCGGCGACCGTCTTCTGATACCAGAACGCCACCGAGGAGCAAAAGTCCGGGCGGTACTTGAAATCGTATTGCTCGCGTTTGCCGGTCTGCGGATCGGTCAACTGCACGTAGCTGCGGCGCTCGATGTCCACCTTGAGCGACTTTCGGAACGTCACAGGCGCCTGCGTGTGCCAGCGGTAGGCGGTGAAGCGGCAGTCTTCGCCGTTGGCCTCTTTGATGGTGACACCCGTGTTGTCGTTGGTGAAGAGCCGCAGGTTCCAGGCGTCGTTGAAGAAGTCCTCGCAGCCGGTGCCCACGATGGAAGGTTCCGCTTCCCCGTCGATGTAGAACCGGTCGTCGGACTCGCCGAACCAACTGGCGTAGCTGCACTGGATCGAGAAGACGGTCCCCACGTAGTGTCCCTCGCCCTTGCCTTCGAAGATCACGTACGGCGAGAAGGGCTTGGCGGGGAACTCCTGCCGGTAGCGGGCGTGGAAATAGAGCATGTCCGCGGGCGCCTTCGGGAACTCCATCCAATCGAATTGCCAGTAGACGCTGAGCCGGTTTTGCCCTTCGTTCGTCAGCGTGAACCGGGCGGTTTTGCGGAACGGCATCCGCCAGTAGCAGTTCAGGGCCCGCCCGTAGGAGGTGACCTGGATCGGCAGGGAATTCACGTTGGCCTTCATCCCGTTGCCCGCGGCGAAGAAGTCGCCGATCGGGGTTTCCACCGACGGCGTCTGGGCGCCGTCCCAGTAGATGCGCAACACGAGCGTACGGGGATAACGCCGGTCCCGTCCCGCGATGGTGAACCACATGTGTCGAATCTCGCCCGGACCCTGGAGCGTCGTCAGCTCGACGGTCTTGCCCGGTGCGATGTGCCAGCAATCCTGGTTCGATTCGGGATCATACAAGCCGCTCGACGCCCGGCGGGCCTGGCCCTCCACGGTCCGCGCGATCTCGCCCAGCGAGTCCGCACCCACGGCCGGCACAACGCACAGAATCAACACAAGCACAATGTACAGGATGTGTGTCCGCATGGTGACTGGCTCCTTCAATCCTATTTGCTGGGTTCCCACAGGCGGGGTAATGACCCTCTCGACGTGCGTTCCACCACCGGGGCATCGGTGAGCTTCTGTGGCGTGCTGGACACATACCCCGGCAGCCCGTTCGCGATGTCCCCCACCTCGATCATAAAGGCATCCGGGATCTTGCCGTACAGGGGGACCTCGTAGTGATCCCCGACCCGACGCATCAGCAGGTGGTACCACATGAGGTCCCGCCAGGCGGGATCGTCGCTGTAGGCATACCACGCCTTCACAATCTGGATCTTCGCGTCGCTCTGGACTCTCGCCCGAAAAACGACCCTGCCCTCCTGGCGCTCGCAGCGCACCTCGCTGATCCGGCTCACCGGGCGGCCGTCGTGCACGTGCGACACCCACATCGCGAAGTCCATGAACTGGATCTCGCTGAAATTCGCATGGCAGTAGTTCGGGATCATCTCGACCGTCATGGGAGTCTTCAGACGCTCCTGCAGGATGTTGACGTTGAACATCTTGTAGCCGTCCTCGTTCGTGGCGCCGAGGTAGAAGACCGGCACGGTCACCTGGTCCTGGAAGAAGGCGTGATGGAAGGACAGGTGCCATTCGACGCGGTCCGTCACGTAGACGCCCTCGTTGCCCATGATGATGGCGGAGGCGACGCGAGGGTCCATGGCTGCGGCGACCGTGGCGCTGCGGCCCCGCTTGGAGTGCCCGCCAACCACCGCCTTGAGGTCGTCCAGTCCGAGGAACTGCTGAAAGGCATTCATCGCCTGGATGTACACGACCGCCAGTTGGCAGTTCATGTTATAGTAGTTCTTGCCGGTCTGCTTTCGCAGGGTCGTGAGGATGCCCATATCCCGCTCGATCTCGCTGCCGTCGGGATACTGGCCGGGGTTGGACAGGACCATCGTCGGATAGCCCGTCCGGGACACGATCAGCTCGCCGTACTTGTCCACGTGGATAGGGAAGTAGTCGCCGTCGGGCGAGCCCACGATAACCACCTTGCCCTTGCGCTCGGGGGTCAGATTCCGGCTGTTGTCCGCAGGCGTGAAGACCACACAAGGATGTCCCCACTTCTTGCCCGCCAGCTCAATGCTCCAGAAATGGGCGGTCACCTTCCGCAGCTTCTGCGAAGGGTCGCTATCGCTGGTCACGATCTCGTCCGAGCGGACCGTCCACTCCAGCGGCACGGTGTCCTCTCGCACCAGCGGCCAGATCTCCCTTGGCTTGGGCACGTCGCGCGAGGCCTCCTCGAAATCGAACGGTTTCGAGGCCGTCGCCTCCTGGGCACGCACGCAAGGGATCGGGTCGAGCCAGACCGCGACCGCCACGCCGCACAGGAGCATCGAAACGGTCAAATGACGGCATTCCATGACGACTCCTTCTCAAAGGACACCCGCCGACCAGCCAATCCGGATGCGATTATGACGACTCGGGGACACAGTGTCAACCGCGGCGGCAATCGGGAACCTGCAACGGGTGTATGACCGCAGTCGCACGCATCCGATGGAGGTTCACGGGGACCAGGGATTGTCATTCCCGCGAAAGCGGGAATCCACTCCCCGAATCGCGCCATATCCCACGGTCTCTGGATTCCTGCTTTCGCAGGAATGACAGAGTCGCGGCAATGTTTCGTCACTCTGCGGGAGGTCGCAACCACGGTCCTGCGTCCAACGACCGCAGACCTGCGGCATCCCGGATGCTTCACTTCGTTCAACATGACAAGTTGGGCTGTCGGCGAGGCGCCTTGCTGCCTGCTACGGATGACTCACGACTCCGGGACGCCGCCCGGAGGAAGCTCGCTGCGCAGCATCCCCTCCTCCCGCAGGAGTTTGATGAGCACGTCAACTCGCTTGCTCATGGCTGCGTTGTAGGTCCCGACCAACCACGCGAGAGCCAACACGACAGTGTACAACAGCCAGTCCTCTCTGCGGCCGCTGACGTACAGCCAGCCTGTCATCAAGACGAAGACCACACTCTCAGCGAGCCACATCTGCCATGACAGATGCTCGCCGGTCAGGAACTCGATCGCGCCCATCCGACGATTCAGTTTCTCGATGAGATGCATTGCCTCTACATCATTGATGACGCGTCTGGCCATAGCCGCCTCTCCTTTGCCCATGGTATGGTGAATTCAATGTACACGCCTGGTCATGTGCATATTCTCCGGTACAGGCGACTGAAATGCAAGACACTGTCTATCGCTGTAACTGCTCGACGACCTTGGCGTAGACTTCGTCGAGGGTGATGTTCTGGATCGCATGGGCGGGATTGCGGCTGCGGATCGCGAGGCCCCTGGTCGCGGCGTCGCGGGCGACGACACATTCCGGCCGGCCATAGGGCCCGACTCGCAAGGGGTTCGACCAACTGAACATCATCACCAGCGGCCTGCCCAACGCGGCGGCGATGTGGCCGGGACCGGTGTCGTTGCTGACGACGAGTTTCGCCCGCCGGAGCACCTCGACCAGCTCGGGCAGCGAAGTCCGACCCGCGAGATTGAAGATGGGGTGTTTCGCGAGGCTCTGGATCTGCTCGATCATCGGGCTTTCGGACTTGCTGCCGGTGGCGACGACCGCCAGACCGTGCTCTTCGACCAGCCGGTCCGCGAGGGCTGCGAACCGATCCGCAGGCCAGCACTTGCTGACTTGCGCGGAGCCTGGAATGACCACGGCGTACCGATCCACGTCGATCCGGTGCTGGGCCAGCAGCGTCTGCACCGCGGGCACAGCCGCAGGCTTCTCGGCCAGTACGAATTCCACGCCCAAATCGCCCGCACCCATCGCCTCGATCAGCTTGCGGTAGTAATCGATCACGTGGACCCATTCCGGCCGGGGAGGAATGGCCGTCGTGTAGAACCAGTGCGCAAGCTCCCGTCTCCAGATCGGTCCGAAACGACGCTTGCAGCCGGAGAGCCAGGCCAGCGAGGCGGTGCGAAAAAGCCCCTGCAAGTCGAGCACCGCATCGTACCGGCCGCTGCGGAGACGCTGAATGAGGGACATCAGCCCCCGGAACGCCGCGGGACTGTGCCAGGCTTGAGCCAGGAGCTTGCGGTCGAACAGGATGATTCCATCGAGGTACGGATGGCCGTCCAGGATGGGGGCGAACTCCGGACGCACCAGCCAGGTGATCTTCGCCTGCGGAAAGCTCCGGCGGAGTGACGACAGAGCCGGCAGCGCCATCACGATGTCGCCCAGCGAGCTGGGTTTGACGAGCAAGATGTTGCGATACGTCTCGGGCATAAGGACGGGATTCTACGCCATGACGACCGACAAGGCAATCCGCATCCGGCCTTTGCCCTTGCGGCCAGGCACAGGCAACATACAATGGCGGGTGCGTCCCTTGAAGGGCGGAAAGGAGCCGACGCAGATGGCGGAAAAAGGCAGGTACGTCTACGAGTGGCCCAGGCCGATGGTGACGGCAGATGCGGCGGTATTCGCGTTCCTGGACGGCAGGCCCCATCTACTGCTGATCCGGCGTAAGATCGACCCCTACAAAGGCTGTTGGGCACTGCCCGGCGGGTTCGTCGAGATCGACGAGGACCTGCCCGACGCAGCGGCCCGCGAACTGGCCGAGGAGACCGGACTGGAGGATGTCCCCCTGGAGCAGCTTCGCGCGTTCGGTCGGCCGGGTCGAGACCCGCGAGGGCGGACTATCACCGTCGCCTTCTTCGGCGTCGTCGAGAAGGGCTGGGACCGCATCCAGGCGGCCGACGACGCGGAGCACGCCCAATGGTTCGACGTCGAGAGCCTCCCGCCGATGGCCTTCGACCACGACGAGATCACTCGCTGTGCCATCGAGCGGCTCAATAGACGACCGGATCGAGACCCGGCGTCGTCACCTGCTCGTTGAATCGCTTCAATCGGGTTTCGATCGCGCTGACCGCGTAATCGATATAGTGGAGCTTGTGGGCCGGCTGGCAATGGCGTTCCTTCATCAGGCCGCGATGGACCGTATCCAGGAACCGCTGGATCGTCCGACCGCCGATCTCCGCTGGCTGGTGGGCCCATTCCTTCAGCTCCTGGTACCGGCGAGCCAGGCGGGGGTTCTCCTTCATCTGGTCGGCGGTGAGGTAGTCGCCCGGATTGTACTCCAGTTGCAGCCCTTTGAGGCCCATAATCAGCGGCTCGTAATCCGTTTGCTTGTCCAGGCGGATGAACTTGTACTGCTGGATGCACGTCATCGCCTGGGCGGGCGGCCTGTCCGCGACATCATCGCCGCCGCCAAGGTACCAGTTGCGCCGGCTCGTCCTGGCAAAGACGAATTCCTCGCCGTAGGTGTGCTGGATGATCTCGTCTTTACAGATACGTGAGATCCACATCCCGCCGGGCCAGCGTTCGAGCCCCCCGCCGAGCGCGAGCAGGCACTGGACGAATCCCAGGGGCAGCGTCCGCTGGCGGCCGATCTGACACTTGCGCATCTGGAACGACAGGTGCAGGCTGTGCGGACGGATCTGGAAGAACATGATCAGCTCGTGGATCAGCCGACTGAGCACCCAGGGGTCGGCCGTCGCCGGCCGGGACAGCTCGCCCGCAACGCTGAGCCGGCCCGGTGCAATCTCGAAGAACCCCTGCCGACGAGGGCGGTCGTTGTATCCGCTGTGGTCGTCGATGTAGCCGCCGAGCTTCCAGCACAGGACGTCCAGGCGGAAATCGTAGAAGTACTTGAAGCCGTCATAGGCCGCGTCCTTTGCGTTCGAGGCGCTCCGCAGCGGCTCGACCGCGGCGGCGCCCAGATTGCTCAGTTCCAGCTCGCACCCCAGCGGCACCAGGCCCGGCTGGAGGCTCGATCGAATCCGGCTCAGATAGTCCTCCGCCATGCGGGGATCGAAGATGCTCTTGACCACACCGACAGCGTACTTGACGTAGTCGATCAGATCGTTCTTCTCATACGGCATGGCGTCCAGGCACTTCTGGATGATCGGCTCGACCACGCTGTTGTTGGCGTTGAGGATCTGCAGGCATGCGAACAGGCTGACGGTGCGTGCGAAGTACCGCAGACTGGTCCTCATATGCTCCAGCTCGTAGCGGAACCGGCTCTCCATCTGTTCCTCGAACTGGTTGAGCAGGACCTGGCGGATCACGAGGGCCAGGTAGTTTCGGATGTACGGCCGGGCCTGCGGCTCGTTGTGCAGGGCCTTGATGCTGGGGCGCGGCCGATCCAGCTCCCGCTCCAGGTAGTAATCGCTGACGGCGTCCCTACGGTAGTGCGCCATTACGAGGTCGCGTTCGGTCGCCGCGAGCAGTTCGCGCTCTGCCTGGCGCTCCAACTCGGCGTCCGCGGTCCGGTCGCCCGGACGGGTATGCCTCTTGAGGAACTGTTGGATCCGCTTGCGGAGCCACAACTCGTGAATCAGGTTCACATGGAAGCGGTCGCCGAACTGCTTGCGCATCGATTCGGTGGTCACGAGGTAGGCCAGGGCCTCCTCGACCCCGTGTCCGGTGTGAACCCGCACGATCTCGCGACAATAGCGTTTTCCCTCATAGCGATCGATCTCCGCGACGGCGGTCATGGGGACATCGTGGATGATGTAGCCTTCGATCCTGCCGGCTGCCGACGGCACGGCATAGTAGTAAACATTATCCGGGCTGACCCTCCGGTAGTGTGGCAGAAACGCCAGCTCGGCAAACAACGTCTTGTCGTCCAGCCGCGAGGGTCTGCGTGTGAACGCATAGCCGCTGACGGACTGGAAGATCCGGCTGTCCCGGAGCGAGCCGTAGACAAAGAGATTGACTTTCTGATCGTGCATGGTGGCGGTGGTCCCCAGGTGAAATCGATGGCAACGGCGCTATCCATCGGACAGGATGCGCCCGCGAAGCTTGATGACTTCCTTGAACGCCCGCAGAATAACCTTCAGGTTGCCGCCGGTTGGCTTGCCGGCCGTTCGCGGATAGTGGTGTACCCCTTTCTCCGTGATCTTGTACCCCTTTCGGGCGGCGCGAGCGAGGATCTCCGTGGCGATCAGCGCCCCCTGGCTCTCCATCCGGATGTGGTCGAAGATCGACCGCTTGAACAGCTTGAACGCACAATCCAGGTCGCGGAGGTTCAGCGAGAACAGGATGTCGTTCATCCGCGTCCAGAGCCAGCCGTTCAGTCTCCGCAAAGGCGGGTCCTGGCGATTCATGCGATAGCCGCTGACAATGTCGTAGTCCGCCATCAGGGGCAGCAACGGCGGCAGTTCCTTCAGATCGAATTGCCCGTCGCCGTCCGTGTAGAACACCAGTTCCTTGGTCGCGGCGCGAAAGCCCGATTGCAGAGCGGCGCCGTAGCCAAGGTTGCGGGGGTGATGGATCACGCGGACCCGCCGGTTCACGGCCGCGATCTGGTCCGCGACCCGGGCGGTGCCGTCGGCGCTGCCGTCATTGACGATGAGAATTTCGTAGTCCGCCCGCAAGCCGTCGAGCACCTCGACAGCTTGTTGAACCACCTTGCCCACATTCTCCTGCTCGTTGTAGCACGGGAAGAACACCGTGAGGGAAACAGGCGGCGTCGAATCGCTTTGCGGGCCGGGACCGGCGCCTTGCTCTGCCATGGGTCACCACCTTCTTGTCCTCAGAATTCGTTCTCGCTCGTCCTCGTAGAGGTTCTTCCGACGGGCATATTCCTCGGCCGACGCCTTGTCCTGATTCGTCAGAGCGATCTGCTGCATCCTGATCATGGCCAGACGAATCGCTTCCAGGCGGAGGTTGAAGCCGTTCTGCCGGGAGTAACTGGCCTTGTTCTTTTCGAAATCCTGCACGTACTGCTCGCACACCTCGTTGATCCGCGGCCTGAGATCGACAGCCATATCCCCGATCGTCAGCATCTCGTACAGGGGCGCCGGCGCGAACATCGCCTTCATCGCCTCGACCAGCATCTCCAGACCTCTCTTCTTCCGCGAGACATCCGAGAGCACCAGGAGACTGTGGCCGACGGTCAAGTTGCGGGAGTACTCGTCCGGAAAGACCGTTTCGCCCGTGAACATGCCACGGAACAGCTTCTCGCCCTCGGGCGTCGTCGTGTCCGCGAAGAGTCGCTGCTTGTCGTCCATGTACACGGTCCGCCAAGTCTGACTGCACTCGATTCCATCCACGAAGGGCTTGCCGAACTGGCCGTTGGGCATCAAGACGACCCACACGTTCTGCTTCTTGAGCTGCTCGCCGATCCAGGCGGCGATCTGGAGACACTCATTGCGGTTCGCCCGACGGCCCGCCATGAGGGCCGGAGTAGCGGAAGGCCCGCCGGACATGATGTTCGTCCAGAGATCGAACGTGTTCACGTCGTAGGCGGCCTGCGCCCGGCCATCCATGAACAGTTGCAGCGGGACCTTGCCGGTGTTGGGATCGGGGTCCTGGCCCCAGGCGATGAAGCCGCCCTCGGTCCAGTAATTGAACATCTTGCCGCGGAGCTTGTTGACCCGGATGAACTCGCAGGCGGCAAACGGCTTGGCGTCCGACGCGGTCATTCGCATGAACACCGACGTGTACTTGTAGTCGGCGGGCCAGGAATCCAGGTACACAGTGTAGAACCGCAATCCCCATACGACGCCGAATGCCAGGACGACCACTCCACCCGCGACGAGAAGACCCCGGCGCCACACCGTGGGGATGGAGGGCACTTCGAGCGTGCCTGTCCCGCGGGCCTGCACCATTGCCGCGAGGGCCCGCACCAGACAATCGATCAGAAGGGCAAGAATCGGACAGGCAGCGAAGCCCGCGATCGGGATGAACCGACGGGATCGAATCGCCATGTAGATGGTCATGGCCGCGATGACCAGCAGGGACAGATCCATCCGCGGCCAGGCGTAGGCCATGGGCGTCTTGGCTTTTTTGCCCCCCGCGGCGACTCGGGCCCGGGAGACATACACATAGGCGACGACCCAGGCCACAACCACCAGCCAGGCGAGAATGTACATGGCCAGGAAAGGCGCCGCGGTGCCGACCGGATTGGTCCAGTCGAAGGCCCGATGCCATTCGTGGACGTCGCGCCACCGCTCTGCGTGCTTGCTGACCGAGATCTCGAAGGTGTGCGTGAGGTTCGTCAGATGGAAGGGATTGAAGACCACCATCGCGACAAACGCCACGGCGCTGGCCGCGAGCGAGTGGAGGACGCCCCTCCAGGACATCGTCAGCACCACCTTGTCCTTGAGGGATGCGACGACGGCGCCGACGAGCATGGCGAGCGAGAAGACAGCGAGATACGCCAGGCGCGAGCCCGCGATGTAGATCTCGAGTTCCCCCCGGTTCTGGCGGCTCAACTTCGTGTCCACCGCCGGGAAGAAGCGAGACAGCAGGATCAGGAACAGGATGCACGACGCGACGATGTGACAGACGAGGACCACGCGGTCGTCCACCTTGCGATGGACCGCCAGCGCGACGCTGCCCCCGATCGCGAGGACGACCAGATAGAACATCGCGTCCTTGGTGGCCGCGACGGCTCTGAGACCCTCATGACCGAGGAGTCGGTACGCCATGCCATAGAGCGTCAGCCACAGCAGGATGCTGTACGCCGCGACCATCCACCGTCGGGGCAGGTTCATGATCGCGTGCCAGCCGATGAACGGGACCAGGACGATGAAGGCATAGATGTAGCCGCCGTGGACGTTCGACCAGAAGACGATCAGCGGCACCAGCAGCCAGATGAACAACGCGTTCCGATAGCTGGCCAGGGCCAGGACCAGCATGAAGACCGCCACGAGCAGATTCGAGAATCCCGCCGGACGGACGTCGAAGAAGGACCGTCCGATAAAGAGGGCAAAACAGACGAAGATAACCGCCAGGGCCCGGTTCACGCCGTAGATTCGCGACGTGCCGTACAGCGCCGCCGCCGCGAGGATGTAGACCGCGAATTTCCACAGGACCAGGGCGTCATAGTACGGCTCGGACTCTGAACCCAGCGACGTGGTCAGCCGGTAGAAGATCACGTGCGTCAGCCAGTTCTGGTTCACCCAGCCGGTCGGGTGCCAGCGCCGAACGGTATCGAGCCCCACCTTGTCCGTGATCCACTGGGCCCATTGGGGCCACTTCTGGACCTCTTCTGCGGTCGGGCCGGCCTTGTGCGAATTGGCGCTGAAGGGCTCGACCGTATCGACGCCGTGATTGACGAAGTGCCGCCCGCAGGCCATGGCCACCCAGGTGTCCCCCGCCGCGACCATGTGCGTGCAGGCGTGGAAGGCAAAGACCAGCATGGCGACCCAGCCGATAATCATCGGCCAGCCTGCGAACGCCTCGCGAGCCGGATTCCCCAGCGACTCGCCTGTTCCGAGAGTATCGTTCACGCTCATTCAATCGCTTTCAATGTGGTTCCGAAAACAAGACCCACGCGGAGGATACGTCTTTTCCTCTATATCGTCAACAATCCGTCTGCTCGTTCGATGCTCGACTGGAAATGATCGCCCAAACCGGCGATTTCTACCGTCGCCGGGATGCGTCAGCGGGTGCTGTTGATGTCGGACAGATTCGTGTCGGATGCGCCCAGGCCATTGTGGTCCCGGGCATATGCCTGCGTGGCGGCGCCGTTCATGTCGGCAATCGGTCGTCCCTGTCGTCCCGCAGGTACGCCGAACCGAACGATCACGGACGCCGTGACGATGACCGCCGCGGCCACACCCGCCCAGCGTACCCACCGCGACCACATCGGGACGCAGCGAGTCGCCGGTTGCCCCTCGCCGGCCACAGGGATGCCCGCCATGAGCCGGCCCCTGAGCGACGAAGGCGGCTCGACCGCAGACATCGCCTTCAGTTGCCTCCGGACCCAATCCAGCGAGACCTCTTCGTGCCCGTATCCAGGATTTGTATTCATGGTTCCACCTTTCCGGCCAGTCGTTTCCGCAGATTCTCCAGGGCTCGGCTCGTGATCCACTTGACGGTCCCGTTCGGCCGCCTGAGGGTTCGGGCCATTTCCCGATAGCTCTGGCCGTCTACATAGTGCAGCAGCAGTGCCGTTCGCTCGTCGAGATCGAGTCCTTGCAGCGCGAGGGCAACCTGCGAGACACATTCATCCGCCACGATCCCGGCCAGCGGGTCATCCGCGACGTCGCAATCGCAACCGGACAACGCACCGGCAAGTGTCTTGTCCCGCTCGCGTCGCCGCTGTGCGTCGAGGAACGCGTGGTACGCGATTCGGTGCAGCCAGGTCCGGATCGACGAGTCGCCCCGGAAGCCGTCCAGCGACCGCCAGGCCGAAGCGAACACCTCCTGCGTCAGGTCCTCGGCAAGGTGCGCATCGCCCCCCAGAAACAGGAGAAACCGATAGACGGACCGGTAGTGCGTGTCGACGACCTCGACGTACGCCTCGCGCCGCCCTTGACGAAGGGCCTTGAGAGTCCGTCGTTCAGCTCGATCCCGCACGCAACGTCTCCACGACCAGGCCTACCCAGACTGCGAACGCGGCCCATTTTCCCCCATAGACGACGAAAATGCCACAGGTGTTGGCGCATTCCGCCACGGGATTCCCCCTCACGCAGTCCGATGGCGCGACAGAATGACGCAGTCACAACGCCAGCGCCAGGCATACGTGAGCCGGCATCAATGCCCACTCGCTTCGGGGCTGGCACCATGTCCGAAAGCCCGGACCTCTACGCCAATTCCCAACCCTCGCGGCATGTCATTGCGAGCGCAGCGAAGCAATCTCCCGCTCACTACATGGACAGGTCCCTCCATTCGGGATTGAGCAACTCAATGAGTCGTATCTTCTTTGCCCGGGAGCCTGCTTTGATCCGCTTCTCTGCGGCGATCGCGTCAGTAATCCGACAGAACTCCTCGTAGAAGACCAGTTTGTGGGTTTTGTACTTGCTCGTGAAGGCCGAGCCCGTGCCGGCCTTGTGTTGAGCCACCCTCCTCGCCAGGCTGTTCGTGACGCCGGTATACAACACACGGTTGCCGCCATTCGTCATGATGTAGACCCAGTAACTGCGCACATCATTCTCCCTGGGGTGGAGATTGCTTCGTCGCTTCGCTCCTCGCAATGACATTCCGCGCGTTGTTGCGCCACATGCGTGAAGCGGAGCACGCTCCATCCCAACGTCCGCAAAGCCTGTGGAACAGGCTCTCACCGCAGCCACAGCGCGACGCCATGTCGCTGCGAGCGCAGCGAGGCAATCCCGCGTCCCGTCCTGCACGCACAAGACCATGGAACAGAAGACGGCTGCCGTTGCGCCACAAGCATGTCATTGCGAGCGGAGCGAAGCAATCTCCCAACTATCGGACAGCGGCCCGAACCACGGACGGCCAAGTTAGCCCAGCCACTTCTCCATGCGATCGAGGCCCTTGGTGATCTGCTGCATCGAGGTCGCGAAGCTGAGACGCACGTTCTTGTCGCAGCCGAAGGGCAGGCCCGGCACAACGCCCACGGTCCCCTGCTCGAGCAGGGCCTTGGCGAAGTCCATGCTGCCGGTGACTTTGACGCCGCCGAAGGTCCGGCCGTAATGCGCGGACACGTCGGGGAAGCAGTAGAACGCCCCGGTCGGCTCGGTGCATTCGACGCCCTTCATGGCCCGCAGACGCTCGGCCATGTACTTGCCACGCTTCTCGAACTCGACGCGCATCTTCTCGATGGTCTCCGCGGACTGGGGTCCCATGGCCGCGATGGCCGCGTATTGGGCGAACGTGACGGGGTTGCTGGTCATGTGGTCCTGCAGGCGGGACATTGCCTTAATGACGTCGAGCGGGCCCGCGGTGTAGCCGAGCCGCCAGCCGGTCATCGAGTAGGCCTTGCTCAGACCGTTGAGGGTCAGCGTGCGGTTGTACGCATCGGCGCTCAGGGCCGCGAAGCTGATGAACTTCGTGTCGCCGTAGATGAGCTTCTCGTAAATCTCATCCGACATGACGACGACGTTCGTGCCTTCGAGCACCTTGGCCAGGGCGCGAAGCTCGTCGGGCGTATAGGTGAACCCGCCGGGATTGCTGGGCGAGTTGAGGATCAGCATCGCGGTCTTGGGGCCGATCGCCTTCTTCAACTGCTCCGGCGTGATCTTGTAGCTGTTGGCCTTGTCCGTCTCGAGGACCTTCACGGTCGCACCGGCCAGGGAGGCCGCTTCGGGATAGGTCACCCAGTACGGGGCGGGCAGCAGCAGCTCGTCGCCGGGATCGAGGACGGCCTGCATCGCTTCGTAGACCGAGTGTTTGCCGCCGATATTCACGACGATCTGGTCGGCGGTGTACGTGAGCCCGTTGTCCTTCTTGAGCTTGGCGGCGATGGCCTCGCGCAGTTCCGGAATGCCCTTGGCAGGGGTATACTTGGTCTTGCCTTCCTTGAGGGCCTTGATCGCGGCTTCCTTGATGTAGTCCGGCGTGTCGAAGTCGGGCTCTCCGGCGCCGAAACCGACCACATCGATCCCCTGGGCCTTCAGTTCCTTCGCTCGATTCGTGACGGCGAGCGTCGCCGACGGGGCAACCGCTTTGGCTCTCTGGCTAACCTTCATCTGCGCAAACCTTTCCAATGCGTAGTCTATTGTCTGAAGATGGGACCGGCGACCGCGGGGGCACAAACCCACAGGCACCAGCCTTCGGACTGAACCAGCGGGATATCTAAGCACAAATCCTCGCCCGGTCAAGAGAATTTGATCTCGCGACGACCCCGGCAGTCCACGCGGGGAATTGGCGCGTGCAGTCCGGACCGACTGCCGGCCGTCTGCAGGCACCATAACGTCAACCCCTCCCATCTTGGCAGGACGCCAGCAGATTTGGACGGCCAGGCGGATTCTCGGTTGCCCTCGGCGGCGACAGATGCATTCGTCACTGGTGTCACCAGTGTCACCGGAGATTTCCATCCTATTCTATATGGATGCAATTCGAATTTCCCAGAGTATCAATGAAGAATTGCTGGTGACACTGGTGACAAACCATGCCCAGACGCCGGAAAATGGCGGTTACAGTGCTCTCATTGCCCAGGAGATGCCTGTTGAGCCCCGCTGGGGATGGCGGTACACTGACGCCAAGCGGTTTCCAGAGAAAGGGGATAGACACATACGAACCTCAGGAGAAACATGATGATGTCGCGAATCGGTCTCGACAGCGTCTTTCTGGTGAGCTTGTTCATCGGCGTGGCAACGCAGGCGGTCGTGCCGCAGGCGGAGGAGTTCGGCCTCCGCGGACGGTGGATGGACGCACTGACGGATCAACAGCAGGCGGCGCCTCCGTCGCACCTGGAGGTGCTCTATGAGGACGCGTCCGACGGGGTCTCGCGAGGGAAGTCCTGGCGAGGCACCCCTTACCAGCTTGGCGACAAGACCTATACGAACGGCCTGGCGTTCAACTCCACGAAGCACCTGCTGGTCGTCCTCGACCGTCCGGCCCAGCGGTTCGTCGCCGACGTCGGGCTGGAGAACAACGACGACACCCAGCGAGGCGCAACGATGGGCAACGGGTCCGTGACATTCCATGTCCTCGTCGAGGGCAAGGAGGTCCTGGCGACCCCCGTGATGCGCCTGAAGGATGGGGCCCGCGCAATCGATATCCCGCTCAACGGCACCCGCCAATTCGAGATCCGCGTCAAAGATGGCGGCGACGGACGCGGCTGGGACCAGGCCCTCTGGGCCGACCCGACCGTCAAACTCCAGGACGGCGGCAGCGTCCGGCTCCAGGACCTGCCTCTCGGAGAGACCGGCGTAAAGACGATCTCCGCGACGGAGCCCCCCTTCTCCTTCGTCTACGATGGCAAATCGTCGAGCGAACTGCTCAAGACCTGGCGTCTCAGTCGCGACACGAAGAAGCTCGACGCCCAGCGGACGCAACACACGCTCATCTACACCGACCCCGCGACCGGCCTGCAGGTCCGCTGCGTGCTGGTCAAGTACAATGACTTCCCCACCACGGAATGGACGCTGTACTTCAAAAACACCGGTTCGACGGACACGCCGATCATCGAGAAGATCCAGGCGCTCGACGTGCAGATTGGCCGCAGCGGCGATGGCGAGTTCCTCCTTCACCACAACGTGGGCTCGCCCGCCAACGGCAACGACTACGGCCCGCTGGAGACGACGCTCGGTCCCGGCGTCAGCAAGCACCTGGGCGGCGCCGGCGGCCGACCGACCAATACCGACTGGTCCTACTTCAACCTCGAATGGGGCAACGAAGGCGTCATCGTCTCCGTCGGCTGGCCCGGCCAATGGGCCGCCGAGTTCGTCCGCGACAAGGCCAAGGGCCTGCACCTGTCCGCCGGCCAGGAACTGACTCATTTCAAGCTGCTTCCCGACGAGGAGGTCCGCAGTCCGCTGATCGTCGTGCAGTTCTGGAAGGGCCACTGGGTGGTCGCCCAGAACGTCTGGCGACGCTGGATGATGGCGCACTCGATGCCCAAGCCCGACGGCGTCCTGCCCCCGGCCAAGCTGTTCGCCTCCAGCTCGCGCCAGTACAACGAGATGATCGACGCCAACGAGGCCAGGCAAATCCTGTTCATCGACCGCTACCTCGAAGAAGGCATCAAGCTGGACTACTGGTGGATGGACGCGGGCTGGTACGTGCATCACAGCGGCGGATGGCCTCGCGTCGGCACCTGGGAGGTGGACAAGGCCCGGTTCCCTCGCGGCCTGCGGGCGGTCTCCGACCACGCCCACAGCAAGGGTCTCAAGATCCTCGTCTGGTTCGAGCCGGAACGGGTGGCCGCAGGCACCTGGCTGACGGAGAACCACCCCGAGTGGATCTTTGGCGGCGCCAAGGGCGGCCTGCTCAATCTCGGCAACGACCAGGCCAGGCAGTGGCTCACCGAGCACGTGGACGGCCTGCTGAACTCGCAGGGCATCGACCTGTACCGCCAGGATTTCAACATGGACCCGCTGAACCACTGGCGCAGCGCGGACGCGCCCGATCGCCAGGGCATCACCGAGATCCGGCACGTCACCGGCTACCTCGCCTATTGGGACGAGCTGCTCCGCCGGCACCCCTCGCTGCTCATCGACTCCTGCGCCAGCGGCGGGCGGCGTAACGACGTCGAGACGATGCGCCGGGCGGTGCCCTTGTGGCGAAGCGACTACGCCTACGAGGCCACCGGTCATCAGTGCATGACGTACGGCCTGTCCATGTGGCTGCCCTACCACGGCACCGGCACGGTCGCCACCCGCAACGCCCCCTACTACGGCAGCGGGCCGACCCCAGTCGAGCCCTACGCCTTCTGGAGCAACGCGGCGCCGGGTCTGGGTCTCGGCATCGACGTACGTCTGAAGGACCTGGACTACCCGGCGCTGCGACGCCTGATCCGCCAGTGGCGACAGGTCGCGCCGAACTACTACGGAGACTTCTATCCGCTGACGCCCTGGACCCGCGACAACGGCGCGTGGATGGCGTGGCAATTCGACCGCCCGGAGGCGGGCGAAGGCCTGGTGCAGGCATTCCGACGGCACGAGAGCATCTACGAAGCCGCCCGCCTGCGCCTGTGGGCTCTGGACACAGCGGCAACGTACCTGGTGACCAACCTCGCCACGGGCGAGCAGCAATCGCACAGCGGCCGTAACCTGCTCGACCAGGGTCTGCGGATCACCATGTCCGACAGGCCGGACGCCGCGACCCTGACCTATCGCAGACAGTAATGGTCGTCGTGCACGCCGCGTAGATGCGTAGCTGCGTAGGATCTTGGTGGGCACAGCCCACCCTACACCAGGGCGAACGCAAAGTCGCCGGACGAGTCTCACGGATGTCATTGCGAGGAGCATCGCGACGAAGCAATCTCGATTTCCGGCGTGGGAGATTGCTTCGCTGCGCTCGCAATGACATTCCCGATAACTCTCTGAAACGACTTTGCGTTCGCCTTGCCTGGAGCCGAAGGGCTCGTTGACAACGGGCCCAACCGCGGCTAGAATTACGGATATGGTTCGTACCTTATTTGTTGTACTGATAGGCCTGGGGCTGATGGTCGGCCCGACCGGGTGCAAGACCAAACCCCAGGCGGAAGAGGAGATCTGGAGGCAGGTCAAGATCGGAGAACTTGCCCCGCCGCCCGGCGAGCAGCTCTCCACGCCGCAGTTCTTCCCGACCGTCTCGATGGACGTCTATGTCCTGGAGTTGCCCGCAGACCGGGTCGATCGTCTCGACGATGTTTGGTCACTCCTCTCCGCGGACCCCATCAAGCTCATCAGCTACAATGCCTTCACGGAAAACGCCTTCCGGATGCGGTACGGTCGAATGGACGTGTGGTCGCAGATCCAGTCGCTGCTCGCGGGAGCGGACGCCCTGAAGGTAGCGACGAACGCCATGGTCCTGCCGGTCAATGATGTGACGGATCTGCCCGTGGCCCGGTTGCCCGTCGCGAGGGAGATCGCCTTCGTGGACACGAACCTGCTCCGGCAGACCGCTCGCGTCGGGCCGGGCATCCTGGCGTTGCGCCTGCGTCCCGAGCCGATTCCGTGGGCCCGCGGCGTGCACAAGATCATCGGGTATCCGACGTACGTGGTCCCGACCGCCAGCACGATCCCCGAGCTGCAGGCGAAGGCACGCGAGAACGAGTATTACTTCGCCCCGGCGGCGTTCGCCGTCCAGATGGCGCCGGGCGACCTGATCGTGATCGGGCCGGACAAGTACACGGGCGAACGCCAGACTCTGGGCGGCCTGTTCTTCTCCAAGCCGGAGGGGACCCTGTTCTTCAACCCGACCAGACGGACGCCGCCCCAGGTCAAGCCCGCCGTCCGCGTCTACGTCCTCATCTGCACCGCCATCAACGATTGAGTCCCTATGCCGCCAGTGAAAGTCGCGCTCTCCCGCTGCGAGGACTATGAACCTGCCAGGGTCGCGCAAGCCGTCCGACGACAGGTCGATCTCCTCGGCGGCATCGAAGCGTTTGTCAAGCCGGGCGACTCGGTGCTCATCAAGCCGAACTTCATCACCCCGCGTTCCCACCATCACGGCGCCGCCCAGACCCACCCGGCAGTGATCCTCGAGCTGGCCCGCCTGCTGAAGGACTGTGGAGCACGACCCTTCGTCGCCGACTCGCCCGCCTGGGCGGACGTGCACGCCTGCGCCCGCGCGCTGGAATTGACGGAGCCCCTGGAGAAACTGGGCGTTCCGATTCGGCAGTTGAACCAGCCCAGGAAGTGCCGGCTCGGACATGGCGGCCCGCGCGTGGGCATCAGTTCCCTCGCACTCGATGCGGACGTCATCATCAACGTCCCCAAGTTCAAGGCCCATCAGCAACTGACCGCCACCTTCGCGGTCAAGAACCTGTTCGGCTGCGTCAGCGGCAAGCACAAGGCCCTCTGGCACTTCCGCAAGGGCGACGACCCGACCGAGTTCTGCAAAATGCTCATCGGCATCTACGAGCGCCTGGCTCCGGCCCTGACGATCATCGACGGGATCGTCGCCATGGAAGGCCAAGGCCCGATCCGCGGAGCAAGCCGGCCGCTGGGCTGGCTCATCGCAGGTACGGAACCCATCGCCTGCGAATTGGTCTGCTGCCACCTGATCGGCCTGGCGCCCGACGCCGTTCCCATCATCCGCACGGCCCGACAGATCGGCTTCGGCTGCGCGGACCCCAGCCAGGTCGAGGTCGTCGGGGACGCCCTCCCGGCGCCCTGCCCCGATTTCGCAATGCCGAGACCGACGCCGCTGAAGTTCTCGTTCACACACATCTGCCGAAGCGTGGGCAGGCAGATCCTGCTTCTCGCCTGTGGATCGAAAGACAAGAAGGCCCGTTCGATCCGGGGCTAGGGTTCATTCGTATGCACCAGATGAAATCGACCCGCAGGCAGATGAACTCGCTGCTCGTCTTCGCCCTCGTGATGGGCGTGAGCGGCTCTGCGTGTCGCCAGTGGCCCGTGCTGCCCCTGGGGGCGAACAACACCACCCGTCAGACGAGCAATCCGGCGTCGAGCCAATGGGCCCAGCCGCTGACCCTTCCGGGCCTGCCCAACCTGCACAGGGTTTCCGACGACCTCTACCGCGGGGCGCAACCCGCCGCGGAGGGCATGGAACAGCTCGATGCGCTCGGGATCAAGACGATCATCAACCTGCGATCCTCGGACACCGACCGCGACATCCTGGGCCAAGCCGGCCCGACCTACGAACATATCCCCATGGTAGCGTGGAACGCCGAAGACGAGGATGTCGTACGATTCCTCCAGATCGTGACCGACGAGACCCGCCTGCCGGCCTTCGTACACTGCCAGCGTGGGGCCGACCGTACCGGGCTGATGGTGGCGGTCTACCGAATCGTCGTGCAAGGCTGGGACAAGGAGCAAGCCATCGACGAGATGACCCACGGCGGCTTTCGCTTCTACAGCGGCTGGAGCAACCTCGTCCGATACATCCGCAACCTCGACGTCGGCGCGATCCGTCGCCGCGCAGGCCTGTCGGAACAGACCACACCCAACTGACCCCAGCCAGGGCTTCCTAACGAAAACAGCCGCCATGGGCCGATAAACGAAGTGTGGTGGCCGGTCGGCGTCCGCTGCCTGGATCGGCACAACACAGGGGTGCCCAGGATGGTCGAAATCCTCAAGAGCTTCGAGCAGGTGGCGATTCGGTTCAGTCCGGCGGTTCTGGTCGTACCGGGACTGGTCGTGCTGGCGATGGGTCTTTTCGTCTGGCTGGCCGGCGTCTGTCGCAAGCGGCTCTGGCTCGGACTGGTCGGCGCCCTGACCGGCGGTCTGGCCGCCTTCTTCTTCGGCGGGCAGAATCCCGCAATGGCCGGCCTTGCCGCCGGAGGCAGCGCGGCGTTCGGCGCGATCGCGCCCAGGCTGTTCAGTGCGGTGCTCTTGGCGGTTCTCGGGGCGACTATCGCATTCGGCGTCATCGCCAGGACCTGTCTGTTCTCGCAGCAGGGCGCCCTGTCCAGCGGTCGCAACCTCGATCCGCCTGCCCGGCGGTTCACGACCCAGGAGAGTCTCGACGCGGTGCAGGCCTATGTCCTCGACGTCGCGGATCGAATCAAGGCCATCGTTCACGGACTGGCCTCGGTCGACGTGGTGGTCATCGTGGCGGTGGGCGCAGGGCTGCTGGCGGTAGGTTTGATCTTCGGGCGTCTGGCCGGTGCACTGGCGTGCTCGATGGTGGGCTCGGGGCTCGTGTTCGCCGGTCTGACGCTCCTGCTGATCTTCAAGGGCGCCACGCCCATCGCCCGCATGGAACAGCAGGGACCGTTTTACGGCCTGGTGCTGCTGGGGATGGTCGCCTTCGGCACACTCGAGCAGTTGCTGCTGTGCCCGCAGGCCCGGGACGGACGGGCCCCCCGCTCCGCCAAACGGCGGACCGAGGAGAGAGAATCGAAACGGGGTTGGCGCAACCGGTGAAATACGCGATGATAGGGTGGTTGCGAAATATGGATAAAGTTCAGGAGGAGGTCTCGTCGTCGCGGAGACCCAGGAGCATGGAATGAACGGATGGATCGATATCCTGAACGTCGCCCTCGTGGCGGCGCAAGGTACTGCCGAGCAGAGTATTGTGCCGTTGGAGGTGGTGTGGAAACACATCAGCAGCCTGGACCTGGTCGAGGCACTGACGTTCATCTCGTTCGGCGTGGTGTGCCTGTTCTATGGGTGGCGGATCTTCAAGATCCTCGTGACGATCTGCTTCGGCCTGGTCGGACTGGGCGTTGGCGTGTATTTGAACGACCTGCTCGTCGGCGGCAACGTGGTCTGGCTGGCGATGTTCTCGGTGGTGGTGTTCGCCATCTTCTCGATCCCCTTGATGCGCTGGGGGGTGACCGCGCTGGGCGCCCTTTCCGGCGGCATCCTGACCGCGGGCCTGTGGCTGGCCCTCGGACTGCCCGAGCAGTACGTCTGGGCCGGCGGGCTGGTCGGCGTCATCGCCGGCGGCATGATCTCGTTCATCGTCTTCAAGATTGCAGTGATCCTGTTCACCAGCCTGGGCGGCAGCACCCTCACGGCCACCGGGATCCTGGCCGTCCTGTACGGGCACATGGTGAATCAGCAGAAACTGGAGAAGCTCGTCTTCGAGCAACCCTGGTTCCTGCCTGCGATGGTCCTCGTCCCCATGGCCGTTGGCGTCTTCCTGCAATACCGATGCGTCAAGGCTGCCCAGGACTGGGGCGGCTGAGATTTCCCTTGACTTTGGCTGGGCAATCTGGTAAACTGATATTCTCCGTCGGGGATAGGACGAGACGGCTTCACATGTCGATTTCATACTGCGCAATCCCTGCGCAGTCTTGTTAGAACCGTTGAGAAATGAGTAGAAGTCAATGTGCAACTGGAGGAGCAAAGTGATGAAGAGAATGATGTTGTGTGGATTGGTGTGTCTGAGTCTGGCCGGAGCAGCGCAAGCCGCTGTGCTGGTCGATTTCGAGAGCGATGCGACGGGCTACAAGGCAAACGGCTGGACGAGTGTGGATTCGTCCCTGGTCAGTTTCAGCGACTCGGTGGGATCAGGGTTGTATCTCGACAATTTCGGGTCACAGGGCGATGGGCAGTCGCTGCTAGTCGAGAGTGACTATGACGACAGTTGGCTGGTCATGGATTTCTCCGCTCTCGCCAACTCCCTGTCCCTGGACTTCGGCAATGACGATCCCGACTGGTCGGAGGCTGGCGACATGGCGATTCTCACCGTGTATCTCGACGGAACCCAGGTTGGACAGACTACGGTCGAAATGAATCGCGATGACGTCATGAATCAGTCCATCGCGGTATCGGGCGTGACCTTCGACAGCGCCACGTTCTACTATGATGTGGACCCGAGCATCGGCTTGGCCGAGATGGTGGACAACATCGAATTCGAGCTGGCGGGATCCACCGTCCCGGCTCCCGGCGCGATTCTCCTCGGGACCCTGGGCACGGGCCTCGTCGGCTGGCTCCGCAGGCGCAGAGCGATGTAAACCGTTGTTTCATAACACGATACACGAGGGCTGTGGCCACGATGCTGCAGCCCTTTTCTTTTGGAGAGGCACCCCTTTGCAGCGAGTCGTCCATTGACTCAGGCGGATCGGCCGGAGGACTTCGCCAACGCCTGGTAATGGGATGGGTCGCCAGTCTTGAAGAGCTGTTCCCACGCGTGGAGCGTCGGTTCGCTGTACAGGCCCAGTTGCCTGAAGATGTGGCAGGCGAAATCCACAGGGGCCAGGCCGCCGGCCGTGATGACCAGGGCATCCGTCACCGCAGGCTCATCCTGGTAGAGGGCCCCTCCCCGGTATCCGGTCGCTTTGAGATAATCACGCATGTTGCTCGTATGGCGCCGCGAGTCGAGCAGCCCGCCTGTCGCCAGAGCAGCCGTGGCGCCGCAAATCGCAGCGACGGGCACGCCTGCGTCGAGGAACTCACGGGCCTTCTGGACCGCTTCGACATGCTTGCCCTGCTCCCACGACATCCCGCCCGGCAGGATCAGCATGGCGCTATCCGCGGGCTTCAGCGAGGCCAAGTCCATGTCGGGCAAGATGGTGATCCCGCCCATGGTCTTCACTGGCTTTGTGCTCTGCCCAACGGTTCTGACGACGTACCGACCCGGCTGCAACTGGAACATGGGGTTGTTGATCCCCGCGACGGCGTAGGCGGGCTCCCAATCCGACAGCGTATCGAACACGAAGACGTGAACCTTTTCCTGACTCATGTGCTCCGCGCTCCTCTCAGGATTTCCCGGACGGTCGTTTCGCCGATCGGGTCGGCACGAGTTCCTTGACGATGCGGTCGGCACTGTAGACCTTCCGCAGGGCTTCGAGGATCGCGGCCGAGTGGACGGAGACGGCGCGGGCCTGCTCCTCCGTGTAAATGAAGTCCAGGATCAGCGACTGGATGTTCCCGTCGAAGATGATCCCGACGAGCTCGCCTTTGCGATTGACGACGGGACTGCCCGAGTTGCCGCCGATGATGTCGGCTGTCGAGACAAAGTTGAACGGGGTGTTCAGGTCGAGCTTGCTCTTGCGTTTGAGCCATCGGGAGGGCAGCTCGAACGGGAACTGGTTGCCCTGTTCCTCGGCTCGCTCGTAGGCGCCTGCCATCGTCGTCCAGGGTGGGACCTGCTTGCCCCCTTCCTCGTAGCCCTTGACCAGACCGAACGCCAGACGCAGCGTGAACGTCGCGTCGGGGTAGACCGCGGTCCCGTACATCGCGAACCTCGCCTCCGCCAGCTTGGCGTAGGCCTGACGCAGGGGTTCCTCGACCTGCTCTTCGTGCGTCTTGCGGAGCGCCCGCGCGGGGGCGTCCACAAGCGCCGCCAATTGGATCATGGCGTCGTCCGATTTGCGGAGCGACTCCGAATCCAGCTTCGCCAGCTCCTCGCGGACGTCGACGCTCTTGAGCTTCGTGCCTGCAATCAGGCGGGCCGCCTGCTCTTGGGGCGATCTACCGTCGAGGATCTTCTGGACCAGCGGGTCCTGCATCCCCTTGTGCTCCACCAGCATGGTCAGGGAATCGGCCAGCGTCACCAGCTCCAGGTCGTCGTAGATCGGCGCCTCGGAGAACAGCGCGAACTTCAGCGATTCGAGGTTCGACTCACGATACTCGCGGAGGCGCTGGGCATTGGGGACAGCGGATTCGTCGGCCAGGCGAACGAGCGTCCGGGCGATGCGGAAAAGGTTGCTGTTGAAGGCAGCGACGTTCTCCAACAGGTCCAGGTCGTCGTAGATGCCGTCCCAGACCTTCAGGACCGCGGCCACGTCGGCCCAGGGGTCGCCGATGGGCGTCTTGAGCTTCGACGCGTTCTCCAGCACCGCTTGTCGGAGCTTCTGCTCCTCGGCCAGCTTGCGTCCCATGATCGCGGGGTCCTGGAGTCCGGCCAGCATTCCCATTCGGGCCTTTCGGCTGTTCTGAACCCCGTACAGATCGTCTCTCGCCCGCCGGGCGCTCTCGCGACTCTCGCCGCTGAAGGCGGTCAGGACCACCTCCCGGCGGAAGAGCTTGCTCATCGTGTTCGGGAACACCCTGTCGCGGAGGAACTCGATGTGGGCCATCGTGTCGAGCCGGTCGGTCCGCCCGGGGTGGCCGGAGACGAAGATCAGTTCGCCATCACCGGCGCCCTGGGGACTCCACGCGAGGTAGTGCTCGATCTTCGCGGGCTTGTCGTTCTCGTAGACGCGGAAGAAGCAGATGTCCAGGTCGTAACGCGGGAACTCGAAGTTGTCCGGGTCGCCGCCGAAGAAGGCGATCCCCTGCTCCGGGGCGAAGACCAGGCGGACGTCGGTGTACTTCTTGAAACGATAGAGGTGGTAGAGCCCGCCGTGATAGAGCGTGACCACATCGCTGCGGAGCCCGGTGGCGTCGAGCGATTCCTTCTCGACGGTATTCATCGCAGCCCGGCGGGCCTGGTTCGCCTCGGCCGGACTCATCCCGGCCGTAACCGCCGCATTGATCCTCGCAGTCACGTCCTCGATGCTCTGCAGGACGTTCAGCTCCAGATCCACGCAGCGGACCTCGTCCGCGAGTGTCTTGGCGTAGAAACCCTCTTTGAGCAGATCGCGGTCCTTCGTGCTGAGCTTCTGGAGACAGTCCGCACCGACGTGATGATTGGTCATGACCAGGCCGTTCGCGGAAACAAACGAACCCGATCCGCCGCTGTTGAAGCGGACGCTGGCGCGCTGCAGGTGCAGATACCAGTCGTCGCCCGGTGCGAAGTCGTAGCGGTCCTTGAGCAGTTGCCTGGGCGGATCGTTGAACAACCACATCCCCTCGTCAGCCCCCGCCCCAAGGGGCAATAGACACGTCGTCGCAATCATCGAAATAGCTCCATAGATCAAACAAGTCCCACGGCTCATAGTGCGTGCTCCTTTCGCAAACTGGACAGCCCGCCACTATACTCCCAACCCGTTCTCGGAGATACCGCCAAAATCCCCAAAAAGAGCCCATTCGCGGAAGCGCGTAATACCTGGGCTGTGGTGCGTCCGAAGGCCTGTACGAGACAGATGACAAGCTTGAACATAGTAATATTTACTTGACCAAATGTAATTGATATATTACATTCAGTCCTCCGTAGATTACATTCTCTCGGCTGGATTGAATACGGGAGTACATCCCTGAGTCTGTCATCAAGGATTGACGGAGTATACTGTATCGGCACACAAGGAGGTTTCGTTGTGTGCTTGAGCAATGAACGTATGTGCGGATGGGATTCGAAACAGGGCGACCGGAAAGGAGACGGAGTATGAGACGATTACAGATGCTTGTGCTGTGCGTGGTCGTATTCTCGGGGCAGGTCTGTCTTGGGGCAGGACAGGGAAGTGGCGCGACGGCGGAGCCGCCGCTCGTCGCTCACCTTCACCTCAGCGGCGCGGTGACTGAGGTCCCGATGGAGGACCCGTTCGGCCTGATGGCGGGACAGGCTACGTCGCTCAAAGACCTCGTGGCTCGCCTGGACCAGGCCGGCGCCGACAGCCAGGTCAAGGCCGTGATTCTGACGTTCGACGGGATGTCCTTCGGTTTCGGGCAATTGGAGGAAGTCCGCGGGTCGATCCAGCGGGTGCGGGACGCCGGCAAGCGGGTCTACGTCTACGCCGAGGGCATGAGCACGTTCACCTATGCACTCCTGTGCGCGGGCGATCACCTCAGCGTCGCGCCGCAGTCGGCTCTGTGGATCATGGGGTTCTATGCGGAGACGCCGTACGTCAAGGATCTCCTGGACAAGATCGGCGTCCAGACGGACTTCATGCACATGGGCGCGTACAAGTCCGCCGCCGAGATCTTCACCCGCACCGGTCCCAGCGAGCCCGCCGAGGAGAACCTCAACTGGCTCTATAACGGCTGGTACGATGCGCTCGCGGGCATGATCGCGCAGTCGCGAGGCAAGACCTCCGAGCAGGTTCGAGAACTCATCGACCACGGTCCCTACATGGCCGAGCAGGCGAAGGAAAAGGGATTGATCGATGCCGTCGAGACGCGGGAACAGTTCATCGCCAGGGTCAAGAAGGAGATTGAGGGACCCGAGCAGATCGACAACCGCTATGGCGCGAAGGCCGGTCCACAGATGAACTTCTCGAATCCGCTGGCCTTGTTCTCCGTCCTGGCGGAGATGTTCAAACCCGCCCAGGTCTCGCACAAGGACTCGGTGGGCGTGGTCTACGTATCCGGCGCGATCCTGCCGGGCTACGGTCAGCCGACGTTCTTCGGCGCCACGGACGCGGCCTTCAGCGGCGACATCAGCAAGGCCTTGGAGCAGGCCGCGAAGGACTCGTCAGTCAAGGCGGTGGTAATGCGTGTGGATTCTCCCGGCGGCTCCGCCGAGGCCAGCGAAGTCATCCTGAACGCCACCCGACGGATCCTGGGCGCCAAGCCGTTCATCGTCTCGATGGGCGACGTCGCCGCCAGTGGCGGGTATTACATCTCCTGTGCGGCCGACACCATCTTCGCCGACGAGGCGACCATCACCGCCTCCATCGGCGTCGTGGGCGGCAAGCTCGTCACGACGGGCCTCTGGGACAAGCTCGGCATCAACTGGGTCGCCCACAAACGCGGAGCCAACGCCGACCTCTTCACCAGCAGCCACCCCTTCGACGACAGCCAGCGACAGGTCCTGGAGGGCTACATGGGCAAGGTGTATGAGGTCTTCAAGGGCCACGTCGCCAAGGGCCGGTCCAGCAAGCTGCGAAAGCCCCTTGAAGAGATGGCCGGCGGTCGGGTCTACACGGGCAAGCAGGCCCTGGAGTTGGGCCTGGTCGACGAGATCGGCGGGCTCAAGCAGGCAGTCGATTACGCCGCCGCGAAGGCATCCCTCAAGGACTACGAGGTCCGCATCATTCCAGAACCCACGGATTTCCTCACCGAACTTCTGGAGCAGTCCTCCGGCGGCGGCGAACGTCCCACGGATATCTCGCTGTCCGGCGTCGCCGGCCCGATGGCGGGCCACCCCGCCGTGGCGCCGCTGCTGGATCTGCTGGGCAAGACGGAGCCGCGACGCGCTCGGGCCCTCCTGCAGGTCCTCCAACGGATCGACCTGATCCAACGGGAAGGGGTCATCATGATGATGCCGTTCGACCTGGTGGTGTACTGACACCGATCTTCAGACGGGTCTGGCTTGCGAGGGCAGCGTTGCCTGCGACGCCGCCCTCTCTCATTCCCGGGCCGGATGCTTCACTTCGTTCAGCATGACGATCGCGCGTGGTTCCCCAGCGGCACTTGATCGTCTCGACGCGGAGGTCCTTCGTGACCGGCGGCCATCAATTTGCCTTTTCCCCTGGTCTGACGGGATTTGACTCGCGGCCCCCGGCGAGGTATGATCGACTGTCAGATACGCCGTGCCGTCCGATGCGGACGGCCGAAATCACGGGTGCGGGGGTAAAACAGGAGACGGAGATCATGAAACGCAGAGCAAGCGTGATGAAGGCGGGGTTGTCGGTTCTTCTGGTCCTGGTGGCGATGGTGCTGGCTGGCTGCATCTCCAGCCATTCGGACGTCTCGTACGGTCCCAAAGGCCCGGCCGTCGGCCACGACACGCTCCGACAGATCAAGTGCGGCGAGACGACCAAGGGCTGGCTGCTGGCCGTGCTGGGCGAGCCCTCTCGCGTGGCGCAATCGGCCAATGGCCCGGAGATCCTCACCTACGAATACACCAAGACAATCGACAGCGATTTCAGTTTCTTCATCTTCTTCGACGCAGACGACCGCAAAGAGGAACGCACGACCTATGTCTTCGAGATCGAAGACGACATCGTAATGCGGTATTGGAAGAAATAGCAGCCATCACACTTTGTCCGAGGGAAGAACGCTATGGCCCAAGAGAAGATCAACGTCGCCATTGTCGGGCTGGGGTTCGGAGCGGAGTTCATTCCGATCTACCAGCGACACCCGCACGCGAACATGTACGCGATCTGTCAGCGGACCCGGGCCAAGCTCGACGCGGTCGGCGACGCCTTCGGCGTCGAAACGCGATACGACGACTTCAACAAGCTGATCCGCGACCCGAACGTGGACGCGGTCCACATCAACTCGCCGATTCCCGACCATGCCTGGATGTCCCTCGCGGCCCTCAAGGCCGGCAAGCACGTCGCCTGCACGGTCCCGATGGCCACCAGCATTGCCGACTGCAAGCGGATCGTGGACGTCGTTCGCAGGACCGGCCTGACCTATATGATGATGGAGACGGTCGTCTACGGCCGGGAGTTCCTCTACATCAAGGAGCTGTACGACACCGGCAAGCTCGGCAAGATCCAGTTCCTCCAGGCCAGCCACCAGCAGGACATGGACGGCTGGCCCAACTACTGGCCGGGACTGCCGCCGATGTGGTATGCGACGCACTGCGTCGGGCCGATGCTCGCGCTGACCAATGCGACCGCGGAGTATGTCTCCTGCTTCGGCTCGGGCACCATCCGCAAGGAGCTCATCAAGTGCTACGGGTCGCCCTTCGCTGTCGAGACCGCTCACATCAAGTTCAAGGACAGCGACCTGACCGCGAGGATCTACCGCTCGCTGTTCGACGTGGCCCGCCAGTATCGCGAGAGCATCGACGTCTACGGCTCGAAGCGGGCATTCGAGTGGACGCTCATCGAGCACGAGCCGCACGTGTTGCACACCGCCAAGCTGCCCGAGGCGAAGATCCCCAAGCGAATCACCGCCCCCGACTTTGCCAAGCGGCTACCCGCGCCGATCCGCCGATTCACCACCAAAGGCGTGTATGACCTGGCCAAGAAGACGCACCTGAGCTTCACGCAGGGCGCCGGCCACGGCGGTTCCCATCCGCATCTGGTGCACGAATTCGTTACGGCCCTGGTCGAGGGCCGCGACACGTTCCCGAACGCCCGCCAGTCTGCGAACTGGACCTGCGTCGGGCTCTGTGCGCACGAGTCGGCCCTGGCCGGCGGCAAGATCGTCAAACTGCCGGCGTTCACAATCAGTTGATACGTCGTATCGGGTAAGGAGCTGGTCGAATGAGTACACGGAGCCGCGTATCTCACAATCCGAGTCGCCGGGCCTTTCTCAAGACCTCGCTAGCGGCGGGTGCTGCTCCGTGGTTCGTGCCGGGGCATGTACTGGGCGCTGCGGCCCCCTCGAACAAGCTCACCGTCGGCGTCATCGGGGTCGGCGCCCAGGGCCAGGGGGACATGCAGGACTTCCTCTCGCAACCCGATGTCCGCGTCACTGCGATCTGCGACGTGAACCAGCGTAACATCGCCAGCGCGCGGGACCGCATCAAGAACGCCTACGGCAGTCCCGATGTGAAGGTGTTCACGGACTTCCGCGAGTTGAATGCGGACGCCTCGATTGACGCAGTCCTCATGGCCCTGCCGGTCCACTGGCACAGCGTCCCGGCTCAGGATGCCATCCTCCATGGCAAGCACATCTATCACGAGAAGCCGATGGGCATGTCGTTCATCGAAGCCGTCCGCGTCCGCGACGCGGTGCGGAGGAAGGGCGTCGTCTTCCAGTTCGGCACGCAGCAGCGGTCGGATCTGAAGTTCCGCTGGGCCTGCGAGCTGGCATTGAACGGGCGGCTGGGCAAGGTCACGGACGTCCAAGTGTCCGTGCCGGGCGGCAAACATGGGGACGCCATTCCGCCACAGCCCGTCCCGGACTACATCGATTGGGACCGCTGGGTAGGCCCCGCGATGATGACCAGCTTCAACGAGAAGAAGCTCGAACGCGACAACCACGAGAACATCAACAATTTCTCCCTCGGCATGATCTCCTGCTGGGGGATTCACCACCTCGACATCGCCCAGTGGGGCAACGGCACGGACGCCACCGGCCCGAGCACGGTCCAGGGCACCGGCGTGTTCCCGCCGGAAGGGGCGTTCAACACCATCGAACGGTGGAACGTACGATTCGAGTTCGCCAAGGCCGCCCCGGTGACCTTCGTCCAGGACGGCACCGAGGGATTCCGGCACGGCATCAAGTTCATCGGCGAGACCGGCTGGGTCCACGTTGATCGCGGCACGATCACCGCACACGACGAGCAGTTCCTCCGCGATCCGCAGAACAAGTACGACACGATGCCGATCAAGCTGCCGATCAGCACAGACCACGTCCGCAACTTCATCGATGCAATCAAGACGAAGACCCGTGCGATCTGCGACATCGAGACCGCGGTCCACTCCGACACCCTGTGCCAGATCGCGTTGATCGCCGTCAAGGAAGGCCGCAAGCTCCGCTGGGATCCGCAGGCCGAACAGTTCATCGACGACGCCTCGGCCAACGCTATACTCCAGCCCCGCCTCTTCCGCGGCCCGTGGAAGCTGGCGGAGGTCTGAGTCCGTAAGCGACAGACACGCACCCTCCGGGTGGCAGCATCAAGGCCGAAGGCCTTGTTCGTAGTGACGCCGTAAGGCCTATCTTCGTGATGCATGAAGATATGCCCTTACGGGCACACTACGAACAAGCTTGCTTGAGGCTGCCACCCGGCGAAGTCGTCACCCTGCCGAGAACCTCGGAACGGCAACACCCCACGCACGCCTTGGCTTCACGCAAGAAGCGAGCGTTCGTCCACTCTGGCTCTCTCCTCGCCGGGCCGGACCCCCACGGGCGATCACGGCCGGCGCGACCCCACCGGCATTCGAAAAGCACATCTGGCCGATTGAAGACATCGAGCGACAGTGGTACAATCACACACCGGGGTCTGAAATGACACTCAACGGGTCAGGTGACACCTGCTGTGAGAGTCAGACCCGCGGGATGGCCGAGAACAGTGAGCAGTCACGTGTTAGAGGGGAGTCAAGGTATGGGCAAGTCAAACGTGCGATCAATCGTTCTGGTGTTGTCGGTCGTTGTTCTGGCGACGTGCGTTCCGTCAAGTTCGGCCCAGGACCTGGCGGGCCTCATGCAGGTCCAGCCGGGCCGGTCCAAGGCGGTGACCTCCTCCGATCCCGACCCGAACAGCAACAGCGATCGGACCCGTTACATCACGCCGGGAGAGACGAAGGTCCTCGCGGACATCAAAGGTCCGGGCATCATCAACCACATTTGGCTGACCTTCAACGAGGCCCGTCCCAACTGGCTCGAAGCAGGCGGCTCCGCCCGACCCGACGAGATCGTCCTGCGGATGTACTGGGACGACGCGAAGGAGCCTGCGGTCGAGTCCCCACTCGGTGATTTCTTTGCAGCGGGATTCGGTGAGCGGCATGAGATCCGCTCGGTGCCCGTCCAGGTCGAGGGCGGCGACGGATACAACTGCTACTGGCCCATGCCCTTCTACAAGCGGGCGATCATCACCGCGACCAACGAAGGCGCCAAGAACGTCCGCAGCTTCTACTACCACATCGACTACACCGAGCAGCAGAGCCTGCCCCCGCAGACCGCGTACTTCTGCGCCCAGTACCGCAACGAGTTCCCGGAGAAGATAGGCCGGGACTACCTGATCCTCGACGCGGTGGGCCAGGGACACTACGTCGGCACGGTGATGTCCGCCCGGTCGCGGAGCCCCTTCTGGTTCGGCGAAGGCGACGTGCGGATGTACGTGGACGGCGACACGAAGCCCACGATCCAGGGCACCGGCACCGAGGACTACTTCCTGATGGCCTGGGGACTCAACGAAGCCCTGTTCCCCTACTACGGCTGCACCTACATGAGCACGGACTTCGAGAATCTCGGGACCGAGTACTGCCTCTACCGCTGGCACATCGCGGACCCCGTGCGGTTCACGAAGTCCCTGCGATTCGAGATCGAGCACACCGGCTGGATCACCGGCGACGAGACCACCACCGGCGAGACCTGCGGCCACGTCGAACGCGAGGACGACATGGCGACCGTCGCCTTCTGGTACCAGGTGGGCCAGCCGAAGCGGTTCACGACCCTGCCCTCCCTGGCGCAGCGGACGTTCCCCAATCTGGACATCACCATCGAAGGCAAGACGCTCCTGCCGACTGCCAAGCACTCTGCCGGCGTGCTGGAGCTGGAAAAGGGCTACGACTGGACTGGCGACGGCCAGGTCCGCTTCATGCCCGCGGACAACGAACCCATCCTCGAAATGGAGTTCACAGTGGAGAAGGCAGGCTATCGCGGCCTGATCCTTCGCTTCACCTACGGCCAGGACTACGGTATCTATCGCGTCTTCCTCGACGGCAAGAACATCGGCGAGCCCGCGGACTACATGGTGGGCCAGAAGCTCGCGGACTGCGACTTCTACTCGCCGACGCTGCTGGTCAAGGAGAACTACTTAGGCAGCTACCAGTTCACGCCGGGCAAACACACGCTGAGGTTGGTCTGCGTAGGCAGCAACCCGCTCTCGAAGGGCCGGACGGTCGGCCTCGATTCCATCCGCCTCCGCGAGCGTTGGGACAAGAAGCGGAAGCCGCTGCAATAGGATTCAGCACGGAGGCACAGAGGACACAGAGCCTGAAGACGAAGGTGAGAAGCTGAGAAGGTAAGAAGTTCGGACGGTGAGAGTGCCACGCACGCAGCACTGACAGCCGACGGCTGTTCTCGGCGTGGACTTGCGCGGATTCGACTCTGTCATTCCTGCGAAAGCAGGAATCCATCTCCTTCTCACCACAAAGACACGAACGGATGCGCGGGGAAGAAGGCGGAACGCAAGATCTGGCGTCAGCGGTAGGGTGTGCTACGCACACCGTTCACGTTATATTGAGTCATCCTGCCTCGGCACATTCGAGGCGCGTTTCGTCCAACCCAAAGCCTCATGGACATCGTCGAGGCGAAGCCCCAATGCTCCAGGCAACAGCGTCGCTTCAAGAACCTCTGGTGAATCGGAACAAATGGGTGCGAAGTTGGCAAGGCACTTCCGAGAATCCTCACCGATGCAAACATGCTCGTAGAGCAACCGCTTCACCAATTCCAGCATAACAAGATCGGCAACAATGAGGTGAGTAACCCAGCCCTTGTACAGAAGCTGTTCATATGACACTTGATCGCCATGTGTAATCTTATTGCGCAGTTCATAGAACTGGCCGCCCCACTCGGCGGCTTTGCAGACCTCAAATGTCCCCCCACGACCGTCTTGCAGTTCGACGATACATGATTCCGGCAACCGGAGCTTTGAATCGATCTCACGGATGAAGTACCGCCTTTTGCCTGAATCCGGGAAATCCAACAGTATTTCATAGGCCGTTGCCATCATGACCACCTTGTGGAGGGAGGATACTGCCGTGGATTCAGTGTGTGCGAACCGAAACCATTCAAGGCTCCGGAACAGGCGATCTCGAATTCCCTGCGGAAACTTCGAATCAAAAGCATGGCTAAGGCCCTGAAGAAGGGATTCATAGCCGCCACAGAAATGCCCACCGACCGAAATTGGCTTGGTGACCTTGTATTCGCCGTGGCTCCAGTAGTTCAGCGAGTTCTCTGTGGCTGTGACCAGCCCATCCTGCTTCGGCCAGATCCATCGTGACCCGAGATCAAAGCGGTCAGCCAATGGAGGTGCCATGGAACTATTGTCGGCACAAACGGCGTTCTTGGTACCTGTGGCTATGGTCGCGAAGATGAGACAGTCAACGGCGGCATCAATAGCCTGATACTCCTCCGGGGTAAACTTGCGAGAACTGATGTCTCCACACGAACAGGCCACTACCGTCTTCACCGGTCTGCCAAGATTATCTACGAAGGTTGCGAAGAACCGTGTAAGGCCGGACCGGACCTGAACGTCAGGGATCTTCTCTTCCGCCTTGCTGTGGAATGGCCAGAAGGATACCGGGCCGATGGTGAACTCTTCCTTCAAGTCCGCCCAAGGTAGATAGGCGATGGCGATGGATTCCTCGTTCATGCAACTCCCCGCTCTGTGGTCAGAATGCGTCAAGGGTCATAGACATGGTATTCCACCTTCACGATAGGAAGAACTGAAAAGACCATTCGCGTTCTTCTCCCCGTCCTCAATCTCAGAAACGTCCATTGGATCGCCTTTTGGTCCTCGTGGGCTGGTTGCACACCAGCTAATCCATGAGGGACTGTGGCAGATTCAGGGGAAGAACTCAAGAAGACGCATCTCAATATCTCGCCGTTCGCATTTCGGACGCACGGATCTCATACAAAGGCCCAGCGCGGCCTCGCTGCGCTCGGCCGCAACCCAAGGGGTGAAAGGCGTTGCGCTTTGGGGTACGGTATCGCTTTTGGCAAACAGTACCGTTCCAGAGGAGCAACGCCATGGAGGCTTTTATACA